>PBBS01000025.1 GCA_002717805.1 Chloroflexota bacterium | reverse complement strand
CGCGCCATTATGACATAGTTTCGGGCGATTAGCTCAGTTGGTTAGAGCACTTGTTTTACACACAAGGGGTCTGAGGTTCGAGTCCTCAATCGCCCACCATTAATTTAGGCACAAAATAAGCCCATAGCGCAAAGCTCAGGGCTTTTGTTTTTGGATAGGTGCCGCTTTAGTATCCCAATTCGTGCCACGGAATGTCTTTCTCTCTCCGGAAACAGCTATACTGTTAGCATGCAAACGGTGCGCAAATTATGACAAAAATCTTCTATGGATGGTACATCGTAGCCGCCAGCATTGGGCTAAACTTGTACCTGACTCTGGCATTCGGCCTTGGCTTCAACGTGTTTTTCCTCCCGATGCTTCAAGAGTTTGGCTGGTCTCGAGCCCTCACTTCTGGGGCTTTCTCCCTGCGCGCGGTTGAATCTGGGTTGTTAGCACCCGTAGTAGGAGTGCTGGTTGATCGCTGGGGCCCACGAGTCGTCATTCTGCTTGGGGTCATAATCGGTGGAGCGGGAATGATAATGTTGGGATTCATCGACTCGGTATTCACTTTTTACATAGCTTTCTTGATCGCCTCGTTTGGAATGTCCGGAGCCAGCCACGGTGTAACTTGGGTAGCCGCTGTTGCCAATTGGTTTCGGAGGATGCGAGGCAGAGCCTTGGGGATTGCCATGTTGGGGCCTGTATTAGGAGGGCCTTCGTTAGTCATTATCGCTGTTCTGGAGGGAATGATAGGCTGGCGTGTTGCGACAATCGCACTTGGAATCGGGTTGTGGGTAGTGGGTATTCCGCTAGCCATGGTGGCACGCGCAAGACCCGAGCCATATGGCTACCTTGCGGATGGCGATAAGCCCGAGGCGGTATCTGCACTTAATACTGAGGTCCAGGATCATCCTATAGATGTAACCACCGACGGATATACAGTGGCTGAGGCAGTTAGGACACAGGTTTTTTGGGTTGTCGTGACTCTCTATGCACTTATGTTTGTGGGAATCAGCGGCCTAATGGTACATCTTATACCTCTTATGGAGGACCTCAACTATAGCGCCGCTCAGGCAGCGAGCGTTTTAGGGTTGATGTTTTTTCTGAGTGGCATCGGGAGGATTGGCTCCGGTGTCTTGGCGGATATGCTTGACTACAGAGTGGTTATGGGCATGCTTATAGGGTTTCAGATTATTGGATTACTCATCCTACTTGTAATCGGCCCGGAACAGTACTGGCTCGCAGTCGTCTTTGCCCTCACGTTCGGTATTGGATTCGGTGGCACCGTACCTTTAAGACCGATCCTCATGATGAAGTTATTCGGAGCTAGGTCGTTTGGGACTCTCCAAGGTCTGTTGCAAATCGGCTTCTTGGGTTCAGGCGTGATAGGACCTGTGTTATATGGTTGGGTTTTCGACTCCACCGGGACCTACGATAGTGCTATCCTGATCACATTGGCGACTATCTTGATGACGATACCGCTTACTTACCTACTGAGGAGCCCTCAAGGAGTTGCTGAAGAGGCGATATGATATGCTTTTAGAGAGTACTTGGACAATGCACCACTCCACAGCATTTGGTTAGTTAATTATAGCATTAGGTTTTACTACACTAATATCTACCTGGAAAACCCTCAGGATTTGGTAGACCCACGGGGATTAACAGAATGTTACGTACTGATACATTAAACCCCTTGTTTAGGTACGGTATGTTACGTACAATTACTTGGTGAAATATGTTAGTACATGATTTACACACAAGGGGTCTGAGGTTCGATCCCTCAATCGCCCACCATTAATTTAGGCACTAAATAAGTTTCTTGGCAAATCATATTAATCAGGTGATCGAGTTACGTGACTAATTTAAGACTCGCTATTAGTGAAGAGGAAATCCAAGAATGTGTTGAGCGCCTGGCTCGATTGATCCAGGCCGACTACAAAAACCAGCCGCTTCTTGTAGTCGGGGCTTTGAATGGATCTTTTGTTTTCCTATCTGATTTGATTCGTCGTATGAATTTGCCAATTCAAGTCGACTTCATCCGGCTATCTAGCTATGATGCAGCTCTAAAATCCTCGGGAGATGTTCGTCTTCATCATGGAGTTCGAACTCCCGTAGTTGGTAAGAATGTCTTGGTAGTTGAGGATATTGTGGATACAGGATTAACAGCTCAATTCATACGAAAATACTTTGAGGAAGAGGGTGCAGCTACAGTAAGTATATGTTCTCTCTTGGACAAGCCAGCTCGTAGACTTACTTCCGTCACTGTCGAGTATGTGGGGTTTGAGGTTCCAGACCAATTCCTTGTCGGATATGGTTTAGACTATAACCAGCAATATCGAGAGTTACGAGACATATATTCGATTGAGGGCGTGGTAGATTCAGGCGGGCGTGTTACAGAGGACATTTAGATTTCCCTATGTAGCTAGTGCCCAAGATAATGAAATTGAAATAAATCGAACTGGGTTAGCGATTTCCACCGAATACACCCATCTGCTTTCTTATGACAAGTGGAATATTCCCTTTAGCAGCGATTTCTTTGGAGGGGTTCTTGTTTCTAGGACAAGCCGAGAAAGACCTTCAGTGCTGCAAAATTGGTAAGATTTAAGAAGCCGATACAATTCAAACTCTTCTTCTGTCAGGTTTTCTTTCATTATTCACTCCATTTTCCCCTAGAATGTACAACGGTAGCCCATAAAGAATTCCCTTAGCTTGCCATAATTATACACCATTTTATATATATTAAGGCGAGGCTTTTTATACAAGATATGGTTACATTATATAATTTGATGCCAAAATGTGGTATGTTCTTGGCATACACCCATAATATTGGGCGAAAACCTAAGGAGGAAATGATGTTAGAGAGTCTTTTTCGTTTGAAGGAGGCAGGTACATCTGTAAGAACTGAGATTACTGCTGGTGTCGCTACTTTTCTTACTATGGCGTACATTACGATTGTTAACCCGCTCACTCTGAGCACCGAGGGAACAGGGATGGAGTTCGGTGCTATTTTCACAGCAACAATCATAGCAGCCGTTGTCGGAACATTGATAATGGGCCTTTGGGCAAATTGGCCAGTAGCATTGGCTCCGGGAATGGGTCTTAATGCCTATTTCACCTACACTGTTATACTTGGTGACGGCTATAGTTATCAGCAGGCGCTTACAGCCGTACTGATTGCGGGTATTGTTTTCGTAATACTTTCTGTTACTCCTGCGCGTAAATATATTATTAACTCAATTCCCAAGAGCATGAAGTTAGGGGTTGGAGCGGGAATCGGTCTATTCCTGGCCATTATAGGGTTTCAGAATGCTGGTGTGATCGTTGACAATCCTGCAACATTGGTTGGACTTGGGGATGTTGCATCATGGCCAGTCCTGCTAGCCGGTCTTGGTTTCATTATTATGTCCGTTCTAGACAAACGTGGGATACCAGGATCCATCATAATTGGTATCTTGGCCGTTTCAGTTATTGCTTGGATATCCGGTGCAGGTGGAGCATCGTTGAGCGGTGTTGCAGGATCTGTTCCGAGCCCTGAACATGCATTCCAGCTGGACTTTTCCGTGTTGGCTACAGCAGGTTTTATTGGAATAGCCTTCGCATTCTTATTCGTGGACTTTCTTGACACAGCAGGGACTTTAACCTCTGTTGCTAATCTGACTGGTAGAGTTAATGATGATGGAGAGGTCGAAGATATTGATCGTGCGTTACTCGCCGATTCTGCTGCAACAGTTGTTGGTGCGTTGGCTGGGACATCCAATACTACCTCATACATAGAGAGTGGTGCTGGTATTAAGGAAGGTGGTCGTACTGGTTTGACAGCGGTGACTGTTGCGGTTCTTTTCGCAGCCTGTCTTTTCTTTGCTCCGCTGGCACAGTCCGTTCCAGCTTTTGCAACTGCTCCAGCTTTGATTTTCATCGCTACGTATTTCTTGCGTAATATTAAGGATATAGATTGGGATGATGTTTCAGAATATGCACCTGCGGTTCTTGCTGCAATAGTCATGCCGTTAACGTATTCTATTGCGTATGGTATAGCTATAGGCTTTATCGCATATGTGCTCACTAAGGCTCTAAGCGGTAAGATCGATGCGCTGAACCCTGCGTCAGTAGGTTTGGCGATTGTGTCAGTTCTGTTCTTTGTACTTAGCTAATCGAAATATTGTGGGCCAGGTCGATTCAATCCGAGCTGGCCCACAGTGACTTTTAGTACAAGAATGAGTTGCATGAGCTCCCATCCATTCGAACTATAGCTATTTTATATATTAGTTCTGCTATCTCTATTCCAAGGTTTCCTGAACCTACGGCGGTGCATATAATTATTTGTTGTCTTGTTCGACGGTTGGCTAATTTGTTTCTTTTGAGTATGTCCATTCTGTGATTGTGACCTAGGGGATCCAATTTCTATTCTTGGTATGAACTTGCCATAATCAAAATCTGACAAACGTTCCTGTGGGATCGTTGACCCGAGTATATTCTGAACCCTTCGGATCATGCCTATATCATCAGAAGTAACCAGAGTAAACGCCTCTCCGACACTCCCAGCCCGTCCTGTTCTACCTATTCTATGTATATAGGCATCCACGGTATTGGGCATGTCAAAGTTGATAACATGAGTAATTTCAGAGACGTCTATACCACGCGATGCAACGTCAGTCGCTACCAGAATGTCGTATTTCCCGTTCCTAAAACCATCAATTGCCCTGTCCCGCTTATTCTGTGACATGTTGCCCTGCAATGCTACTACGCGATATTTGTCCTTAGAAAGTTGATCTGCTAATCTGCGAGCGCGATGTTTGGTCCGGGTAAATATTAGAACTCTACCTGTAGCGGTTCTCTTTAGAATTTCATCTAATACGGATCTCTTAAGGTCTTCAGATGATGGGTACAAGACGTGGCTTACTGTATCAGCGGGAGCAATCATGTTTACTTCAACAGTTACTGGGTTTCTAAGCATATCTGCAGCCAATGTTCGTATCTCATCAGGCATAGTAGCCGCAAAAAAGAGGGTTTGGCGGTTCTTAGGCAGATAATTAAGAATTTTCCTCACATCAGGTAAAAACCCCATATCACACATGGTATCGGCTTCATCGAGGACTAGTATTTCTACAGATGAGAGATCGATCTCCCTTGACTGGATGAGGTCTAGTAATCTACCCGGACATGCCACAACAATTTCACTTCTACCCTGAGCTGCTTTTATCTGAGGGCCTTTGCCCACTCCTCCATATATAGCAGTGCTACGAATACTGGTATTTCCCCTGAGTTCTATAGCGTTACGATGTATCTGTTCTGTTAGTTCACGAGTGGGGGACAATATCAGCCCACGAATTTTTCCAGGGGGCTGTAGCCGTAGTTTTTCGAGAATTGGTAAGAGGAAACTAGCAGTCTTTCCGGTTCCTGTTTGTGCCATTCCCAATATATCTCTACCCTCTAGAGCCAATGGGATAGTTTGTTCCTGTATTGGTGTTGGTTCTGAGTACCCAGCCACTTTAATGGCGTCAAGCAATGGTTTAGATAGATCTAGTTTTGTGAATTCCAGAGTGATCTCCTTGGCTTCATTGAGCCAAGTAGAACCCTTAGCCCTGTATTTTGTATTACCAAATCCTAATAAGATACAATACTAACTCATTGTACCATGTATGTTATATGGGTTTCATATTAATATTCCATAATACATTGATGGAATATTAATATACTATATTTTGATGTACCTCAAGGTTCTAAATAGTGCGTTATAAGGAGCATGGGCCCTCTTTATAGACATATATCGTAATTTGGCAAGGTGATTCGTGCCTAGTAAACTTCGTGAATGTAATGAAAACTCACAAAAGAATTGGACATGCAGATTAGTTGACTTCGCAGATTATATATTCAGTGGCAATAATTGTTACCTTAGGTCTACTCGCTGGTAGGACAGTAAGGTTTATAAGAATGCCCGCAGTTACAGGCTATTTGTTGATTGGCATACTAATAGGTCCATGGATGGTGGGTGTCGTGGATTACGATACGGTAGATGTACTATCCCATGCATTTACTAACCCTATTCTGGGGGTAATTGCATATATGATTGGGGGGAATGCTTCATTTCAGAACCTTGTCGGTTTAAAGAAGGCGATATTATATATATCAATCGCTGAGGCTGGCATGGCATTCATAATCACTCTATTACTGATCACCTATATTGGGCCAATCTTAATGCCCGAATTATCTCTTGATTTTCGCAGTTGGTTAGTAATGGGTATTGTTATAGGTTCTATCTGTATGGCTACAGCGCCTGCGGTCTCGATGGCTATAGTAGATGAACTAAAGGTGATCGGATCACTCCCTACAGCACTACTAGGAGTTATAGCACTAGACAATTTATATGCGATTGTAGGTTTTTCAATCTGCACATGGATAGCAATTATTATAATAGAAGGATCCGTTTCTACGGACGCAATTGGAGTAGTTCTGGAACAACTATTTTCCATATTAGGGTCAGTACTTTTGGGAGTTGTTTTGGCATATTTCATGTCGTTTGTAGGTCAGATAACTTGGCAAAAGTACCAGAGATTGATCTTGGTTATGGGTATTATTATGGCAAGCTCTCAGATCGCATTAACAATTGGATTATTTCCTATATTAGTTAACTTAGTATTCGGCTTCACTATTGTTAACCTGCAGGCAGATGATAAAGATTACATAGGAGTTATCAAACCTATACAAGAACCAATGTTCGCCTTGTTTTTTAGCGTAGCAGGAGCCCATATGAATCTAGATATGCTAAGATCTGCTGGCATTCTTACGATGTTAATAGTATTAGGCAGGGATGGTGGTAAGATTATTGGCAGTTGGATAGGTGCAGTATCAGCCGATACTACCGGACCAATCAGAAAGTACCTCGGATTTGCACTCATGCCGAAGGCAGGAGTAACTATAGGACTTACTATGTTGATAACTGAAATTCCTCAGCTAGATCCTATAAGCAATATAGCCGTAACGGCTATCCTAGCCTCAACGCTCATTAATGAATTGTCTGCTCCTCCAATATCTAGATTTGTATTGGCAAGGGGCGCTTATACTCGCGATCAGGAATATGCTATCAAGAATAATGATAGGGGAGCCACTATATGATAGCTATTAGACCTAGATTTTTAATAATAGGCATATTCTTATTAGTTTTCGTCTATTTTTTTCTGTCAGCATTTACTGCTTATTCAACTTTCAATGTAGGAAGCAGTGAATCAGATATTACCCCTTCTTCTTATAATCTTGAATTCGAGGAAATTGAAATCCCCTCTTCCGCTGGTGCAAATATTTCAACCTGGTGGATACCTAACGATTCAGAAAAGACAATACTAGTTCTGCATGGTTTAAGAAGCCAGAAAAGTGATGAGAAGGTTTTGAGATATGTCAATGAATTTCATCATTTGGGGTTTTCCGTTGCAGCAATAGATTTTAGGAATCATGGAATATCAGGAGTTGGTGACTTCACATTTGGCATTGATGAGATTAACGATGTTTACGATACGTTGGACTACCTATACGATGTGAAAGCTGTTGAGAAAATTGGTATTTGGGGATTCAGTTATGGGGCTACTACAGCTGTTTTCAGTGGTATGGCATATGAGCCTAGCAATACAAATGTGGAAGTGGTCGGTGTCTTTTCTGATACGCCTTACTATAGTCTTCTAGACCTTCTCACCACTCAGGTGGCGAGAAGAACGCCCATGAATTTATTTATGGCTGACATGTTAAAGCCAGGTATATTGTTGATGACACAGATTCTATATGGTTTCGACTTTAACTCCATCGAGGAAAATTATCTTTCCTTGGATTACATTAACATGCCTACTATTGTTGTGGGATGTAGTGGAGATAAGACTGTACCTTTATATCAGACTACTAGAGTTCATGGGAGCTTGGGCCCTAATGCCGGTTTTTTGGAGTTTGCAGATTGCAATGAGCATGGTGGAGCCTACGACAGTGATCCAGAAAGGTATAAGGCAGAGTTCAGCAAGTTATTTAAGAACTTGTTTGACTAATGGGTTATCTGCAATCAGGGAAAATACCTTGAATTACTGAAGCCTTAGATTGGTATATCTTCTAGGACAGGCCTTCTCGAATACGGACTTCATCTCTTAATTGTGCCAGGTGCTCATCGTAATGATTCGCAACTCTTGCAAGCATATCTAGAGTGGTGATGGTATTACCAGAGAATATGGCGGTTCTAGAAACCTGATCATCTGTTAATTCGGTTGTAATCTTAATGTAGTTCTCGATTTCTTCTAGTAATGCATTTCGTTGTCTTGCCCAAGATGCTTCTGAGTCGTAACCATTAGGGTTGAGATTGGGTGATTCTTCGTTAAGAATTCTCATTACCATACCACTATAACTGCCTGTGCTATGGCCTATCAAATCAGCAATAGACCATTCGGAGCCATTAAACGCAATAGCAGCATTTACATCTGTGCACCTATCATATTCTGCTTTTATGGCATTCAATCTTTCTATTATTTCCTGTTTGCTGTTATTTGGGGATTCATTAGTCATAATATTCTCCTTATCTGATTATTTATTCCCTAATATTGTGAAATTCCTCCAATGGTATCCTATATTCTATCCATAATTTACCTGATAATTATATGGTGTAGGATAATGTCGTCTACTTTGATTCATATTATTGGATTATATAGCGATCGCAACAACTCCAACAACTATTAATAAGGTTGATATAAGTTTAATCATTACTGATTGATTCGATGTATCCTCTCCCAATATACCAACCCATATTTTCGATATCCCGATACTGTAAACCAATGTAAATAGTCCCCTAGTGCCAGCTATAGCAGCAACTAGGGATGCAGGGCCTAAAGACAGAGCCCATAATAGTAAGAAGCTTCCAATCTGAGCAGTGATGAATTGATTTACCATTATCAATTTGAGAGCCGGACTTCTCTTGCGTATCAGAGATTTTACATCTGCAAATGCTTCTGATCTAAATGCGTAACTGATCAGAATTAATCCGAAAGTTACGGTTCTCATACCTTGTGTGTATAAAACCGGCAGTTCCTCAAGGGCAATCTTGCTTGTTACATTAGAGGTACCATAAAAGAATGCTGATAGCATTAGAAGATAAAACGATCGATGTAAGAGTATTTTTGCAGTTCCAGTATCCAGTTTGAGGGATATCAGGATACTTCCCAGAACCGCAGTTATTATACCGAGCCATTGTTGGCTAGATATGGACTCACCTAGCATGATAAGGGCCACTAAAGCTGTAAATATCGGTGAAGATTGTGTTATCGGTACTGTTCGAGATACTTCACGCGTATATAGAACTTTTTGAAGCAAAAGTATAGCAAATGCGATAAGAGCTCCAGAGATGATTGCTATGAGATTTGAGTAGATCGATGTTTTTGTTGGTATACCTGAAACTATGAGCATAATGACACCAACGATAAGCTCTATTATCCCGATTACGAGTATCAAGCTCAGTGGGGTCCTGACATATTTTTGGAAAACAACCTTGTCTGATATACTGATCAATCCCAGACATGCTGAACTTGCCAATGCTATAATCAACCAAGTCATTCGTAATTTAGCCCCTAACTGGTGTATAGTATGCCTTTGTTAGGTTATAATGTGCAATCAACTTTAAATAGAACTACAATACAAAAGGAGTCGATTATGGCTAACGCAAAGCCGAAGAAAGATAAACAGGAAGAAACCGCAGAGGAATTCGTGAAACGTATGGCTACCAAAGGAAGTAAGCGTAACGGTCTCAGAAGACGTATGGGCCACCATCACAAAGGCTAAATAATTGCCTTGTATAGTACTCACAGATTCTGAGGTACACAGATTAGGCTACTGGTAACACTACTGATTCCACTACCTTGACTTCTATTTTTGCAATATGACTGCCAGGAAGATCGCCAAGTTCTGTTCTTTCCGGTGTGGCAAAATATTCGGATTCCTTAGATGCAATTTCTTCTATCGTAGAGAAACTTCTCACCCAGATGAATTCAGATCTATCTAGGTTGGTCCATGCCCCCACAATCGGTATTCCGCATTTCTTATGGATTGGCATTAGTTTTTCTTGAAAAACATTTATCCAGGAATCCATCATCCCTTTGTTGATTGTATATATTCTTATTTGTGAAACCATATCTCTCCTTTTTCTGAAGATAAAATTTCTGGCCACTAAATTATGGGACTATATCTATCCTTATTCCTTGAAGAAACTGTCTACAATAAAATTGAATATCTCTGGCTTTTCAAAATAGACTGAATGACCGGCTTTAGGAACTATAGAGACCCTGGAATTTGGGGTGACTTTGTGAGCTGCATCTATAACAGATACCGGCACGACTTCGTCACCCTCACCAACAACATATAACACAGGAATGGTTGAATTCTGTATCTCGGATAGAGAGACCCAAGATTCGATTGTGTCCCAAATATCTCTCTCAGGTACTCTGGGGGGATTCATTCCACGGATTTGTTCATACAGAAATTGGCCAGATGGATTACCGTCGCGAAATACTTTGTGCGTAGGATGCCTGTTAGTATTTTCTATGGCAAGGTGCTTTCTCATGGCTTCGGTCACTGCTGGCACACTTAGTCCAGCAAAGGTATCAGCCATTACTAACTTGATTACTCTCTCGGGATTTCTGACAGCAAATGGCATACAAGAGTACCCGCCCATTGATTGAGCTACAAGGAATGTTTTATCTATATTTAAAGCATTTAGCAGTTCTTCCATGTCACGCTGGAAAGCATCTGCAAATTCCTTTGTCTCGTCTATACTTTGACCAAATGAGCGCTGGTCAAAAGTAACACATCGGTATTCTTTGGAGAAATATGTAACCTGTTGGTACCAACTCATATGGTTTCCTCCGCCTCCATGGGCAAAGATGATAGGAGTTCCAGTACCAGTCTCCTCATAGTATATTGTGGCTCCTGTGGTTTTTATAGTCGGCATAATAGACTCCTTTTAGATATTGTTTCTTTATATAACCTTATCAGAATCAAGCGATACTATCGAGATATAATAACTCGAGGTTTTAGGGGTGTTGTTCCAGGGTCCTATAATTTCTGCTCTTCATTTCGACTATTGGAACAAAATCACTATAACTACTATGGCGATACCACCTGCCAAGACCGACAGACAACCCATGGTGTTGCGTAATATAAGTCTCTTCTCACAGCTAGGGCAGAAAGTATCTAGATCATCTATTGGGGTACTACATTCCCGACACATCCTTGCCATTTAGTAATCTCCTGATGTTAGTAAGATTATAGCTAGGTTATTGTAACAATCCACTCCCCATCATCATCTAGATGAGGGCTCCAGATAATTGTTTCCTTTGGAGGCTTCTGTGGGCGTAGCGATTTGTATCCGAGATAGGTTATGTATAAAGCGATTGCTATCAATAAATAATTCATTTCATATATGTCACGTATTTATTCTTGTTTTACTCTTATTAACCGGCGCACAGCTCGGAATGACCAACAGCCGTTAGACTGTAAAATCACATGTGCCATATCTCTGCACTCTAATCCACAGCTAGGGCAATCAGCTATGTCTTCGGATATTGGTATGTTGCAATCTGAGTAAGCGCATTGACCAAGATTTAGTACAGCTTGTATTTGGAGATCTAGCCCGCAACCAGATTTATGCTGCAAACGATAGAGTGTTGAGCATTTGGGGCATGTAATATTGACTCTAACAGTAGACTCTGGGGATGCTGCCCAGTTACTGTCTATCTCTAGTGTTTCCTGAACTACGAACTTGCCTTTTCTAGTAAAGTCCCAGATTTCCATAAAACTCATTCCTATAATTGGTTAATGAAGTATAACACTAAGGACTGTTTCAAAGTACGGAATCTCTCTTATGTGGTATTTAGCCCCCCTTGTTTGGCTACAGATTGTTACGTACAATTACACGATGAAAAAATGAAGGTATTTTTGAAATTTATATTTGAAGGCATAGTTTCGGCTAATGTTATTCAGTGGGAAAAAGCTTAATGATTCCAAGAACTTATATTTATTTACCAATCGCATTGATTCTCCTGATAATTCTTGCTTCTTGTTCATCTACAGATTCGTCGAGTAGTTCTGAGATTGATCAGGCAGATATTCAAGCAACTGTTGATGCAAGGGTTAAACAGCGACTGGGAGTTACTCCAGCGTCCGAAGGTTCAGAAAAACCTGATAAAGTACAAGGTAATACAGATATTCAATCAGGCGACCAAACCAAACCTGATAATGCTTCAACATCGGCTCAAGATGTATATCCTCAAAACATAACTGGTGAAGTTTTAAAGAGACGCATACCGTGGCCTAATGATTTCGATCGGTGTCTAAGTAAAGTAATAGATATGGATTCACTTAGAGGAGTCACGTCTTTCCCTAATGAAGTACATGCCGAGGCAGCTAAATGTCTATCATCCTTAAAAATTGACCCCGAATCACTTATAGCCTCAGAAATGACTGATAGAGGTAGCGGTAGCTCAGGAAATTATCCAGATCCAAATAACAATCAGAAACAGACTGGCAATAATACCCCGGATTATGGAACTTCAGATAAGAATCAGCAGCAACCGGCCCGCGGTAGTGATCAAGGGGCTAAGGCTGGGGATTTTAATCTGGCCGACCGAGATTTAGCGCAGAAATTGTATCCACCTAACATAACTTATGATGTTTTGAACAGGCGTATTCCGTGGCCTGAAGGGTTTGAGGCTTGCATAAGTCAGTCTATAGACATGAATTCTCTTTCAAATCCAGATTCTTGGTCAGGGCAGATACATGATCATTCAGCGATCTGTTTGCTAGGCTTGGATGTGGATCCGATGTCGCTGATTGCCGTTACAGGTGGGGATAATAAACACTCAGGAGATGGTATTCAGCAGCCAGGTCACACTAACCCTCCAGAGCAACTGTATAGTCTCAAAGTTACAAAACAAACCTCTAATTATGCACAGGCAGTCCCAGCATCTAAAACCTCGTTTACTACTGGGCAGGATGCTTCGTTATGGATGTCAGGCTTTGGTTTCAATAAATCAGGCGGTGCCTCCGTATTTAACCACCCAGTTTCCATTGCATCAGATGGCACGAGACTTGCGGTGACAGATAGGAACAATAACCGAATAATGATTTGGAATTCAATTCCTTCTAGTAATGTTCCAGCAGATATAGTGTTGGGGCAACAAGATTTTGAGACACAAATGGAAGGTAGTGGGTTGGATGAATTAGATTTTCCAGGTCAAGTTTCTATGACTCCGGATGGTAAGGTGTTAGTTGCAGATTCAAATAATAACCGGATATTGGTTTGGTCCAGTTTTCCTACTGTTTCTGGGCAGGCAGCTGATTATTCTATTGATCTTGAACCCTTGATAGATACCCTTCAATCATGGCCCTGGGGAGTATGGACTAATGGAGAGAAAGTTGTTGTGGCTGTGACTGGTGGAGGAGATAACGGACAAAGACTTATATTATGGAATTCCTTCCCCAATTCTGGGTCAGTAAAGCCAGATTTACACATTAAGTATGAAGGTATGGGCACACCTCGAATGATAGTGTCAAATGGCGAATATATTCTGGTGGGTGATGAAAACGGTAAGACTGAATGCAGAGATGGTTCTGGGAGTCATATATGGGCTAGTTGGCCTACAAAAACTAATCAGGCTCCTGATGCTTGTCTCTATGGATGGGTCGGAGGCACTATTGTAGGGGATAAATTGATTGCCATACAGCAAGGTGGAGAGACCCTAGCTTTCTGGGATCAGCTTCCAACAACTACTCAAGAAGCGTCTTCTAACAAGCGCGAGGCTTTACCAGGTGTTGGTCATAGGTGGCTAGGCGGAGACGGTAATGATGCTGCATATATTGATGGCAAACTTTTCATAGTGGAATACAACGGTGGCAGGGTAAGTGTATTTGACGAACTTCCTTCTGGGCCTGATGAAAAACCTGATTGGTCTCTAGGTGTAGATTCTCCTGATACCAATCCATACTATGAGGATTGGCTTATACAGAATGGAGTGCCTGGTTCAAATGGCGAAAGGTTATTCGTATCCTCCGGGTTTGACCGATCTCTTTCAGTCTGGAATAAGATACCCGGTGAATCAGGAGCAATACCCGATTTGTTTTATAGGCGATTTGAGAATGCTCCTTGGGATATATCGGTTTTCGACGATACAGTCTTCTTAGCTGGTAAAAGCGGGATATATGGGTGGGAAAATTTCGATGGGACCGGAGCTCTACCCGAGATAGAAATTAGCGATAATATGGGATCAGTAGAGTTAAAAGGGCTTAGAGGAGTGACTTATAACGGACAATATTTCGCCCTCTCCAGTGAGGAATCAGATCAGGTATGGATTTGGGAAGGCATACCTGCAGAAAATGATGAGCCAAAGTACATACTGGACGTACCTGAAGGTCCAGGACGTCTTGATTCGGATTCAGAATGGTTAGTCATTGCAGGTTATCCAGCTGACCAATTTAACGTGAAGGCAATAAGATTTGATGAATTGGCTGACGGTAACCTTAGACATATTCCTCAGCATAACGTGTTTCCTCAAAGTGCGGCATTAACCGAAGTAGGGTTTTTCATAACTCTACAGGGAGATAATCAAGTGGTTGGCTGGAATTCTATTGAGGATGCATTAGCTGGTAAGCCTCCAGACGTTACATTAGGATCTGGGGCTGGTACCAAGGCCAAAGATGCCATAAAGATGGCTAACGCTGTCGACTGGGATGGTTCACATCTCTGGGTTGGTGAGTTTAAGTTTTCGACTAGGATGCTAGCGTTCGCGCCTACTGAGGAATAAGTATCGGGAATCTCGGGGTTTTTTGTAAGAGGAAATACGGCTTATAGGCTAGCCGATCGAATACTTCCGACAACAAAATTTATTATAGTAACGCTTAGGATTAGGACTGCTACTACTATCACTATCCATTTTGGGCTCATGCTATAAACCTCACTACATTACAGAACTGGTGCAAAATGCCATTACCCCAAAAGAAAGAACGCACATTACCAATATACCGAGCCAGATCATCCGGTTAGGCATATATAGCCGTGTCACCTGACCACAACTGTTACAAAGCTTAGCTCCTGGAGACAATACTCCGCTGCAGTTGCTACACTCTGCATCTCCAACGGATGCGAAAACTCTGCGCGTAATCAGTATAAGTAGAACTAATATTAAGACTAGTGCTATTAACGTTTGCAATAGAGGATCCTCCTTACTGCAATGCTATTATAGCAATGTTGTATGACACTATCATTAATCACGCTTTGGCATGATTTCCATAAAGCCAAAATTGGATGACGTGGGGTGAACGAAGAAGTTAGTTCTCCCAGGTAAACGAGTAATCCGTCCCCCATTTGACTCTATCTGGGCGGCGAGAGTGTCTAGGTCATCTGCCTCAAAAGCTAACAGGTAAACGCCTTCACCGTGTGGGTTGAATTCATTTTCGCGAGATTTCATAAGCCTTGCTACAGCAGTATCATCCGAAGAGGATTGTATTAAGCGTAAAACAGTTTCACCATTGTATCCCATAGACACAGAATCGAAATTACCTATGTCGTTATGTTCCCGATTGCCTAATGCTTCCATGCCAAATAGGTTCTTATAATTCTCCACAGCAGAATCCAAATCGTGAACAGCTATGGTGTAATGCTTAAACTTCATCATGATTTTCCTACCTCCTATGCTTTAATTCTATTAGTATTATCTGTCTATGCCGTCTAGGCCACTTTTAATGCCGTCCAATGCCCATTTAGCCCAAGGTATAGTGAAGAATTTGAAACCCTTCGCAACGTAGAAATTTGGATCCATCTCTGGAGGAATAAAGTACATTCCTGGAACAACTCCATGTTTTTTACAGGCTGATGCTATTTTATCCAAGCCCGCCTGATATGTATCTGATGGATAGTCGAGTGGCACACCAAGCTCTATAGAAAGATCGGATGGCCCAACTAGAAGCACATCTATACCAGGGACGCTGAGAATCTCATCGATATTATCTATAGCCTGCTGGGTCTCTATCATTGGAATTATGACTAGTTCTTCATTAACCATATCCAGGTAGGACCTGTAATCTTTGAAGTCACCCCACTCGCCGCGGACACCTGAATTACTCCGATCACCGAGCGGCGAATATTTGCAGGCCCTAACCATGGCTTCGGCTTCCGCTTTGGTATTTACCATTGGTACTATGATGCCTCTAGCACCAGCATCCAGAGCAAAGCAAATGAGATCTGCCCTATTCGAACTGACTCGTATAATAGGAGCAGCTTTTTTCCCAATCATGGCTTGTATAGAGGGGTGAAGTTGTTTTGTGTCTACAGCTGCGTGTTGTGTGTCAAAAAGCAGAAAATCATAACCTGCATCAGCGAGCATACCAGTATCTACTGATGGGGAACCTGCAGTTCCCACCACAGTCTTACCAGCCTTTAACGAATCTTTTATAGAGTTCATTCCATGCAATCTCCAGTTTTAAAATACAGATTCTATTGCCCTTAGATTGTAACTATGATGGTAATCATCTAGGGGCTCAGTAACAATAATTATAACCTATAAAATTTATCGCAATATATGAAGTTAGTTATTGTATAATTGTGCTATGAACAGTCGTGAGGATCAAAAGTGCCTAGAATGTGGTTCTTCAGTAGATAGTATAAAGTACAACTTGCCACCTCATTCGGAGAAATCAAGAACCAGATTATGTAAGGTTTGTGGCAGTATAATAGGATCAGATGATATCAGAGGTACTGAATTGTCTGATAGACGTAAGAATCCTTGAAGTATCTGTAATGCGAATAAATCTGCAAGACAGCCCCCAATATGCTGGTTTGTAATTATTTATCAGAAATACTTTCGAAATTAACACAATAATCATTTTGATTGATGTAAAATTGTATTGGCACAAATACAAATTGTGCATGAATAAAATGAAAGGTTGATGGGCCTTTGAGGAGAACCGGAGTAGGTTCGGTGGTTCTCAGATTCTTGGAAGATGAAGCTCGTACTCAAGGAATTAAACAAGTGATGCTTCATGCCCAGACATACGTTAAAGAGTTCTAT
>PBBS01000024.1 GCA_002717805.1 Chloroflexota bacterium | reverse complement strand
TTCGTTACACAAAATCTACAGATACCTGCAGAGAGACTCTGGGCAACAGTTTATGAAGAAGACAATGAGGCTAGATTACTATGGATAAATACTGGTATACCAGAAGAGAGAATTCGAAATTTTGGGGCTGACGATAACTTCTGGGGCCCAGCAGGTTCCGAAGGTCCGTGTGGGCCATGTAGCGAATTACATTATGACTTTGGTAGTAGACTTGGCTGTAAATCAGAAACCTGTGGACCTAATTGCAGCAACCTTATAGATAATGGCCCACAAGTATGCAATCGATTTGTGGAACTCTGGAATCTGGTATTTATGCAATACTTCCAAGACCAAAGTGGTAACCGTAGCCCACTACCTAATCCTAATATAGACACTGGAATGGGTTTAGAAAGGTGTGCTGCAATACTACAAGGAAAAGAAACTTTGTATGAAACAGATATCTTCCTTCCAATCATTAACCGTGTCTCAAGCCTGTCCGGGAAACCATATGGAGCGAATAATAACTTAGATTATGCAATAAGAGTCGTAGCCGAACACAGTAGAAGTGCTGTATTCCTAATAAGTGACGGAGTAGTCCCAGGTAATGAGGGAAGAGGCTATGTACTCAGAAGAATTATACGCCGAGCTATACGGTATGGTAAAACCTTAGGTCTAAATGAACAATTCCTAGAAAATATCGGTGGATTGGTAATAGAGCTCATGGGTATAAACTACCCAGATCTCTTGGAAAGGAAAGACTTTATATTAAGAGTTCTAGCTCTTGAAGAAGAACGATTCATAAGTGTAATGCAATCAGGTCTTGCTATGTTGGAAGGATCGATAATACCAATTAGAAGAATGGCCATGAATATAGCTAATGATATACCTACTGGCGACACGAAAGATAATATTAACAAGCTATTAAGTGAGTCCATAGAAGAATATGATTCTGGATTGCCAGATTGGCTGAAAACTCATATCATTACCGATCTTTCAGATGCAATGGGAAAATACAGCCTGGCAGAATTTAGAAGCAACGCTTCGACCATAACCGGCAAAGAAGCATTCGCACTGTCTGATACATACGGCTTCCCCCCAGAGCTAACAGAAGAGATTGCGAATGAATATGGATTCACCCTTGATATGGATGGATTCATCGAAGAATTAGCTCAGCAAAAAGAAAGAGCTAGATCAGCAGCAGGCAAATTCGATGGTGATTTTGAGCTTAACCGAAAATACCAAGATCTTGATACTACATACAATGAATTCTTGGGATATGAAACCTTAACAACAAATACGACTATATCTGCTATCTTGCTTAATTCAGAGCAGGTTAGTGAGGCAAATAAAGGTGACAATGTAGAGATAATACTCGAGCAAACTCCCTTCTACCCAGAAATGGGAGGTCAACTGGGTGATACAGGCTCAATAAAAAGCCAAAGTGGAGAACTCCAGGTATTAGATACTCAAAGCCCATTGGCAGGTTTAATTGTTAACAAATGTAAGATATTATCAGGTACATTCTACATTGGAGACCCTGTCACAGCAGAAGTTGAAAATAGTTCGAGGTCCGACACCGCCAGAAACCATACAGCTACACATCTCCTGCATTCAGCACTAAGATCCGTACTCGGAAATCACGTACGACAACATGGTTCTCTAGTTGCTCCAGATAGATTGAGATTTGATTTTACTCATGTCAGTTCTATCTCGGACAAAGAGTTGAGAGAAGTACAAAGCCTTGTGAACAGAAAGATAAGAGAGAATATACATATCCATGTTGATGAAACTACATATAGACAGGCTGTATCCGATGGAGCTATCGCCTTCTTTGGAGACCGTTATGGAGACAGCGTAAGAGTGGTCAGAGTCGATGATGACCACAATAACCCATTTAGCATTGAAGTATGTGGAGGGACTCACGTAGTCAGAACTGGAGACATAGGATATTGCTACGTAGTCTCTGAAAGCAGTATAGGTGCAGGACTAAGAAGGATAGAAGCAGTCACAGGGAGATATGCAGAAAATATAATCCAAAATATGAATGATACTCTCGGAGATATATCTTCACGCCTTCAGGTACCTATAGAACAAATCGTACCTAAAACCGAGGTTATTTTAAATCAACTGGATGAGTCACAAAGGTTAGCATTGGAACTGGAGAGAGAACTACTAAAGCAACAAGTGAATTCACTCGGTATATCAGAGCTCAAAGGAATAAACCTTGTGGCCGGACAGCTAACAGTATCAAATCAAGATTTGCTAAGAGAGGCTGGAGATTGGCTTAGAAATAGGATTAAGAGTGGCATAATAGTGATAGGCACTATAGTTAACCATAAACCTATGCTTATCATAACTGCAACCAAGGATATTTCAGAGCAAGGATTCCATGCTGGTCAAACAGTTAAAGACGCTGCTCAGGCGATGGATGGTAAAGGGGGAGGCAGGCCTGAAATGGGCCAGGCTGGTGGAGAAGATCCGAACAAACTAGCTAATGCTATAGCAGAAGCTACGAGATTGGTGGAGAAATGGCTCAATACGCTGGGCTGAGAGTTCTGGGCCTAGATATAGGAGAGCGCCGGATAGGAATGGCTATAAGCGATCCAACTTGTACTATATCTTCACCACTGTCTCCGATTGTTAGAAGCAACGAACATGAAGACATAAAGAATATAATTAATGTTGCAAATGACAATCAGGTCAAAACTATAGTCGTAGGCCTGCCCATATCACTCAGTGGTACCCTAGGGCCTCAGGGCCGAAAGATAAAACTGTTCATAAAAGAATTGTCTATATCATCTAACATACCTGTAAGATCCCAAGACGAGCGGTTCTCAACAGTGGAAGCCCAGAAATTATTGCGCGAAGGAGGACATAAACCTTCCCATAATAAAGGTCTCTTAGACTCTGCCTCAGCTGCTATAATCCTCCAATCGTACCTAGATAGAACCGTACCATAATCATTGATGGCATAGCCACAGGCTGCTATACTTCTCCTCTATCATTCTCCTCTATCAAAGGAGCAAGGCTAAATTAAATGACTAAGAAAGTATTCCTTATAGGACATCCGGTTGGACATTCTATATCCCCTATATTCCAACAAGCTGCTTTTGATTATCATGGCATGGATGTAACCTACCAAGCAATCGATGTAGACCCGCATCAATTGCAAAGAGCTGTAGATGACTTGAGAAAAGAGGATATACTCGGTGCAAATGTGACGGTACCGTACAAAGAACTAATAATACCAATGCTGGACAGTGGATCAGATGATGTGGCGGCTATTGGGGCTGTTAATACAGTAGTAAACACGGAAGGGCAACTGGTAGGTAACAATACTGACGCAGAGGGATTCTTGAAATCCACCCTCAGCTCTATCAATATAGATCCCTCTGGTAAATCAGTCCTACTGCTAGGTGCAGGCGGGGCTGCTCGAGCAGTTGCAGTGGCATTGGCCAAAAGAGGCTCCTCATCTATATTCATTGCTAATCGCGATCTGGATCGAGCACACCGGCTGGTAGATACTTTAAGGCCTATTGGCAATATATCTGGAGCTATAGGATTAAGCTCTACTAAATTAGAAGCTATTGCCTACAGTTCCGATATAATAGTGAACTGCACGTCTCTAGGAATGTCCGGTGGCCCACAACCAGACCTATCCCCAATAGACAAGAAATTTATTCCAAAAGGATCGACTGTAATAGATTTGGTGTACAATCCAAGCGTTACACCAATACTAAGGGACGCTCAAGAGGTAGGTGCACAAACACTCGGAGGCCTCACTATGCTAGTATATCAGGGAAGCATATCATTCAAAATGTGGACAGGTATTGATGCGCCTACAGATATAATGCTAGAGGTAGCTCGCAAAGCACTTAACCCAAATTAGACAAAAAAGAAAGATTGGAGCTCGAGTTATGTTACGATTTCTAACCTCAGGGGAATCACATGGAAAGGCCTTGACCACTATTGTGGAAGGCATACCTGCAAATTTACCTCTAACCGAAGATTACATAGAAACACAGATGGCAAGAAGGCAGGTCGGATATGGCAGAGGTGGCAGGATGAAAATAGAAAAGGACAGAGCTGAGATACTATCTGGTGTGAGACACGGCCTTACAATGGGCTCACCAATAGGAATGCACATAATAAATCGCGACTTTTCTACTGGAACTGGACCTGACGGGGTTCCATGGGTAGATGAAATGAGTGTCAATCCTTCTGATGTACCATTCGAGCCGATAACTAGTCTCCGTCCAGGTCATGCAGATACTCCTGGTATAACTAAATACATGCAATCTGACGCGAGAAATATTCTTGAACGGTCTAGCGCGCGTGAAAGTGCTGCACGAGTAGCTGCTGGTGCTGTTGCAAGAAGATTCCTAGAGGAATTCGGTATCGAAATTCATGGCCACGTCAGGTGTATAGGTGGTATCCATGCTAATGTACCATCGAATATTGACTGGGCAGAGTTAGAGATGGATCCATATCATTCAGACAACCCAAATGGGTCAAAAGTAGCAGCAGTAAGGTGTGCAGATCCTGATGCAGCAGCCAGAATGATTACAGAGATAGATTCAGCGCGAGAAGCCGGAGATAGCCTCGGTGGAATAATCGAAGTAATAGTGAACGGATTACCAATAGGGCTTGGAAGCCACATCCAATGGGACAAGAAGCTTACTACTAGACTTGCTGCTGCGGTAATGAGTATAAACGCTGTCAAGGGTGTAGAATTCGGAGCAGGTTTCAATCAGGCAGACCTGAGAGGTTCCCAAGTCCATGATGTAGTAAAACCCCAATCTGAATGGGAGACAAATCAAGAGGGCTGGCTTAACCCATGGGAAAGAAGAACTAATAATTCAGGTGGACTAGAAGGTGGCATGACCACAGGCGAACCGTTAGTAGTTAGAGCAGTAGTAAAACCCATTGCTACAATTATAAATGGCCTCGAGACAGTAGATCTTACCAGTGGTGAGTTCGTAGCAAAAGCCCACTTTGAACGGAGTGATATAACTTTTGTCCCAACCTGTGCAGTTATTGAAGAGGCAATGGTTGCCCTAATTTTAGCAGACGCAATGCTGGAAAAATTCGGAGGCGACTCTTTAGAAGAAATTAAGCGCAACTGGAGAGGATACATGAACAACACTGGACCTATAAGCAGTTAGCAAAATAGGTATATAAAAAATGAGGGAGCTCCGCTTAATAATGGAGCTCCCTCATTTTTTATATACAGTACACATAGTACCAGCAATTCTTAGGGTTGATAAGAGCATTGTAACTTTCCTATGCTCTTTCACTCATGCTTATTGACAATATCATATATATGCAGCATAATGCGATGGTATAAAGCGAGAAGAAAATGCAAAAACATTACTATGACATTCTAGGTATAAGCTCAGGTGCTTCTCTGAAGGATATCAGGCAAGCTTATCGTCGTTTGGCCCGCGAATGGCATCCGGATATAAACCCAAATCAATCAAGTCAAGTGAATAGATTCCTAGAGATATCCGAAGCATACCGTATATTGAGTAACCCTGATAATCAACAAATTGCCAATGGTGAGAAAGCGAATGAACCTCCCAGGAACAACTACATTACAGGTAGAAGGAATCTGTTATCAAATGTTGACACGGCCTATACATATGAGGAATCTTATTTTAACGAAATAATAGAAACATATATAAATAGAGGCACATCTAGTATAGTCACGCTTTCCACAAGAAGGAAATATACAGAATATCCACTTAATATAACCTTGGAAGAAGCATTCAAAGGTATTTCAACAACAGTACCCATAAACTATGGACCTGATTCAGTGAGATTGAATATAGAAATAGATCTTCCGAGAGGCATAGAGGATGGAAGTAGGATACGAATTAACACAGGGAACATAATCACCGAGGGAGATATTTACTTCCGAATTAATATTGCACCTCATGATTACTTCACCAGATATAACGAGCACCTATATCATTCTGTATCGCTAGACTTTATAGATGCACTACTGGGGACTGAAATACAGATACCAACCATGACAGGCCAGGTCTTGCTGAAAATACCTCCTAATACTCGAGATGGCAGCTTATTCAGACTTTCCGGAAGAGGAATGCCTAATAACGACTTAAGTAAGAAAACAGGGAATATATATGTGGCCATACAACTTTATTATCCTCAAAATCTATTGGACGACGAGAGGAATTTATTAGCACAATTCAGATATATGAGGCAAATGCGACGAAGGTAATATATGACAAACCTAACAGATCAGAATGCCCTGGATAATGATGAACCATACTATGTAATAAGCGTGGTAGCAAGAATGTTGCAAGTCCACACGCAGACCCTTAGATATTATGAAAGAGAAGGCCTATTAGAGCCTGCCAGATCGAAAGGTAATATCCGTCTATATTCACGGAGTGACATAGATAAATTACGTAGGATCAAAACCCTTATAGACGATCTGGGCATTAATCTTGCAGGAGTACAGGTTGTATTGCATATGAGTGAGCGTATGTACGATATGGAAAGAGAAATACAAAAATTAAATCATCAATTAGATGAACTTAAAAATAATATGGGATATAGAAGATAAATATGGATACGAAACAGCTTCGCGAATTTGTATTCGTATGTCGAAGTGAGGAGGAAATATAATGGTACTAAGGCCAGATGATTTTACAGAACAAGGACAAGAGGCTCTTGCACTGTCTCAGGAAATTGTACAAAGGTATAACCACAGCCAATGGGATGTGGAGCATATATTTCTAGCCCTATTGGAAATAGAAAAGGGTGTTACCGCCGAAATACTTACATTACTGGGTGCAGATATAGATTCTCTAAAACTATCCACTGCCGAGTCTCTAAAGACAGGTCCGAAAAACAACAATTCTTCAACCCAGATATATATAACCCCGAGGGGGCAATTATTACTCGAAAACGCTAAAGCAGAGGCAGATAGATTCAAGGACGAATACATTGGGGCCGAGCATCTATTGATTGGTATAACTTTGGAATCGCAGGGAGAGTCGAATTCAATATTGAAAGCTTTTGGTATAGACAAAGAGAAGATATATCAAGCTTTAGCCGATATAAGAGGCACACATAGAGTTACAGACCCCAGAGCCGAGAGTAGATATAGATCTTTAGAGAAGTTCAGCATAGATCTAACTGATTTAGCTCGCAAAGGCAAGGTAGACCCTGTAATTGGCAGAGACACGGAAGTGAGACGTGTAATGCAAACCCTTACACGGAGAACAAAAAACAACCCTGTAATAATCGGCGAGGCCGGAGTAGGTAAAACTGCTATAGCGGAAGGCTTGGCTTCCAGAATAGTTTCAGGTGATGTGCCAGATATATTAAAAAACAGGCGAGTATTAGCCTTGGACATCGGCGCTATGATAGCAGGCAGCAAGTTTCGCGGTGAATTCGAAGAACGTCTAAAGAGTGTAATGGAAGAAGTGAAAGAGGCATTAGGAGAGGTAATACTATTCATAGACGAAATTCATAATGTTGTAGGAGCGGGAGCAGCTGAAGGTGCTATAGATGCAAGTAACCTAATGAAACCAGCACTCGCTAGAGGAGAATTACAGTGTATTGGCGCAACCACTATAGATGAATATAGAAAACATATAGAAAAAGATGCGGCTCTGGAAAGAAGGTTCCAGCCTATATATGTAGAGGAACCAGATATAGTAACGGCAATAAAAATGTTGAAGGGCCTATCACCTAGATACGAGGCCCACCACAAAGTCAAGATCGAGGAATCTGCGCTGGAAGCAGCCGTAAACCTCAGCCATAGATACATCGCAGACCGCCATTTACCTGACAAAGCAGTTGATTTAGTAGATGAGGCTGCTAGTAAATTGCGAATAGACACGGAGAGCTTACCTATAAAACTTAAAGGTTCAGAGGATGAAATAAAACAACTACTATATCAAGAAGAAGCTGCGTCCGAGATGGCAAACTATGAAAAAGCTGCAGAGTTGAGAAGCGAAAGATTAAGATTGGAATCAGAATATAGTGATGAACGAAACGCATGGGATAAAGACCATAAGAAAGATATGATAGTGGACGCAGAAGCTATCGCTACACTTATTTCTCAATGGACTGGAATACCTGTAAGCCAAATGATAGAAGGAGAAGCAGAGAGGCTCCTACATATGGAACAAAGACTGCACGAGCGCATTATAGGACAAAACCAAGCTATCAAAGTAGTATCTGAAGCTGTCCGTAGATCTAGGGCTGGACTAAAAGACCCTAAGCGGCCTATAGGAAGCTTTATATTCTTGGGTCCAACTGGGGTGGGTAAAACTGAGTTGGCTAAGTCTCTAGCTCATTTATTATTCGATCACGAAGAAAATATGGTCAGAATAGATATGTCTGAATATATGGAAAAACATACAATATCTAGACTGATAGGTGCCCCTCCAGGCTATGTAGGCCATGAGGAAGGTGGACAACTAACGGAAGCCGTAAGAAGGAGGCCATTCAGAGTCATACTTTTCGACGAAATAGAAAAAGCTCATCCAGACGTCTTTAATGTGCTTTTACAAATCTTAGAGGATGGAAGACTAACAGATGGACAGGGTCGCACAGTAGATTTTCGTAACACTCTAATTATAATGACTAGCAATCTAGGTACTAGTGAGATAGGGAAATCGCATGCTATGGGATTCAAATTGGATGGAGAATCTGTACAAGAAAGTGAGAAACTTAGAGCATCTATAGAGAAAGCCCTGAAAACTACTTTCAGACCTGAATTGCTGAACCGTATTGACGAGATAGTAATATTTGACCAACTAACCGAGCCTGAAATAGCAGAAATAGTAGATCTTTTATTGGCAGACCTAGAAAACAAATTATCTGAACGTAACATAGGAATCAGAATAGATATAACAGCCAAGTCATGGCTCGCTAAAGAAGGATTCGACAAAACTTTTGGTGCTCGACCATTACGAAGAGCTCTACAAAGATATGTCGAAAATGTTCTGTCAAACCAAATACTATCCGGACATATAAACGATGGAGATATTGTTGATATTAAAGCAAATCAAAATGGACTGCAGTTTGACGTACTTTCAAAGATAGAGGCTATTGCGTAGCGCTGGTATAATACCCAAACTCACTTTATTTATAGTTAATCGTTAATCGGATATAGTATACCTGTGATTAGTAGAGAAACATCACTAAAGATTATTTCCATATGCCTATTGTGCGTAGTGCTAGGCACTATCATTCTGCTAAGAGACAGCCTACCGAATATAGAAACTGTTGGGTACGTTGGTGTTTTCGTTTTGAGTCTTGTTGGTAGTGCCTCTGTCTTACTGCCCATACCTGGAACTGCTGCCATATGCATAGGTCCAGGTGTATTAAATCTAGACCCTATATTAGTGGCAATTATTGGCTCTGTTGCTGAAGTAATCGGAGAAAGTTCTAGTTACATAATTGGATATAGTGGGAGAGGTTTTGTAAATAAGAGTAAGTTCTATGAAGGCATACAAGAAAAGATGAAATCCAAGGGAGGATTATTCATATTCATTATGTGTTGTATTCCAAACCCACTTTTTGACCTCGTTGGTATAGCAGCAGGATCCTTAAAATTCCCATTCCGGCAATTCCTACTATTCGTATGGCTTGGAAAACTAGTA
Source organism: Chloroflexota bacterium (assembly GCA_002717805.1). Classification (GTDB taxonomy): domain Bacteria; phylum Chloroflexota; class Dehalococcoidia; order Lucifugimonadales; family UBA2985; genus UBA2985. The sequence continues at coordinate 33,953 of PBBS01000024.1, read as the reverse complement.
AAGGGTGTAACTGTAGCATATGCATGCTTCTATGGATTCGACTGGGCCCTAGGATTTTTTGGAGAAGCGACCCACTAAGTAGTCATTAAAACAATGGATCAACCACTATTGTCTCGTGTCTTGCTGGACCTGTGGATATCATTGATATCTTACATCCCATTATATCCTCTATACGCTTAACGTAATCTAACGCCTCTTTCGGCAACTCATTCACATTAGTCACACCAGCAGTCGGCTCTTGCCACCCGGGAAATTCCTCATACACGGGTTCACATCTTTCCAAAGTTGACACGTTGCTAGGAATTTTATCGATATTTTCTCCGTTTAGACGGTATGCGACGCATATTTTCACTGAAGGAAATCCATCGAGAACATCTAATCTGGTTAGTACAGCAGACGTCATCCCATTAGTCCTTACCGTATGTCTGGCGATAACTCCATCAAACCAGCCACATCTCCTTGCTCTTCCAGTAGTAGTCCCATACTCCCAGGCCTTCTCTCGTATTAACTCCCCTGTGCTATCATTAAGTTCAGTTGGAAATGGCCCGGCACCGACCCTAGTAGTATAGGCCTTATAAACTCCTGTAACCTCTTTTATGTGCATGGGGCTCACACCCAGACCCGTACAAGCACCTCCTACAGTCGGAGATGATGAGGTAACATAAGGGTAGGTACCATGGTCTATATCTAACATACTACCTTGTGCACCCTCCAAAAGTACGTTCTTATTGGAGCTCAATGCATCTTGTATCATGTCTTCTACAGGTTTGATATAGGGCTTCAGTTTAACTCCCCAATCAAGACACTGCTCATAAAGAGAGTCTATATCGAAAGGATCTAGTCCATAAAGTTTGGTTAATATATTATTTTTCTGTCCCAGAATGAACAAAAGTCTGTCTCTTAGTGATTCGGCATCCAGTAAATCCCCCATCCTGATACCACTTCTCCCAATCTTATCCATGTAAGCTGGTCCTATGCCCCTACCTGTAGTTCCTATTGCACCACCGGCCCTAGCAGACTCTTCCGATTGATCTATAATTATGTGATAGGGCATTATCACATGAGCTTTATCACTAACCGATAGTCTACTCATATCAACGGAGTGCTCCTGAAGTCCTGATATCTCTTGCATTAGTGCGTCAGGGTCAACTACTACTCCGTTGCCAATCATGCATGCAGCATTATTCCAGAGTATTCCGGCAGGTATAAGGTGGAACTTAAATTCCTGTCCATCTGTAACTACTGTGTGCCCAGCATTGTTGCCACCAGCAAACCGAGCTATGACATCAGTTTTCTGTGCCAAGTAATCAACTACTTTTCCTTTCCCCTCATCACCCCACTGACCCCCTATTACTACGTACGCAGGCATATAAAATTCCTCTAGAATTGTATGATTCTGATAAACCTTGGAGAGTATAACAAACAGAGAAGCCTTTGGAAAGGTATATTACCAATATCCATTATAACAATCAGTTATCTATTTCCTATTTTGATTCATTAGGTACCAACAATTTTTCCAATGTACAGGCGACTATATCTTGTATGAAACTAATCTCAGCCGATGTAAAAGGTATCAGTCTATCCCCATATCCACTGCGTTCTCTTGCCTCAACAATAGCATTTCCTACAGCAATCCTTATATCTTCTTCTGATAGATTGGCCAATACCGTCCTCCTTTCTAACCTCAATGTTCACTACCAACATTGATCTCAAACCAAACCCTATGTTGAAATCTATGAATATACCCTGACCTACTAACCCCTAGTTTCATCTATACTTATTTCTTGTAACCCTTCAGAATAAGTCTTTGGCCTTATTAGATATCCTGTAGAGTGAGACCAATCAAAATTCTTTTCACGTCCTTCAGGAGCGTCTCCAACTACTGCACCCGGAATACCCATAACCATCTTCCTTGGTGGAATTTTGGCCCTTGGTGCAACAACAGAACCGGCTGCTATAGTACACCAATCTCCGACTTCCGCTCCGTCCAATATTACGGCCCTTATTGCAACTAAGACATGCTCACCCAGTGTTACCCCATGTAGTATACATCCGTGACCAAGATGGGAATATCTACCCAAATACACCTTACTACCATGTATAACAGCGTTATCTTGAAGATTTGAATAATCCCCCATTTCAATTCGTCCTTCATCTGCTCTCATAGTCACATTAGGACCTATCCAACATCCTTCGCCTATGATCACTTCACCTATCAACACCGCCGTAGGATGCACATAGGAAGTATTTCCAATCTTAGGCTTTTTACCTTGATATTCATATATAGGCATAAATCTCCTTACTTATTTAATACTTGCAAAGAATTTCTATGGAACATACACGATTTTTCCAACCGCCTCATCTTCTTCCATAAGCGTCTGCCCTTTAGGAACCTCTTTCAGCGGCAATATCTCAGATACAACTGGGCTTATTAATCCACGCTCCACAAAGCTCAAAGCGTCCATAAGATCTGCTTTTGATCCCATATGTGAGCCCAACAGGTTCAGTTGTTTATTCCAAAGGAACCTAAGATCCGTATTTGCCTCAAAGCCAGTCGTCGCACCACACACAACCACAGTGCCTCCGTATCTTAAGCTACGAACACTATCCGGCCACGTCGACTGACCAACATGTTCGAATACTATGTCAACTCCCCGCCTCTCTGTTATTCGCCTAACCTCTTGCGCTACGTCTTGTTCGCTACGGTTTATAGTAAACTCTGCTCCCATTTCACTAGCTTTTGATAATTTTGCATCACTGGAAGCAACTGCTATAGCTCGAGCATTGAACAATTTACAGACTTGAACTGCCATTGTCCCTAACCCACCTCCAGCGCCCCAAACCAAAACTGTGTCCCCGGGTCTTATCCTAGCCCTTACCACTAGCATTCTCCAAACAGTTTCTAGTATCAGGGGCAACGAGGCTGCCTCTTCCCATGAAATATTTGATGGCTTATAAACCACATTAGAAACCGGTATTTTCGCATATTCCGCATGTCCCCCATCCAAAGGGCCTGTTTGGAATCCCCATATCTTGAAATTACGACAAAAAAATTCCTCTCCATTTGCACAATACTGGCATTGTTGGCAACCTATACCAGGATGTATCATAACTTCATCACCTACGCTGACGCCTTCTACTCCGGAACCTATATCAACAACTTCCCCAGCAGCATCACTCCCCGATATATGAGGCATAATTATCGAAACTCCAGGCATCCCTCTTCTCGCCCATATATCAGTGTAATTTGCCGCCGCCGCCCTCACCTTAATCATCACATCTCTTGCACCTAATACAGGTTCAGGAACATCTGTGTATCTCAGTTTATCGATTTCTCCGTGCTCGTCAAAAACTATAGCTTTCATTCATAGCCTCCCAGATCCTTATACTATTACTACAAATTCTCTTCTATACTACGTATCTCATCGTCTATCTTTTGAACACCCCGATAATCCTCGTCTCTCATCCTATAGCAACGTTCCAAATACAGTTGGGCGAGATTATCTCCTACCGAATTAGACATACTTGCAGCCTCAGCTATCTTGGGTATATTGAAATTCTCAGGCATATATACAGAAATTGATTCAATTTCCTCTTCTGCCTCACGTCGCAGGCTAGAATCATATCCTTCTGACGCAAATCTCAATTTGCCAATCAATTTAGACAACTCACGCAACCTGTCAGCATCGCTCATAAATTCATATAGAACACTATTTATACTTGCACTTGCTTCTTGTACGTCTGACGAAATCCTATCCTGGTATAACCGAGAATATTCTTGTTGTATATCATTAACTATTTGGAATAATGACATAGGGTCGCCAGTATCACACAGACCTCCGTCTATCAAATCGTCTCCTCTTGACTGAGATAAATCTCTGAGAATATCTAGACCATCGACCTCTTCTGGTACAGGAGGAAAAGCGAAACAAGACAGATCTTGTGCAGAAAGATTCTGCATCTGAGGTGCGAACATAGGGGGAACATACTTACTTACATCTACGTTGAGTGGGAGAGTTATTATGTATGTAGCTAGTATTTGATTTATATCATCTTTTTTTCTAAAGAATACTAGAGCATGTCCCTTTGGCTTATCATCGGATCCTATTTCGAAATTCAGGTTCATCAATTAATATCACAACAATAACTCAAATCTAACCACTATTATACTATCTGAAGTCCATCCGTCATATAGATTATATCTTTTAGATACCTTCCAAGAAATAATATTACAAAATGAGCATTAATTGGGAAAGACTCAGAGACTTATTAACGCGAAAGGAGCGAGTCGACTAACGCAACTCGCTCCTTTGCTCTACTTATACTATTAAGTTATGACCCTCGTAACCTTGGATCTAAAACGTCCCGAATTGCGTCTCCGAACAGATTGAATCCGTAGACCGCTAGCGAGATTGCTAGACCTGGCCATATGGCCATCCAAGGGGCTACGCTATAATAATCCCTGCCCCTACCAGACAACATACCGCCCCAAGATGGTTCAGGTGCAGGTATACCCAGACCCAAGAAACTCAAGGACGCTTCTGATATGATTGCCGTTCCTAGTCCTGCAGTCGCAATTATCAGCCATGGAGCTACACACTGTGGCATTATGTGAAGTAACATAATCCTAAGGTCAGTAGCACCTATAGCCTGGGCTGCAAGAGCAAACTCAGACTGCTTAACTGACAATGCCTGAGACCTAACTATTCTATTCGCCCTCGGTATTTGAACCACACCAATCGCCAGAACTACGTTATTTAGTCCCTGTCCCAAACTTGCCATAATCGCAAGCGCCATGATCAATGTCGGTATTGACATAACTGTATCCATAAGTCTCTGGAGAATTATATCAACCTTGCCTCCATAGTAGGCACTTGCCAATCCCAGAAGGCCACCTATGCCGGAACCTATTGCGATAGCAAAGAAACCAACATACAGTGAAATCTGGGCGCCATAAACAATCCTAGACCACATGTCCCTACCGAAGTCATCCGTACCGAGCCAATATTCTCCACTAGGGGCCTGCAATGCATCCCTAAAATGCATCTTTAACGGATCGTTGCTGGTTATTATGTCAGCTGCCAATGCCAAGACAATCATGACCAGTATAATGCCCGCTCCCACTGCCCCCAATGGTTTTCTCTTTATAAAATTAGTAATACCTTTGTAAATTCTACCTGACAGCGTACTAGGCCTAGTAGCTGCCCTAATCGCCGCCGATTGTATATCTTGTTCACTTGCCATCTAACTCACCCCTTAACTAACTTATTTTAGTCGTATCTAACCCTAGGATCGACCACACCATAGGTCAAATCGACTAGCAGGTTAGCAAAGATAATCCAAACCGAGAAGAATGCTACCAGAGCCTGAACTATATTATAGTCTCTCTGGTTCATAGCCTCCACTAGAAATCTACCGATGCCTGGCAGCTGGAATATCGTCTCAATTATCACAGATCCACCAGCTATCAAGGCGAAGCTAATTCCTATGATAGTTATCACAGGAAGCAACGCATTCTTCAGAGCATGTCTGATTACTACTATGTAGTACCTAAGGCCCTTAGCATGAGCAGTTCTTATGTAATCCTGTCGAAGAACCTCAAGCATCGAGGATCTCATCATTCGGGATTTAGTCGCTGATGTGACCCAGCCCAATGTGAGAGCGGGGAATATGAACATCTTGATATTTTCCCATGGATCCTCTCCAAACGAAACATAATCTAGCCTGGGACTCCAACTAAAGAAGTACAGCCCCACGACAAGTATCATAGTAGCAAACCAGAAACTTGGTATGGATATTCCTCCCAAAGAGACTATTCTTAGAGTGTAATCCAGCCATGTATCTTGACGAAGTGCCATCATTATACCTATCGGTATAGCTATAATCGTAGATATGGTTATTGTCATGAAAGCGAGTTGCAATGTTATTGGTAGTTTGCGTTTCCAGTCGTCAAACACTTTTCCACCGTGGAAATAGGATTCTCCCCAATCTAACATAAGCATGTTAGTTACCCAAGTAGTGTACTGTTGGAAGAGTGGGACATCTAATCCTAACTGTACCCGAATAGCCTCTAGTGCTACGGGATCGATCTCCTGAATGCTTTCGTCACCTTGAGTGTACACCATCAATGCGACGTCCCCAGGTGCTATCCTAAGGATCGCAAAAATCAGAGTAGATACCATTGCAACGGTAAGACACGCAAGCAGAAGTCTTCGTATGATATACGCTTGCACTTTTCCCTCCTATCTACGATAGTCTTGCACTCCATATGGAGTGCACAGTTTCATCTCAGATTTTCAGTATTGTAATAAAAATTATTACATTCGTCTACTAGTTTTGCCACTAAAAAACCCCCTCCTAGACCCAATCTTCGGTTTTGGAGGGGGTTTTCTATTATTTCCTTAGTCCTTGTAAGACTTTATTTGGTAGTCCAGTACCTCTCATGCATCCATGCGTGTACTGCATATGTACCGTTAGTTGGCAGTATCACACCCTTCAACCATGGCTGACCACCGTAGACAAGCACAGTGTACTCCAATGCGGAGTCGTAATATGCTTCCTGTGACAATATCTTGTCAATCTCTCTAGAGATGCCAGCTCTCTTCTCTGGGTCCATCTCTCTGTCTACGTCTATGATCAAATCATTGATCTTAGACTGCAGTCCTGCTTCAACGCCTTGCCTCTCGCATGGGAACCCTGGCTTCTCGGAATGATAGTTCTCATACTTGTGGCTTGGGTCATATACCCAAACAAGAGCGGCAGGCCAGGCTACGTGAGTATCGAAGTTACATGCTAATGCAAGCTCCCTCTCAACAACACCTTCAGTGGTGTTCAATTTCACATTCAAGCCTAGGTACTCTTCCCACTTTGCCTTAGCATATAGACATATGTCTACATAGTTCTGCTCAGACCTTGTTAGACAAGTAACGGTTGGTCTTTCTCCACCTACACCATAAACCTCATCCATCAATGCAAGAGCTTCGGCATTATCCTGATCTTTTGGCTGCCTGAAACCATGCCACTGGTCAACTTCTTCTTTGGAGTGTGTCCATACATCTCCAACTAACCAGTTGTTAGTAGCGTACGCAGCGTTAGGTATGCCGGCAGTAGTATTGATCTCTACCCATTCCTGGCGATCCAATACCATGTCAGCTGCCTGTCTTACTTTCTGATTATCAAACGGTGGCCTATTCGTGTTGTACTCAAGGCCTAATCCACCTGGGTGGTTGAACACGTGCAATGGCTTGTCAGGGAAGTCCCTAACTGCCTGTTGTACCTGTCCAGACTGCAAGCTACCACTACCCTGACCCATGATATCTATCTGACCAGAAGCCCAAGCGGTAAATGCAGTTGAGAAGTCTTTGATTACATGGAAGTGAGCTTGATCCACGAATGGCAGTCCATCTCTCCAGTAACCCTCTCTCTTAGATATCTTGGTAACAACGTCCTGCTCAAGCCTTTCAGCCTGGAAAGGACCTGTTCCCATGTTTATGTACCAGTTCTTTGTTCGTGCCTGTTTAGGATGCTCGGCTAACGTCCACTCGAGCTGCTCCTTGTTCAACACTACCAATGGTGGCAATGCGAAGTTCGCCATAGTCATAGCGGTCTTATAACCTGTCTTTACGACAAGTGTGTAACCATCAGGTCCATCTGGACATGAAGTTCCACCATTAGGATCTTTGTTGATTGAATCCAGTAGAGATGCACGGCTCATTCCGCCCTTCTCAGCTCCCCACTCATCAGTTCCCCACCAGTCAATGCTAGCCTTAGCATCTTCACATGTGACTTCTTCGCCTCTCCCAGGCATGTCACTCAATCCAAATTCATCGTCCTGAGGGATCGCATCGCGGAATTTTATCCCTTCCCTTAGATGGAAAGTATATGTTAATCCATCTTCAGAGATATCCCAGCTCTTAGCTAGGTCAGGATGTACTCCAGCTTCAAATCCACCCCAAGGATCGTATCTTACTAATGTATTGTACTGGGGTTGTACATAAAGGTGCCTGTATGTACTGTTACAAGCTGCACAGTTCGATGTCTGTGGCCATACGGTTCTGTATTTAACTACTCCACCGTAGACCGGCTCACCCCATTCTGCTTTGTATTCAGGATGGTCCAGCAAACTTGCCGCACTCGGGTAACTCAGATCTATCTCAGGTACCTCTGTAGCAGTAGGTTCAGGCGCTGCTACCTCACCAGGAGCCAATGTCGCAGTCGGCGCTGGGACAGGCGTTGCAGTCGGTGCAGGCTTTGGTGTAGCAGTAGGTGGTACAGGTGTCGGATCCTCTCCGGCACAGGCCACGGCTACAACAAGTAGCAGACCCATAAGAATTCCAAGCATTGGGCTAATCTTCTTAAAAGGTTTTGTATTCATTCAGCTTCAGCCCTCCTCTCGTAGATATAACAGGGAGAATAGCATCCCAAGAATCCGTTTGTCAAGAAGAAAATATACTTTTATATCAGTCTTTTTTGTATCGGTTCCCAATACAGATTAAGTAATCTCTTTTTCCTTGCTTTATTCTATAACTAAAATCAATGCAAACCCAAATTATAAGAGGGAGTCCGCCTACCGTTTAAACTGCAGACAGACCCCCTCTTATAATTCACTAGTTTATGTATTTTGTACCCTAAGTACCACGCAATCTAGGATCTAACACATCCCTTAATGCATCACCAAAGAGGTTAAATCCATATACCGCCAAAGAGATAGCTAGACCAGGCCATATAGCCAACCATGGGGCTATCGCATAGTAATTCCTTGCGTTACCAGACAACATACCTCCCCAAGACGGTTGAGGCGGTGGTATGCCAAGCCCAAGAAAGCTTAATGAAGCCTCTGATATTATAGCGGTCCCAAGACCTGCAGTAGCTATAATAAGCCAAGGAGCTGTACACTGAGGCAATATATGCAACATCATTATCCTTATGTCTGCGGCCCCAATTGACCTAGCTGCCAAGGCATATTCAGATTCTTTAACAGACATTGCCTGAGCCCTTACAACCCTGTTCGCTCTTGGCATCTGAACTAAACCAACTGCAACTATTACATTAAACAAAGACTGACCCAATGCAGCCATAATGGCCAATGCAAGGATCAGAGTAGGGATTGCCATAAGTGCATCCATGAACCGCTGGATAATCGCATCTACCCTGCCTCCGTAGAAGGCACTGATCAGCCCCAATAAGCCGCCAGATACGGAGCCCATTGCTACAGCACCGAACCCAACCAGCAGAGATACCTGCGCACCTAAGACTACCCTAGCCCAAAGATCTCTGCCCATCTCATCTGTACCCAGGTAGTGCACCATAGAAGGTGCCTGAAGTTTTTCCCTTATACTCCATGCTAAGGGGTCGAAGAATGTAATAAATGGAAACAAGACGGCAAGTGCAATCATAAATACTATGATAAAGGCCCCTGCCGCTCCCAAAGGTTTCCTCTTAATAAAATTAATGGAGCTTCTCCAAATCCTACCAAGTAGAGTGTTAGGCCTAGTGGCTGCTCTAATCGCCGCCGAGGCTATATCTTGTTCAGTTGCCATCTAAATAAACCCTCTCTTTACTAAGGCTGGATAGACTATTAACCATTTAGTCATATCTGACTCGGGGATCAAGAACTCCATATGTAAGATCAACCAGCAAGTTCACAAATACAACCCACATAGAGAAGACCGTTACTAATGACTGTACAACCGGATAATCTCTCTGGTTCATACCCTCTATCATTAATCTACCGATTCCAGGCAAGGAGAATATTTGCTCGATGATAATTGAGCCTCCCATAGTCAATGCAAATGTAACTCCTATTACCGTAACCACTGGTATTAATGCATTTTTCAACGTATGCCTATACACCACAACAAATGACCTAAGTCCCTTGGCGTGTGCCGTTCTTATGTAGTCTTGCCTCAGCACTTCCAACATTGTTGATCTCATCATCCTCGCCTGAGTAGCTGAACTTATATACCCAAGCATGACTGCCGGCCATATAAATTGTTTCAAGTTTTCAGCTGGGTCGTCAACGAAAGGCACATACTTCAATCTTGGATTCCAATCCAAGAGGTACATACCCCCAACTAATAGCAAGGTTGCTGTCCAGAAACTTGGCACTGACAGTCCTGCAAGTGAGAATATTCTAACAACGTAGTCTATCCATGTATCCCTTCTGAGTGCCATAATAACCCCAGCTGGTATACCGAGACTGATCGCTAATCCTTGAGCCATTATTACCAATTGTAATGTGATTGGTATCCTACTCTTGAATTCTGCCCAGACTTCAGTACCAGAAAACATTGATGTTCCCCAGTCTAGTCGGAGTATATCGATTAGCCAGGTAACATACTGCTGTGGTAGAGGAGCATCTAATCCAACCGATTCCCTAATGGCTTGCAAATCTTCTTCTGTGATATCAGATGCCTCTCCTCCTGTTATTTCCATAGCTATCATCATAGCCACATCCCCAGGAGCTATTCTCAGTATTGCGAATATCAGCAGCGAGACGAGAAGGGCTGTAAGTCCACCCAGTATTATTCTTCTAGCTAGATAAGCTTGCATGTAATCTCCATGTTAATGCCGGTTATTTCCATGCCTGACTGCGGTTCACATCCTTTGAGTCCTACGACACCTCTGTTGAGCGGCCTGCAGGTCAATTCTAGTCAGTTTTATCCTGCAAGCCGCCAACTTTATCAAACTATAATTCTATCTGCGTAGGCTAGTTTATTCTCCTAGCCAGACTCTCTCCCACATAGCACCCTTAGTAAAGGAGAAGAGGTCGTATCCCTGGTAACCCTTTACCTCTGCCCTCCATGATGGGAATATGTTTGTCCATCCCAACATAGTGTGCCAACCATGAATCTCCGTGCGGAGATAGTCTTCCATTTCCCTAACCATAGTCCTACGCTTAGCCTTATCCATTTCAGCAGACTGAGCGTTAATCATATCCTCTAGTTTCTGCATGCCTTCAGGATTTTCCTTGTGCAGTGCCAAAACTGCCTCTCTATCACCGTAGGTGGTAGGAGTGAAATCTCTATGGTAAGCCCTCATGTATTCATCGTCTGGGTCACCAGTGATTGTACTCACGGATCCAGAGCCTACCGTCAGTGTGTAGTTATTCTGTGACCTCTTATCGTATACAGGTGTTGTATCGAGGAAGTCTGACGCCACTTCCCAGTTCAGATGTTTCTTTAACTGGTCTATTACAAACAGACAACCATCTACGTCACTGACCTGAGTAGCAGGAGCTAGACACTGTATTGGCTCCCTAACACCTTCGCCCCAAACTTCGTCAAGCAACCTATTGGCTTCTGCTATATCGTCATCCTTAGGCTGTTTCCAACCTGCCCAGTTAGATATTTCCTCATCTGTAGCGGAGAAGTAAGTATTAGGAGGCATGCTGTATGCCATGTTCGTACCTTCTATGACACTCGTTCCGGCAACTACCTGCCTGAACATTCTCCATTCTTCTCTGTCTAGAGCCAAGTGGACTGCCTCTCTAACTCTCCAGTCGTCAAACGGTGGCTTTGCTGAGTTAAAGTACAGAACTCTAGCCCACATGTTTTTCTGTGGGTTAATCTTTATCTCTTCCGGGAAGTCCCTCATAGCCTGTTCAGCCTGTCCGGAAGTAAATCCGTAGCTACCTTCACCATAGAAGTGTATATTCCCGGTAGCAAGAGCTGTGAATCTGGCTGTAGCGTCTCTGAGTACAACGTTTTCATACTTGTCGAGTAACGGTAGTCCGTCTCTCCAGTAATTCTCGTTCTTAACCCAGTTAGCATTTGTTCCTACGTTTATGGAATCCGGTACGAATGCACCGGTACCAGACTGCCACAAGAAGTTGTTAGGAACATCTGTGTTCATTATGTTCTCTTCGTGTCCATGTAGCCACTCAATCCAATCCTTATCAAGCATGGCCAATCCTCTACCAAGCGAGGACATGGTCCTAGCCTTTGGTGGATCGAAGTGGAGAACAAAGGTTAGCCCTTTCTCTCCATCAGGGCATGTAGTGGAATCGTAATGGGGAATCATAGCCCTGGTTGTCCTCATAAGAGGCTCTTCATGCTTAGGAGGCTTAGCCATTCTGTCGAATGTAGCAACCGCATCTTCGCATGTAAAACTGTCTCCGTTGACTTTGTCTGCTACNTCAGCAGGNAAGTGNGGNTTCGTNTAGAANGTNACACCTTCTCTTATNGTNACNNNCAANGNNNTNCCNTCACCNGACATNNCCCANGNNTCNGCNACNTCNCCNTCTANGGCTTCTATNTCACCTACCCAAGGGTCTATCCTGAANAACGAGTTNTANGCNAACTCGCTCCAGCATCCATGAGCGTAACACCCACCTATAGTAGANGGGNTAAATTTGGTCGTATCGCGGTTAGATCCAAATACGAAAGTGCCTCCNGTCTTAGGNTGTCCCCAATCAGGGTTGTAACCTGGACTATCGAGATATCTTTCTATATGAGTCTTATCGGCATCCGATACTACCTCGGGAACGGCTGTTGCAACGACTTCAGGTACCGCAGTGGCAGCTGGAGCAGTTGTAGCTTCCTCATCCCCTCCNGCGCACGCCATTGCTATCATTAGCATTAGAGATGCGCAAATCGTAACCAGAAACGCAATACCAGACGGTTTTCGCATAGTATACCCCCACCTTTCGAAGGATGTCTCGATCTTATTCCCAGTACGCTTCGTTTGTCAAGTATGCNTACTACACATTTTNNCCATTTTTGGATACTGTTTAGGTTATAGATTGCAAATACAAAACAAACTAATACAAATGCAATTGTATCCTTGATACAGATTTAGCCATATGCTAGAATCCGCTAAGGCCTTGATACTCCGTAAAAGTTTCTTACTTGGCGCATTCGTCTAGTGGCCTAGGACGCCGCCCTCTCAAGGCGGAGATCACGGGTTCGAGTCCCGTATGCGCCACCAAACACCACAGTANAAACAGCATAATTGGTACTTATATCTTAGTTAAATGATGGTTGATAGTACTTCATAGACCACAGTTGAGTAAGGAATAGTCAATTACCAAAAGCGTACTCTAATAGGAATCAGTTCTTAGAGAAAAGCNGCGCCTGATCCTAACAAATTATTCCAAAGTTAATGGCCAAAACATTACGAAAATATGTTTAACACAGANTAATATTCCTGGNCNAAATCGAAACTAAGTTAACTAAACATATGGACCAAGCCGGGTGCCACCCAAAACATGAAGATGCCCGTGGCTCTGGCTCTGTATAGCATCATGCCCAAAATTAGATAATAATCTAAACCCACCTGGGCAAAATTTCTTACCCATTGNCAGTGCGACATTAGAAAGTTTTGATAGTATATCGCCACTCCATAGATCCTCTTGGGACATATGTTCTTTAGGCATAACCAATAACATCACAGGAACCCATTTAAGTTGATTAGTTATAACCACTACGTCATNATCCATATAATGAACGGTACCAGGTACTCTACCCTCAATAATCTCACAGAAAACACAGTAACCTGCGTTCCCAGATATATGGCCTGAAAGAAAATTCATAGTCAATTACTCTGAGTATAGCTTACACTTAGCTATCTCTTCCTCTATATCTATAATCTGGAGCATCTATTGGGATAACAGACGTCAGCGTCACGTCNAACAGCCTAGAAACAACTGGATCAGACCTCTTCCCTTCATCTAATTCCCTAGTAGTTATTATGGTGGGCAATCTAGAATCATGCCTATGAACTAAAAGCTGATAAAGTTTTTCTCTAGCCCAAGGAGTCGCATGATGCGCTCCAAAGTCTCTTAGTATTAAGATATCGGCATTGCGTACTTGATCAAACCTCCGGTCATACGTGACTCTACTGTCAGGACTGAATGTATCNCTCAGGTAATCGAGCAAATCCGCNACCAAGAAATACATAACATTCCGCCCATTATTTATACATTCGTTAGCAATAGCAATGGATAAATGAGTCTTACCACTTCCGGTNGGTCCTAGAAAGACAAGCCACCCTTCTGGGGACACAGCGAAATTCTTGGCGTAAGCTAACGCCATATCCAAACTTTGTGCCTGTTCTCTATTAGCGGCGTTCCCCCTAGAATCAAAGGAACGGAATGTGAATCTATCTAATATTTTCCTGTCTATCTTGCCCCAGTCATCTCTGTATGCATCAGTAGTATCACTAGAAAGATTGCATATTAAGCTACTGGAATCGTNCAGTAACCTGGTTCTCCAATGAGCATCCAAATCCTCAATGGGGGTACTGATCGTAAAAATAGTTGGTAGAGCGTTAACATATCTATAATTTATAACTTGATAAATCTTCTCNTGTGCCCAAGATGTGGCGCTTTGTTTGCCTAAGTCATCCAAAACTAGCAGTGGCGCAGATCTAACTTGTTCGAACAATTGGTCATACGATATGTCGCTTGAAGATGTATAAGTAGATCTCAAATGGTCCAATAGGTCTGGAACAAACATGAAAAAAGATGGATGCCCTTTCTCCAATACTCTATTAACTATAGCAGCGGCCAATTGCGTCTTCCCGCTACCACTCTTACCTGACAATATTAACCAACCTTGAGGATCTTCAGCGAAACCTTTTGCCGTGTTAAAAGCTGATTCAAATAGTTTCTTGTCAATTTCTCCTGAACTGGGTCCACTAGGATGTATATAATCAAATCTAATCTTTGTCAAAGGCCCAAGGTTACTATATCTCTGCAGCTGTACCAATCTAGATGGATCAGATAGAGATTCCCGGCAACTACATGGAACTGCTTTGCCAAAACCAGGATCTCCCAATCTGGCGTTTGGCACTACCCAGCCCAAATCGTTACATATAATGCAATCTGGTTCTTCAGATTCCTGATCAGCTCGGGAATTTCTTGAGACCATGTCTCCGGATCCATTCCCTGGAGTCAACTTTTTTAGTATCTCCTCTAGACTTTCCATCTTGCTTCCCCTCTGTTTTCCATCTCTTAAGTATAGCCTCTATATACCGCCAGCTTCTTTTGTTGAGTAGAGCAGATTCTGTGAATGCCTCTACTATCCATTCATAAGGATAAATCGTTTCCGCATCTTTCAATTCCTCAGACACAATAGGGGTAATAATACCTATATTCTGTTCATATAGNTTGAATATATTCTGAGCAGTTGNAGGANTATANTTATCAACTCNAACTTCGTTTTCATTATTGACTATCAAACTATCCTTTATTGGTANTGGCAGTTTTTCAATATCTATGTCTCCAGCATTAAATAATTCTGCGGCCCTACGGCCTTCCTTAGTATTCAGTATGTAAATATATTCCTGATTCTCATATATGGAAACTGGAATAGTAATAAGGAGACCAATAGATGAAATCTTGTCCAGCACTTCAATCAGGTTCTCATATTTTACGGGCCCATATCCCGATTTAGACAATGTTTTCCTAATAGTATGGTCGCCACTTATATCATGAAGGGTTAGAAATCTCGGAAACCCTTTCTTCTTATAATATAACCAAACGATTCTCATCACAGTCTTTAGGACCTTAATGTCCTCTATCTCGTCCACNACTACACCTAAAATTGGATCAGGCACTGATGTGAANTCCACCCCGTCGGGAAGAACATAATGCTGCTTCATCAAATATCTCCAGAAACTGGCATGTCTTCGAAACGAGAAAATGGCCCCCTAAACCTTAGATTTATAGTGTCTATCGGACCATGTCTATGCTTAGCAATAATCACTTCAGCTATATCTTTTGGATACTGCTTACCAGGGAATCTAGCATCCCAGTCATCTTCATTGTAGTAAAAATCATCCCTATGTATGAACATTACAACATCCGCATCCTGCTCTATACTTCCACTATCCCTCAAATCTGAAAGTTGGGGCCTATGAGATGGCCTTTGTTCAACGGCTCTACTAAGCTGAGAGATAGCTACAAGTGGAATATTCAGGTCTCTTGCTACGCCCTTCAAGGATCTTGATATCTCACTAATTTCTTGAACTCTATTCTCAGATCTTCTGCTACCACCGATTAATTGCATATAGTCTACAATTATCATGTCCATCTTATTTTCCATATGAAGGCGTCTAGCCTTACTTCTTATCTCTACTATACCTTCTAATGGTGTATCATCTATGTATATAGGAAGCTCAGATAAAACTCCAGCAGCGTTTATTATTCTTCTTTCTTCTGCATCACTGTATAAACGTAACCTCAATCTATGGTTATCTACCCCAGCCTCACTTGATAGTAAGCGTAGACCGATTTGTTCTCTGCTCATCTCCAAACTAAAAAGACCAACTACAGAACCTTGTGATGCAGCATGCCTAGCGATATTAATGGCTAATGTACTTTTGCCCAAACTCGGCCTGGATGCAATCACTATCATATCTGACCTTTGAAAGCCACCAAGCAAACCATCTAAACCGTTAAACCCACTCTGTATAGACGCTGATTCCCCAGCAAGTGTACCGTCTACTGATGCACTCTCTTCAAGATACTGGTCGAGCACTTCCCTAATGGGTACAAAATCTCGAGTTTCTTGACCACTCCTTATGCTAAAAAGCAATCCCTCTGCTTGGCCCAGGGCATTATCGATATCACCCCCGCCTTCATAACCGAGTGAAGCTATTTCACCAGCAGCACCGATAAGTCTTCTAAGGGTATGAGTACGATTCACTATCCGGGCATAATATTCAACGTGAGCGGATGTTGGAACTGATGCTACTAGGTGCCCTAAGTAGGCAGCTCCTCCGACCTCATCAAGCCTGCTCATTAGTGCAAGTCTATGCCCAACTGTTACCGAATTTATTGCTTCATTGTCTTGCCACAGTGACAAGCAAGCCTCATAGCACCACCGATTTCTTTCATTATAGAAATCTTCAGGCTCAAGGAATCTAACTGTGTTTATTATAGATTCGCCATCTATAAGTAACGAACCCAAAACAGACTCTTCAGCCCTTTGGTCGTGAGGAGGTAGCCTGTCAACATACATAACGCTCCTACTCGTTTTCCTCTTCAGAAGTCTCTACTTCTTCTAACAAGTCGTCATCTTCTTCCCCATTGGAGTCATAGTCAGCATCCTCTTGGGAATTAGTAGATTCTACCTCGGCCAGATCTCCAACTATTATCTCCGAAATATCAGAATCGGATTCTACAACTAATGAGATATTGGCATTAACCTCCGGGTGTATGCGAACACGGATATCAAAGTTACCCAACTCATGAATTGCCTTAGGCAAAGCTATACCTTTTCTATCAACGCTTAAACCCAATGTTTCGGACACTTCTTTAGCAATCATCGCGTTCGTGACAGAACCGAACAATCTACCTCTAGGTCCGGCTTTCACCTTTATAGTTACGTTAGATCCATCTAATTTACCAGCCAATTCCTGAGCCTCTCCAAGTTCTTTGGCACTTCTTTCCATGCCTATCTTCTGCAATGCTTCCAACCTAACTAGTTGTTGAGCTGTTGCAGCAACTGCTAGCCCCTTAGGTATAAGATAATTTCTTGCGTAACCAGTTTTAACCTCTTTGACATCACCTGTTCTGGCAACGTTAACTACGTCTTCGACAAATATTACTCTCATAAAAATTCCCTTATTCGTTTTACTTATTACCTCTTCCACATAATATAGACAGATATCTTACCACTGGAATGAAACAGGTCTATGAATTCACCACTAAAGATAGCACAATTAATATTCAGTGTCTTCAGTGAACCGCATAAATTAATCAGGCAAATAGGGTCAATATATGTGAATTCGTATATTTACTCGAGTCAATTAGAATCAATTCGCCTATCAGATGTAACTTCACTTCCCGCGATTGGCAATTGCATCAGCCAGATTTAACAGGCTTTCAGCTCTTTTTACAACTGGTACATCTATCATCTTTCCATCTAAGGCTACGGCTCCCCTTCCCTGCTCTTCTGCTTCTCTAAATGCAGCCACTACTTTCTTTGCATACTCTATATCTTCTTCACTCGGGCTATACACATCATTTATGTGTTCTATCTGGGATGGATGTATAGCAAATTTACCTTTGTAACCAAGGCTCTTACCTAGTTCAGCATCTACCTTGAATCCATCTATATCTTGGAAGTTAGCATAAACTGGATCTAGAGCAATCACATTTGCAGCTCTAGCTGCCATTGCCACGGTAGCTCTGGGAACAAGTACCTCAGAACCCTCTTCAGTCCTTTCTATTCCCATATCCACTGTATAGTCCTCTGCTCCGAATGCAACTGCAACAATCCTAGGAGAAGATGAGCACAATTCGTATGCATTTACTATTGCCAGAGCTGATTCAATGAAAAGCACCAATTTTACGGTGCCTACCTGCATGCCCTTTGATTTCTCAATCTTAGACATAATCGCATCTACTTGGGCAACGTCCCATCTATTTTCTACCTTGCCAACATTCACAGCATATGTATGCTCAGAAATAGCAGCATACATGTCTTCTTCTAGAATACCTGTATCTAGGGCATTAACTCTTACGACTATTTTATGACCATTTGCAACAAGTGCCGGCAGCATTTCCGCTATAATTTCTCTGGCTGCTGATTTCTCGGCGTCAGGAACCGAATCCTCCATATCAGCCACTAAAGCATCGGATAATGCCCTTGTAACTGCTTTCTCTAACATATCTTTACGATTGCCGGGTACGAACAGGAGACTTCTTAGAAGATCCATAATAACTCCTTAAAATAAAAGCTTAGCATGTATTCTTGACTTGAATGGAATCTTTCAGAGTATAGCCGAACCGCATGTTACATCATTGTACCATCAGGAACAACAAAGCGGCGGCAATATGTATTTCAGGATTCTTTACTTGAACCGAAGTCTTCTAAATCCATATTACCTATGAATTCTTTGAATGCTGAAAGTCTATTAAGTTCATCTTCGCTCATCTTGGGAATGGCTGTTTCTTCGTACTCACCGCCCACTATTGGTTTCCCAGTTTCTTCATCTAGAGCCACTGCAGCCTTATCCAAAACTGAGATTTCAGCATAAATCGGAGCATTAACTCGGACTGCCAACGCAATGGCGTCACTGGGTCGAGAGTCTATCTCTAGAGATTCAGTACCAGTATTCAAAGATATCTTGGCATAAAATGTATCGTTTTGGAGGTCGCATATTACTATGTACTCAACATTAACGTTAAGTGTATCTATCATAGATTTCACAAGGTCATGAGTGAGTGGTCTGGGCACAGAAACTCCCTGCAATTTTACAGCAATAGCATCTGCTTCTCCTGGGCCAATCCATATAGGGAGATATCTATCAGACGATTTCTCTTTCAATATAACCACCCTTTGATAGTTCATCAGGCTAACTCTAATGCTATCAATCACCATCTCCTCCATGCAGACCTCCTTGAACCTATGAGCTGTGCAGGTATATCAATTCTAAATTGCTGCCTAGAAGCATGTCAACGCAATTAGAATAAATCTGAACTAGCTATTATTGTTAACCAAAATGATCTTCTCATAAATTTGCACAATACTACATGCAATGAAAAACATCACAGATCAATTATGGACACGGTCTGAGCCTACTGTTATAATTCCACCCCTAAGGAGGTATTCCCTGTTGACTAATAGCGTTCAAACTTCATTTCCAGATCAATCACTCAGTACAGATGAGTTAAAATCTAGGGCCATAGATATACGAAAAGATATAGTCACTATGATTGCCCAAGGTGGAAGTGGACATCCTGGTGGATCTCTATCGGCAGTGGAAATACTGAGCTCCCTATATTTCAAAGTTATGAATCACGATCCCCAAAATCCAAAATGGGATCTCAGGGATAAGTTCATTCTCAGCAAAGCCCACGCCTGCCCAGTTCTATACGTTCATCTCGCCCATTGTGGATACTTCCCCAGTGCCGAACTTGCGACGTTTCGAAAAATAGATAGCCGTCTGCAAGGGCATGCCCACATTAAAACCCCAGGAGTAGAGATGTCTGGAGGTTCGCTTGGGCAAGGCCTTTCATTTGGTCTAGGATCTGCACTGTCCGCTAGGTTAGACAAAAAAGAAAGCAGAGTATATGTGCTCCTAGGAGATGGGGAATGCGATGAAGGACAGATCTGGGAAGCAGCAATGGCCGCTACTCACTACAATGTGGACAACCTAGTAGCAATTGTAGACAGAAATGGCATCCAAAATGACACGTGGACTAAGGATGTAATGAATCTGGAACCATTGGCAGATAAATGGCGAGCCTTTGGTTGGAATACAGTCGAAATAGATGGTCATGATTTCACAGCAATACTATCTTCACTTGAGGAAGCTAAGAAAGTTAAGGGCAAACCAAGTGCCATAATCGCTTCAACGTTCAAGGGTAAAGGTATAAGTTTCATGGAAAACAACCCGGATTTCCATGGTAAAGCTCCAAATCAAGAACAGCTTCAACAAGCCCTGTCCGAGTTAGATAATCTCAAGTAGAGGATATACTGATGACTTCCGCATCACCAAGAGAAATATTTGGGGCGACACTAGTCGAATTAGGAGACGAGCGCGCTGATATAGTAGTAGTTGGAGGAGATCTTAACAAATCTACATTCGCCAACTTGTTTGGACATAAGTTTCCGGAAAGGTTTTTTGACCTAGGGCCAGCAGAACAAAATATGATGAGCCTGGCAGCTGGGTTTGCTAGTTCTGGGAAAACAGTCTTTGCTAGTACATTCGCTGTATTCGCAACTGGCAGGCCTTATGACCAGATACGCACTAGTATATCTCAACCACACCTAGACGTGAAAATAGTAGCAACTCACGCAGGAATAATGACTGGTGAGGATGGCGTGTCCGCACAAGGCATAGAGGACCTGTCGCTTATGTGTGCACTTCCTGGTTTTACTGTAGTCGTACCATCAGATGGACCAGAAACCGTTCAAGCAGTTAGAGCGGCTGCATCTACCTATGGACCTTTCTATATTAGATTGGGTAGGCCAAGTATCCCTATAATCCATAGTGACAATTACAAATTCCAAATCGGAAAAGCCGAGATAGTACAAGACGGTAAAGACGCAACAATAGTGGCATGCGGAATAATGGTCAAAGCAGCTATTGACGCAGCAGATTCGCTTTCAAGAGAAGGTATAAGTTGCAGAGTATTAAACATGGCTACAATCCAACCTGCTGATACAGAAGCAATATTGTCGGCAGCTAGAGATACTGGAGCCATAGTAACTGCAGAGGAACACTTGAAACATGGCGGATTGAATAGTGTTGTATCGCAGATCGCTTCCGAGATGCATCCTGTTCCGATTGAATCAGTGTCTTTAAATGGGTATGCTGAATCTGGCAAGCCAGAAGAACTATTGAAGAAATACGGACTGACTGAAACCAATATAACAAACTCCGTTAGGAAAGTTATTTCGCGGAAGTCATAGTAGCATAAACCTACAGATCAATAGCCTCTCAATCTATAAATATACACTACTTTTCAAACACAAATTCATCATCTAACATAGTCATGAACAAATCCAAAGTATCAGTCGTAACTACGTCTCCTGAAACTGTTATGGACGATATAGCCAAGGGAATGCACCTTGCCAACTACGAGGATTCCTTAGACAAGAGCATCGACACACTACTCAAGATAAATATATCTTGGCAATACTATTATCCAGCTTGTTCTACTACACCATGGCAATTAGAAGGTGTAATTAAGACGCTGCAAAATGATGGATACGGGAACATAATTGCTGCACATAATGGCACAGTTGTAGTGGACTCTTTTGAGGGTGAAATAAGGAATAAGCAGAAACCAGTCCAGGACAAATACAAACTAGAGAATATCCATCTCGACGTACCACCAAACAAGTGGATACCATACAAACCAAAAGCCGAAATGATCGCATTAAACGAGATATTTCCCGATGGATTAGAGATTCCAGAAATCTTGCCTGGCAAGAACATAATACATTTGCCCACTATGAAGACCCACGTCTTCACCACCATAACTGGAGCTATGAAAAATGCCTTCGGTGGGCTACTCAACAGAAACAGACATTGGACACACTCAATGATACATGAAACCCTGGTTGACCTACTAGCAATACAAAAAGAGATCCATCCAGGGATATTTGCTGTCACTGATGGTACATTTGCTGGTGATGGACCTGGCCCCAGAGCAATGCGCTGGCATCAAAAAAATGTATTTCTGGCGAGTTCAGACCAAGTAGCCATAGATGCCGTGGCAGCGAAAATGATGGGGTTCGACCCAATGTCTATAAAATTCATCAGGATAGCCCACGAAAGAAAACTAGGTTGTGGCAACCCTGCTGACATTGAAGTAGTTGGTGAAGATATTTCGAATGTTAACTGGGGGTTCAAAGGCACAGAGAACACCTTTGCTAGCATGGGTCAAAAATTGATCTATTGGGGCCCTCTCAAACCACTGGAACGGATACTCCTGAGGTCACCTATAGCACCCTGGGCATTCTTCGCCTCAAACATATACCATAATTCGTACTGGCTACGATTTATTGGCAACCGCCGAGTACAAGCGGCTATGCAAACTGACTGGGGCAAATTATTTCAGCAATACTGATTATATTTGTTATTCGCACTATTTCTTAGTTATTAAAATGAATAGTATTCAGGCCACAAATATAGTTAAGAGACACGGTTACAGAATGGGATTCGACGTAGTTCGTATAACATCCGCAGAACCTTTTCTTGAAGCGAAAAAGAATGCTCTTAACAGATTGGATAGCGGCTTAATGAACGGGCTAAGTTGGTACGACAAAGCCAGAGTTATTAGGGGGTCTCATCCTAGCAAAATTCTCAAAGAAGCTAAGTCAATCATATCTGTTGCTATGAGTTACAAGTCTGAAGATAGCGATAACCAGAATTCTTCATCAAGTATGCATGGAAAAGTAGCTCGCTACTCGTGGGGAAGAGATTACCACAGGGTGATTGAGAAAAGACTGAAACAATTCATATCTGGCCTATCCTCCGAGTTAGGTTCAGAGATAAACTCAAAAATATATGTGGACACCGGACCAATGCAGGATAGGGCTGTAGCACAAAGAGCCGGAACTGGTTGGTACGGTAAGAATACTAATATAATAACATTAACTCATGGTTCTTGGGTTTTCCTTGGTCAAGTGATTACAGACCTAATACTACAACCAGATGAGCCACTTAAGAAGAATTGTGGAACATGTAACTTATGCATTGATAAGTGCCCTACCGGAGCAATAGTTGCGCCATATATTCTTGATAATACAAAATGTATCTCATATCTCACTATAGAACTCAGAGAGAGCATCCCCCGAGAAATGCGTTCACAGATAGGGGATTGGGTATTCGGATGTGACATTTGCCAAGAAGTATGCCCTCCTAATATCAAATCTCTATCCACGAATGAGCCCGCTTTTCTCCCAGGTAAACATGGCTATAAAACTCTGGATCTTATACCTTTACTCTCACTAACAGACGAGGAATTCAGAGATAAATTCCAAGGTACTCCTATAATGCGGGCCAAGAGAAGGGGTCTAATTAGAAATATATGCGTGGCATTAGGCAATATAGGCGATCCCGACGCTATCCCAAGTTTGTCATTGATAATGAAAAACCCAGATTCCATGATAGTCGAGCATGCAGCATGGGCACTCGGACGCATTGGTGGTGATATAGCAAGACAAGCTTTGTGTGCAGCTTTAATAGGAGAAGACAGAAAGACAGTGATATCAGAGATAGAAATGGCCATTGAACTGATAGATGAATCAGCTGACCCTATTAAATTATAGTCTGGATTCCAACTCCTCTATGTCATTAGGATCTAGGTTGAAATATTTCGCCTCACTGTGATGCATGACTATCGCACTAACCGAAGCTTCAGGGTCCATCATGAATTCTTCCGTAAGCTCTACTCCTATATTCTCATATGGTTGTAGCAATCTCCACAGTTGCTCTTGGTCCTCAAGCCTTGGACATGCTGGATATCCGAAAGAATATCTTTTCCCATGGTAGTTAGCCTTGAATATATCCTGCTTAGATATACCTCTTTTATCGCCTATTCCCCACATAAATCTTATATTCCTATGCAATATCTCAGCTAATGATTCTGCTGATTCTAATGCAATCGCTTGAAGAATATGAGCATCTAAGTATTTTCCCTGATTTATCCAATCTGAAGCTAGGTTTCTTACTCCTGGTCCAACGCTAGTAACAAAACAGCTCAGATAATCAGTCTTATTACTAGAAACATCTAAGATATAATCTGCGAGACAAAGACCTTCTCTACCGCTTTGTCTTCCGAAATGAAATTCTTCAATAACTTTATTCCCGCTGTCCGCATATAACCTCAATTTATCGCCCGAAGCATTTGCTCTAAAGAATTTATATACAGCTCTAGCCTTTATATCATCTGCTTTAAGCATAATATCTTCTATTTTTCTGACTCTATCCCTGAGCTCTACAGCTCTAGCTTCACCTTTAAGTAAATCTTCCTCAAATCTACCTCTGTATCCAAGATGCCTAACATACAACATTACAGGGTTGATATAATCAAATATCTCTTGAAAGTCGTAATCCAATATGGTGTGCAATCTCAAATCAGGTGGAGTGGGTGGAGTACTCACCTGTGATAATCTAACCTTCTTAGATACGGGTGTGCTGGGCGTAACCCCAGAAGAAACAGTAGATTCATTTGCCACCATTTGGGCTGTTTCTTCAATCAAACTAGATCTCAGAGTTTCAGCCATTTCAGGTTTGATTATTCTATTAGCCAAATCTAGCCCACCCATTGCATCTCGTGCATAGGCCACTATGCCTTCATATTCCTTCGCTATCCTCAGTCTTGTAAATCTATTGCTTAGGGCGGCTCCGCCAACTAGTATTGGTGTATCTATACCTGCATTGCTTAGATCTCTTGCAGTCTCCACCATCATCTGTGCAGATTTAACTAATAATCCAGACAAACCTATTATATTCGGGTTAAATTCCCTAACGGCCGAAATTAACTCTTGTGGTTGAACCTTTATACCAAGATTGATTATCCTATAGCCATTGTTACTCAAAATTATATCAACAAGATTCTTACCTATATCGTGGACATCTCCTTTTACAGTTGCCAAAACCACTATCCCTCTAGTAGCACTTTCCTCCTTATCCATATAGTTTTCTAGATAATTTACAGCTGCCTTCATGCTCTCTGCAGAACCTAATACCTCTGCAACTATAAGTTCATTATTCCCAAATAATCGCCCTACCTCATCCATACCATCCATCAGCGGGCCATTTATAATCTCGAGAGGACCTCTGTCTTTTAAGGCTTCATCAAGATCTGCAATAAGGCCATCTTTTGTACCTTCGATAACTGCCATTGACAGCCTGTCATCCAGAGGCATACCTTTACGTTCTTCCTCGGTGCGTACTTCAACTTTCTTATCTCGAAAATGATTGGCAAATTGTCCAATAGGATCATCTCCTAACCACCATATTAAGTTCTCAGCCAGATCTTTCTCTTCCTTAGGTATAGATGCGTATCGCTGAAGCATCTGGGGATTAACGATTGCCATATCGAGCCCTGCTTGAACACAGTGGTATAGAAAAACCGAGTTTAGAACTTCTCTTCCAGATTGGGGAAGACCAAAAGAGACGTTAGATATCCCGAGGATAGTCTTGGCCTTTGGCATACTTTCTTTTATAAGTTTGATGCCTTCTATAGTTTCAACTCCAGCCTTTATGTAGTTTTCATCACCTGTACCAATCGGAAACACAAGTCCATCGAAAATTATATCCTCTGGGTTAATATCGTAATTCTGAGTAAGTATATTGTATGATCTTTCTGCTATTTGTACTTTTCTTTGTCTCGTTATGGCCTGAGCCTGTTCCTTATCCTCATCTATGCACCCTACTATGACAGCAGCCCCAAATTTTCTTACCAACGGTACTACAGATATAAATCTATCTTCTCCGTCTTCAAGGTTTATAGAGTTGATTATGCTTTTACCAGGGGTATACTTCAGTGCCTCTTCAATAACCCTAGAATCAGTAGAATCAAGCATTATTGGAACTTTTATTTTCTTTGTCAGGTATTCAAGGAATTTCACAACGTCAGACACTTCATCTCGATCCGGGTCCTGAAGGCAAACATCCAACACCTGAGCTCCTCCTCTAACTTGCGCCCTACCTATTTCTGACATCTCTTCCCATTTAGATTCTGCAACTAATCTCTTGAATGCTCGACTGCCAAGAACATTAGTACGTTCTCCAACCAGTACAGGCCTGTTATCTTCTTCGATAACAAATGGATCAAGCCCAGAAACAACTGTACTAGATGAAACAACAGGAATCCTAGGGTTAAGTTCCGAAGCCATTCGAACAATCTGACTTATGTGGACTTCATTAGTACCACAGCACCCTCCAACAATATTAAGCCATCCCTGATGTCCAAATTCCCCCAAAGTATCTGATAAGTTTTCTGGATCCAAATGGTAGTGTCCATCCTCATCTGGTAACCCAGCGTTTGGTATGACTGCTATTGGAAACTTAGATAAACCGGAGAGAGTGCGTATATGGTCCCTCATGAATTCAGGACCAGTAGCGCAATTCATACCAATCCATAATAAGTCTCTGTGAGCTATCGATATGTAAAAGGCTTCTATATCTTGACCACATAACATTGTTCCCATGTTCTCAATAGTACATTGAATCGCTGTTGGCACTTGAAAACCTAATTCTTCGCTAAGCTTGTCTATCCCATTCAACCCGGCTTTTACATTCAAGATATCTTGAGATGTCTCTAACAATAGCAAAT
This sequence comes from Chloroflexota bacterium, assembly GCA_002717805.1. Classification (GTDB taxonomy): domain Bacteria; phylum Chloroflexota; class Dehalococcoidia; order Lucifugimonadales; family UBA2985; genus UBA2985. The sequence continues at coordinate 7,204 of PBBS01000024.1, read as the reverse complement.
CTGCACCGCCGTGTATTAGTCCTCTAGCCTGTGTATAATAGTGATCTGATAACTCATCCCAGGTTATACCTCCAGTTAAAGATAATGACTTCGTTGTCGGGCCCATAGACCCAGCCACAAAAACCAATCTGTTATCAGATTCAAATTCACCGGCAACTTGCCGCGCCAGGAAACTGGCCATCTTGCTTATCTCGTAGGCCTTATCACCAAGTCCATACTCAGCAAGAACTATTGGAGTGCTACCAAATGAGTTGGTTTCTATTATGTCCGCACCAGCTAGGGCGTATTTCCTATGTATGGATTTTACGACCTCTGGTTTCACCAGATTCAGATATTCGTTGCAGCCTTCAAATTCAGGGCCGCCAAAGTCTGCATCAGAGAGGTTTAGGTCTTGTATAGCTGTCCCCATCGCTCCATCCACTACGAGGACTCTTTCGCTTATCAATTTGTTTAATTCTGATATTCTCGTTCTATCTGACATCTGAAAAATCTCTGCTCAATCTAAAATCGTGATAATCCCTTATTTGAATTATAAATGTAACCACCTAATATGTCACAAGTCATAGAAAAATGTGAATGATTAGTACTAATCAAGTTCAAGATAAATTACAAATCAAGCAGACACTATATTAAACAATGCTCCAATGATGCCATTAGTAAGAAAACTATACTTGATTAGCTGTTCATCTCTTCCCATCTCTGCGTGCTAGGCAATGCCGTCATTAAAGCTAATATAAGTGCCCCTTGAAGTATTACATAAAGAACCAATATTAAGTTATAGCTAGAGGTAATATCATAAACCAAAGTTGCCGCCAGCGGTCCCATAGCATTGCATACCATCTGCCATGGAACAATAAATCCTCTTAGAGTAGCGACAGATGCAGACCCAAAATAATTTGGTACGAGTAGCTGTAAAATTAGGAAAGACCCACCAAAACAAGCGCCGTGTATAACAGCAAAACCTAAGCCAATAGCGAAACTGTCGACCACAAGTAGAATGGATATGCCTATTCCTACTCCAAAGGTTAAGATAGCCATTAATGCTCGAACGGAGAAACGCTCGGCAAACATCCCGAGTATCATATTAGCTGGTAAAGTTACCAATGCCCAAACCAGTAAAACCAATGCAGCCTGAGATTCACTCAATCCATTGTCAGTCAACAGAGGAAGTAAATTAAAATTCACCCCTGTATTAACAAAATTCGTGAGACAGAAAGTAAATAATATTACCCAAAATGGTCTAGTCCTTAGTGCGCCTTTGAGGTCATAAGTTAACTCACCTGTACTCGAAATACTGCCGTTACCGTTGCCTCTATTTATGGTCTCATCTTGTGAGGTATCAACTGGCCTATCTCCATCGGGCAGCAAACCCAAGTCCTGAGGCCTACGCCTCATCCAAATACCAACTGGTATCAGAGTCACAGACCAAACTAACAAACCTACAAAAAGTGATGCTGTTCGCCAACTGGAAAGCAATATCAATTGCTGAGTAGCAAAAGGTACTACACCTCCACCGACTCTTTGACCTAAACCGGCTATTGCAACTGCCCTACCTCTTTGTCTAATAAACCATTTCGACACTATAGTTTGATTAGTAAGGTTTATAACCCCTTGTAATGTAATACGACTTATGAATATAGCAGCATATAGTTCGAATATGTTAGAAATTCTACCTATTGACATTAATGCTCCGCCCGCAAACAGAAAGCTAGTGAATAATATCCATCTAGGCCCATGTTTATCGATAAAAGGCCCAACAAACATAGCAAGTGCGCCGCCTATAAGAGTTCCCCCAGCGACGGCACCTGCAATTGCAGACCTAGTCCACTGAAACTCTTCTGTTATAGGCTTTAGGAATACTCCTATAGTCGGATTGATTTGAGCTGCTGAAGCTAGGGAGCTTAGTGTGACCACCGCAACTATAATCCAGCCATAGTACAAACCCGAGCTCTCAGCATTTACTTTTTTCATAGATATTGGGACGGGTACCTCTCACAAAGATTACGACAGCGGTGCACTACAATATCATATTAGGGATTAGGATACAAACACAGTTTTTAGCCAATCTATAGCATAAGTCAATGCTTCTGGTTCACTCCTAAGCCGATGCCCAACATTTTCTAATATCTTCAATTGCTTGGGATCGCCTGCAATTGAATACAATATACTGGCACTCTCTACTGGGACAACTTCGTCACTTGTACCATGAATTACTAATATGGGACAGGGAGATATATTTTCAACACTCTTATCTGGACTTAACTTTTCTGACTCATATGCCCATTCATCTATAGAATCCGGGAATGAATCATCTCGTATTATGCCCATGTCCCTGAACCTTTCTATAGCCTCTCTAGGATATTGCCGGGCCAGCATTGTAGCTGGGCTAGCGAAACTTACTACCGCAGAAATATCTGTACGTCTTGACGCCACATATATAGAAACCGCTGCACCTAAACTAGACCCAAATATAGCGACATTTTCCGCTTCTAAATCATTTCTAGACTTCAGGTAATCTATCAAAGAATTGAGGTCTTCTACCCAACCCATGGGATGAAAATTACCTCCACTCTCACCAGTTCCCCTAAAGTTGAATATAACTGTTTTGAATCCTTCCAGCGCAAACCACTCTGCTATTGAAGCATAATCCAATTCCTCTATGGCGTGCCCCCTATCAAAACCATTCTGTCTATTGTCTCCAGCCGGCATGCCATGACACAGAACCAAAATTGGTCTGTCATCATCAGGATGCATACAAAACAGCGAACATGATATAGGTATGCCATTGCTATTAATTAGAAAATCTTCTCTGTTTATCATATAAAATAAAGCCTACATACAAGACAATCCACACAAGTGAGAGACAATTATATATATTCTAGCATCAAACACACCCTCATCCATTGTATACTTTAATTCAATGGTTTATCAGATCGCATTAGTCGCGTATAATCTTAGAGGGTAATATACCTCACCAATCACCAAGGAGTATTAGAAATGACTACAGAAAATTCATATAGGCTCCCGACAACAGTAAGCCCAACCAAGTATGATATAACCTTAACGCCGGATTTCGCTAACTTTACATTCCTCGGACATGAGGATGTAGAAATTATAATAAACTCCCCGACTGACCGGATTTCACTAAATGCAATAGAATTAGATTTATCTGCTGCATGGATTATCGGCACCAGCGGCACTGCAATAGAAGCCAATATTGAAACAAACGAAGAGGCTGAAACTGCTACATTCATATTCCCCGAATCTCTTCCTCAGGGAAAGGCTACTCTATCTATAGACTTCAAAGGATTCCTGAATGATCAGCTGCGGGGGTTTTACAGGAGTCAATATGTGGGAAATGATGGTCAAGATCAGTATCTGGCAACAACACAATTCGAAGCGACTGATGCCAGAAGAGCATTCCCTTGTTGGGATGAACCTTCTATAAAAGCCACTTTTCAGGTGACACTAGTAGTCCCATCAAACATGCAAGCTATATCAAACACAATAATAGAATCAGAAAGTATAACTGCCTATGGTGGTAAATCTGTCAGATTTATAGAATCTCCCTTAATGTCGACATATTTAGTAGCTTTTATAGTTGGTGATCTTGTATCTGTCGAATCTATGGGGCCTAACGATACTCTGGTACGTGTCTGGGCAACCAGAGGTAAAGAGAATCAAGGCAGATATGCATTAGAAAACTCAGTCAAATTGCTCGAATATTTCAACCAGTATTTCGGTATACCTTATCCATTAAAGAAATTGGACCACATAGCTATACCGGACTTCGCAGCAGGTGCTATGGAAAACTGGGGAGCTATAACTTACAGGGAAACCGCACTCCTCGTTGACCCAGAGAACTCCTCAGCAGGAACTCGTCAACGAGTACTAGAGGTAGTATCTCACGAGATGGCTCACATGTGGTTCGGTGACCTGGTAACGATGGAATGGTGGAATGATCTATGGCTTAATGAAAGTTTTGCATCATGGATGGGAGATAAGGCGGTTGATAATCTCTACCCTGAATGGAACATGTGGACTCAATTTGTCTCTAACGATACCAACGCAGGATTAGGTTTGGATGGATTGAGAAACTCTCACTCTATTGAAGTAGAAGTTACTAACCCGGCTCAGATAAGGGAACTCTTTGACGCAATAAGCTATAGCAAAGGTGGAGCAACGCTTAGAATGCTCGAGGAATTCCTAGGCAAAGAGACGTTCCGAAAAGGCCTTCAAATATATATATCGAATAACCAATACGCTAACGCTAAAACGGAAGATCTATGGCGGGCTCTTGAGGAATCATCTGGCAAACCTGTCACTGTAATAATGGACTCATGGGTTAAGCAGACCGGATATCCGGTGGTAAATGTCGCATTAAATAAAGAATCTAATCCTGCAATAATTGGATTGTCACAAAATAGGTTCCTATATGATCACATAATCGACAAAGACTATAAGGATAATACTCTATGGCAAATCCCGGTAGGTATATCGGTAGGTACTGATACCGAAAACGCTCTACATCTTATGGATTCACGAGACTCAGAGGTCAACATTACCTTACCAGACATCCCAAGCTGGATAAAGGTAAATGCACAGCAAACAGGTTTTTATAGGGTCAATTATGCGAATGAAGAATGGGACAAGCTTAAAGAAGCAGTATCATCCCTAGCGTTACCTGCAACTGACAGGCTTGGATTGCAAAACGATGCTTATGCTCTGATGAAAGCTGGATATGCTCCAGCAACTCAATTCTTGTCTATGGCTGAAGCTTATCAAAACGAAGATAATGCTACAGTTTGGGGAGACCTTTCTATGAACCTTAGAGGTCTAGACCTATTATTGTCAGATGAGACTTATCTACCGAAATACCATGCTTTCGCAGAAAAACTTTATCGTAACATAGCAGAGTCTGTAGGCTGGGATGCCAAAGAATCAGAAGGGCACCTGGATGCCTTACTCAGGTCAACCGTTCTTAGTCAATCTGGTACATTCGGCAATATGAATGTAGTAGAGACAGCAAAAACCAAGTTCGCAACTTACATAGAAGATTCTAGATCCTTGCATCCAGATCTTAGGGGACTAGTATATGGTTTAGTTGCACAATATGGTGATGCAAACACATATGAAACACTTTGGGATATGGAACGCAAGGCAGACCTTCATGAAGAAAAAATACGTTTGTTAGGTGCTTTATCAAGATTACCCTCCAGAGACTTACTCGAAGATCTCCTGAAACAATCGATGACAAATGCGGTAAGGAGTCAAGACACAGTCTTAGTGATAGGGGCAGTCGCCGGCAATCAGAATGGCCGAGATCTTTGCTGGGATTTCATCAGAGAAAACTGGGAAGAACTAGACAGAAGATATGGGCGAGGTGGCTTCGCAATAATGCGTCTGGTTAGTATTACAGGAGGCTTCACAACTCTGGATAGATACTCTGAGGTCGAAAACTTCTTTGCAAGTAATCCTGCTCCGTCTGCTACTAGAACAATACAACAATGTCTTGAAAGAATAAAACTCAATGCAGCCCTATTAGATAATAATCGTTCTCAAATAGGCAAATGGTTATCTAGATGATAACTAACGCCCAAGTCATTAGTAAATCTGAAGAGTAGCTATATATAATAAGATTTCGCTTGATACTAAGAAGGATCCAAATGGTATTGTGCGTTGTAATTCCTATGCTATAATGATCCGAGATCCTAAGATCCTATGAAGAGGTGCTTTCTATGCAGGAATTTGAATATGTTGCACCGGCAACGATAGAGGAAGCCGTAAGCTTAATGTCCGAGAAGGGCGTCCGAGCAAGGGCTCTAGCAGGAGGGACAGATATCCTTATTCAGCTCAGAGCATTACAGCATGTAGTAGACCGCCTAGTGGACGTGAAAAACATTGCTGAGATGCAGGAACTTACTTGCTCAGATAAGGATGGACTAAAGGTAGGCGCAGCTGTGGCATGCCACAGAATATACGAACATCCTGATGTACAGAGGTTATATCCTGGACTAATAGATTCCGCCTCACTAATAGGTGGAATACAAATTCAAGGTAGAGCAAGCATAGGTGGCAATCTGTGTAACTCAACCCCTAGTGGAGACTCTATACCATCTCAAATCGCCTTGAGTGGAACTTGCGAGATAGCAGGCCCTAATGGTAGAAGATCTGTGCCAGTAGAGGACTTCTGCACCGGGCCTCGTAGAAATGTCCTAGAAGAAGGTGAACTACTAGTTTCAGTTCACTTCCCCGCACCACAAGCCAACTCAGGAACCCATTTTCTGAGATTCATACCAAGAAACGAAATGGACATCGCTGTAGCTAACTCAGCAGCAACCGTAGTCCTAGACGAATCTAAACAGAAAATAGTTTCGGCCAGAATAGCGTTAGGATCCGTAGCACCAGTAGTTGTAATGGCAACAGAAGCTATGTCTTTCCTAGAAGGTAAGGATGCAACTGAAGAAACATGCGCCGCTGCAGGAGAAAAAGCAAAAGGCGCTGCTACGCCCATAAGTGACATGAGAGGCACAGTAAAACAACGCACGCATCTGGTTGGAGTTCTGACCAAGAGGGCCCTTATAAAAGCAATATCCAGAGCCAGAGGAGAGTAACAGTAATGGCAAAAAGAGTTCAAGTAAATGCTAATATAAATGGTGAGGACACAGACTTCTTATGTGAGCCTAGGCAGAGTTTGCTGGAAACGCTAAGAGATGTCTTAGGTCTTACAGGTACTAAAGAAGGCTGCAATGACGGCAACTGCGGAGCATGTACAGTACTACTAGATGAAAGAATAGTCGACTCATGCTGCATGCTGGCAGTAGAAGCTGAAGGTAAGAATATAATAACGATAGAAGGTATAGCATCACCTGATGGTTTACACCCTCTACAACAAGCATTCCTAGAAGAGGCTGCTCTTCAATGTGGAATTTGTACGCCCGGTTTCATAGTAGCAGCAAAAGGTCTTCTGGACAGAGAGCCAGATGCTGATGAAGCACGTATCAGGCATTGGCTAGCTGGGAACTTATGCAGATGCACCGGATACGACAAGATTGTCCGAGCTGTCCTTAAAGCCGGCGAAACTATGAGGAAATCATAGACCTAGTAAACAAAGAATGAAAATAAAAGGGAGCTAAGTCTACAGTGACTTAGCTCCCTTTTATTTTCATTCTTTGTTTACTAGGTCTATGATTTCCTCATAGTT
>PBBS01000023.1 GCA_002717805.1 Chloroflexota bacterium | reverse complement strand
TAAGTTAAAATGTGGATTCGTACCGGTTAGAAAGCAGGGCAAGTTGCCATATTCAACCTCGAGTATCGAATATTCTCTTGAATACGGCACAGAAACTTTGGAAATACATCAGGATGCGATTAACACAGGACAACGAGTATTAATAGTCGATGATGTCTTGGCCACTGGAGGTACTTTAGCGGCTACAATAGAATTGGTTAAGCAAGTTGGTGGGGAGGTTGCAGGTACTGCCGTGCTGATTGATTTGGTACAACTTCATCCTTCAGATATACTGAACTCTTACAAGTGTTTTAGTTTAATGGAGATATGATTTTTCATTTAAGTTGTTAGGAGATATGCTTATTATATGAGTAATGTAGAGGCGATAATATTCGACTTATGGCAGACGCTAATATTCGACAATAGAGAATTAGGAAGAGATAGGACTCGGTTGAGAATAGAGGGTGCCTCAAGAGTTCTTAGCAGGGCTGGATACAATTTTACGTATGAGCATTTAAGAGAATCTTTTCGTAATTGCTATCGAATATGTCATGCCAAGCATGATATAGGAGAGGACTATTCTTTCGATGAACAAGTTCGTATTTTTATAAACTGTATAGAAGATGGATTATTGAAAAGCCTGGATCAAACGTACATAGATAAAATAAACTACCATTACGCAGAGGCTTTTTTTGATTTCTTACCACCAGTAGATCCTGATGCTTTGGACTTATTAGACATTCTTAATAAAGAAGGATATAAGATAGGATTGATATCAAATACTGGTATGACGCCAGGCAGGCTTTTCAGGAGATACATGGAAGATTTGGGTATACTAAAATTCTTTGATGTCCTAACGTTTTCGGATGAGGTAGGACTTACTAAGCCCTCAAAAGAAATATTTGATATTACTATTGAACAGTTAGGTGTACCAAGGGACAAAGTGGTTCACGTTGGAGATCACATAGTGAATGATGTAGTTGGTGCCCATAATGCAGATGTTAGGGTAATACTGGTTGGCTCAGCTCAGGGAAAAGAAGCCATTGAAAAACCAGAAGTTCATGTAGATAGATTGAGAGACGTCCAGTATGCGTTGAAGATATTACCTGAAAAGTATTGATACAGATATGTGAACTATTAATTTTGTATGTTACTTAGTTATCTTATGGAGACATTTTATTATGGACAGCATTAGCCCTATTCTGTGGACTGGAGATAGCCTCCGACTTCTTGACCAACGTAAATTACCTGGAAAGGAAATTTATGTTGAAATATCAGAACCCGAAGAAGTTATTCGAGCAATAGCAGATATGGTCGTTAGAGGAGCTCCAGCTATAGGCGTCACTGCGGGGTTTGGGGTAGCTTTGGCGAGTCAAACTGTTATTAATAAATCTCACGAAGAAGCTGTAGCTTATATGAAGGAATTTTGTTCGTTGCTGGGCAAATCAAGACCTACTGCAGTAAATCTAATAACAGTAGTCGACCGTATGCTAAAGGTTATAGATAAATTAATGCCCTATGAATCAATGTCTCAGGCGCTGATAAAAGAAGCGGATAATGTACAGAATGAAACGTTAGTTTCTGATATGAACATGGCGGAATTAGGATCTAAATTAATAGATATAGATAGTACTGTTCTAACTCATTGCAACACTGGACCTCTTGCAACTTCCGGTTATGGGACTGCTTTAGGAGTTATAAGAAGGGCTTGGGAATTAGGTAGAATAAAACATGTTTTTGCCACTGAAACCAGGCCGTGGTTTCAAGGCTCTAGACTTACGATGTGGGAATTGAAAAGATTAGGTGTGCCGGCGACATTGGTAGTTGACTCAGCTATAGGACATTTAATGAATCAGGGCTATATAGATTGCGTTTTAGTTGGAGCAGATCGTATAACTGCTAATGGAGATGTTGCTAATAAGATAGGGACGTTAAACCTTGCGATTATTGCTAATAGTTTGGGTATACCATTCTTTGTTGTGGCTCCCGTGACAACACTAGATTCTCAATTACTTGAGGGTACCGAGATACATATTGAAGAACGGGATCCTCGTGAGATAACCGAATTGTTTGGTGAATCTATATCTCCTCCAGAAATTGACTCAATAAATTTTGCATTCGATGTCACACCCAACGATTATATAGACGCTATCATTACAGACCTAGGGATAGTAAAGAAGCCGTATATTAATTCAATTAAGGATTTAAACGAATATGGATGAGATAAGGATTGGTATAATAGGGGGCAGCGGTTTATACGAAATAGACGGACTAGTCGAAATAGATAGAGTATTCCCAGACACTCCTTATGGTAAACCTAGTGCTCCTATAATAATCGGTACTTTCAATGGGGAAGAAATAGCTTTTTTGCCTAGGCATGGAGTAGGGCACAGTCTTTCTCCGTCAGAGATACCAAATAGAGCTAATATCTATTCCCTTAAGTCACTTGGGGTTCAGAGATTAGTATCCGTAAGTGCAGTCGGTAGCCTAAGAGAAGATATACAACCACTGGACATGGTGATTCCTGACCAGCTCATCGATAGGACTAAGTCAAGGGCCTCGACATTTTTCGAATCTGGCATAGTTGCACACATAAGTTTTGCTGAGCCCTTTTGCACAGATTTAAGAAAATCCATAAAAGATGCGACATCGAGGTCGGATGCCAGGTTTCACGACAGGGGAACGTATGTAGTTATTGAAGGGCCACAGTTTTCTACAAAGGCTGAATCTCTATTATATAGGGAATGGAGTTGTGACATTATTGGTATGACAGCGTTACCTGAGGCAAAGTTGGCCAGAGAGGCTGAGATGTGTTATGCGGTGTTGGCTTGCGCTACTGATTATGATTGTTGGCATGACAGTGAACAGGTCGTAACTGTTGATATGGTGATCGCTAATTTATTAAGGAACGTAGAAGTGTCCAAATCGATAATTCGAGATCTTGTATCTAATATATCTAAGCCTATGTCCTGTAATTGCGGTAATGCACTAGAAAACGCTATAATTACGTCCCCAGCTTTTATTGATGTTGCGGCGAAGAAAAGGTTGGGGCTATTAATCAATAGGTATATATAAAATGTATAAATTGGAGGTTATGTGATGCCTAGACAGGAGCCAGGTGAGCCATATAAGAGGATTAGCGTTGAAGAAGCGAAAGAGATGATAGATGGGGGTAATGCCTCTGTAATCGATGTGAGACAACCTGATGAATGGTCCTCAGGACATGTTCAGGGGGCCATACACATACCTGTAGACGATATCTCCGCTAGGGTCAGCGAACTACCACAAGATGGAGATCTTCTATTCATATGTGCTGCGGGAGCTAGGAGTGGTCTGGCTTGTGAATTTGCAGCTGCAATGGGAGTATCAGCCGATAGACTTTATAATATAGAACAAGGTACCCCAGTATGGATAGAGAAGGGACTGCCGACGGAATCTAACTGATTCTGATGTTCATGAAATTACGGCTGACAATTAGGAATGCTAAAACAGAATGGGTAAACTCAAGGATTTATTGGGCCTAGGCAGTCCTATTGTCGATGTATCCAGTTATGGAACTGATCAATTCCTAGATGACCATGGTCTTATAAAGGGTTCTATGACCTTAGTTGATCTAGATACTATCAGCAACTTACGCTCAACGATCGGTACTTATACTGAAACGTCTGGTGGTTCAGTTGCCAATACAATATTAGGGTTCTCTCTGTTAGGTGGGAACGCATCCTACGTTGGTAAGATTAGTAATGACCGCATGGGCCAAGTTTTCAAAGCTGACCTAGAGTCTAACAGCGTACTTTTTCACAGTGGTAACTACTCTCTAAATTCCCATACCTCTATGTGTTTGGTGATTATTACACCAGAAGGTGAGCGCACAATGGCCACTTATCTGGGTGCTTCTATAGAGTTAAATGAGGATGACATTGATCCGAAGATAATTTCTGACCATACGACTGTGTACATCGAGGGATATCTTTTTGATGCTCCTGCATCGATGAGCGCAATAGTGAAAGTATGCGATATAGCGAAGGCGAATGGTCAGTCTATAGCTTTAGGTTTGTCTGATTCATTTTGTGTTGATAGGAACAGAAATGCGTTTGAGTATTTTATTGACAAGTACGTAGATATATTGTTCTCGAATGAAAGGGAGATCATTTCTTTGTATAGAGCCGAAGATATTGATGTTGCTATTCGGGAATCAACTTTGCATTGTGAGACTGTAGTGACAACACTTGGGCCGAATGGATCAGTTATATCGAATGCCGGTGATACTTATGCTGTCAAACCAATTATGATAGATATCGATAAGGTTATAGATACTAATGGGGCAGGTGATTTGTATGCATCTGGGTTTTTGTATGGTATAACTCATGGATACGATTTTGCTTTATGTGGTAGGCTTGGCTCTGCATCGGCTGGCTACGTAATATCTCAGATTGGAGCCAGACCTGGCATTGGATTTCGAGATAGTGTACATAATGTTCTAGGAAACAATAAAGTTTAACGAGTGAATAGTAAATCAGATATATAGGCAGCAATTTGTTTCTGCTAGCACAGGAGGAGTAATTTTAATATGGAATCGAATATAAAAGGTGATGTAAAAGATGTTGGATTGTCTGCAACAGGAGTTAGTAGGATAGATTGGGCTGCAAGAGAAATGAAGGTTTTGCGAAACATAAGGGATAGATTTTCTATATCTAAGCCATTAGAAGGCATAAGGATATCAGCTTGTCTCCATGTTACTACTGAGACCGCTAATCTACTGTTAACTCTTAAAGCTGGCGGAGCAGAGGTTGAAATTTGTGCTAGCAATCCCCTAAGCACTCAAGATGATGTAGCTGCTGCATTGGTATCGGAATATTCTATACCGACATATGCAATCCATGGTGAAGATAATGACACCTACTATAAACACATTTCTATGGCTCTCGATAATGAACCGCATATTACTATGGATGATGGTGCAGACTTGGTCACAGTAATTCATAGAGACCGTAGGGAACTGTTAGGGAATATACTAGCAGGAACGGAGGAGACTACTACTGGAGTAATAAGGCTTAAGAGTCTGGCAGCTCAGGGAAAATTAGAGTACCCAATAATAGCAGTTAATGAAGCAGAGACGAAACATTTTTTCGATAATAGGTATGGTACAGGACAGAGTACTATAGATGGTATTACGAGAGCTACAAATGTCTTATGGGCTGGTAAGAAAGTTGTGGTATGTGGCTATGGCTGGTGCAGTAGAGGTATAGCGATGAGATCTAGGGCGATGGGATCTCAGGTTATAGTTACTGAAGTTGAACCAGTGCGGGCCTTAGAAGCTATTATGGATGGGTATCAGGTTATGCCAATGCTTGAGGCAGCGCAAATAGGAGACATATTCGTTACTGCAACCGGGGATGTAAATGTAATTGATAAGGATCATTTGGAGCTTATGAAAAACGGCGTCATCCTTGCTAACAGTGGTCACTTTAATGTGGAGATAAACGTCCCTGCCCTAGAGCAGATGTCTCAGAGTAAGAGGTATGTTAAGCCATTTGTTGAAGAGTATGTATTACCGGATGGTAGAAACATCTATCTTCTTGGCGAAGGGCGACTTATAAATTTGTCTGCTGCAGAAGGTCATCCATCAAGTGTTATGGACATGAGTTTTGCAAATCAGGCATTGTGTATAGAGCACTTAGCAGGATTGGTCGATAAGTTGCAACCTAACGTGTATAATGTGCCGACTCAGATAGACAAGGATGTGGCAAAACTGAAATTAGAGTCTTTGGGCATATATATAGATACTCTGACGGATGAGCAAAAAAGGTATCTTGAAAGCTGGGAAGAGGGTACCTAATCATGATAGTATCTTACAATCGTTCTGTTATGAGGGTTAGGAGACACAATTGAGTTCTACTTTTAAAGAATCTGAATCTTTTCTGTACACATCTGAGTCTGTTACTGAAGGCCATCCTGATAAGTTATGTGATCAAATATCCGATGCCATTCTTGATGCCATTCTTAGAGATGACCCACTCGCTAGAGTGGCTTGTGAAGTTTGTGTTACTACTGGATTAGTCATAGTGATGGGAGAAGTTACAACCAATACTAGGCTAGATTTTGATCAAATAGTCAGAGATACAATAAAAGAGGTTGGTTACGATAATCCTGAACTTGGATTTGATTACATGAGTTGTAAAGTAGAATTAGCTATACAGGAACAGTCTTCAGATATAGCATTAGGGGTCAATGTTTCTGGTGAGGCAAAGGAGGGTGGGTCATTTAATCCTGAAGGTGAAGACGTAGATAACATCGGCGCAGGTGATCAAGGTATGGTGGTAGGGTTCGCATGCAATGAAACGCCTGAGGCTATGCCATTAACTATATCATTATCTCACAAGCTATGTCTTCGACTTGCTGAAGTAAGGCGGCAAGGTATACTACCCTACCTGCGACCAGATGGTAAATCTCAAGTTACAGTGGAATATTCATATGGGATACCTAAGAGAATAGAAGCGGTTGTTGTTAGTGCTCAGCATTCTCCAGATGTATCACAGGAAAAGATTTCAAGCGACATTATGGATCAAGTAATATTGTATGTATTACCTGGAGATTTATTGGACGATAGGACTAAATATTATGTTAATCCTACGGGAAGATTTGCTATAGGGGGACCTGCTGCAGATACAGGCTTGACCGGCAGGAAAATACTAGTTGATACTTATGGTGGTGTAGCCAGGCATGGAGGAGGAGCCTTTTCAGGCAAGGATTCTACTAAGATAGATAGATCTGCTGCTTATGCTGCAAGATACGCCGCTAAGAATATTGTGGCAGCTGGTTTGGCTGATAGATTGGAAATACAGGTATCATATGCCATAGGCAGAGCTCAGCCCCTCTCGGTGTCCGTAGAGACATTCGGTACTAATCGCATAGAAAATAGCAAGATACTTGATTTGATCCACAAGCATTTCGATTTTAGACCTACATCTATAATTCATTACCTTACGCTTAGACAACCAATTTTCCGAAATACAGCAGCTTATGGACATTTCGGAAGAGATGATATGGCATTCCCTTGGGAAAGGCTGGATAAAGCTGATTCTATTAGGAGAGAAGCAGGTATATAGGAGACTTCTGCCATGAAAGCAGTGATTCTTGCGGGTGGAGAAGGTGTGAGGCTTAGGCCTCTTACGCTTAATATGCCGAAACCTATGGTGCCTATATTCAATGCTCCTTTCTTAGAGATTATGCTTGCGAATTTAAAGAATCATGGCATCAATGACGTCATAATGACCTTGTGCTATCTTCCAGACCGGATTCAGGAGTATTTCGGCAATGGTCATAGTTTGGATATGAATATAGAGTACGTTCTTGAGACTTCTCCTCTCGGCACTGCCGGAGCTGTTAAAAACGTCGAGGCAGCATTAGACAGTACTTTCATAGTATTAAACGGTGATATAGTCACAGATCTAGATATATCTAAAATGATTCAGTTTCATAAAGAGAAGAAGGCTAAGGCTACAATATTTCTTAGGGAGGTAGATAATCCTTCTTCTTTTGGCGTGGTTGAAACTGACTTAGATGGAAAAGTCAGTAAGTTTCTTGAAAAACCGGAACCTGGGGTTACATCTAGTAATTGGATTAACGGCGGGATATATATATTAGAACCAGACACCATTAATCCAATTCCTTCAGATACGTTTTATATGTTTGAGAAAGGCCTCTTTCCATATCTTCTTGAGTCCGGTCAATCGGTTTATGGATTTCGCCAAGAACCATACTGGATTGACGTTGGTACTTACTCTAACTATATAAAAGTGAATATGGATATCCTGGATGAGAATTATAGGCACCCAAGTGATAATATATCCTCTAGGTATGGTGAGAATACAAGTATAAGTCCTGCATCGAAGATTTATGGCAATGTCAGATTTGGTGATAAGTGCAAAGTAGGTTCTGGGACTACTATAGATGGGCCATCAATATTTGGTAATGGCTGTAATCTAGGTGATAATTGCACTATTGCTGGATCTATATTTTGGGAGAGTGTAGACATTGGTGATAATGTGTCAATAACCGATTCAGTAATAGGTAACAGAGTCAGCATTGGTTACAATGTGGTGGTTGATTCTGGATGTATAATTGGCGATGATGTTGTTATAGAGAATAGTCAGAATATACCCTCTGGGTCTATATTGGAGTAGAGAATAATTCCATAATATACGTTCTAGAGACGAATTTTTTAGTAGTAGAGAAACGCTTATATGCCAATAAGGTTTGGTACGGATGGATGGAGAGGTTTAATTGCACGTGACTTTACATTTGACAATGTAGAACTGTGTGCAGAGGGACTTAGTCAGTACCTAAAGAGTACAGGGTTGCACGATAGAGGCCTTGTTTTGGGCTATGATACTCGATTTCTATCTAATGAATTTGCTACGACTGTTGCAGACGTAGTGACAAAAAACGGTATACAGGTCTTTATGTGCGACGAACCTACACCTACTCCAGTGGTTAGCTATAACATAACAACTAAGAATGCAGGTGGGGGTGTGGTTATAACTGCGAGCCATAATCCTTATCAATGGAATGGATTCAAATATAAATCTCAATACGGAGGTAGTGCTTCTCCTGAGATAGTTGAGTCTCTGGAGGGGTACATAAACTCCGCGAATATAGACCTTTCATATGTTTCAAAAGGTTTGGATGGTATAAAGCAGACAGGTTTATTAGATGTGATAGATGCAAAGCAAGCATATATTGCACATATTAGTAATATTGTAAATGTGGATATCATAAGGAATGCAGGATTAAGGGTCGTTGTAGATAGTATGTACGGTGCTGGTGCAAGGTATTTGTCGGATATTATTTCTGGAGGGACTACAGAGGCACAGGAATTACATAGTGAGACTAATCCAAACTTTCCAGATATAGACCAACCAGAGCCTATAAGTCAAAATCTCGGATCACTATGCAGATACATCTCATCCAGTAATTTCGATGCTGGACTGGCATTAGATGGAGATGCAGATCGTTTTGGTTTAGTTGATAACAAGGGTAATTTTATTACACCGTTAGAGGTCTTCGCTTTGTTGACTCTATATCTACTAGACGTTAAAGGTTATAGGGGCCCGATAGTGAAGTCTATTACTTCGACTAGTATGATATATAGACTAGCTGCAATTTATGATGTCCCGGTGTTTGAAACTCCAGTTGGGTTTAAGTATGTTGGGCCAAAAATGATTAAAGAGCAGGCTATCATAGGAGGAGAGGAAAGTGGTGGTTTCGGATATAAGGGCCATATTCCGGAAAGAGACGGAATATTGTCAGCACTATTGATGGTTGAAATGATGTCTATAACGGGTAAGAATCCTTCTGAACTTATTTTAGATCTAAGGAACAGGGTGGGAGAGTATTCTTATAAGAGGGTTGATGTAACATTTTCAGAGTCCGACAGGTCAAGGCTCCTAGATAACTTCAATACTCTTCAGCCGAGTCACATAGCTGGGATAAAAGTATCTAAGGTAGATGATTTAGATGGACGACGATTCATATTAGAAGATGAATCATGGTTGATTGTCAGGTTTTCCGGTACGGAGCCATTACTGAGAATCTACTCAGAATCTGAAAATACTGATATAGTTAATTCCCTTATAAATAACGTTAGAGATATGCTAGGAGTTTGAATGACATTCAATCCGTACTACTCACAATTGGATGATGAACTTGTATTCTCCAGGCTAGATCCAAATAATATGAGGTATAGATTAGATCATTTTCCTGATCAGTGTAGTGATGCTTGGAATCAGGGCATACAATTAGAAGTTCCAGCGAACTACGGTTCGATTACAAACATAGTGATAGCTGGTATGGGTGGTTCAGCGATAGGTGGCGAGCTAGTAGCAGACCTATTGTCAAGTGATAACGTAATTCCTATTGAGGTATGCAGGAATTACGAATTGCCATCATATGTGGATGAGCACACTCTTGTTATATGCTCAAGCTACTCTGGTAACACAGAAGAAACAATATCGGCCTGCTATGATGCAATTAACAAGAATGCGAAAGTGATCGTTATCTCTAGTGGTGGTAAGTTGGGTGAAATAGCTTCAGAACACGGGATACCATATTTTTTGATTAGATATTCAGGAGAACCAAGGACTACCGTTGGATATAATTTCCTTGCCCCTATGGGCATATTGAGCCGACTTGGTATTTATCGAAGTAGAGAAGGTGACATAGAAGAGGTTATTGATAATCTTACATTTCTAAGAGATAGACTATGTTTAAGTGTCCCGGTTTGGGAAAACCCAGCTAAAGAATTGGCACTTAATCTTGAGTCTAAGATAGTTGTTATATATGGAGCCGGAATACTTGCTGGAGTTGCTAGGCGCTGGAAGGCACAGTTGAATGAAAATGCTAAGACTTGGGCATTTATGGAAACATTACCTGAGGCGGACCATAATGCTGTTTCAGGTATTTATTGGCCTAATAAAGTCAAAAAAAATATAGCTGTGGTTATGCTTCAATCTATAGATTTACACGAACGTATTAAGTTGAGATATAGGTATACATCAGAGTTATTCAAGAAATCTAAGATCACGCAATTCATGATTGACGGTGTTGGGGCAGGCAAGCCAGCTCAGATACTAAGTGCAGTAATGTTTGGCGATTATACTAGCTACTATTTAGGAATACTTAATGGTGAAGACCCGTCCAAAGTAGAATCAATAGAGTATATAAAAAGTATGATGGGTAATCCTTATCAAGATATTTATCCATAATAGGTTAGGAGAATTTAATGGGAAATGGCATTGATATCAAACATGGTGTTGGAGATACAAAACTCGATATAAAGTGTGAACATCAGAGTGGTATTCTCTATGTGGTTCCTGCAGAGGCCAGTTGGGTTTGCAATCCTGATCACATCTACGCTCACGCTATAGCTGGTTTCCTTAGAGAATTGGTATCACTTGAAGACAGTAAGGTTAGGGAGCTTATGCAGCGCTGGGGTTTATATTATAGGTCTAGGCCTGTAGATGATTAGTATCCTACCTATTGAGTCTAGCTGGGTTGAGGCTGAGATTCAAATAGATCCTCTAGTGGCTTCCCCTCTACGGTTTCGTTTTCCACTAGGTATCTAGCTATTTGATCGAGTTTAACTTTGTTGTCCCTAAGTATTTTCTTAGCTTTGGTGTATGCCTTTTTTATTAGGTTATCGACTTCCTGATCTATCTCCTCAGCTACTTTGTCACTATAATCTCTTTGTTCAGATATTTCCTTGCCTAGGAAAACTAGTTCTTCTTTTTTACCGAATGTCCTCAGACCTAACTTTTCACTCATACCATACTTGGTAACCATACTACGAGCTATGTTGGTAGCATGTTCCAGATCATTACTAGCCCCAGTAGTGACTTCAGTGAATTTTATTTCTTCGGCTACTCTTCCCCCTAGGGCAGTTGCTAACATATCTTCGAATTGGCCCTTGGTCATGAGATATCTATCTTCTTCAGGTAATAGGCGTGTATATCCACCCATAGCGCCTCTGGCAATTATGGATATCTTTTGGACGGAGTCAGCATTGGGAAGCAACCTAGCTACCAGAGCGTGTCCTGCTTCGTGGTATGCTGTTATTTCTCTTTCTCTATCTGTTATTACCTTGCTTTTTCTCTCAGGTCCAGCTATCACTCGATCTATAGCTTCTGCAAACTCGTCATGACTAATTTCAGTCTTTCCTCTTCTTGCAGATAGTATCGCTGCTTCGTTTACAAGGTTCGCTAAATCAGCCCCACTGAAACCTGGGGTTTGTTGTGCGATAGACTTGAGATTTAGACTAGCCTCGAGAGGCTTCCCTTTTGAGTGGACTTCAAGTATGGATTCCCTGCCATTGATGTCTGGTGAATCTAGTACCACTCTTCTATCGAATCTTCCTGGCCTGAGTAGCGCAGGATCTAGGATGTCTGGCCTGTTAGTTGCAGCTAGTACTATTACATTGACACCTGTATCAAATCCATCCATTTCAACTAGGATTTGATTCAAGGTTTGTTCCCGTTCATCATGTCCTCCACCTAATCCTGCTCCGCGGTGCCTACCAACAGCATCTATCTCGTCTATAAATACTATACAAGGAGAGTTTCTTTTAGCCTGGTCAAATAAGTCTCTGACTCTAGATGCACCCACTCCTACAAACATTTCTACGAATTCGCTACCACTTATAGAGAAAAACGGTACCCCAGCTTCTCCTGCGACAGCCTTACCAATTAATGTTTTGCCTGTTCCTGGTGGTCCCACAAGTAATACTCCCTTTGGTATTTTGGCTCCAAGGGATGCAAATTTTTCTGGGTACACTAGGAATTCCACTACCTCTTGTAACTCTTGTTTTGCTTCATATACTCCGGCTACATCTGCAAATGTTACATTGGGTTTATTGCCAACAAGCATTCTGGCTTTGCTGCGTCCAAAATTCATAGTCTGATTACTACCACTTTGAGCTTGGCGCATCATGAAGATTATTATTCCACCAAAGAATAATAATGGTAAGAAACTCATTAGTATTCCGAACAGGTTACCTAGACCTGAAGAACCCTGGATGTCTATATCTATTGATGCGGTATCGACGCCAGCATCAGATAGAAGCGTAAGTATGTTCGCACTTGGTTCTTTTCTAGATTTGAATGTACGCCCAGATATATCAGTGATTCTGAGAGAATCTTCGGCAACAGCTATAGTAGTTATTTGGTTCTTTTTCGCCAAGTCTATCACACTGCTAATTGGTATGTTGTTAGACGTGGTTGGCGTGTTGAACAGTGACAGGAATATTGCTAATACAGCAACTCCAATCAGCAGATATATGAAATTATTCTTGGACCAATCAAGATTCATAGTCACCTCTAAACTAGTTCTACATGCAGAACTATCTTCAGGACGATATATTACCGTAAACTGATAAGGAAAGCAAAGACCAGTTTATTAGCTTGCTTGAGTGCTGGCAAATGACGAATAAGATTCTAAGATAGGTATTAGAGATTTGCTATCTGGTAGATTAAGATTAGGGTCTGCTTGTAGTAAGCTCGACGCTTCTTTTCTGGCTAAATACAGTAGGTCAGTATCAGATAATCTAGCAATTTTAAGACTGGGCAGGCCGCTTTGTCTGGTCCCGAAGTAATCTCCAGGTCCTCTGAATCTCAGATCTTCTTCAGCAACACTAAATCCATCATCCATCTGTTCCATGATCTTCAATCGTTCTATGGACTGACTCATATGAGAATCTGTAGATAACAAGCAGTAACTTTTATATTTCCCTCTGCCGACTCTTCCTCTAAATTGATGAAGCTGAGCCAATCCGAATCTGTCGGCTCCCTCTATCAGCATTACACTAGCGTTCGGTATGTCTATACCCACTTCTATGACTGGTGTAGAAACCAGAATATCTAAATTACCCCTTCGGAAATCTTCTATTACTTTCTCCTTGTCTCTGATTTTCATTTTTCCATGAATTAATCCAATAGATAGGTTGGGGAATATATCTTGAGACAACCGTGTGTATTCTGAGGTTGCAGCTCTAACTTGTAGTGAATCAGACTCTTCTATTATTGGGCACACTACGAAAGCTTGTCTTCCTTGGGATATTTGGTCATTTATAAATTTATAGGAAGCCTCTCTATTGTTTGGATGTATTAATTTTGTTTGTATTTTTTGTCTACCACTAGGCAATTCGTCCAATATTGATATGTCTAGGTCTCCATATATAGTTAGAGATAAAGATCTTGGTATAGGAGTGGCTGACATTACCAATAGGTGAGGGGATATGCCTTTATCTCTAAGTTGTGATCTTTGCATAACACCAAATCTGTGTTGTTCGTCTACTACGGCCAATGCTAGTCTAGGCATGTCAACATTTGCCTGTAATATTGCGTGAGTCCCGACAATTATATCTATCTCTTGATTTGCCAGCATGTATTGGATCTTTTGTTTTTCCTTCTTGCTTTGACTTCCAGTAAGCAAACCTACGGTAATCGATTTGTTACTAGCTCCAAAGGAAAAACTGAAAGTGCTAGTTTTCCAGTCGGCTTCTTTGTCGGCCAGCAAATCGAATAGGTTCTTATAATGTTGTTCCGCTAATATCTCAGTAGGAGCCATCATAGCTGACTGATATCCATTTGTGGCTGTACAGATTAGGCACGCTATTGCCACTATAGTCTTGCCACTGCCGACATCTCCTTGCAATAGTCTGCTCATGGGTCTTATGTCGTTTATATCTGCCAGAATTTCTTTTAGTGCAGTATCCTGAGCATTTGTGAGAGAAAAATCTAATCTTGAGAATAGATCTTTTAGTGTCGCAATCTTAGGTGATATCCTGACGCCTCCATCAGATTCTCGCCATGTTTTTCGTTTCGAGAAAACGTATAATTGCATTAAGAACAATTCATCGAATGCCAGTCTTCTTCTAGCTAAACTTAGTTGATTTTCGTCATCTGGGTAGTGAGATTGCCATATAGCATTCCTAAGGTTCATCAATCCTGTTCTTTTGATGACCGATGAAGGTAGGAAGTCCTCAATATTCCCTGTGTGTTGTTCAAGAGCCTTACGTATTATCCTTCTGGTGTTTCTTTGTGTTAATCCAGAGGTTAGGTTATACACTGGTACAATTCTTCCAGTATGTGTAAGTTGTTCTGCTCCATTCAGGATCTCATATTCGGGTGATTCTAAGACCTTTCTGCCCTTAAAAGTGTTAACCCTGCCACTTAGAACAAGTTTGATGCCTGGTTTCAGTTGTTTTGCCAAATACGGTTGATTAAACCAAACTACACGGATATTCCCTGTGGCATCTCCTACGATTGCTTCTGTAGACCTTAGATTTCTGCCTAGAGTTATCTCGCGAGCTTCCCATAGATTACATATTATAGTCTGGTCTGAGTCAGGATTTAGGCTTGATACATTTTTTATGTTCCCAAAATCGTTATATCTTAGAGGCATTGTATACAACATATCTTTTATAGTTATTATGCCGAGTTTCTTGAATTTAGATGCTAACTTTGTTGCGATGCCTGGGATATTACCTATACCTGAATCTATCCCTACAGACTCCAAGCTATCAGGGTGATTCATTTGAGTTATTGATTCATCCACTTGATAGGGAGCGGATTCGTAGCCCATTTTTTCAAGTATTGATAGGCATTCATTTATCCAAGATATGCGATTTGCCTTACTTAAAGATATGTAGCCATTTTCTGGCATTTGGAATGGAAAATCTTTACCTGTTTTGTCCTTTAGATTAATAAGTAATCTATCCAAACCACCTGAGACAGCCAGATTGTTGTATCCTTTAGCTACCTCTAGTTTGATTATCTTAGCTAGAACATCTAACCCTAATCCTGGTGTTGAGCTCATTTAACTATTCTCTGCTATGGCAATGTATTTGAAGGCATGTGCAGGCATCGTCGATAAGAATATCTATGCTATTCTACAGATATTATGAATTCGTAGTAATGTTGCCCTCCATAGACAAGGTCGAAATCCGCGTCAGGATATTTTGTCATAAGTTTGGCTAGGCAATCTTCTGCTAATGATTCATCCATAGATGCCCCCCAATATAGAGTTACAAGTGAATCTTCTAGGTTGATCAAATCTAAAAGGCTTTCACATGTATCTTGGATTCGTTTGTTGGTGACCACTACTTCTCTCTCTAATAGACCCATGAAGTTATCTGAACGTATATCAAGGTTGTTAATTTGTACAGACCTGGCTGCTTTGCATATTGCTCCTGATTTGACAGATGTTATGGCTTTACGCATGTTTTCTATGTTTCTCGCTGGATCCAGTAGGGGATTGAAAGAAATTAATGCAGCTATGCCCTGAGGGATACTAACAGTTGGCAGCACTGTTACTCGCGATCCTGATATCAAGCTTGCTTGCTCAGCTGCTGCCACTACATTTGGATTATTGGGTAGTAATAAGAAATGTCCAGCTTTCAGAGATTCCATTGAATCCAGTATTTCCTTCGTGCTAGGGTTCATGGAGTCTCCGCCATTGATTACGGCATTGGATCCTGATTCCCTTAATAACTTGATTATGCCATCTCCAGAACCTATGGATATTATAGCTAAATCTAATGGTTCGGCAGAGCTCTGTTCATCAGGTATGAATTGTGTGTTCTGTTGGTCCATATCTGCTATATTTACCTCGGATATGTTTCCGATTGATATTGCATAAGATATTGGTTTGCCAGGGTCATCGGCATGTGTGTGAATCCTAACTACTTGGTCATCTCCAATGACCACATTTGACGTGCCTAATGCATCTATATTCGACCGTATTGACTCTATATCTAAGTTAGATCCAGTAATGATGAACTGGGTGCAATATCCGTAATATTCTCCTTCAGTAGAATGTATAAATGCATCACTTATGATTTGTTGAGCGTTAGTACTTGTTCTAATGGAATCTACGCCGGTATAGTTTGATTGATTCGCATCCTGCCTTATTGCGAGCAGGGCACCCTCTAGGAATACAGCTAGACCAAAACCACCAGCATCGACAACGCCAGCTTCATCCAATATAGGTAATAACAATGGGGTTTCAGCTACTGACTTATTTGCAGATTCACATATGACAACCCAGAGATCTTGAATGGGAATCTGTTTGCCCCTATGTAGTAATGCAGCTGACGATATGTCATTTATTATGGTAAGCATAGTTCCTTCCGTAGGATTGCTCACTGCTCTATATGCTAAATCTCTAGCATTAGACAACCCTTGGATAAGGTCATCGGGTGTTATCTCTGATTTCTCAGCGACATGCTCTACGATACCTCGAAGGAATTGTGCCATTATTACGCCACTATTCCCCCTTGCTCCCATTAGGGCACCTCGTGCAATCGCTTTAGATACCGTGTATATAGATCGCTTATCCAACGATACCAATTCTTCTTCAACAGATCTCAATGTAAGAAAAAGATTAGTTCCGGTGTCTCCGTCTGGTACGGGAAATACATTTAGAGAATTTATGTGGTCAACTCTTGATTCTAAGAATTGTTTGCCTTCATATATGATTCTCTCTAGTGTGTTTGCATCAATATTGTTCATTCGTTAATCAATGACCTTGGTATATATCCCTCAATATGATAAGTCTATTATACACATGTCAACTAATGATATCTGCATAGATGCGGATTGCCAAAACCTCAGTCATATGCTAGTCTTAACGCCTTGATTATAGACTAGTAGTGTCTAGTTAACGAATTACTGAGAGGAAATCAATGGCCAAGTGTGAGTTATGCGGCAAGGTAGGCCGCGCAGGTAATAATGTAAGTCACTCGAAACGTAGAACTAAGACTAGGTTCGAGCCAAACGTGCAGAGCGCCAAGATAGTTGTAGGCGGTGTAACTAAACGATTCTCTATGTGCACGCGCTGTTTAAGAACGCAAAGTAAATCCCCGAGGTAGTCTAGTTACCAGAGGTGTGCTTCTATTCCTTGAGTTAGCAGTCATAGGCATAATTCGTCCGCATATGCTAACCACAATAACGCCATAGATACTAACTAGATATACTACTTCGAAGTAGTTCTATCGCAGACTTAACTCCATGTTGATGGTCGTATATCGCAGATCCTGCCACTAATATATCTGCTCCCGCGTCTACGGCTAGTCGGGCTGTATCTGCGTTTATCCCGCCATCTACTTCTATAGTTACATCTAAATTGGCTTGGGATATCATTTCCTTAACTCTTGAGATCTTGCCCTCACTCCCAGGAATGTATTTTTGAGATGGGAATCCTGGATTAACACTCATTACAAGTACCTGGTCTATAAATGGCAGAATTTCCTGCAGGACACCTAAAGGGGTAGAAGGATTGATCGCTACCCCTGCCTTAGCCCCTCTGGCTTTTATTTGTTGAATAGTACGATTTAGATGATTACAGGATTCTACGTGAACATTTATAGTGTTTGCTCCGGCATCTATAAATGAATCGACTTGATTCTCTGGGTTGTATATCATTAGATGTACATCGAGGGGTACATTTGACCATTTCTTGATTGCTTCGACAGTTCTTGGACCCCAGGTTATAGTTGGCACGAATTGTCCGTCCATTATGTCCACGTGTATAGAGTCTGCCCCTGATTCTGATGCCATAGCTACATATCTTCCTAGCTCTGCAAAATCGGCTGATAATATAGAGGGTGCTATTTGTATATGTGAGTTATCTAACAACGTCTGTCTCCATGATTTCATTCGCCTCAGCAATTGCCTTAGCTACCATATCTTCGGATGTTCCGCCATATACATTTCTACTGGATATAGAGTAATGGAAATCTATACCTAGTATATCTTCTTCGAACAACGGAGATAGCTTGCGATACTCTTCTATACTAATTTGGTTTAATTTCTTGTCTTCAGAGATAGCTTTTCTAACGAGGTTTGCAACTATGCCGTGAGAATTGCGGAATGTCTCACCTTTTCTAACTAGGTAATCTGCAATATCGGTAGCAAGTATGTATCCGTCGGTAGCAGCATCAGCTGTATGGTTGGAATTCACTTTCCAAGTATCTATCATACCTGCGAAGATTGTAAGAGTTGGAATAAGCGTATCCACTGTATCAAAAAGACCTTCCTTATCTTCTTGTAAGTCTCGATTGTAAGTCAGAGGCAGGCCTTTCATGATAGTAAGTATTGAAGTTAAGTTACCGTAGACCCTACCTGTCTTGCCTCTGGCTATCTCAGCGAAGTCCGGGTTCCTCTTTTGAGGCATTATACTGCTCCCCGTGGTATAGGTATCGTCCAGATTTATAAAGTTAAATTCCTGAGATGACCATAATATAATCTCCTCTGCAAACCTTGATATATGCATCATAGTTATTGAAGCAGCTGAATGATAATCCAATAGGAAATCTCTGTCAGATACAGCATCCATACTGTTAGGTGTTAGGCGGCTAAAACCCAATTTGTCAGCCACAAATTCTCGATCTATTTCATATGGCACTCCAGCTAACGCACCGCTGCCAAGTGGAAGCGAGTCCGTATTCTGTAGAGCATTGTAGAATCTATCTTTATCCCTCTGGAACATGTGAAAATAGGCCATCAAATGATGAGCTAAAGTTACAGGCTGTGCTCTTTGCATATGTGTGTATCCGGGTATCACTGTCAATTTGTTCTTATCTGCCGCTGCTAATAAGGAATATTGTAGAGATCTTATGACTTGAATTGTTTGAGATATAATGTCTTTACAATAAAGCCTGATGTCAGTTGCCACCTGATCGTTTCTAGATCTTCCTGTGTGCATTTTACCAGCCACTTCTCCAATTTTGGAGAAAAGGCGGGATTCTATGTTCATGTGTATGTCTTCCAGATTAGGATCCCAGTAGAATAAATCGTCCTCGATTTCTTTTCTTATATTATTGAGCCCTTCAATTATCAGACTAGCCTCGTCATCCGTGATTATGCGCTGCTTTGCAAGCATTTCTGTATGAGCTATCGACCCTGCAATATCTTGCTTATAAAGCCTTTTGTCATAATGCATGGATACAGTGTATAGAGACTTGTGATTTTCTTTATTCATGATGTAATTATATTACTTTAGATTTAATAGAAATAGCCAGTGTAGTTATTGTAAGGTCAGAATCTTGGATAACTAAGGTAATAAGTTAAGTTATTCCAATTTGCCTTTCAGTGTTGGCAATACGTGTGGTTGCATTCGACCTTGAGTTCTTCCACTCAGTCCGTATATGTGGATGAATCCTTCTGACGCCGTGTGATCGAATTGGTCTCCTGTATCGTAGGTAGCGAGATTATGGTTATATAATGAATATGGTGAAGTTCTGCCTACAACTGTACAATGACCCTTGAAGAGTTTAAGCCTTACTGCACCGGTCACATATTTTTGTGTGTTTTCTACATAGGCCTTTAGGTCTTGATGAAAGCCTGTGTACCAAAGGCCGTTGTAAACTATCTCTGAGTATTCAGCAGAAACCTTGTCTTTGAATTTTATTTGGTCTTTTGTCAGAACAGCAGATTCCAATGCACGGTGTGCTAAGTGTAGAACGGTACCAGCAGGAGCTTCATATACTTCCCTAGACTTTATGCCTACAAGCCTATCCTCTAGGTGATCTATACGACCTATGCCATTTTGCCCGGCCAATCCGTTCAACCTTTCGATTAACTCAATACCTCCTAATGTATCATCGTTGATTGCTATAGGTATGCCAGAGTCAAATGATACGGTTATATAGGTCGGGACATCAGGTGAATCCTGGGGAGAGGTTGTCCAAGAGAATGCTTCTTCAGCAGGTTCTTTCCAAGGATCCTCTAGGTCTCCTGCCTCAATGCTCCTTCCCCATAGATTCTCATCTATTGAGTATGTATTCTTACTGCCAAATTCCAAAGGTATATTTTTAGCGCGTGCATATTCTACTTCTTGGTCACGGGTCATATTCCATTCCCTTGCTGGGGCTATTATTCTAAGAGATGGCTCCAAGCTGGTAACTCCAAGATCGAATCTTACCTGGTCATTACCTTTACCAGTGCATCCATGTGCGACAGCTTCGGCATTTTCTGTTCGGGCAACTTCTACTAAGTATCTTGCTATCAATGGTCTGGCGAGAGCAGTGGCTAGGGGATATATTCCTTGGTATACTGCTCCAGCCTGCAGGGCCGGGAATACGAAGTGATTTACAAAATCTTCTCTTGCATCAACTACGATTGCTTTGATAGCACCGGATTTTATAGCTCTATCTTTGACGTCTGATTCAGATTTACCGCCACCCAGATTAATCGTGAGGGTAATAACGTCCGCGTTGTATTTCTCTTTGAGCCAGGGTATGGCGACTGAGGTGTCGAGCCCGCCGCTGTATGCCATTACTACNTTCATAGATAAATTTGATCTCCGAGAATATTAGNGTNTTAATAGNTTTCTTGNATGGATAGACATTCTAATCGTTTCATATACCNGTTGGCAACGATAGATTGTTTGTTTTATGTCGATACAAGCTTNCTCAAAGCTTGTTCGAGGCGACTTAGTCCTATGTCTACTTCCTCTTCAGATATATTTAANGGGGGCATAAAGCGAATTGCATTAGGTCTTACAGGGTTAAGTAGTAGACCTTCTTCGTTACTTAGGCTAACTAGTTGAGCGGATATATCGCTTTTGAATTCCATTGCTAATAACAGACCTGTGCCCCTTACTTCATCTATTAATTCATATTTGTCTATGAATTGTTTTAGTCCCTCTTTAAGTCTGTTGCCTGACTTTATTA
Source organism: Chloroflexota bacterium (assembly GCA_002717805.1). Lineage (GTDB taxonomy): Bacteria > Chloroflexota > Dehalococcoidia > Lucifugimonadales > UBA2985 > UBA2985. The sequence goes on along the minus strand of PBBS01000023.1, from coordinate 9,769 downwards.
CATTTGTAATTATGTTATTTTCCACCACATGGTTCACTACTGCGTATGCAGCTGCGCATGCAAGTGGATTACCTCCATATGTTGAGCCATGATCTCCAGGAGTAAGTACGCTATATTTTTCTTTTGATAGAAATGCACCTATTGGGACTCCTCCACCAAGCCCTTTTGCTAATGTGATTACGTCAGGTTCCACTCCATATTGCTCATAGCCGAATAGAGTTCCTAGTCTGCCTATGCCAGTTTGAACTTCATCTAGGATCATCACTAAGTTATTCTCATCGCACCATGCCCGCACTTGCTTCAAGTAATCATTTGAAGGCACATTCACGCCTCCTTCGCCTTGCAGGGGTTCCAACATCACGGCGCATGTAGAGGATGTAGTAGCGTCTTTGATTGCCTGGATATCGTTGTATGGTACGTTCTTGAATCCTGGTGCCAATGGCTGCCATTGTTCTTGGTAGTGTGGTTGGCCAGTAGCCGCAGCCATGGTAAGAGTTCTTCCGTGAAAGGAGTTCAGGGCGGTTATGACTTCGTATGCTCCATCTCGATTCAACTTTCCATACTTGCGGGCTAATTTTACTGCACCCTCATTTGCTTCTGCACCACTATTTGAGAAAAAGACTCTATCTAAACAGCTATTGTCTATTAGTATTTGTGCTAGTTTAACCTGGGGTATTGTAAAGAATTGGTTTGATGTCTGAAGTAAGGTTTTGGCTTGTTCTTGTATTGCATTTACCAAGTCTGGGTGGCAATGGCCCAGCGTATCAACGGCCCAACCTGCAGTGAAGTCTATATACTCTTTGCCGTCTTCATCCCATATGTAACTGCCTCGTCCTTCTACCAATACTATTGGTTGCCTTCTGGCTACCTGCATATAATATTTGTTTTCTAAATCTATCCAATTACTCATTTTCCCCCACCTACAGTATCCAATAGTTTTTCTAGATCTTTTTCCAAATCAGTCAAGTCAATCTGGAGATTTTCAATTATTTCCTGTATTGCTTCTACTTGTCTATCCAGGAGACTTTCATCAGACTCAGGATTTGCATCTCCAGATATCTGCTGCGTAGCTTTGGATCTTATTGATGCCGGATCACCTTCATATCCTAACAACTCAGCTAGAGCAGAGTCTAGGTTGTCACTCATAACTACTTTATTGGCATCTGCTAATATAACTTGCTTGAGCTCAGGGAAATCTATAGTTTCTGCTTGGATGTATAATGGCTCAGCATAGAGTAAGGTAGCTTTCATTGAGTCTTCGGATTCTTGCATTATGGGTATAACTAGCAAATTTCCCCTGATACATTTTGCACCTCTTTGGCATAACAATGTAAACTGTTGTTTTATAGTGAAATCATTGTCTATCCTAGCCTCTATCTGCTCGGGTCCATCTACTGGAGTTCCTTTTGGAAATATAAATGACACTAGGCTACCGTATTGACCTCTGTCATTGTCACTTCGAGCAGCTATCCAGGCGACCAAGTTTGGTTTGTCCGGAGGTGTGAAAGGCATGAGTAGTACGAATTCCTCTTTGTCTTCACCCGGCAGTTTCATTATCACGTAGTAGGGTTCCATAATTTGTTCTTCTTCATGGAACAATTCAGATGGAATACTCCAAGGATCCTCTTTATTATAGAATTCTGTTGTGTCTGTCATATGGTACAACAAATATTTCTCTGCTTGGATTGAGAAGAAATCTTGTGGATATCTGACGTGGTCTCTAAGATTGTTAGGCATTTGGTCTATATCCTTGAAGAGACCTGGGAACACTTTTGCATAAGTTTGTATTATAGGGTCACTGGAATCACTTATATAGAAATTGGCACTACCATGGTATGCATCCACGACTATTTTCACGCTATTACGTATGTAGTTGAACTCACCATTATATGGTTCAGAGTATGGGTAGTAATTTGAAGTCGTATATGCATCCAGTATCCAATAAAGTTTGCCATCTGCTACCACTAGATATGGGTCTTTATCTAAGTCTAGGAATGGAGATATCTTCTGTATCCTTTCTGTTATGTCTCTTGAATACTGTATCTTGGATTCTGGAGATATAGCACCGCTTATCATTATGTTAATATCAGCGAATTCCCATGCATAGGCTATTTTCCTGAATATGGAACTCAACTGTACTCCGCCGTCTCCCGCGTATTTGGTTCTTACAGGTAGTTCACTATCAACAGCTGGATAGTCGAATTCCATCTCGTTTGAGTTTACGATGACATAACGGTCAGTGTGTTCACCGTAATATACTTGAGGTTGTGTTATCTCTAAATTAGGTGCATCCAGTATGCCATCTTCGAGTTTTGGGGGTATATCTCTTACAAAAAACTCTGGCTGTCCCTCTGGTGTGAATTCAGTCACTGGGCTCATAGCAATTCCGTAGCCATGAGTGAATTGAAGGTGCTTATTTATCCAAGACTGGGAGCTTTCTGGGAGGTTTTCTGAAAATAGCTCTCTCGCTCCCAACATTACCTGTTTGTATTGACCATCTACAACGTATCTGTCTACATCTACATCTACAAATTGGTAATATGCTCTGAAAAACTGCTTCTGATTGTATACATCTTGCAGCGGTCTGTGGTCCCAGAGCCTTATATTGTCTATCGTCTCTAGGTTGGCTTCGACCATATTGGCATCCATAGAGGGGGAGAACGAGTATTCTCGCTCATCTATCCTATCTAGAGCGAAGCCCTGTCTGGTGAATTCTATACTACGTGGGATGTACTCCATTTCCTTCGAGAGTTCATTTGGGTCAACTTGGAATCGTTGGACTACTGTTGGGTATCCTTGGCCTACTACAAATGCCGCAGCAATCCAAATGCCCAAACCAAAGAGTATTAACCTTTGCGATTGTATTCTGATATTAGCGACAAATATAGCAGAGAGGATAAATCCTAGGACAACTATAAGTCTTAAGGCCGGTAATCTAGCATTTAGATCTGTGTAAGCCGCTCCAAATATAGCCCCGCTACTTGAAAATAGAAGTTCGTATATGTCTATCCAATATCCTAATGTCATGATTGTCAGGAAAATGCCGATTAAGACGGATGCGAATCCCAGAATCTTTGGTGTCAAGCCTACGGTTAAATCTTCACCCCTCAGGCTTATATTTACAAAATATACTGCTGCAGATGCAATCAGGGTAGCTATCATGACTCCTTGAAGCCAATTTTGCATTAATATGAACATTGGCATGTCAAACACGTAGAAACCGATATTCTTGTTGAATACTGGTTCCGTCGCTTGAACTATTTGACCTGTGTCTGAACTCAGTCTTGTGAAATCTACATCATTGACGAACCTCAGCAATATTTCCCATTCACTTGCGAGCATTGTTCCGAAAGTGATTGCAATCACTAATATTGCTATTCCTATGACTACTTTGATAACCCGTTCTATTATGGGTTGTATTTCGGCTGGTATAGTATCTATGAGTGTACCTAATGTGCCACGGTAAGTGAATATTAGACTTGGGGTAGTTATAAGAGTAGATGCAATCGCTCCGAATACAAACAACATTAGCTTTGTAGTAAGGATCTTTAGATAAACAGTTCTGTAACCTATGCTTTCGAACCACAATAAATCTGTGTATATACCTCGTAGCACATTTATCAGCAATGCTGTTAGTAGGATTGAGCCGATAATTATAGCCCACTTTATTATCGAACTAGGTTTAAATGGCAGATCCTCAATCCTGAAGTCGTCTGCAGAGAACCTCTGTTGCCCCGAATCATCTGATGAAAATAAACTCATTATTACCTTATCCTGGTTCCTATTCTATCTGTTGAATTGAGGGATAGTAGGGCGTGACTGTTCCTACCATCCATTATCTTTGCGAAATCGACTCCGTCCAGTGCCCGTATACATGCTTCAACCTTTGGGATCATGCCTCCCGCTACAATTTCGCTTTCTATTAATTTATTAATACCATCACGATCTATATGATCTATTAACTTTTTCTCTTCGTCTAGTATACCCTCTACATCTGTGAGGAATATTATTGATTCTGACTTCATAGAACAAGCTATCTCTCCAGCAGCTGTGTCTCCGTTAATGTTCAAGATCCTACCTGTTGCATTGTTCTCTTGGTCAATTTCAGTACCTAGAGGAGCGATAATAGGCATATAACCATCTTTTAAGCAAGATACCAATAAATCTGTATTTACATTGGTTATCCTACCAACCTGTCCTAATGCTGGATCTAATACTTCAGATTGTAGTATTTGACCGTCAACCCCACTAATTCCTATCACTTTTCCACCTAGCGCTTGTAGGGAAGAGACTAATTGCTTATTTACTAGACCAGCTAGTACAGCAGAAACAATATCTAAACTTTCTTGGTCAGTCACCCTTAAACCCCTAACGAAGTTCGGCTTGGTCCCTTGTTTTTTCATCCAGTCTGATATAACCGGCCCTCCGCCATGGACTACGATTGGCGACATACCGCTCTTTTGGAGTTTAACTAAATCTTGAAGAGTAGTATCTTCGCTGCCTAATAGGCTTCCACCGATTTTTATTACTACTATAGGATTGGTTTGGTTTTTGGTATTCATAACTATTGTCCGAATCTAATCTGATAGTAGATTAGCACCTAAATTTATGATGCGGAGTTAGGTAGTGTATGCACTATTGAAGGTGACGTATTCTTCAGTTATATCGCATCCCCAGGCTGTAGCAGAGTGTTCTCCGAGGTTTAAATTGACCGTGATATCTATTTCAGGTTGATTCATAGTTGCTACGACGGCATCTTTAAAGAAGGGGATAGGTCTACCTTCTTCCATTATGCAAACTTCATTGATGTATAGAGCAACAAGATCCTCTCTTACTTCGGCCCCGCTGTATCCTAGGGCCACTACTATGCGTCCCCAGTTAGGATCTCCTCCATGGACCGCACTTTTTACAAGTATAGAAGAAGCTATAGATTTAGCAGCTAGTCTAGCATCTTCTTCGGTCAATGCTCCATCTATATTAACCTCTATCAGCTTATCGGCTCCCTCTCCATCTCTGGCGATCTCTTTCGCTAAAAACTTGGAGAGTTCTTGTACCGCATCTTCAAATACATGGCGATCTTCTGTTTTATCAGATATTGATGTTCCTCCACCTGCGCCGTTTGCAAGCAATAGTACGGTATCGTTGGTACTCGTATCTCCGTCTATCGAGACCATGTTGAATGTTGAGTTAACGGCTTTGCTGAGGCAATACTGAAGGTAAGAGGAGTCTACAGGAGCATCTGTAGCGAGGAATGCCAGCATTGTTGCCATATTAGGATGCACCATTCCTGAACCTTTTGCTATACCACCAATAGTATAGTCGTTTCCTTGTATAGTGAATGATATTGCCCCTTCTTTGGATATAGTATCAGTAGTCCGTATAGCCCTGGCAAGTGCGTAACCGCCGTCAGGACTTAGTTGTATATTTGAGACGCCACTACGTATCAGGGCCATTGGCAATTCTACACCTATCAATCCGGTGCTCGATGGCAATACCAGAGAAGGATCTATACCTAGATGTAGAGCTGCGATATCTGCCATCTCAATAGCGTCTTTCATGCCTTGTTCACCTACAGAGGTGTTTGCTATACCGCTATTTATTACAATTGCTTGGGCTGACTTGTTAGCGACTCTCTGCTGATCGAGTACCACAGACGGAGATTTGACTTTGTTTTGAGTGAAGGTTCCTGCTACCGTGCAAGGTGTCTCAGAGAAAAGTATTCCAAGGTCTAGTTTGTCTTCTGTATATGTGCGGATGCCACAGTAGGTGGCTCCGGCCAAGAATTTCTTGGGGGAAGTAACCGTGCCAGCCTCAATCCAATTAGAGTTCTTAGACAATTGTTTATGTCTCCTTATTAACTTAAAGACGGATGCAGTATAACACTATGCAACATTACAAGAAAGTCTAGACTTTAATAGTATTTTACGGTGAGTCTCAATTCTAGTATGCTGTATGTAACATTATAGTTTTTGCATATAAGCTTAACATTGGATAGGAGAGTACTATGAAAATTGAGACAATAGGTTTGGATAATGGAGAGCAGAGAATCCTTATGGTTTTCGACGAAACTAAAGACAACACTCAAAATGTTGAGATCGACGAGTATCTAGCGTCCCAAGAATTGGAGCCAAAGAGGACATATAAAGAAACTAGAGATGGTAAAGATTACAAGATATACTACTTTGGTAGCTGTTATTTGGATGGGCATATGGAGAAATTGAATCTTATAGCGAACTAAATTAGGTCCTGGTTTCAAAAGGTTAAATTGTTTGATATCAGGACCTAAAACTCGGGAACTTGTATCTGGTATAGTTACTTTTAGTTAGTAGCAGTAACTACAGTATCCTCTAGCATAATGTCCTTGTCCCTGCCGTTATTCTTGTGATCACTTTTCTGGGGCGGAACTATATTGCCGGATCTGGGATCTATGGTTGATCCGGTTGTTATAAGGCCGTATTTGTAATCTAACTCTAGCATCAATCTATCTAGATCCTGATGGGCTTTTTGGGATTCAAGTGACTTCTTGTCGGCGTCCATCTGTGCCTTTATTATGTGATATCTGTCTTCTGGTGTTATTTCTTGCATAATATACCCCTCTAGTAAATTTAATTGTAGCGATAGTAGCACAAATGTTCTATTATTGCAATATCTAAATTGTTTGGCTTTCTAAAACCAAGGGAGTGGTATATTTCTACGATTTGGATCATATGATGGAAATATAGGATAATCAACAAAATGGGTAATTCTATTACAGAGGGATAGGAATTCTTCTGGTGTTAATAGGGTGTTTAGAATATTGTGTATCTCTGAGTTGGTGTGAGTTATTTTGGCAAGCAATTTTGAGAGTTGATTTACCAGGTCGCCAGCGATTGGGGTTTCAGCAAAATCCCATATCACTGTTCTCAGTTTCCAAATGTGGTTAAAAGTTAGACCATGGTCTATGCCCCACACTTGACCATCTCGGCCTATAAAACAATGACTAGCCTTTCTGTCTGCATTATTAGATATACAGTCAAATAGTGCTATCTTTTGGAGTTCATAAGTGTTTGCCATAGCTATGGTGAAGTAGTTGGATTCTGGTTCTATGTCTATGAATTGCTGGACAGAGCCTATTCCATATGGACCTTCTCTAACAACGGTTGTTGGGATAAATTTCCAATCTAGGGCAGTTGACAGTAGGAACGATGCATATTCCCTCTTGTACAAGCTTCCTGAGATAAAGTCATGGAGTGGTTGTTCTCCAAGGCGAGGCTTATAAATAACTCGCATAGATTTGCCTTGGTAGTTTACGTTAGTGTAGAAGGTATAATTTGAACCACTAGGTATCAGCAGTGGATCGGATAGATCCCCTTTTGACAGTATCTCGTAAGTTTCACTATCTATATTGATGTCTGACAACTTAACTGTAGCCCCGGCAATACTAGATGTTTATCAGCAGACTAATCCACCAAATGGAAGCATCAGATCTGTATGATGCCATCAGGTTCAGAACAAATATGGAGTTCTAAATCCATAGGTTCTCCGCATAGCGAGCATATAGGCCTCCCAGATGCACATATCTTGAAAGCTTCTGTCGATATATCCTGTAGTTTTGATTTAGATATGTGGAAAGTTATATTAGCTTCGTCATCCACATTATCTGATATGTTGTACGCTTCTATTATGAACAGATTACTTGCGGGATTGTGTGCAAGGCTTAGTCTGCCGACTGTAAATTCTACTTCCACAGGGATCTTGTCTATTGGTTCTAAATTTTCTTCTAGTGATATGCCTACAGTTTGGTTATCCTTAACAACTTCCAGGATCCGACTAATTGCCATGGCTAGTTCAAACAATTGTTGTTTTTCTAACCACAAGCTTATTGAGGATCCAGAACACTCTAAGAATATGCGGAAAGTACGCTCTCCGGGAAACCCGAATGCATCAATGTTCAAGGCTTGTGGAGTTCCTATGTCGTATTTCATATAAGATTTCGATTTGGATGGGTGTTACCTTAACACCTGTGGTCTACTGGTCATCCAGTCGGTGGTTGGGATGTATTAACCACGGGATTCATATCACTACCCTGGGTGCTAGGGAATGTTTCTATAAATGGAGTGATACTACTCTAATTTACATCTCTAATCACGTAGCGTATTTCGCCACGTGGAGTGTTCACTGTTATATCTTGGCCCTTAGAATGATCAAGAAGTGCTCTGCCTACTGGTGATGCGGTAGATATCCTGTTTTCTATTGGGTTAGCTTCTGACGCATTCACGAGCACATAGACATTTTGTGTCCCAGATTTTGACTCAACTAGAGTAACCTTGCTGCCAATTTGTATTAATTTCTTTTTTTGCTTTTGAGTCAAAGCCTCAGATTCCACTATTCTTACATTTTCCAATGACGATTCCAAAGTTCTTATCCTTGCTTCTAACAGACCCTGTTTTTCACGGGCAGCGTCTAGCGGGGCATTTTCTCTAAAATCTTTATCTGCCATTGCCAGTCGGATCTCTTTGGCTACAATGACTCTTTCATCTCTTAGTGTGCTCAGTTCCTCTATCATCCTTTTGTGACCATCGGCTGTTAGATCAACGACACTAGGTCTAGGAGCAGATTTACCAGCTATCTTTTTTATAGTTTTTCTGACTCTAACATGCTTGGCAAGAGACGCTTTGGCCATCTCATTTTTGAAGCAGAAGTTCAAGAAATCTTTTAGGTATTTGCCTCGTCGGTTTGCCTCGGTTTGGCTGTTTGATGAATCTACAATTAATTCGCTGAATGCTGCGGCCTCATGAGGTGTAATTTGTCCAACTAGCCGATCTCTGCCACACCAGCGCGCAAATTTGCTTAATTCTTGTTGTACTTCAAAGCCATCAGTCTGATTCCTGGTAGTAAGGTATTTCGTCAATGCTTCGTTTAGATTGGTTTCGTTTGATTCCATTGAGAGGTGATATGTCCCTTCTAGTTTTTGTGGTCTATCCATAATAGCACCACGGTTTAACGAAAAATAGAGGGCATTTCAGATGGCCCTCTATTTTTCGTTAAACTCTAGGTGTCTCTAACTGCCTGACTTAGTAGCTGTTGAGGCTGTAGGAGCAGCTCTTTCTTGAGTTCTGCTTATGCCGATTCTGCGAGCCAGAATCACTTTAGCGATGTTAGTACTTCCACCTGCATGATTTTGGCCTGCTCTTTGCCGCTGATTTATCTCTTGAGCTCCCCTATGTGGGGCTCCGGGTTCTTTAGTATCGACAAAGGCGTGCATACCATAGACTTCCCTTATTCTTTCTGCCACCCTGAGAGTCGATTCTCTGCCATATACGTTGGCAAGGTTGCTTTCACCTTGCATCTCCATATGGTTTTGATACATCCAGAAAGTTCTCTTTAGGAATAGGCTATGAATGGAGGACTCTATGTAGGACGCTGAGGTGGCCTGGGCGACCAATGGGTCGGATCCTAGGTTCCCTCCATCTAGCTTGGCCTCTGTAGCATATTCCACTAGCTGATCTACTGGGTGGTCAGCCGGGAACGCTTTTCCTCTGCCTCCATGCTCTGCCTCAAGGAGGGTAGACATTACTTGCCAACCTTGGTTTTCGCCACCAATCATGTGGTCACCAGGTACTCTGACTCCATCCATGATGATGTTTTTCTGTTTGCTTCCAGGTAATAGTTCCATTGTTTTAATGGTTATTCCAGGGACGTTGTTTGGTATCATGAAGAATCCAAGGTTTCTATGCCTAGGTGCATCCGGGTCTGTCAGTGCTAACCCAGGGTACCAATCTTCATCTCC
>PBBS01000022.1 GCA_002717805.1 Chloroflexota bacterium | reverse complement strand
ATATCGGGTCACAAAATTACTTAGAGGCTATAGATCCAACATCAGGTACATGGACACATAGGTTTTTCCCGGCGAGTGGGAAAGCTTATTTTGGTCCTGTATTGGGAGACAATGGTTACATATATCAGGGCTTTGGTGACAGGATTTACGCTGTAGATTTTTCTAATGGTGTTGATGTTGTATGGGAAAGTACTGCTATGCTAGGTCAAATATCCTCGGCACCTTCTTTACATGGGGATGTTTTATATATAGGAACTAGCTCGGGACACCTCTATGCCTTAGATAGCAATACAGGATCTGTACTTGATGGGTGGCCTTTCCAGACAAATTCTAGAGTAAACCATTACCCAGTGATAGATGATGACGGGAATATATATGTTACTGCAGCGGATAAACTCCATAAAATAGATTCTAATGGGAATGAATTATGGGAGTTCGAACCATCAAATACTAGTTCGTTTTACTGTTCGCCAGCTGTGGGAAATAACCAAGTTATCCACGCCGGAGATGTTTACGAAGATGGATTGTTATATGTATGCCGTGGAAATCATATAGTTGCTATAGATAAGAATGGTCAGAAAGTATGGGATGAGGGTGTTGGTGTTCCAATATATAGTATTACTCTCGATGTGAATGAGAATTTGTATTTCGGTCACGGTGAATACCTACATTCTATTAAACCGAATGGAAATACCAACTGGAAAGACTTTAATGTCTATGGACGAGTTGAGAGTCAAGTGGTTATAGGGGCTAATGGTAACCTCTATTTTGGTACTAATAATCCTGAAAAGGTGTATTCGATAAAGGAATAGCTACCAGAAAGTATATGGATTAATCTAATGAGCCAACCACCAGAAAATAACGATCCTGAAGATCGGATCTCCTGGAGAAATGATGGGACAATTAATGGCCCTGTTCAGGTGATCCAGAATATATTCAATGGAGTTCCAACTGTAATAAACAAGATATAGACATCTAAGTTTGGTCTACAAGATATATAATGCTCAGGAAATCACTAAAGATATTGCGAATGATAATATTCATAACAATACTTGTGCTAGCTATAGCTATTGCAACCCCACAAGGCAGATCAGCCCTTAAGACAGTAGGATTCGTTTTTCAAGTCATTCCGTCTATTCCTGTTAAACCGTTGGCATTATTTTCAAGTGAACCCATAAGAGAAGAAGTCAATTTTCCACAAACTTCTACGGATGGTACAGCTGACATATACAGACCAGATAATGATAAACAAAATGCGGCTGTATTGCTCTTCCTCGGTGTTAACCCGGCTGGCAGGGATGATTCCAGGGTAGTTAATCTAGCCGAAAGCTTAGCTCGGACCGGTATGGTGGTTATGATTCCTTGGTCAGATACCATGACCCAAAACCGTATTGATCCTAATGAAGTTTCCAACCTAGTAGAAGCATATAAATATCTATCTGATCTTGAATACGTTGATCCAGAGAGAGTCGGATTCGGCGGTTTTTGTGTTGGATCTTCACTAGCAGCTGTTGCAGCTCAGGATCCTGAGATTAGAGATAATATAGCTTTTATCAATTTCTTTGGTGGTTACTTTGATGCAATGGATCTTATGGCTTCTATATCCAGTAGTACTCGGTTTGGTGACTATGGAAGACAGCCTTGGGAACCAAGTGATCTGGCTACTTCAGTTCTTAGGGGGCATTTAATCGAGCTTATACCACTGGAGCGTGACAAATCTCTAATAGAGCAGATTCTGTCTAGTCAAGATAGTCTCACTAAAAATCAAGTTGGGGATCTGTCTGAAGAAGGGAAAAGAGTGTATAAGTTACTTACTGGTACGTCTTTGGTGGAAGCTAGGGAGCTAATCAGTCAGTTGCCAGAAGAATTCCAAGATGATATGAAAGCTGTTTCTCCAATTTCCAATGTAGGAGGTATAAAGGCGAGAATACTTATAATGCATGACGCATCAGATAATAACGTACCTCCAGAGGAATCCAGGAGGTTTTTTGAAGCCCTCAAGGGCAGGGAAGACGTTACCTACACAGAATTTGCTTTCTTTAATCATATGGATCCAGGTAGAGATGTGGGGCCGTTAACCTGGATGGGAGATGTATATAAACTTTTCATGCATTTGTATAGTATTATTCGCATAACTTAGTATCTGATGGTGTATGCAGTTTAGATTTAACGTAATAAGAGTAATTTCTAAGATTCACGGGTATATATATAGTGGATCTGGTGGAAGAATTGGCAAGAAGCTAGGTAATCAGGATATAGCTTTATTGACCACTATTGGCCGAAAAAGTGGTAAAAGAAGGAATGTACCACTGGCGGTTATTGGGCACGAAGAGAAGTACTTAATTATAGGTTCTTTTGGCGGTAGTCCAGTTCACCCCGCGTGGTTCTTAAATGTCGAAAGCAACCCAGACGTACAGATCAGACTGGGTAGTAAAGTGATAAATGCTAGTGCTTCAATAATTCGTAAATCAGATGATGAGTACGAAAAACTCTGGAATAAGGCTGTAAGTGTATATCAGGGGTTTGATAGCTATAAGCGGGCTACAGATAGGGAAATACCAATAATTGTTTTGTCTCCTGAAAACTAGCGATTCATAAGTAGGGTTGCGGTGTTTTCGAAGTATTCAGTAAGTATTCTGGATTCATATTCTGGTACATCCATAGATTGAACTGATGCTACCATGTGATTAACCCATGCATCCCTGGCAGCTTGATCTATAGGGAATAATCTATGGCGTTGTCTTAGCCTCGGATGACCACGCTCTGCTGAATATTCTGCTGGGCCACCAAAATATTGTGCTAAAAAGCCAGCAAGGTGATCCTTACCAGGGTCAAGATTTTCTGGGTACATTGGGCGTAGTATTTGATCTGTTTCGACCCTCTCGTAGAATTTGTTAACAAGCTCTACGAAAAATTCTTTGCCTCCTAGTTTGGAATAGATAAGCAATATGTCTTCATTAATGCCTGGATTGGTTGGTAACAAGGATCACACACTCCAATTTTATTACTGCTATTATTAGATAGTTTACAATATGTTGGTTGATCTATCCAATTATATACGTGCTATGGGAAATATGATCTCCGCATGTTCAGAATAGGCTGTCGGTGTATACATAGTTGAATCACGTAAAAAATAATCAAATAGTTGCAGGTATTTGGCCGCGACTGGGTGCGGCACTAATAGATATAGTCATTATATTTATGATTATGTCAGCCAGTTTCTCTTTGGTAGATAGGATTGTTTATAACTCTGAAGGAGAGCGGATTGTATCCTTCCTGGCTCTTGTTCTTGGAGTTTTGATATTTCTGGTTCCAGCTATATACATGTGGATGTTTACTTGGGGAACTGGCAGAACCCCGGGTAAGAGATTTTTTGAGCTGAGCGTTGTGGATCAGGAAGGGAGGCCTCTCAGACTGGGCAGGAGTTTCCTTAGGGAAGCAATTTCCAAGTACTTATTTAATATAGCAGGAATATTTTTCCCTATATGGTATATAGGATTTATATGGATAGGTTTTGACAAGAATAGGCGTGGCTGGCACGATAAGTTATCAGGCACATATGTAATAAAGGGTTCTCCATCGTCCTATTTCACTGAGAATTCCGAGGCGGTAGATCTCAGGGAATTAATTTCTAGGGTTGTATTGTCTATATCTTTAGTCTTGGTTGGTTTGTTTATATCTGCTATAGCTTTAAACTACCTTTCGGGTATTGCTGGTTATATTTTACATTCAGACCAAGAAGTTAATTCATCAGAGCAACCGTTGGATCCAACATTTTATTTGTTGGGTGATGACAATATGCAAAACTCTAAAGATGAGTGGCAACGCATACTTAAGAATAACGACTATCTTGCTGATATAGTTCCTGTAGGAGCAGAGGATGTATCGAAAGAAATTATCCTTTTCATACCAGGGCACGGTCTAAATTTTCAGGATATATACACAATATCTAATCTTGAGGATAAGTATCAGGTTTTGATAATTATTTATGATAAGCGGAAAACTGTGAATTTAATTAGCTATGAGATAGCAGATGCTATTGAGGATTATACTAAGATTAGACACGATAGGGCGGAGTCCGAAAATACAGAAATGGGTACGAAAATTAGTATTATAGGGCATAGTTTGGGTGGAACAGTGGGCACATTGGCATTAACCCATCTTTCAGATAGGGAGTTTATTGGAACTATAGATAGCATATATTCTGATATTAGGTTTATAACAATAGATGCACCTTGGAGAGGTATAGACGTTCCAAAAATACTAACCTTACCTGGTGTAAAACATGTTGTGGGTGAACTCATGCCGCTGATTCCAGTACAAAAACCTCCATCCCTGAGTGGGCTTACTCTGGTGAACGGAACGACTTCAATGAATGCAATTTTAAATGCAGAGGTGCCAGACTTTATTGATTTTCAAATCGTTAGCGTTGTACCTGACAAAAAAGTTCTAGATAATAGGAATAGCTTTCCTGTGGATGGTTGGTATTCGGTAGAACTAAGTGACAGCGAAGTTCAATCTATATGGGACACTTTTTCTCAGGACAGTTTGGATATGGGGTCATTAAGTCACTGGATGTTTCCATCTTTGACATATAAACAGGATATCCAGCAATTGTTTAGTATGTTGGAAAGAGACAGTGACTATGAAAACTATCTTCCAGATCTTATTAGCGCCTCCAGAGATTCAAAGAGTCTGGAAGAATTTAAGATAAGGTACGATATTGTTATATCAAATATAATAGATACATTTCATGGGGAGCATACTCACTTCATGTGGGAAGATAAAACCTTTATTGAGTGGTTAAGAAATGCACTCTAAATCTCCAGTTGAGGAAAATATTGAACATGCTATTTTTACTTTTTAAGTCTGCAAAAGCAGGATTTATGGGTTCGTTTTCCTTTGAGGCTAGGTCTACAAGGAGTGAATTTTGGCAATGGGTACTTTTCTCTACAATCTTACTAGTATTTTCTTGGTTGCTAGAGAATATGTATTCTTCAGGTTTTTTAGTAATAACATTGATGATACTTGCAATACTGTCTTTGCCTACCAGTGCATTGTTCACTAGGAGACTCCACGATATTGGGAAGCCTGGTTGGTGGCAGATTCCCATGGGTACTATAGGCATTATAGGACTAGGTTTACTGACTTTGGGGTGGATGGGGTTTGTTTTTGGTATCCTTATGTTTCATTTCACTATATTCTTATTGATAATCAGCTTCGTTGGTTTCTCTCTAGTATCATTATCTGTCCTATGGAGTCTATTCTGGTTGGCTAGGGAAGGGGATTATGGGTCTAATGAATATGGAGATGATCCCAGAGCAATTTAGAACTACTGATTTTCCAATACCTAAATAACCAGAAAGACCCTGGCAATTTTGCCAGGGTCCTTCTAGTTTATATAGCAATTTTGTTCTGAACTAGGCCTACCAGCGAGGACGTCCACCTTCTCTGTATTGCCTTGGCCTTGCCTCGTTAACGGTTAGTGATCTTCCCAAGAACTCCTGACCGTTCAGTGCATCTATTGCGGATTGAGCTTCTCCGGCAGTTGGCATTTCAACGAAGGCGAATCCTTTTGGTCTTCCTGTCTCGCGGTCTTGTATCATTGATACTTCGTCTACTGCTCCGTGCTGCTCGAATGCTTCCCTTAGTTGTTGCTCCGTGGTCTCATATAGTAAGTTCCCTACGTAAATCCTCAAAATCTATTCCTTCCTTACTCTCTCTGTTTATGCTTTTTATGATTTCCGGGTCTGTAAGCATATCAACCCTATTTTCCACTATATTTCCTTGTTGTGCAAGACTTGCTTCAATTGGTTGGATGCTTTGTTCAAAGTTGCAATAGGCAATTTTGGTAGACCAGAAATTGCCGTAGAACCTAAAACAGTATTGTCATTAGTTCCAATGAACTGAAATATTACACGGCTTGTTTTATCTTTTGACATCGATCAAATCCTTTCTTCAATTACTTGGCAGGGGATGACCGATACAGGGGGATACATGAAGTGTTCCGGGTTACATACTGAGACAAGACGAGGGTTTCACGAAAAGTCCACGAGATGGACGGAGTACTCTTTATTTAATCTTCCTATGGGGTTCAAACAACTACCACGAAAACTAGTATACCACATATATTCTCTACTTATCTAGATTGTCATATAATACCCATGAATTTGTGTCTATTTGTTGATATTACAATCAGGAGAGGAATGTGCGCATACCACTTTTTGGAAAGAAGAATATGGATTCTGCAACGGATCCTGTGTGTGGGATGGATGTAGATATCAGTAGCCCAAGGGGTGGGACAGCTGAATACAACGGAGAAAAATACTATTTTTGTGCATCTGGATGTAGGGAGGCCTTTGCTATAGAGCCAGATTCATACCTGTCTGGAGAAAAACGGATTGAAATGTGAATCATATACTATTGATGCATNCTGTGAGGATAATNAATGTGTTCAGATGTATTAGTATGATATATACGANTTATAATATGCGCCTAATGTCAAAGATTATAGTAATTATGATTAGTTTGAGTATCTTGGTTAGTTGNTCATCTGGAGACAGCCAGCAGGAAACAATTGCAGAGCCAACCGGAGTCCATAGTATATCTGAGTTAAAAATAGATTCTACAGTAACCGCTCCGACTCTGGCTCCCACAGTAATCACTCCAACCTTGCCACACACAGTAATAGCCCCAACTAAGGTTTTAGAAGGATATGATTCAAATAAATCTGAGGATTTGGCTCCTGTCCTAGTTAAGGATGAGAATCAGATATCTAATGCGGCCATCCGGGTTGAGCTGTCTTCTGGTTCCATAGCAAGGTACAGAATTCAAGAGCAACTTGCACGGCTATCTCTTCCTAACGATGCAGTTGGTGAGACAGATGCAGTTCAGGGGAGCTTACTATTTGATGGTGAAGGTAATGTAGTGAGCGGCTCCGTCTGGAGTTTGGACGTCGCTTCACTTGCTAGTGATGAACCTAGACGTGATAGATACGTTCGGAGGAATACATTGAAATCCAGCTTGTTCCCTGAGATAAATTTTGAAGCAAAGTCTGTATCGAATTTGGAATGGCCTCTGCCTACTGAAGGGGATACCAGATTCCAAATTCTTGGAGACCTCACCGTTATGGATGTTACCAGAGAAATTTCGTGGGATGTAGATGCAACTATTGAGGAAAGTTATGTTAAGGGTGAAGCAAATACGGTCATACAATTTGAAGCATTTGATATTGATAAACCAAGATTAGCTTTTATATTGAGCGTTGATGATGACATCAGGCTAGAACTAGAATTTATAGCTACAATCGACAAATGATACTTGGATGCATTGGAGAGTACGAGTATGGATATTACGGTAATAGGGGCTGGGATACTTGGGTCACTGACAGCTTTTAGACTAGCTAAAGCAGGTAACGAAGTTACACTGATAGATAGCTCAGAAGATCTGTCTACTGGGGCAACAGGCAACTCATTCGCATGGTTAAATGCTTTTACAAAAACACCAGACCATTATCATGGATTGAATTTCATGTCTATGCAATATTGGTCATTGGTGGGTAACGAATTTGGGTTTGACAATATAGGCCTGAATTTTGGAGGCAAGCTCCAGTGGGAAATCGATACTATAAAAGCGGATCAGCTGAACCATAGGATCAAGAAATTACAATCTCTGGGGTATAGGGCAAGGAATATCGACCCAAAGGAGATTGAGTCGATTGAACCAGGTATAAACATAGGAAATCCAATTACAGCGGTAATTAGCGAAATAGAAGGGTCAGTAGAGCCGAATCTAGTTGTTAGAGAATGTATATCTAGGATTCGGGATTTGGGTGGCAGAATAATACTTGGCGAGCCGGTATGCGATTTCAGGACATATGGTAGTGGAGATGGTCGTCGAGTCACTCATATTGACACACTTAAACAAAGTATAAAGACAGACTTACTGATTGTTGCTGCTGGGTATGGGGCGACATCTCTTGCGGGTAAGCTAGGTGTTAACATACCACAGAGTGATAGTCCTGGCTTCTTGGTTAAAACCAATCCTATGCCTCGCATATTAGAGAATCTATCTATAATCTACGCTCCGGCAACCCAAGTTGGCAAAGGCGGGGTGCACTTCAAGCAATTGATTGATGGAACAGGAGTTATCGGGGAAGAATATTCGGAAAGTCTAGATTCAGATAATTCAGAAGCGCATGCTTATAACTTAGTAGAAAGAGCTATGTCTCATTTGCCAAAACTTGAGTATGTAGATTCTGTAAAAACGTCAATGGTTTATAGGCCTATGCCAATAGATGGGCTGCCAGTGATTGGATTTACTAAGGAGATTAGTAATGCGTATTTCGTGATTACCCATAGTGGCGTTACTTTGGCTCCACTTATCAGTGAATACGCTGCTATCGAAATTGCGACTGGTTCATCGGTAGATGCGTTTGAGGCTTATAGACCAGATAGATTTCTTTAGGAATCGTACAGTTCTCTTGAATCTTGTAGATGTCGATCGATGTGATAACTATGTTCCATTCGTGCTGTATTGATTATGAACTTGCCATTCAGTCTATTGTTGATTTTGACATCTCATGGGTCGGGCCACGACCCATGAGATGTCGATAGTGACATTTAATGAAGACTTACTTTAGTATAATTTCCAGACCGTGCGGGTCGGAAGCTGAGGCTTCTGATCCATCTTCAAGAGTAACCATCCTGTCTAAGTCTTCCATTGATGCAAGGTCCTCCTCATCCCAACTGAAGCTCTTGCAATCATCACTGATGGTTAGAACAGCCACCCCTGGTGTCCGATCTACGTTAGGAAGGGAGCCGATAGCCGAGAGCGGTGTAGCACCTCTCAAAGCAATAAACATCTTGTTGCCCACGATGTGTGCCACGTCAGGCTTTGGATCGGGACTGAAGGACGCGGCCATCGACTGCGTGGCCACAACTTTGTTAGTCTGGAGGTCTACGAAGTTGACGTCATTACTTACCCGCATACTGGTTATTGCAAATATGCCGCCCCTTTGATCAATACAGGTAACAGCACCATGTGTGTCCTCACCTGGGAGTTCAATCTGTACTGGGTTCGGGAATATTCCTTCCGCAGCTTTACTAGCATCAAAGGTGTAGAGGAAGTCATCTCCTCCTTTAGCGCCACTTTCACCATTGGTCATTATCTTATTAAAAGGTAAACGAGTTACGCCACAACCGATGCCTGGGACTGTTGCAGCGTCGTATACCTTTACCACATTCATCGCTGTGCTTCCATCAGCAGCGCCCACATCAATTACCAGGATACCACCTCCAGCTAGAGTTACGTAAGCGAACTTGCTGTCAGCAGTGAACTCATGGCAGATAGGGCGTGCTACCGAAGTTCCTAGGTCACTGGAGAATTGGTCCAAGGACAACGTTTCTACTAGTTTGTAGTTGTCACTCGTGTAGTTGGTCTGGATTTTATGCAGGAACCCGGACTCACCTTTGGCCCCAATATTCGCGACGATAGTCATGCTGTTATCAGGAGATCCAACGGAGGCGTGGGTATTTCCTGTTCCACCCGCTCCATTGAAACCGCCTATTGTGTTTACACATCCAACCACACTACGGCTTGCAATGTTTATAAAGAAGGTGTCGCCAGAACCTACATTGGCCAGAATGGCGTGGCTAGACTTTGGGGTGGTATGGTTAGAAAGTATCATATGTGGCTTTTTCGCGGCCTCGCAATTAGCGTCTTTAGCTGCTTTTGCCAGATCTATGATCTCAGGATCAGCACTCTTGGCACCATTCAGAAAGATATCTTTCCCGTCCCATATGTATAGGAGTCCACCAGTTCCGTCGCTCTCAGTGCCAGATTGGTCAATAGACCATACTTCATAGGCAGGTTCCATTTCTGGTAGAAAACTTTCTGCAAAACTACAGGAAACTGCTGTGATGACAACCATCAGCAGTAATAATACAAATCCAGATAACGATCTAAACATTTCTCTACTCCTACTCCTTCTTATACTCTGATTCTCACGAGACATAAAAAAAGACCTCCACATCGGAGGTCATCACATTCGCATACTATTTGTCTGTTTTAGGATTTCTAGGTTAGCGAGTACCTCCCATGCTGTTGATCTAGGCAACAACAAGAGCACAGGCACGCGACTAAGCAAGTCTCATGCAACACTGATCCTTCTATATTTTCCGAGATCCTACACTCATCAAACATGTTATTAAACACTACCTTGTAAACGATATCTCGATATGAGGCCGGAGTATATAGGATTAAATACAGCATGTCAACAATTTGTATTAGAGATTATTTATAATAGACAATTAGTATGGAGTAGTTACCAAATAAATCCGTCCCAAACATTTGGTAACTCGGTCAGATCATCAGGCAAGCTCTGTGCCCACAAATTAATGAGTAGTGACCTATAGATGATTTTTTTACTAGCGTTATGTCCTAATTGTTCAGGGTCAAATGGATTAACTTTTTCATTTATCTCGATACATATATTCTCTATAGAAGTTCGTGTCAATCCTATGGTGGTAAATGCATCATCTACGGGTTGTTTATCCGTTCCATTAATAAAATCAATAAGGAATTTATCTACAAAATAGCTAGCAACGCCAAATCTATCGCCCCTATTGATAATGTCCTGGAGTTCCTGCTCATACATATGTGGATACCTTTTTCTGTTCTAGCATAAATCTTCCTTTTGCTGTTTAGTGCAGCATCAATCTAGGCATAAAAACCCTATATTGGTGACTAGAGGAATGGCACGCCCGGAGGGATTCGAACCCCCGACACTCGGTTCCGAAGACCGATGCTCTATCCACTGAGCTACGGGCGCATAACACTAAACTATCTCGATGATGTTTGGATTGACTATGATACTACCCACCCAAAATTTTGGCTACTTAGTATACTTACTATCATAGTTAGTTTAATTGATTTGATATAGATGCCATGCTATCATTTTTTGGTCGTGTTTAGATTAATTGGCAAGAAAGAGAAAGTTAAAGACGGACTTAAGAGAAGCAAAGCTTCATGGTTTTCGAAGATACTTAATGTCATTCAAACATCCGGAATAGACGATTCGGTTTGGGATGAACTGGAAGAAATGTTGATATTAGGTGACGTAGGAGTATCTACTGCAACTGATCTGATAGAAGACCTAAAACAAGATGCTAGAAATAACGGGACTCAAGATTCCCATGAAGTTGTAGATAATCTAAAAGCCAAATTGATCGAGTTATTGTCCGTTGCTTATCCTCAGGATAATGACCTCGGTAATGACAGTAATGGCCCTGTGGTTATACTTATGGTTGGTGTAAATGGAGTTGGGAAAACTACTAGCATAGGCAAACTAGCCCATTATTTTGTTGACCAAGGCAAGGAGGTTATGTTCGCTGCAGCCGATACTTTCAGAGCTGCTGCGATAGATCAGCTGCAAGTCTGGGCTGAAAGGGTTGGGGTAGATGTCATATCTCATAAACCAGGTGGAGATCCTGCAGCAGTCGCATATGATGCCCTTGAGGCAGCAACAGCAAGGTCTAAAGATATACTTATCATAGACACAGCTGGAAGGCTTCATACCACACATAATCTAATGGAGGAAGTCAAAAAGATATCTAGGGTGCTTTCGAGGCTAGATCAGACTGCTCCCCATGAGGTTTTCCTTGTTTTAGACGCTACTACTGGTCAGAATGGATTGATGCAGGCACAGGTATTTGCTGAGGCAGTAGGTTGCACGGGTGTTTTTCTATCGAAGATAGATGGTAGTGCCAAGGGTGGGGTAGTTATACCTATTGTTAAAGATTTGGGAATACCTATAATGTTTATGGGTACAGGTGAGAGTATCGAAGATATTACACCTTTTGATCCTCAACAATTTGTTGAAGAATTATTTTCTTCTGATCAATGAAGTTAAATGTAAGAATGACTGATTCGATGAAGCTAATCAAATTAGTAGAGCAACTACCATCTATTAGGAATTAGATTATGATCGAAATCCTTGTTTGGTTATGCTTAATACAGATTATCGGTACTATATCTTTTATAGTAAATTTCCGATTGTTTAACATCTTACCTGATAGGGGATACGGTGTATCGAAGATCTTAGGGTTGCTAATGTTTGCGTTCCCAGTTTGGATGCTCGGGTCATTTGGTATATTGCCAGCTACAAGTTTTGTGCTATGGACTTGGTTAATACTTCTCGTTGGTTTCTCCGTCATTATTTCATATAGACAACGGTATGAACTTGCTAAATTCCTAAGATTAGAGAGGCAATCAATATTTATTGCCGAAGGTATATTTCTGTTTGTGTTTGCACTCTGGATTTTTATAAAGCTGCACGATCCCAGTATAAATAACACAGAACAGCCCATGGATTTCGCATTTCTCAATGCATCAATTCATACTGACTATTTTCCGCCTCCGGATCCATGGCTTAGTGGGCATCAGATAAGCTACTATTATTTTGGATATCTTATTCTGGGCAACCTAACGGAGTTATCTTTAATTCCGTCAAGGATAACTTACAATTTAGCTCTATCATCAATACCTGCCCTATCTGCAGCAGCATCTTTTAGCCTTATGTATAATTTGCTGAGGTTTACAGGATTATCATATCTGCGGTCAGGCATTGGCTCGATGTTAACCCCAATAATACTGCTATTTTCAAGCAACCTATTTGGTTTGTTAGAGTTTATTAGGGCAAGAGGGTTAGCCCCAGATTCTTTTTGGTCATGGCTGGCAATCAAATATTCTGAGACAGGTGGTCAGTGGGATATACTGGCGAACCCTGAGCACACTTCGTGGGTACCTATAGGCCATTTATGGTGGTGGAGGAGCACTAGAATAGTAGACACGTTATCGTCGGACGGGCAAAGCCTAGACTACACTATAACGGAATTCCCTTGGTTTTCGTTTCTAATAGGAGATCTTCACCCTCATGTTATGTCTATACCATTTGTTCTGTTGTTCTTGTCATTTGCTTTTAATCATTTTATAAGATCATATGAGTATCGTCTGCAACGTAATATGCTGAGTCTTTGGTCTATTATCTTAGGGGCGACTATTTTGGGTGCTACGGGTTTCATTAATACTTGGGATATAGTCCCCTTGACTTTCTTGTGGATATTAATATCTGTGATCAAAGCTGGAATTGATAATAGATGGGAGATTGGTGGCGTCTTAAGAGGCTTGATATTCAGTGTCGGTTGCCTAGTCCCATTGTCTGTCGCTATATATCTACCGTACTATTTTAACGCGGACAGTCAGGCTACAGGATTAATGCCAGTAGGGGAATATGGAACTCGTTTGATACACCTAGTGATAATCTTTGGGACATTTCTATGCTGCATATTGCCCTTAGTATGGAAAGAGTTGGTTGGATTAATACGCTTCTACAGCAAATATGGATATTGTATTAATTGCCAGGCCCCAAATAGTATTTTATCAGGCAGATGCTCTGTTTGTATGGTGGAAAACGATATATTTAAGAGATGGCTGGTTTTTGTATGTGTTGTTGCAGTAACTTGCACACCATTTTTGATATGGTCTATGGTCCATATTATGTCTAGCTCTATTGGGCTAGGTGGGTTATCAGGGAACTTGGTTTTTGGTCGCTTTATTAACTTGTTGCCAGTTACTCTAGTACAAATCATTGTTATAAGTGGCATTATTAGACGCAGTAGTGATTATTCGGGAGGCAATAAGTCGCTATTGTTTGTGCTTAGTATTTTGGCTTGCGGCGGGTTTATTGTCATTGGATCAGATCTTTTTCGTGTGGACGATTTGTTTCACAATCGTATGAATACAGTGTTTAAATCTTACTATCACGTTTGGATTCTACTGTCGGTCGCTGCTTGTTTTGCATTAGCTACGGGATTTTCATCGATTAACTTGAAAAGAAATTCTTTGGATATAGTCTCGAAACGGATTTGGATTGGTGCAGTGATATTTCTTATATTTGGATCTTTGTATTACCCGTTTGTGGCAACAAACAGCAAGGTTGATTTTGATATCAGGCACAAATCTCTTGACGGGCTGAGCTATCTTAAACAACAAAACCCGAGCATCTATGAAGCTATACTGTGGTTAGATAACAATACAGAATCTGGTCAAATACTTCTAGAGGCAATTGGTCAAGACTATGTTCCTGAAACAAGTATATATTCTGGGAGTACGGGTCTTTCTACGATACTGGGTTGGCCTGGACATGAACATCAATGGAGAGGATCGACATCAATATATTCTGGAAGGCCATCAGATGTAGAAGAAATATATACTACATCTAACTATGAGATCTTTAGGGGTTTGACTAGGAAATATAATATCGACTATATAGTCATAGGTCCTAGGGAGAGATATGCTTACGGTACTCTGGAGTTGGATACTATCGGTGAAATTGGGGATTTAGTTTTTCAGAATACGGAAGTATCTATTTATAGGTTTGATAAATAATGATTTTGGTTGGGTCTTATATAGTTGACGGGATTTTGCAATATACGGTGTGATTTGAATACAAGAGATACTAAATTTGATAGGTGGGAGATAGTTTTCTATCTCACAATAATATTGGTGGCGTCTGCTTTAAGGCTATGGGATTTGGGCTTTAGGGCAGTAGGATACGACGAGAGTCTACACGCCTTCTATAGCTATCAACTTTATCAAGGAGAAGGTTTTCAGCATACTCCCCTGATGCATGGACCTTTCCAATTTCATGGGATTGCTCTATCTTTCTTACTTTTCGGGGATAACGATTACACTTTTAGATTATTGCACGCATTATTTGGTATAGGATTGGTTTTGTTGCCAATCTTGTTGAGGGATAGGTTGGGCAAGTTTGGTTCCTTGGCGACATCTGCAATGATCGCATTCTCACCGGTTCTAATTTACTACAGTAGATACGCTCGAAATGACATATTCATGGTGTTCTGGACAGCCGCTTTAGTAATATTTATGTGGAAATACATTGACGAAGGTAAATCCAGATACGTCTATCTCAGTTCCATTACATTAGCTCTGGCGTTTGCCACTAAGGAAACAACTTTTCTTTCGGTTTTTATAATCTGCAGCTACTTGATAGTGATATCTTCTACTGATTGGATTACTTGGCTACTCAGGAAGCCATCTCTTGGTTCTAGCAAAGATTTAACAGTCGATATGACAGCTACTTTAGAGTACAGATATTGGCCGGGCTACGGTTACTTATATGGAGAACCATTATTACGCCATACATTGGCCAGATTCTCGAATACTGGAAGCTTCCTCATACTTTTGGTAACTCTTACTGTACCTCAGATATCTGCGGTATTTAGTGTATTCCAGAAGTATGTGGTGGATAATGGAGTAATACTTGCTAACACATCAGGGGCCATAGGGGCTCCAGCTGGCGATTTACTTTTTAGCATTGGAGAATTATCTGTAACTAAGGGTATCATTTTAGCTGCCATTATTTTAATTATGCTCTTGGGTTTATCTGTAACTGTAGGTGTGCGATGGGATAGGAGCCTTTGGTTACGAGCTGCGGGTTTGTTCTATATCACATGGATGCTTTTATTTACTACGTTCTTAACAAATTTTGTAGGATTTGGGAGCGGGATTTGGCAGTCATTAGGGTATTGGATTGTTCAACACGGGGAACGTAGGGGGGATCAACCATGGTATTACTACCTGATAATTGCACCTTGGTATGAAACATTGCCATTTGTACTTTCCTTGATATCGGTAATAATCTTTGTCATTAAGGGTAACAAGTTTACTAGGTTTCTAGCCTATTGGGTGGTAGTCACATTTATACTCTATTCTTGGGCCGGAGAGAAAATGCCATGGCTTCTGGTCAACATATCTGTCCCAATGATTTTTGCATCTGGGAAACTTATTGACATAACAATAAATTCGATAAATTGGAAGAAGTTAAGATTGATATGGTCTATACAGGCTGTATTGGCATCTCTTGCTTGCATATGGCTCCTCGTTTTATACCTCGTTTCAGAAAATAATTGGCTAAATCAAGATCTGAGATTTCTAAGTATAGGTTTGGTAGCAATGTTGCTTGGGTATTTATACTTTATATTATCTCGTAAATTATCACCGGGTACAGGATTAAAGCTAGTTATGATGACTATATCTTGCATTATGCTTGTGTTTGGGTTGCGGTTAGGATGGAATATTAGCTATACATCAACGAATACTCCAGGTGAACTGATTGTTTACGCTCAAGGTTCAGCTGAAGCCAGGGATGTTATAGACGATATAAACGAAATCGCCGAGAAAAGCGGAGGTGTAAGTGAATTCGGATTATCAGTAGATAGGGATACCTACTGGGGTTTGCTTTGGTATATTAGGGAATACGATAATGTGAGTTATTTGGATACATCAGATCTATCAAACGAGCCATATGGATCAGTTCTTTTGGTCAGCGAGAATAGTCAAAAATTCTCCGATAAGTACAGGGATCAATATACTAGTAATCAGGAATTCATGTATTTATGGTGGCCCTCTGAATGGTATAAGCCATGTGGGGTGTATAGATTTCAAGGTTGTCTGAATGTATCCAATGTCGCAGACGCAGTATCCAAGAAATCGAATTGGCGCGATTTGCTACACCTCTATTGGCGTCGAGACTTATCTGCTCCTGTATTGTCTCATAACGCAGAAGTCCATTATGATTAGTGTTCGTTGCTGCATAACAGGCATGACTTCTGGGGTTTTAGATACAGTCTGCATTACGCCTGCTTTTTAGATATAAACGGAGATTATTAATTGCATAAATCATCAAGATTCTGGGTGGCCATATTAATTAGTGTAGTATTTCTTGGTCTATTTGTTTCCAATATAGATATACATAGAACTATTGATCATATCACCGAGGCAAACTACTTCCTCATAACGTTGTCACTTATAGCTTATTTTATTGCTGTGTTGTTTCGAACCTTAAGATGGCAATACTTGCTTGCTCCAATCAAAATTGTATCCGTTAAGACCCTCTATCCCATAGTTGTCGTGGGTTACATGGCAAACAATATATTGCCTTTAAGATTAGGAGAAATAGTTAGGGCGTACTACGTAGGAGAGAAAGAAAACGTAAGTAAATTGGCTTCTTTGGCTACTATAGCCGTTGAGCGTGTATTGGATGGCCTTACTTTACTGTTTTTTATTCTATTAGCATCTTACCTATTGCCAGTATTAGATGTGATTCAAGGTATGGGAGTAGAGGCTGGACTTAATTGGCTTGTACTGAGCATGGCTATGTCATTACCATTTATGATTGCTTTTGGTGTGATGCTTCTGGCCGCATTTATGCCTGGCAAACTCCAATTATTTATTGGCTATATGTGTGTTGTTTTGCCAGGTGGGATCAGATCAAGATTGCTCAGCTTAGTGAGTGTATTTATAGATGGGTTTTCTGTACTAAGATACCCAAGGAGGCTTATATCGGTTTCAATACTTTCTCTTCCAGTATGGTTGAGTGAGTCCGTTATGTACTATATGGTGGGTAAAGCTTTTGGCATTGATAATTACTTTTCAGAATTTGAATTCATAGGTGTAATGATATTGGTGACAGCTATTTCTAATTTGGCCACTGCTATTCCGGCTGCAGGAGGAGGCATAGGATCTTTTGAAATTGCTTCATCTGTTACGTTGACTATACTTGGTGTAGGTGCCGATATAGCAGCAGCTTATATAATTGTTTTGCATCTTGCATTGATATTGCCTGTAACATTGCTTGGCATGGTATATTTATGGACCGATAGGATGTCCATAAAGCAATTAATACACTACAGCAGTGCTGATAAGAATTAGGTGATTAGATGGTGCCTTTATATACTTTAAGGATGGGATAGATAGGCTATGGATATAGGAATAATAGGAGCAGGTGTAGCTGGATTAGCAGCCGCAAATGTTCTAGGAAAACAAGGGCACAGAGTTTCAGTATACGAGGGAGCTCCCTTCTTGGGAGGCCAAGCCTCTACATTTGATGTAGGAGGCGGTAGGTTAGAGAAGGGATATCATCATCTATTTACAACAGATACAGCAATAATTGAATTGATGGATGAATTGGGTCTAGGGTCGAGGCTTAAATGGATAGAGTCGAAAGTAGGCTTTTTCTATAATTACAAAATACATAGACTTGTGACTCCAGTCGATCTATTAAAATTTACCGAAATCAGTTTTATCGACAGAGTTAGACTAGGGTTGGTCACTCTTTACCTCAAGCGATATAAAGATTGGCGTAAATTGGAGAAATATACAGCGGCAGAGTGGATACGGAAATACGCTGGTAAGGGAGTATACGACGTCGTCTGGGGACCTCTACTCAGGGGCAAATTTGGTGGCCAATACGACAAGGTTGGTATGCCTTGGTTTTGGGGTAAGATTCAGACGAGATTTGCCTCGAGGGGTAAGGGCATAAAAGGGATGCAGAAGGAAAGTCTCGGTTATCCAATTGGTAGTTTCGATGAGATATTTGATGCTCTCAGTGAGAGGATAAAAGAAAACGGGGGTAGTATCAATCTTTCAACTCCTGTTCGGCAAGTCATTGTCGAAGATGGTATAGCTAAGGGTTTAGAAATAGATAATGGAGCAGGAGTGGTTGAGAAAAAGAACTTCGATTATATCCTGTCAACTACTCCTTCATATATATTTCCAAGGCTAGTTCATGAATTGCCTGATGATTATGTAAAGAAATTGAATGACGTTGACTATCTTGCAGCGGTTCTAGTTATTCTAGTGATGGATCGCCCATTTACTGACATATATTGGCTGAATATCGCTGATAGGTCGATACCTTTCGTGGGTTTGATAGAGCAAACGAATTTTGTGGAGCCTGCCTTATATGGGGGGAATCATGTGCTCTATATATCGAATTACCTTGGAGAAGATAATCCTCATTTTGCGATGGAACCAGATGACCTCCTTGAAGAATATATACCGCACCTAAAGAAAATCAATCCTTTATTTGAGAAGTCATGGATAAAGGATTGGCATTACCACAAAGTGGCTGCAGCTCAACCGATAATTGGTACGAATTATTCGGAGCGTATTCCAGAGCACAGAACCCCAATTAGGAATCTTTATCTTGCTAATACTACCCAGATATATCCAGAGGATCGGGGTACAAATTACAGTATAAGGATGGGCAACGAGGTTGCTAGTCTGATTATGGAAGATATGGAGAGATGATTACTGGGAAATAACTGGTGTGAATTGTTACCATATGACAATAACTTTAAGGTGAATCCTCAACAATTATCGAGCGCAGTATTGACTTTTATTGTTCCTGTATATATAGTCGTATACTGCTAGACTTCTCTTGAGATAGAAATCCTTTACTTTTCGTATTGAATTACTAACCCAACTACATCTTAAGTTAGGTTGTGCTGTCTGAAGGGTATATCTTGCCCGAGTGGCGCAAGGGTAGCGCAGCCGATTTGTAATCGGCAGGTTAGCGGGTTCGAATCCCCTCTCGGGCTGTTAAAATAAAAGAAACCTAGCTCGTAGCTAGGTGAGTTGTTACGGAGGGCTTGGATAGGCACTAGGAAAATGCTAAACTAAAACGGCTTTGGACGGGTGGGTGAGTGGTTAATACCACCAGACTGTAAATCTGGCGCTCGGAAGGGCTACGTAGGTTCGAATCCTACCCCGTCCACCATATGTGAGGTTCAAAATAAATTGTTGGCCCACATAGCTCAGTGGTAGAGCACGTTCTTGGTAAGAACGGGGTCACCGGTTCAAATCCGGTTGTGGGCTCCACTTGTAATAGAAATAAGGAGGAATCAGGAAATGGCTAAGAAGAGATTTGAAAGAAATAAACCACACGTCAATGTGGGAACTATTGGGCACGTAGACCATGGAAAGACTACACTTACTGCAGCCATAACTATGGTTCTAAGTAAGAACGTTCAAAGTGATACAGAATATAGACCTTTTGATTCTATAGACAATGCACCAGAGGAGAAGGCCAGAGGTGTAACTATCGCTATAACACACGTCGAGTATGAAACCGGATCCAAGCATTATGCTCACGTAGACTGTCCTGGGCACGCAGACTATATCAAGAACATGATAACTGGTGCTGCGCAGATGGATGGGTCTATATTGGTTGTCAGTGCTCCTGATGGACCAATGCCTCAGACAAGAGAACATATACTACTTGCTCGCCAAGTTATGGTTCCTAAAATAGTTGTTGCTCTCAACAAGTGCGACGCTATGGATGATCCAGAATTGTTGGAGCTAGTCGAGATGGAATTGAGAGAACTATTAACTAGCTATGGTTTCCCAGGAGACGACATTCCTATAGTTAGAGTCAGTGCGCTGAAGGCACTGGAGGCTGATGGGGATCC
Organism: Chloroflexota bacterium; assembly: GCA_002717805.1. Taxonomy (GTDB): domain Bacteria; phylum Chloroflexota; class Dehalococcoidia; order Lucifugimonadales; family UBA2985; genus UBA2985. The sequence goes on along the minus strand of PBBS01000022.1, from coordinate 11,635 downwards.
GAATTCTGAGTGGACCACTGGTATATTGGACCTCATGCAAGCAGTCGACGATTACATAGAAGTTCCAGAGAGACCGAAAGAACTGCCATTCCTAATGCCTGTTGAAGACGTTTTTGGCATTAAGGGACGCGGTACAGTTGTTACAGGTCGAATTGAAAGAGGTATAGTGAAAACTGGTGACGAGATAGAGATAGTAGGGATTGGTGATACACGCAAGACAGTCGTTACTGGTGTAGAAATGTTTCATAAGACTCTTGACGAAGGAGAGCCAGGGGATGCCGTCGGTTGTCTGTTAAGAGGAGTTGAAAGGGAAGATATAGAGAGAGGGCAGGTATTGGCTCAAACGGGCTCTATAAAGCCTTTCTCAAAAGCTAAGGCTGAGGTTTATGTATTGGGTAAAGATGAAGGAGGTAGGCATACACCTTTCTTCGATGGATACAAACCTCAATTCTATATCAGGACTACTGATATAACAGGTGAAATTAAACTACCTGATGGGGTAGAAATGGTCATGCCTGGTGATAACATAACAATGGGTATAAGTCTGATAAATCCAATTGCTCTCGAAGAGGGACTACGCTTCGCAATAAGAGAAGGCGGTAGAACCGTAGGTGCGGGAGTTATAACAAGCATAGAGGATTAAGTTATGGCTAAACGTGGAGATGTGAGACCGGTAGTTACTATGGCATGTGGGGACTGCAGGGAGAGGAATTACACTACAGTTAAGAATCAGAGGAGTGATCCTCAAAGGATAGAACTGTCTAAGTATTGCTCCCGCTGCCGCGGTCATAGATTACATAGGGAAGTGAGATAGTTAATAGTGGCTAGGTCTCCTGTAAGGCGCTCAGGTCGTCAGATATCTCCAGACTCTAAGAGAAGTGGCCTCAGTCTACAGTTCTTGAGAGATATAATAGCTGAGTTAAAGAGAGTCACGTGGCCTAGTAGAGAACAAGCCACGAGGCTTACTATACTAGTGATTATTATATCTATATCAGTAGGAATTATTCTGGGAATATTCGATATGATGTTTAGTAGAGGGATAAAGTTTCTTATATAGAAGATAGAAACAGGTTATTAACATGAGTACAACTAGTGAGAAAGATGTTCGTTGGTACATAATACACACGTATTCTGGTCAGGAGGAACGTGTAAAAAGGAACCTTGACCAGCGTATAACATCAATGGATATAAAGGATCGTATATTACAAGTTGTAGTTCCAACAGAAGAAGAAATAGAGATAAGGGAAGGTAAACGCCGGTCAGTTAGGCGCAAGGTTTTCCCAGGATACATACTGGTTCAAATGTCTATGGACGATCAAAGCTGGCATGTTGTCAGAGAAACGCCAGGAGTTACTGGGTTCGTGTCTTCAGAGGATGAGAAAGAACTTAGGCCGAAGCCGGTACCTCTAGAGGAGCGAGAAGTTGAATCTATATTGAGCCAGATGGAATCTGAAACCCCTAAGGTTAGAGTAGGATTCGTAGTAGGGCAGAGTGTACGTATTACAGATGGGCCATTCACCGATTTCATCGGTGTAGTTGATCACGTGTTTCAGGACAGAGGTAAAGTTAGTATTTTGGTCTCCTTCTTTGGCAGAGAAACTCCAGTAGAGTTGGATTTCTTGCAAGTGGAGAAATTGTAGGAGGGTTCATTGGCTAAGAAAATAAGGGCAGTGGTTAAACTCCAAATAGAAGCAGGAAAGGCTACTCCTGCACCTCCAGTTGGTCCGGCATTGGGCCAGCATGGTGTTAATATCATGGGGTTTGTTAAGGAGTATAACGCTCAAACAGCATCCCAGGCAGGGTCTATAGTGCCTGTGCACATCACGGTGTACGAAGACAGGTCATTTTCTTTCGTAACCAGAACTCCGCCGGCCTCTGATATGATAAGGAAGGCGGTAAGGATAGAAAAGGGTAGTTCCTTAACGCCTAGAGAGAAAGTTGGAACAATAAGTAAGGCACTTATTAGGGAGATAGCAAGTGTAAAAATGGAAGACCTTAATGCTGCTGACTTGGAAGCAGCTGAGCGTATAATTGAAGGCACTGCTAGAAGCATGGGAGTAGATATAGAAGGGTAGAGGAGATCGGAGAACAAATGGCGAAACACAGCAAACAATATATTTCTAAGACAGAACTGGTAGAAAAAGATAAGCCATACGACATTGAAGAAGCAGTAGAAGTTTTGAAGCAATCTGCTACTGCAAAATTCGATGAAACAGTGGAACTACATATCAAAACAGGAGCCGATCCTCGTCACGCTGAGCAATTAGTTAGAGGAGTTGCATTGCTCCCTCACGGTTTAGGAAGAGACATAAGAGTATTGGTTTTCGGCAATGCTGAAACCGTTGCTAACGCTCAGTCTGCTGGAGCAGATTATGTAGGTGATGATGACCTTATAGAGCGTATAGACGGAGGGTGGATGGAGTTTGATGTTGCTATTGCGACACCTGACATGATGGGTAAGATAGGAAAACTAGGAAGAGTTTTGGGTAGAAAAGGACTTATGCCGAATCCTCGTACCGGGACAGTTGTTCAGGCTCAAGATATAGGTCGGGCGGTAGAAGAGGCGAAGATGGGTAGAGTCGAATTTAGGATGGATAGGAGTGGGATTATTCATGTGCCTATAGGCAAGGCAAGTTTTGATGCAGATAAACTTGCAGATAACCTTAAATCTATAGTTGACATAATAATGAGGTCCAGGCCTTCCGCAGTCAAAGGTCAATTCATGCGGACCGCGTTCATAACGTCTACGATGGGACCAAGTATTAAACTAGATGTTTCCAAATTGAGTGTGATAGCAGTATAATATAAACAAAGCAGATAAATATTGCCGCAGACAGTGGGGGGTGTAGAACACCTTAAATTTAGCCCCACCGAGGCTTGATCAAATAGAGTAAAACACATGTTGGGCTCTCCTTGGTTCAGGCCTTGGAGAGCCCAACTGTTGTTAGGAGATTAATGCCAACAGAACAAAAAATAGAACAAGTGGAAGATATTAGGGATAGGCTTAGTAGGGCAAGCATAATTGTAACCACCGGCTACGAAAGCCTGACATCCTCAGATATGAACGCTCTGAGGAAAAGTCTTAGGCAACAGGGCATAGAGTACAAAGTAATAAAAAACACCCTGGTACTAAGAGCAGCAGAAGAAATAGGTAAACATGGAATAGACAGCATACTAAATGGACCAACTGGTATAGCTTTCGGATACGATGATGTTACATCAGTTCCAAAGGCTATTAATGATTTCATATCATCTACTAGAATTCCTCTAGTAATCCATGGTGGGCTTATGGGCTCTGAGATTCTCACAGGGAATCAAGTTGTAGAGATTGCTAACTTACCTTCTAAAGAAGAGTTAGTTGCCAAACTTTTAGGTCAAATGAAAGCACCTATTACAGGATTGGTTGGGACATTGAATTCTATACTTACAGGTATAGCTGTAGTGCTGCAACGCAGAGTTGAGCAAATGAACGATAACTAAATGAATAATTGTGCATTCTATATATAAAATAAGGAGTTTGGAGATATGAGTAACGAAGAATTATTAGAAGCTATTAAAGGTATGACTGTATTGGAGCTATCGGAGTTGGTGAAAAGCCTCGAGGATGAGTTTGGGGTTAGCGCTGCAGCTCCTGTAGCTGTAGCAGCAGCTCCTGCGGCAAGTGCAGGTGATTCAGCAGGTGCTTCTGGCGCAGATGAAAAGACAGATTTTACTGTGACACTCAAAGAGGTAGGTCCAAATAAGATCAATGTCATAAAAGGCGTTAGAGAAGTTACGACTCTTGGTCTGAAAGAAGCGAAAGACTTGGTTGAGGCAGCCCCACAGGCGGTTAAAGAAGGTGTAACAAAAGAAGAGGCTGACGAAGCAAAGGAAAAATTGGAAGCCGCCGGCGCGGTTGTTTCAATAGACTAATAGACTAGAAAATATATTAGTCTTAACAATATCGATTGAATGAAAACAGGTTATCCTTGACACCTAGCGGTTTCGGGGATAACCTGTTTGTTGTGGGTGCTTAGATTTAGCGTCCAATTCATTAACAAAATGATACCTTAAGGGAGGTAATCCAGATGACAATCTCAGAGAATTTGCCGAAATTTAAAACGTTTGGTACTAGACCTATTAGGCACGATGGACTAGACAAAGTTACCGGTCGGGCTAGGTACGGGGCTGACGTGCATCTTCCGGGAATGTTAGTTGGCAAGGTTCTTAGAAGCCCATATGCTCATGCGAAAATCTTGTCGGTTGACACCAGCAAAGCAGAGGCTCTACCTGGAGTTAAGGCGATAGTAACTTACAAGGATTTCCCAATAATATCCGGGCCTTTAGTATTTGGTAACGAGATGGGTAACTCCCGTATTATGGCTGAGAACATGTTTGCTACTGAAAAAGTTCTCTACAAAGGACATGCAATAGCAGCTGTTGCTGCTACGGATGCACACATTGCCGAAGAGGCAATAGGTTTAATAGATGTTAAGTATGAACCATTGGAACCCGTATTGACTGTGCATGATGCTATGAGAGAAGGGGCTCCTATACTGCATGATACGATGACAACTCTATTTAAAGTTGAGAGATTTGGTAAGGGAGAAGATACTGGAGTCAAGAGCAATGTTGCAAGTCAGATACAATTCAAGCGTGGTGATTTAGATAAAGCATTCGGCGAATCAGAGCTCGTGATAGAGAGAGAATTTAACACTAAAACCGTACACCAGGGTTACATAGAACCTCATAGCTCTACAGCTAGCTGGTCTCAGGATGGTAGGCTCACTGTGTGGACAAGTACTCAAGGAATATTTGGTATAAGAGATGCTACAGCCGCTATATTAGGCATACCGGCTTCACAGGTTAAGGTAGTGGCAATGGAGATAGGAGGCGGGTTCGGAGGTAAGACCCTTACTTACATAGATCCGGTGGTAGCCCAACTTTCTAAGAAGACTGGTAGGCCTGTAAAAATAACGATGACCAGAAAAGAGGTATTTGAAGGCACTGGCCCAACCTCTGGAACATATATGAGATGTAAGATAGGCGTAGATAAAGATGCTCATATAACGGCTGCAGAACTTCATATGGCCTACGAAGCAGGAGCATTTCCTGGTTCACCAGTAGGAGGAGGCGCCATGAGTGGCTTAGGACCCTATAAAATCGACAACCTTATTGTCGATGGATTAGATGTGGTCTGCAATAAACAGAAAGTAGCTGCATATCGAGCTCCCGGACAGCCGCAGGCTGCGTTTGCTGTTGAAACAGTAATGGATGAATTAGCTGAGAAACTTGGATTAGATCCACTAGAGTTCAGGATGATGAATGCTGCACAAGAAGGAGATAGGGCACCTAGTGGAGTTCCTCATCTTACATTTGGTAATGAAGAAGTTGAGAGAGCCATGAAAGAGCATGACCACTACAATGCTCCTCTCGAAGGGCCTAACAAAGGCAGAGGTGTGGCAGTAGGATACAGGCTTAATGGTGGAGGTAGTGGATCAGCCGCTACTATAAATGTAAATGCTGATGGAACTATAAACCTGTTGACTGGATCTATGGATATAGGAGGATCAAGAGCCGCTATTGCCATGCAGGCAGCAGAGGTATTAGGAATATCTTCAGATGACGTTAATCCTCAGGTTGTGGATACCGATTCTATTGGTTGGACTGGCACTACAGGTGGTAGCAGGATTACATTCGATACAGGTCGTGCAGCAATAAATACCGCGAATGAGGTCATCCAGAAGATGAGTGAACGAGCGGCGTTGTTATGGGAAGTTCAATCTGCCGACGTAGATTTTGAGGACGGAGTTTTTATTTGTACCAAGAATACTGAGGATAGATTTACCTTTAAGGAACTTTCAGCAAAACTTATGGACACTGGCGGTCCGGTTACATGTTCTGGCATAGATAAACAAGGTGGTGTTGGAGCCCAACTGGCCGGTCACATAGTGGATGTAGAGGTAGATCCTGAAACTGGTAAAGTTGATATACTACGTTACACAACTTTTATAGATGCAGGTAGGGCAGCACATCCAAGTTACGTAGAAGGACAGATGCAGGGAGGTGCTCTGCAAGGTATCGGGTGGGCACTGAACGAAGAGTACTATTTTACTGATGACGGAACGGTCGCAAATTCCAGCTTCCTGGATTATAGAATGCCTACCAGTTTAGATTTGCCTATGATTGACACAGTCATAATTGAGGTTCCAAATGACCGGCATCCATTCGGCATAAGAGGCGTCGGTGAGACTGTTTTAATACCTCCTATGGCAGCTATCGCAAATGCTATACACGATGCCATTGGAGTCAGAATGACCAAACTACCTATGAGCCCTGGTGCCATACTTGAAGCACTAGAAGATGCTGGCTAATAGATAAGCTACAAAAGAACGAATATGTGCATACAGATTTGAGATAGCCTGTATGCACATCAAATACCGGATATGCAGATACTATTATTGAATGGACCTTGATAAGTGGTTGAAGTTAAGAAACATTTGTATATTCTTACTCTTGATGAAGGTCAGTTTTTCTTGGGGCATACTGATAATCTCAGAGACGATCTCGAAGCTCACTACTCCGGATCTATTCCCGATACCAATGGTAGAAGCCCTCAATTAGTCTGGACAGATATTTGGTCGGGAGATTCTGAGAAGCTTAAAGAACATATTCAATCACTGATGGATCTATTCGAAGCAGATCCTAGGAATTTGCTCTATAAATTACAGGCCAGACTTCCTATGGGCGGAATACATTGGTGGACGTCAAATGGCTATTGGGGATAATCGGCTCGTCGCGTGCTTCTGACTTGGTTTTAGCGACATATATCATCACTGGAGATGGATATCTTGGAAGATTCTGAAAATAGCTGCAGTAATTGTGGGGAAAGCAATCCAGATAACTCTAATTATTGTAGCAATTGTGGTCATAGGGTAGGCACATCAGAAATTAGTGGTCCTGATCAGGATGATAAAACTAATGTAATAGTAAATTATCAACCATCAATTATAGGCAGCTCTCGAATCTTGTTCCTGACCTTTGCTTCGTGGGGACTGTATTTCTATTACTGGGTGTATATTACCTGGAAAGATCTAGAGAACGAAATAAGTGATAGCCATACACCTCTCTTACAGACCATTTCAATGTTTATACCTATTTATCAGTTATTTAGATTCAACAGACATGTATCTATCATAAGAAGTGTCGCTATAGATGCTGGATTGCAGACAGATTTAAAGCCTATAGTTGCTGTATTACTGGTGGCATTAAACGGGATAATTGGTTATATATCCCTAGGGATACAATCGCTGATTATATTCGGCGGCCTCTTGCTACTAAGCCTCGTTTTAACAGCTACAGTGATAAATTGGGCTCAAGAGACATTGAATCGTTACTGGGTTCTGGGTAGGTCAGTTGCTAGTGTTGAAAAGAGAATGCAGACAGGGGAATGGATATTATGCGGACTCGGAACGTTTGTTTGGATCAATCTTATAGCAGCACTAATTTAGTATCTTTTGGGGTATGGAATTTATAACTTTTCTATATTACCCTATGAAGTTGGAGCCTATAAAGGAATTAATGTGCATAAACATGGAATGATGGGTGCATTGGTAAGTAACTTTAGGCTTATATGCTTGATATTTTATATAAATATGGTACTCTAGTCACTGTTGTCAATCAAAGATTGCAAATCTACTAAGATAACGAACTAGATTATGTTTGAACCTCCTAAAAGAAATCAAGGTCAAGATATCCAAATAGAGCAACTCCTCGGAGGAATTGGCTCTGTCCTTGGATCTATAGTTAGTAAATTCGGTGGTGGTGGGTTCAGGCTTCTGATAATGATATTCTTAATTGGTGCTTTGGCTCTATGGCTGGCTTCTGGACTCTATACTGTTGGCCCTAGAGAAAAAGCGGCATTGAGGCTTTTCGGAGAATTCCAAACAACTTCTGGACCGGGACTTCATTGGTACTGGCCGTCTCCAGTCGGTCAACGTGACAAGGTAGACGTTGATGTTACTCGAAGAATGGAACTCGGTTTCTTGACTGCCCAGAATGGTAATGTACAAGATATACCAGTAGAGGCATTGATGATTACTGGGGATTTGAACATAGTTAACGTTCAAATGGTTGTTCAGTATAAGGTTAAGAACATTGAAGAATTTCTTTTTAGGGTAGATGACCCAGGTGATGCAATCAGAGGTATAGATAGAGGGAATCCGGAGGGTAGAACCCTGAAAGATGCTACAGAAATGGCGCTTCGACAAGTGGTTGGACAGCGGAGTATTGACGACACTTTGATCGCAAATCGAGAACAGGTCCAGGTTGACACTCAGCTTGTACTACAGGATGTACTGGATCATTATCAAACTGGTATACAGGTTCTGAGTGTTGTCTTACAAACAGTAAGGCCTCCTGACGAAGTTAGACTTGCTTTCGACGATGTAGTTAATGCTAGAGTTGATAAGGAAAGCCGAATAAATGAAGCTAAGGCCTACGAGCAGGACAAATTGCCGAGAGCTCAGGGTGATGCTGAACAGATAGTTCAGTCGGCTGAGGCTTTCAAGGCAGAAAGAGTTGCTAGGGCTCAAGGTGAGGCAAGCAGGTTTATAACTGTTCTGGATGAATATGTGGAATCTAAAGAAGTAACTAGGAGAAGATTGTACTTGGAGGCCATGGAAGAAGTTCTTCCAGGTATAACTAAGTTCGTAGTAGATCCAGAGTCTGGTGGCAGTATGTTGCAGTTCTTGCCTTTAGATTCGCAACAACAATCTGAGACCAGGTCGGTTCCTAGCGGAGATATACAGTGAGAATATTAGGGTTGTTGGGCATAATATTAGCAATTGGCGCTGTCGTAGGGCTACAGTCCATTTACACTGTAGATGAAACGCAATACGTAGTGATACGAAGGTTCGGTGAGATACAGAAGGTTAATGTTAATCCAGGATTGGCTTTCAAAACTCCATTTGTAGATAACGTAGTAACTTTCGATAATAGATTGCTTAGGATTGATATGCCACCTTCGTCTATGCCAGATAAGGAAAGCCAATTCTTGCAGATTGATGCATACGTTAGATACAGGATTAATGATCCGAAGAAGTTCTTGCTGAGTCTATCTGATGAGACTAATGCAGGTGCCACACTAGGTCAGATAGTAGTGTCTGAGTTAAGGTCTGCAGTTGGAGTTAGAGATAGAAAAGACATAATAGGTGGAGAACCTATAACACTGGCAGATGGTACGGTTGTCGTAGAGCCTAGACTTGATGACAATGGCATAGCTGCTAGAACTTCTATGATGAATAGTGTGCTTGATAAATCAAATAAGACAGTAAGTTCAGAAGATAATGATTTCGGTGTTCAGATAGTGGATGTAAGGATTAAGCGAGCAGATTTCCCGGGCACTACTGAGGCTAACGTATTCAGTAGAATGCGGAGTGAAAGGAAAGTTAGGGCAGACAAACTTCGGGCAGAGGGTGAGGAAGAATATCTCACAATTACTGCTAATGTAGATAAGAATGTAAGAGTTGTCCTAGCAGAAGCAGACAAGATGGCTAATGAGCTTAAAGGTGAAGGTGAAGCACAGGCAATAGCTATATTGGCGGATGCGCTCGAGAGAGACCCTGAATTCTTCGCATTTAGGAGAAGCCTTGAAACATACACAAAGGTCCTTGATGAAAAGACCACAGCTGTACTTTCCTCTGAAAGTGACCTGTTTAGATACTTACAAAACCCCGGAGAGTACGACGACTAGGAACCTATCAGTTAGAACTCATAGTTGGTAAGACGTTGCGTCTAACAGGTTCTTAGTACTATATAGAGTGAATAGGGAAAACTAATTCCTTAACCTCTCTCATAGTAGATGATGTGAATTGCTCCAGTCTTTCTGACATCTCTTCACTTATAGATGGTAATTCATGGTCTGATAGTCTTTGGATACCATAATTACCTTTGAATTTCTCAGGGACATTGTCATCCCAGGCTTCACCTATCATGACACCATAATCCATAGTCCAAGCCCTCGCTACAGCACCAAGGTCATATCCCCCTCCTCCGAATGCAAGCCATTTTGAACAAGCCGAGCCGAGGCTTCTAACTAATTGGTTATGCCCTTGTGTACTGAGCCCAAGATGAGTTATAGGGTCTTTAAAGTAAGGATCCATACCTAATTGAGTAGCAATTACATCTGGACTGAATTTGTCAATTATGGGTAATATAATATCTGACATTACCATGGCGTAAATTTGATCATTGCTATATGGGTGGAGTGGGATATTTACTGAGTATCCAAGACCAGAACCTGTGCCTATACTATTTACAGACCCGCTTCCAGGGAATAGGAATTGACCAGATTCATGTACCGATATAGTAAGGACTTTATTGGTTGAGTAATACGCATGCTCTACGCCATCACCGTGATGTGCATCTATATCTATATATGCGACTTTGAGGCCTTTTGAGACTAAGTAGTCTATTGCCATCACTGGATCGTTGAATATACAGAAACCAGATGCGTTGCCTGGCATGGCGTGGTGTAGTCCACCAGAAGGATTAAACGCAATGTCAACATCGCCATTGTATATCATTTCTGCTGCTAATATAGAAGCACCTGTAGACAAAAGGGCAGAGTCATACATTCCTAGATAGATAGGGTTGTCTCCATGGTCGCTGAAATTGTACTTTGATGCGGAATACTCGTGTAACCCTTCACTAAGATTTTCCACTGCGCTGATGTAATCGTCAGTATGAAAAGGCTTCAATTCGGAGCGATTGGCTTTCCGGGGTTCTACTAATCGAGAGTTCTGAAATGCGAAAGCTCCATAAGCATCCAAGAGTTCAAAAGTATATCTCAGTCTCTTTGGTTGCATTACATGATCTTCTCTAAGAATATGCCTAGACAATATGTCGCTATATATAAATGCTGCTTTTCTGGTCATATAATTCATCCGGTCATCTTGATTTTCACTATATAATATCAAACAAATTACGAATATTATAATGTTACAAGAGAAGTTCTATAGTAAACTTAAACTTAAATAATATTCGTATAATTGCAGATACTACGTGGAAATAGATATAAGAAATGACTATAGAAGAAGATAGTGACTCTAAATTAATAGATTTGACTATATCGGTTTTGGACAAGATACTTTATTGCACATGGGGAGATGGCCAGGTTGAGGGACTCAGGTGGGATATATTAAGGAGCGCTTGTCCATGTGTAGTTTGCAAAGGTGACCATAAACCGATAGACGAGCTGAATCCTGCTCCATACGAAGAGGTGATTCTGATAGACGCTGCGTATATAGGCAAATATGCGTTACGTTTTCTTTGGAGTGATGGGCATGATACTGGTATATACAGTTATGACTATCTAAGGAAGTTATGTGAATGGACTCAGAAGGCATAAAATTATCGAATAAGTGGGCTTTGGGGGGATGATATAGATTACAATAAAATACAAGATCTACTAGATGATCTAGTTGAAGGTAAGATTAATTCGAAAGACGTTTTTGAAAAGTTGAGAATTCTTCCTTTTGAAGACTTAGATTTTGCAAAGATAGACCATCATAGAACTCTAAGAAAAGGATTTCCAGAGGTGGTTTATGGACCAGGCAAGACTAGTAAACAACTAATAGAGATAGTTAGTAGTTTA
>PBBS01000021.1 GCA_002717805.1 Chloroflexota bacterium | reverse complement strand
GAGCTCCAGAGACGATTGCTATTATATTTGAGTACATCGAGGTGTCAGGTGGTATACCTGAAACTATAAGCATAATGACGCCAACGACAATCTCTATTATCCCGATTACGAGGATTAAGCTCAGTGGTGTCTTGACATATTTTTGAAAAACAACCTTGTCTGATATACTGATTAATCCCAGACATGCTGAACTTGCCAATGCTATAATCAACCAAGTCATTCGTAATTTAGCCCCTAACTGGTGTATAGTATGCCTTTGTTGGGTTATAATGTGCAATCAACTTTAAATACAACAACAATACAGAAGGAGTCGATTATGGCTAACGCAAAGCCGAAGAAAGATAAACAGGAAGAAACCGCAGAGGAATTCGTGAAACGTATGGCTACCAAAGGAAGTAAGCGTAACGGTCTCAGAAGACGTATGGGCCACCATCACAAAGGCTAAATAATTGCCTTGTATAGTACTCACAGATTCTGAGGTACACAGATTAGGCTACTGGTAACACTACTGATTCCACTACCTTGACTTCTATTTTTGCAATATGACTGCCAGGAAGATCGCCAAGTTCTGTTCTTTCCGGTGTGGCAAAATATTCGGATTCCTTAGATGCAATTTCTTCTATCGTAGAGAAACTTCTCACCCAGATGAATTCAGATCTATCTAGGTTGGTCCATGCCCCCACAATCGGTATTCCGCATTTCTTATGGATTGGCATTAGTTTTTCTTGAAAAACATTTATCCAGGAATCCATCATCCCTTTGTTGATTGTATATATTCTTATTTGTGAAACCATATCTCTCCTTTTTCTGAAGATAAAATTTCTGGCCACTAAATTATGGGACTATATCTATCCTTATTCCTTGAAGAAACTGTCTACAATAAAATTGAATATCTCTGGCTTTTCAAAATAGACTGAATGACCGGCTTTAGGAACTATAGAGACCCTGGAATTTGGGGTGACTTTGTGAGCTGCATCTATAACAGATACCGGCACGACTTCGTCACCCTCACCAACAACATATAACACAGGAATGGTTGAATTCTGTATCTCGGATAGAGAGACCCAAGATTCGATTGTGTCCCAAATATCTCTCTCAGGTACTCTGGGGGGATTCATTCCACGGATTTGTTCATACAGAAATTGGCCAGATGGATTACCGTCGCGAAATACTTTGTGCGTAGGATGCCTGTTAGTATTTTCTATGGCAAGGTGCTTTCTCATGGCTTCGGTCACTGCTGGCACACTTAGTCCAGCAAAGGTATCAGCCATTACTAACTTGATTACTCTCTCGGGATTTCTGACAGCAAATGGCATACAAGAGTACCCGCCCATTGATTGAGCTACAAGGAATGTTTTATCTATATTTAAAGCATTTAGCAGTTCTTCCATGTCACGCTGGAAAGCATCTGCAAATTCCTTTGTCTCGTCTATACTTTGACCAAATGAGCGCTGGTCAAAAGTAACACATCGGTATTCTTTGGAGAAATATGTAACCTGTTGGTACCAACTCATATGGTTTCCTCCGCCTCCATGGGCAAAGATGATAGGAGTTCCAGTACCAGTCTCCTCATAGTATATTGTGGCTCCTGTGGTTTTTATAGTCGGCATAATAGACTCCGGTTAGATATTGTTTCTTTATATAACCTTATCAGAATCAAGCGATACTATCGAGATATAATAACTCGAGGTTTTAGGGGTGTTGTTCCAGGGTCCTATAATTTCTGCTCTTCATTTCGACTATTGGAACAAAAGCACTATAACTACTATGGCGATACCACCTGCCAAGACCGACAGACAACCCATGGTGTTGCGTAATATAAGTCTCTTCTCACAGCTAGGGCAGAAAGTATCTAGATCATCTATTGGGGTACTACATTCCCGACACATCCTTGCCATTTAGTAATCTCCTGATGTTAGTAAGATTATAGCTAGGTTATTGTAACAATCCACTCCCCATCATCATCTAGATGAGGGCTCCAGATAATTGTTTCCTTTGGAGGCTTCTGTGGGCGTAGCGATTTGTATCCGAGATAGGTTATGTATAAAGCGATTGCTATCAATAAATAATTCATTTCATATATGTCACGTATTTATTCTTGTTTTACTCTTATTAACCGGCGCACAGCTCGGAATGACCATCAGCCGTTAGACTGTAAAATCACATGTGCCATATCTCTGCACTCTAATCCACAGCTAGGGCAATCAGCTATGTCTTCGGATATTGGTATGTTGCAATCTGAGTAAGCGCATTGACCAAGATTTAGTACAGCTTGTATTTGGAGATCTAGCCCGCAACCAGATTTATGCTGCAAACGATAGAGTGTTGAGCATTTGGGGCATGTAATATTGACTCTAACAGTAGACTCTGGGGATGCTGCCCAGTTACTGTCTATCTCTAGTGTTTCCTGAACTACGAACTTGCCTTTTCTAGTAAAGTCCCAGATTTCCATAAAACTCATTCCTATAATTGGTTAATGAAGTATAACACTAAGGACTGTTTCAAAGTACGGAATCTCTCTTATGTGGTATTTAGCCCCCCTTGTTTGGCTACAGATTGTTACGTACAATTACACGATGAAAAAATGAAGGTATTTTTGAAATTTATATTTGAAGGCATAGTTTCGGCTAATGTTATTCAGTGGGAAAAAGCTTAATGATTCCAAGAACTTATATTTATTTACCAATCGCATTGATTCTCCTGATAATTCTTGCTTCTTGTTCATCTACAGATTCGTCGAGTAGTTCTGAGATTGATCAGGCAGATATTCAAGCAACTGTTGATGCAAGGGTTAAACAGCGACTGGGAGTTACTCCAGCGTCCGAAGGTTCAGAAAAACCTGATAAAGTACAAGGAAAAACAGATATTCAATCAGGCGACCAAACCAAACCTGATAATGCTTCAACATCGGCTCAAGATGTATATCCTCAAAACATAACTGGTGAAGTTTTAAAGAGACGCATACCGTGGCCTAATGATTTCGATCGGTGTCTAAGTAAAGTAATAGATATGGATTCACTTAGAGGAGTCACGTCTTTCCCTAATGAAGTACATGCCGAGGCAGCTAAATGTCTATCATCCTTAAAAATTGACCCCGAATCACTTATAGCCTCAGAAATGACTGATAGAGGTAGCGGTAGCTCAGGAAATTATCCAGATCCAAATAACAATCAGAAACAGACTGGCAATAATACCCCGGATTATGGAACTTCAGATAAGAATCAGCAGCAACCGGCCCGCGGTAGTGATCAAGGGGCTAAGGCTGGGGATTTTAATCTGGCCGACCGAGATTTAGCGCAGAAATTGTATCCACCTAACATAACTTATGATGTTTTGAACAGGCGTATTCCGTGGCCTGAAGGGTTTGAGGCTTGCATAAGTCAGTCTATAGACATGAATTCTCTTTCAAATCCAGATTCTTGGTCAGGGCAGATACATGATCATTCAGCGATCTGTTTGCTAGGCTTGGATGTGGATCCGATGTCGCTGATTGCCGTTACAGGTGGGGATAATAAACACTCAGGAGATGGTATTCAGCAGCCAGGTCACACTAACCCTCCAGAGCAACTGTATAGTCTCAAAGTTACAAAACAAACCTCTAATTATGCACAGGCAGTCCCAGCATCTAAAACCTCGTTTACTACTGGGCAGGATGCTTCGTTATGGATGTCAGGCTTTGGTTTCAATAAATCAGGCGGTGCCTCCGTATTTAACCACCCAGTTTCCATTGCATCAGATGGCACGAGACTTGCGGTGACAGATAGGAACAATAACCGAATAATGATTTGGAATTCAATTCCTTCTAGTAATGTTCCAGCAGATATAGTGTTGGGGCAACAAGATTTTGAGACACAAATGGAAGGTAGTGGGTTGGATGAATTAGATTTTCCAGGTCAAGTTTCTATGACTCCGGATGGTAAGGTGTTAGTTGCAGATTCAAATAATAACCGGATATTGGTTTGGTCCAGTTTTCCTACTGTTTCTGGGCAGGCAGCTGATTATTCTATTGATCTTGAACCCTTGATAGATACCCTTCAATCATGGCCCTGGGGAGTATGGACTAATGGAGAGAAAGTTGTTGTGGCTGTGACTGGTGGAGGAGATAACGGACAAAGACTTATATTATGGAATTCCTTCCCCAATTCTGGGTCAGTAAAGCCAGATTTACACATTAAGTATGAAGGTATGGGCACACCTCGAATGATAGTGTCAAATGGCGAATATATTCTGGTGGGTGATGAAAACGGTAAGACTGAATGCAGAGATGGTTCTGGGAGTCATATATGGGCTAGTTGGCCTACAAAAACTAATCAGGCTCCTGATGCTTGTCTCTATGGATGGGTCGGAGGCACTATTGTAGGGGATAAATTGATTGCCATACAGCAAGGTGGAGAGACCCTAGCTTTCTGGGATCAGCTTCCAACAACTACTCAAGAAGCGTCTTCTAACAAGCGCGAGGCTTTACCAGGTGTTGGTCATAGGTGGCTAGGCGGAGACGGTAATGATGCTGCATATATTGATGGCAAACTTTTCATAGTGGAATACAACGGTGGCAGGGTAAGTGTATTTGACGAACTTCCTTCTGGGCCTGATGAAAAACCTGATTGGTCTCTAGGTGTAGATTCTCCTGATACCAATCCATACTATGAGGATTGGCTTATACAGAATGGAGTGCCTGGTTCAAATGGCGAAAGGTTATTCGTATCCTCCGGGTTTGACCGATCTCTTTCAGTCTGGAATAAGATACCCGGTGAATCAGGAGCAATACCCGATTTGTTTTATAGGCGATTTGAGAATGCTCCTTGGGATATATCGGTTTTCGACGATACAGTCTTCTTAGCTGGTAAAAGCGGGATATATGGGTGGGAAAATTTCGATGGGACCGGAGCTCTACCCGAGATAGAAATTAGCGATAATATGGGATCAGTAGAGTTAAAAGGGCTTAGAGGAGTGACTTATAACGGACAATATTTCGCCCTCTCCAGTGAGGAATCAGATCAGGTATGGATTTGGGAAGGCATACCTGCAGAAAATGATGAGCCAAAGTACATACTGGACGTACCTGAAGGTCCAGGACGTCTTGATTCGGATTCAGAATGGTTAGTCATTGCAGGTTATCCAGCTGACCAATTTAACGTGAAGGCAATAAGATTTGATGAATTGGCTGACGGTAACCTTAGACATATTCCTCAGCATAACGTGTTTCCTCAAAGTGCGGCATTAACCGAAGTAGGGTTTTTCATAACTCTACAGGGAGATAATCAAGTGGTTGGCTGGAATTCTATTGAGGATGCATTAGCTGGTAAGCCTCCAGACGTTACATTAGGATCTGGGGCTGGTACCAAGGCCAAAGATGCCATAAAGATGGCTAACGCTGTCGACTGGGATGGTTCACATCTCTGGGTTGGTGAGTTTAAGTTTTCGACTAGGATGCTAGCGTTCGCGCCTACTGAGGAATAAGTATCGGGAATCTCGGGGTTTTTTGTAAGAGGAAATACGGCTTATAGGCTAGCCGATCGAATACTTCCGACAACAAAATTTATTATAGTAACGCTTAGGATTAGGACTGCTACTACTATCACTATCCATTTTGGGCTCATGCTATAAACCTCACTACATTACAGAACTGGTGCAAAATGCCATTACCCCAAAAGAAAGAACGCACATTACCAATATACCGAGCCAGATCATCCGGTTAGGCATATATAGCCGTGTCACCTGACCACAACTGTTGCAAAGCTTAGCTCCTGGAGACAATACTCCACTGCAGTTGCTACACTCTGCATCTCCAACGGATGCGAAAACTCTGCGCGTAATCAGTATAAGTAGAACTAATATTAAGACTAGTGCTATTAACGTTTGCAATAGAGGATCCTCCTTACTGCAATGCTATTATAGCAATGTTGTATGACACTATCATTAATCACGCTTTGGCATGATTTCCATAAAGCCAAAATTGGATGACGTGGGGTGAACGAAGAAGTTAGTTCTCCCAGGTAAACGAGTAATCCGTCCCCCATTTGACTCTATCTGGGCGGCGAGAGTGTCTAGGTCATCTGCCTCAAAAGCTAACAGGTAAACGCCTTCACCGTGTGGGTTGAATTCATTTTCGCGAGATTTCATAAGCCTTGCTACGGCAGTATCATCCGAAGAGGATTGTATTAAGCGTAAAACAGTTTCACCATTGTATCCCATAGACACAGAATCGAAATTACCTATGTCGTTATGTTCCCGATTGCCTAATGCTTCCATGCCAAATAGGTTCTTATAATTCTCCACAGCAGAATCCAAATCGTGAACAGCTATGGTGTAATGCTTAAACTTCATCATGATTTTCCTACCTCCTATGCTTTAATTCTATTAGTATTATCTGTCTATGCCGTCTAGGCCACTTTTAATGCCGTCCAATGCCCATTTAGCCCAAGGTATAGTGAAGAATTTGAAACCCTTCGCAACGTAGAAATTTGGATCCATCTCTGGAGGAATAAAGTACATTCCTGGAACAACTCCATGTTTTTTACAGGCTGATGCTATTTTATCCAAGCCCGCCTGATATGTATCTGATGGATAGTCGAGTGGCACACCAAGCTCTATAGAAAGATCGGATGGCCCAACTAGAAGCACATCTATACCAGGGACGCTGAGAATCTCATCGATATTATCTATAGCCTGCTGGGTCTCTATCATTGGAATTATGACTAGTTCTTCATTAACCATATCCAGGTAGGACCTGTAATCTTTGAAGTCCCCCCATTCACCTCGGACACCCGAATTGCTTCGGTCGCCAAGTGGCGAATATTTGCAAGCTCTCACCATGGCTTCGGCTTCGGCTTTGGTGTTTACCATTGGTACTATAATTCCTCTGGCTCCGGCATCCAGGGCGAAGCAAATGAGATCTGCCCTATTCGAACTGACTCGTATAATAGGAGCAGCTTTTTTCCCTATCATGGCTTGTATAGAGGGGTGCAGTTGTTTTGTGTCTACAGCTGCGTGTTGTGTGTCAAAAAGCAGAAAATCATAACCTGCATCAGCGAGCATACCAGTATCTACTGATGGGGAACCTGCAGTTCCCACGACAGTCTTGCCAGCCTTTAACGAATCTTTTATAGAGTTCATTCCATGCAATCTCCAGTTTTAAAATACAGATTCTATTGCCCTTAGATGGTAACCATACTATGGGTTCAGTAACAACAATTATAACCTATAAAATTTGTGGCAATATACGAAGTTACTTATTGTATAATTTTGCTATGAACAGTCGTGAAGATCAGAAGTGCCTAGAATGTGGTTCTTCATTAGATAGTATAAAGTACCATTTGCCACCTCATTCGCAGAAATCAAAAACTAGATTATGTAAGGTTTGTGGCAGCATAATAGGACCAGATGATATAAGAGGGACTGAATCATCTGATAGACGTAAAACTCGTTGAAGTATCCGTAATCCGAATAAATCTGCAACACATCCCAACATATACTGGATTGTAATGATTTAGCAAGAATGCTGTCGAAAGTACCACAATAATCATTTTAATTGGTGTAAAATTAGTATTGGCACAAATACAAATCGTGCATAAATAAACTGAAAGGTTGAGGGGCTGATTATGAGACTTACTAGAGGGTTTCTTTTGTTATTGTCTACGTTATTGCTGATTGCGGTCGTTGCGTGTGGAGGGGATGATCCAACGCCTGTACCACCTACGGCGACAGCAGTACCAGCAGCGACAGAGGCGCCAGCGCCAACAGTGGCACCAGCGCCAGAAGTTCAGACAGTTAAGATTGGATTACTGAGTCCACAGACAGGTCCTATTGCACAATACGCACCTGGATTTGAGGACGCAGGCAAAGTAGCTATATCAGAACTCAACGCAGCTCATTCTGATTTCCAATTTGAATTGATAGTTGGAGATTCTGGATGTGACGGTACTCAGGCAGCTACAGCCGCCCAATCGCTTATTGACAGTGGTGTTTCAGCGATAGTTGGCGCAGCTTGTTCTGGTGCGACACTTGGAGCTATAGCAGTAGCAGCTCCGGCTGGAGTTCCGATGGTATCGTATGCGAGTACATCGCCTGCGGTTACCACTGCAGATGACAATGGGCATTTGTTCCGAGTTGTTCCTAGTGATGCCCAACAGGCAGTAGCATTGTCTACGGTTACATCTGGTGCAGGTGTTAGTAACCCTGCGGTTCTGTACATGACAAATGATTATGGCGCAGGACTGGGTGATAACTTTGCACTGAATTGGTCTGGAGATGTATGTACGCAAGTTGGATATGATCCTGCTGAAGGTTCTTATGATGCATCGACTTTAGCTCAGTCTGTAGTCGATGGTGGTTGTGACTCGGTTCTTTTGATGTCATATGCTACAGATGGAGCAGCCATTATGGAGGCATTATTGGCACAAGGTTTCAGTGGTAGCATATTTGGTGCTGACGGTGTTGCTGACGCAGCTTTTGCAGATGCCTTCACTGATACTGCAGCACTTGATGGTTTGGTAGCAACGAGGCCACGTCCAGGAGAGGCCTCTGGTGTTAAGTCACAATTTGAGAGTGCATACGCAGCCGCTGGTGGTGCTGATGGAGCTATATACACTGGTGAGACTTACGATGCTATTAAGATTGCAGCAGCGGCGATTGTTTCCGATCCTGATGGAGATTTGCTTGCTGCCTTGAAGAAGACTGGTACTAACTACGTTGGAGCCAGTGGTACACACACATTTGATGCAGCTGGAGATGTTCTTGGGACAGGTTATGAGGTATGCCAGTTTGACGGGGAAGATTTCTCTTGCCCACGTATTTGGACTGCTGATGGTGGGGTTGCCGATACTAATTAATGCCCCTCAGAATTAGAGGATCTGATTAATGAATTGGTCTGCAGTTTCACTTAATGTTATTGCAGACCAATTAACATAGAATTCAAGATGGGAGTTTGGGGTTGAACATACGAGGTTGCCCTTGAATGAAATATGGCGACGCTGGACTACTAGCCCATCGTGGCTTCGCCAATTGGTGCTTGGTGTACTTCTCCTACTAGACTCTTATATTGGATTGATTCATGGAGCCGGTCTAGTTGTATGGTCTGGACTTTTTNCAGGTCAGATAAAGTGGCTGGNACTNTCGTTTGAAATGATGGCAGGCGGACTATTTCTCCTTCGCATAGTTCTTAATAACTCAAAGCCTGGATGGAAGAGCGTTATTGTTATCTTATCTCCTGTCATAGTGGCCCTGTTGAGCTTTGTAGTTCTTGAAGTTGTCTTAACTGGACTAGACAGATCGGCAAGAATGAATTTCAACCTTTCATCCATAGGGATGAGTGGCCTCTACTGGGCAGCGGTTTATCTCAGTATAGCAATTGGACTAACTCTCACATATAAGGTTCAACGTTTCGCTAATTTTGCCCAAGCTGAAATGATGCTTTTCGGATCTTATGTTGCGCTTACCTTAATGTGGTCAGACACATTCTTTCCGATATCTAATGCACCTAAAGACGGCGTGTTTGATTGGGATCTCTTGATTGTTTCCGGAGTCGGAGCATTCTTCATTACTGGGTTCGTTGGACTGTTTGTTGATAGAGTGGTGTTTCGAAAACTGCGTAATAAGATGGCTACTCCACAGGTCATGATGATAGCATCGCTGGGCGTTTCTATGGTATTGCGGGCTATATTATTTATGCGCTTTAGTGCCGCTACCTTCAGGTTTGTGCCTGATCGTGATTGGAGGCTTGCTACATCGACTTTGGATGTGCCTACACAACGCCTACAAGTTAGTCTGGGTGACCATGTTGATGCTCCCTTGATAAGGTTGGCCGAGAGCGTGAACCCGTATGGATTTGCCTACTCGAAAGTTGCCCTCGTTGTCGGTATATTCAGTGCGGTTATATTGTTATTGATCATCATGCATCGTACTAGATTTGGCAGGCAAATGAGGGCAGTTGCTGATAATCCCGATTTAGCGGCTTCAAGCGGAATACATGTAGAACGCATTCATGGAAGCACCGCATTTGTGTCTGCAGGAATATCAGGCCTTGGCGGAGCTCTTCTAGCTGCTATTTTACCAATCAATCCTGAACTGGGTCTTGCGCTATTGTTGCCAGCATTCGCTGTTATAGTGCTGGGTACTATTGGGTCTATGTCCGGTGTCATTATTGGGGCTCTAATTGTAGGCCTTTTACGTGCTGCGTCAGAGCCTGTNCTAATTGGAGCAGGTAATGCATTAGATCGTCCTACCGCTAGTGGGTTTGCAGAAGTTATGCCGTTTATATTTTTAGTGGGCCTTCTATTATTAGCACCCAGGGGTATTGGTTCTGCAGTTGAGAACTGGAACATTGAGAGGATTAGGAAACGCAGNAGTAAACAACATGCTAAGGGTAATGGGGCAGGGTCAGATATTTTGAAACCACCCAATGGTTTTTCCATATTTCTGTCATCGGCTTCAGACTACATCGATCGATTCAATGAATTGAAAGACAGGGTAATAGAAGCATTCAGTAAGATGATTAATATAGCTGTGTTTCTGCCTGCAACCTATGCCAATGTTTTATTATCAAGGACTAAGTCATTGCCTATATATGTTACAACCTATACGTCATTCATACGGGTTTCATTTCCAAAATGGATACGTATAGATAGAGACACCGAACGCGGCTCATGGATAATGTTTGCTATTCTGTTGCTGTTCCTAGTCGGTATAGTATGGTTTCTTCCCAGCGTTAGTAATCTTACAAAAGTTCTCCAGGTGGCTCGTATTATAGCGTTGGTTGGCATTTTTGGCTTAGCTGCCTTCTCCCTCAATCTTCATACCGGATTTACTGGTATGACCAACTTTGGGATCATATTTTTCGTCGGGCTGGGAGCTGTGATTGTTGGCTTATTATCNGCTCCTGTGGAGACAAATGGCTATGGTTGGGCACCCTGGAAAGCTACACTCGTGGCTATATTTGTATCGGGTTTAGCAGGATGGCTACTAGCCTATCCGACTGCCAGACTAAGGATGGATTATTTTGCAATTGTAACTATTTCACTTGGGGAGATGCTGCGTATTTCGCTTCAAGCTGAGCCCTTGCTTCGAGCAGGTACTGTTACTTCAGCAATAGGCATATCGCAATACCCTCGCCCACTTGAGGGATGGTGGAGTAATAGTGCATCTCAAGGATTCGGTAATTTACTTGGACTTGATGGGCCAGCTCCATATGTGGTTTTCTTGGCCATATTGGCTATTATCTCTATTCTAGTGATCTGGTTTCTGTTGGATACCCTACTTGCCTCCCCCTGGGGAAGAATTCTTCGTTCAATTAGAGAAGACGAGGTTGTCAGCCAACATCATGGGCACAATATTTTGACCCACAAGGCCGCTAGCCTTGCTCTGGGTGCTGCCACAGCGGCACTTGCTGGTGCTCTCTGGGCTTGGTTGAACACAAGTGTTTGGCCAGATTTCATGAATCCGGTTCGATCCACTTTTCTGATTTGGGCGGCATTCATTGTTGGGGGGCGGGGAAACAATAAAGGTATGATTATAGGTGCTTTTGTGATTGTTATCGTTGAATTTTTGTTCAACGTTATGGTTGTATCAAGGGGCGGAGCGGACCTTGCATTCCACAGTATAACTTCATATTTAGATAGCGCATTCTCATGGTTGGTAGTAGATTTGGGAGGTGTTATCTGGTCAACTAGATCTATTGCCGAGATTTTCCCTAATGATAATGTTTTACTATCGTTAACTCATTTGAAATTGGCTTTGATAGGGGTTGTTATTGTGGGGTCATTGCTTGCATCTTCAAAAGGGTTATTACCTGAAGTTCCCAGCAGGCTAAAACGACCTATTGATTTAGGTGCGAACGTTGGTAGAGAGGAACCGGTCAAATAATTATGACAACTCCAGCACTTCAAGTATCAGGACTAACAAAAGATTTTGGCGGGCTTACTGCGGTCGATAATATNTCTTTTCAAGTAGGTGAAGGTGAATTTGTTGGATTAATAGGACCTAATGGCTGTGGAAAAACTACTACATTTAACTGCATTTCTGGCTTGCTTGAAATTACTGCTGGACATATAGAAATACTTGGCAAAAACGCTACAGGTCTGAGACCTGACCAGATACAGGCGTTGGGTCTCACAAGAACATTCCAGCATACTTGGCTATGGCGGGAAATGACTGTTATTGAGAACCTTATGGTTCCCCCGCGTCATCAATTTTCTCCAAATGCCATATCAGCTTTACTCATGCCTAGATCGCGTGTTGCTGAGCAAAAGAGGCTTGCCGATGCTTATGGCGTGCTCGACTTACTTGAGGCATCTCATATAGCACACAACCTTGCCAGTGAGTTGTCAGGTGGTCAAAGCAAGCTCGTAGACATTGGAAGGGCTCTTATGAGCTCCCCTAGATTCTTACTGCTTGATGAACCAGTTGCTGGTGTAGCTGGGCCACTTGCAGAAAGAATTTTTCAAAACTTACGTGGACTAACATCTGACAAAGGTATAGGTATGTTGGTTATTGAACACAACATGGATTTTATTCTCCGCCGTGACGTTGATCGGATTATAGTGATGGATGCAGGTCATATTTTGTTGGAAGGAAGCCCAGATCAAATTAGGCAGAGCCGAGATGTGATAGAAGCTTACTTGGGGAATCCAGGTAAGGAGCAAGAATGAATACAGTTCTAGAAGTTACAGGCCTTGAGGGAGGGTATGGTTCCGTTCAGATTTTGAACGGAATTGACTTGACCGTTAATAAAGGTGAATTTGTGACTATAATTGGACCAAATGGGTGTGGGAAATCTACATTCCTCAAGGTACTTTTCGGCCTCGCTACTCATAAGCAAGGTATAGTTACCCATAATGGTACGGACGTATCTGGATGGCGTTCTGACAGGTTAGTTAAACGCGGCATCGCATATGTACCCCAGGTAGACAATGTGTTTCCATCTTTGTCAGTCCGTGAGAATTTGCAAATGGGAGGTATTCAACTGAGATCAAGGAAACTCGTGGAATGCATAGATAGGGCATGTAATATGTTTCCTGATTTGGAGCCTCGTATGAATGATCTTGCAGCTTCGCTGTCTGGAGGAGAGAGACAAATGTTGGCGATATCCAGAGCGCTGATTTCTGATCCTACTCTTTTGCTTCTGGACGAACCCACTGCGGCTTTGTCTCCAAGATACCAACAGCAGATACTAGAGAACATTGATGAACTGAGGAGCGGTGGCATATCAGTTCTTTTGGTAGAACAGAATGCAAGACTTTCCCTTTCTAAATCAGACCGCGGTTACATATTTGCAGGGGGCAAGGTTGTTCTAACTGGAGATGCTAGTAGTATTCTTAATGATCCGAAAATTGGCGAGTATTTCCTCGGACTTCATCAGTGATACTTGGGTTATTGTCTTCAGATCAAAATCGTTATATATAAGTTCGCCTGATAACAAATACCTTTGGCAATCCGTTTTGGATTAAAGAAGATCGCTAACCATTACAAAGATTAAATATATCGCAATGGCAATAAGGATTACGCCACTTATCCGGCGTATAATGTGTTCCCTGACTTCAAGGGTGCTGGTTCCTGTTAACATTAGAGCTACTGCGATATACCACAAAGCATCTATTAAAGCTGCAGTTATTCCTATAACAACGGTTTCTGTCCAACTTGAACCTGTCCGTATGATATGGCTAAATATTGCGAGGAAAAACACCGCTATTTTTGGATTTAGCACAGATATCAGGAAACCTTCTACAAAGCCTTTGAATAATACTTGAGATGAAACTAAAGTTGAATTGCTCTGTTGCATTGCCAGTTGATTTTTGGCAGTGATTGTTTTAAATCCTATATACGCTAATAAACAGGCTCCGGATATCTGTAAAAGCGACAAGACTGCAGGCTTGCCTACAATTATCTCTGCTACTCCAACTGCGGTTAGAAATGCCCACCACCCTATGCCTGTTGCATGACCAAGGCTTGTAGTTACACCATAGAGCCTGCCGGCGTTAAGCGTATTGCCAATGACCAAAGCAAGACTAGGGCCCGGTGACATTGCACCGAGGAGACAAATTCCAGCTATTTGGAGCCAATAGGTGATGTCCATGATGAATTCAGTCAATAATACCTGTAAGTGGCACTAAATTCCAAGGAGATAACTATATCCTATGTCTAATGGATTGCTTAGACTCCAGATGGATAGGTTATAATGTGGGAGTAGATTGTTTTAGCATAGGATAGGGCTTTATTTGATATGTCTCTAAGTATAAAAATATTAGACTCGGATGAAGAAAAAGAAGCTGTGCAATTGCTACGGACGAAAGTTTTTGTGGATGAACAGGGAGTACCTCCAGATATAGAGATCGATGAACTTGATGATACGGCAATTCACGCTGTTGCGTACCAGTCTGACACAATAGTGGCAACAGGTCGCCTAATAATTGATACGCCTGATGAAGCTAGGATAGGGCGCATGGCAGTTGATAGGCCTTTGAGGAGAACCGGAGTAGGTTCGGTGGTTCTCAGATTCTTGGAAGATGAAGCTCGTACTCAAGGAATTAAACAAGTGATGCTTCATGCCCAGACATACGTTAAAGAGTTCTAT
>PBBS01000020.1 GCA_002717805.1 Chloroflexota bacterium | reverse complement strand
TGGTAACTGGGCTGCTCATGATTTAATGGTTATTGGTTTAATCCATAATTCTGCTGTGGCATCAGGTCAGACCCGTGAAGAAATTAGAGTTGAATTTAATATAGCGGATGATGAGTTGCAGGGCTTTATTAACAATCCTGCTACATTGTCAAATACGCCTGATGCTGCTTGGGTTGAGCTTGGAGATAAGCTTAAGACCCAATTCGACAACTCGTCCATGGGGAAACGGTTACAAGGGGGATAGACTGCGTGTTAGGTATATGTAGCGTTTCTACTATACGGAGTAGACCTGATCTAATCTAACAATAAATTGAATGGAACAAAGCAATAGAATCGTCATTGACGTGTTCTCGGTAGGCAACTAGGGCATATACACAAGCCCTAGTTGCCTATTGTAATTTAAGTGATTCTTGAATATGAATAAGAGATAATTTCCACTAGGTTGGTTTTGGATGCTTGGCAAGAAAAATAAATAGGCCGGACATGGAATATAAACCTATGAATAGAATGTATGCTGGTTCATACGAACCGAATAGGTCAAATATGCCATTCATAAATATGGGCCCTATGGCACTAAATCCAAATACCAGAGGGAATCCAGTAGACCGAACTAGACCTAGGCTGGGTCTACCATAGTAATCGGCCCACAATACTTCTTGTATGATCATCATTCCGGCGAATCCAGTTCCATAGGTGGCGACTGCAAGCCAAAGGAATACGGGGTTTTCTCCACCCAAGAATAGATATGCTCCGCATCCTTGCAATGCGAATGGTATAACTCTAATCATCACAGAAGATGCTTTTTCTATGATAACTCCCCAGGCTGGGAGTGCTGCCGCCATGAATACGGCCCTTACAGTAACAACGGTCGCAACAACGGCATCAGGATAGTTTAAATCCTGCATATAAGGAGCAAGGCTGATATTTATGCCTTGAAAGGCTAGATTTGCAATTGCTATGCTAGCTGTTAATAGCCAAAAAACAGGTGTCCTTAACACTTGTGTNCGAGTCCATATTCTATCTATTGTATTTGACTGNGTCTCATTTGTGTCATCGGAGTTGTGATCAAGGTTGTCATCGTCTCCATCAGGATTTAACCCTAAATCTTCTGGTTGTCTTCTCATAAATATAAGGGAGGGCAGCAGTACCATGGCCCAAGTTACGACAGCAAATACTACAAACATGGTCTGCCAGTTGTATACTGCTAGTACCCATACAGTCAGCGGAGTCATTATTACATTGCCAAGATTGCTGCCGATTCCCGAGAAGGCGATTGCTCTTCCTCGCTTTTTCACAAACCATTTGTTTATAGTCACATTTGTAACCATATGACCCATNAATGTAAATCCTATAGCAACTACGACTCCCCTCAGTAGCCAGAATTGCCATATGGACTCGACTTGAGTTGTTACTATCATGGCAATACCTACGATGATTGCTCCAAGAGGCATCAACAGTCGTGGGCCATGTTTGTCTATAACTGGTCCAACAAAAAAAGAAGCGCCAGCTTCCACAAACCTTGCTATGCTTTGAACAACAGATATTTCAGTGCGACTCCAGCCAAATGACTGATTGAGTGGACGCATAAAGAAGCCAAGTACGGANGAATGATGCTCTGCATATGAGAGATGGGCAAGGAAAGATGCGAATACTATATTCCAACCATAGAAGTATCGGGGACGCTTCTTTGGCGGCTCTGGGGGACGCATCGCTTGTTAATTTGGAGGGGTCACATTATGCAATTAATGTGCCACATCTCCCCAGCGATTTACATCCTCCCAACTAATTATTGATTTGCTCAGAAGATCTTTGATANCTGANGCACTGTATCCTAACTCGCCTAATATCTTCTCGNTATGCTGTCCTCGTAAAGGCCCAGATCCTACCCGTGCTGGAGTNAGTGACAGGTCAACAACAGGGCCATATCTCCAATACTTGCCAAGCCGTAAATTTTCTACCTCGCGGATAAAGCCATTTTCTTGCAAATGTGGCTCATTAGAGTAGAAGTAAAACATGCTGCTTTCTTCTGCTTCGACGCAGGCAACATCATTTGCGGATAGTAAGTTTTCCCAGTCCTTGGCTGACCTGGAATTGAATAGTTCGCCGAGTTCTGTTGCTAGAGATTCATCGTTAGCTATTCTAGATTCAGGAGTAGAGAAGTTTGGGTTCTGAAGCAAATCTTTCCTATCAATAGTTTTGCACAAAGCTTCCCATTCGTCTTCATTTGGACAAGCTAGGAATATCCATCCTCCTTTAGCTTGATAGAGCCTATAGAGAGCATGTAATCCATATCCATCTCCATCAGGGATAACTCGCTCTGGTTTACCGTCGTATGCAAAGAAATCATCTGCATTTGCGTAGGCGTTGGCACCTAGCATTGTGGAGAGTATATACTGAGCTTTACCCACACGTTCTCTGGCATACAGTCCCAGNAGTATAGCTGCTGAAATCACGGCGGATGAATTNGGATCNGGATTGGTTTCATTAGCTCTCCCTAGCCGTCTNCCCATCTCGTCGATTTCATCAACTGACATCTTTGCATCAGTAGGGGGCATGACGTTTCGCCCTAATTGATTGAGCGCTCCTCCTATAACGGCCCCGCCTATTGGGTGCATAGCCGGTCTATGCGAATGTGGTCCAGAATCTCCGTATCCTCCGGCATATATGTAGACNATATTAGGATTGATTTTCTTTACTTGNTCGTATCCTGCTCCAAGTCTTTCTGGGGCACCAGGCCTCATATTGTGTACGAGTATATCCACATTGGCTACAAGTTTGTTCAATATTTCTTTTCCTTCAGGTGTTTGAAGGTTGATTGATATGTTTTCAGCTCCAGCCTGTGTTCGGTTAGCACCAAGGCCGTCATAATTTCTACGAGTTGTATCTCCNTCTAGGGTCTCTATCCTGATAACTCTGGCTCCAAGCTCATGGCTTAGGGAAGTTGATAGAGGACCAGCTATCACTGTCGACATATCCAGTATGGTGAAACCATCTAATGGATGCTTAGGTGGAGTCGCCTTGGATTTTTCTTTTGGTACAGCGANATGNCCATTGATCCCAGCAAGAATTTCCTCAGTATGTTGACCAATATTAGGGGCCTCGCCTTTTACTGAACCCGGAGTCTCTGCCATTCTAACTAGTACTCCAAGTTGGGTCATCCGCCCAACTCTTGAGTCTTCGATCTCAACTACATGTGGATTATATTCGACCTGTGAGTGTTCTAGTCCGTTCTTGGTCATCCTAAAAGGTTCAGCCGCTACGTTTGAAGTCTTATTAACGAAGATATCCATCCATTCGTCCAGGGTTTTCTCTAGCCCTTTTTCAATTATCAGCCGTCTTAACTCTTCCCTAGGTTCTTCCATAAGGGTAGGGGCCGTCTTGAATTTGGGATCTTCCAACAGATGCCCCAATTCCATAGACTCTAGTGAGGCACGGAACAGCCTTTGTATAATGTTGGCCATTTGGATCCAGTGACCATCTTTAGTTCTTATTGGTTGGTATCCTACTCCTGGTTTGCGGTTAGGGTCTGAGGCAGGATCCTCTTGAAATCTATCTGGAAACTTTAGCATCATTTGCCATATCAACCAATTCGTTATGTCAAAATGGCTTATACCTTGGAGCAGACTCGTCTCAACTTTTTGCCCATGNCCGGTTTTGTCTCTGACTAACAAAGCTGCAATTATNCCNCTTATAGTAGCCATTGCAGTTCCATGGTTGGCAACATTGACNGCTGCNTAATGAGGNCCTGATCTCTTTGACTGACCTGAAAACACGGTGTACCTTCCAGATTTTGCTGCTACTATGCCTTCGTAGGATTTGTATTTCGCATAGGGGCCATGTTGTCCGAAAGATGTGATTGAGCAATAGATTAAATCGGGCTTGTTTTTGCTCAAAGTCTCATAGTCTATTCCTAATTTATTAGTTTCTCCCGGAGTGTAGCTCTCTAGTATCACGTCTGCTGTTTGGGACAGTTTCTGAGCCTTTTCCTGTCCCTCTTTAGTGGTTAGATCCAGAACTACACTTTTCTTACCTCTATTCCAAAGAAGACCTTGGGGCAATTTTCGTACGGGATCTCCTTCTGGTGGTTCAATTTTGATGACTTCTGCACCAAAATCTGACATAACCATTGTAGCTATAGATCCTGGCCATCCCGAGGAGAAGTCTAAGACTCTTAGGTTCTCTAGTATCTCTGACATGTTAACCTCCGTGGATTATCTTTATGCTCAAAATCACTTTGGTATGTATTCAAATGCAGAATTAGTATGGTGTTAAGTTGATTTTAACTCTTGCAGAAATTCAGTTACTACTATATTTACAACATAATAAACTTTCAGAAAACGCAATGCAATTACCCTAGCCCTTTATTAAGTCAAGTGGCGGCATAGATGGAATTATTCCTGCCTTTACGGCTCGACTTAGAAGAGTCTCAAGGGCTTTCTCTCCTTCTTCTCCCATGTCTATCGTATCTTCATTCACGTACATTCTGACGAATTTGCGGCAGGTTTCACGTTCTATTCCTCTGCTGAATTGAATAGCGTAGTCAAGAGCTTCATCTTCGTGTGCAAAAGCATACTCTATGCTTTCCCTTAAAGTCTTTGCCATTAGTTGAGCGACATCTTCTCCAAGATCTCGNCTGACCATGTCAAGCCCAAGAGGAATAGGTAATCCTGTATCTTTTCCCCACTCTTCCCCAAGATCTAAGACATTCTTAAGGCCCAATTGATCATAGGTAACTTGTCCTTCATGTATTAACAAACCAGCGTCTACTTCACCTTTTTGTACTGCTTCTACTATAGCATCGAATGCCATAGGTATAGCTTCGAANCCCTGAGCATAAAGGCGTAGCAATAGGTAAGCAGTNGTATAAATACCAGGTATTGCAACNGTTGAATTCTCAAAAGTGAAATTGTCCCTATCGGCTNTTGTAACAACTATGGGACCATAGTTTCTTCCGATTGAAGAGCCTACGCTCATGATTCTGTATAGGTGTGCCACTTGATGATAAGCCCCTGTGGAAATGGCAGTACCCTCCAATTCCCCTTGCAAAGCTCTTCTATTTAGCGCTTCAATTTCTTCAAGTACGTGCACGACCTCGTAATCTCCAACTTTTACTTTGCCGTGAGCAATTGCATAGTACATGAATGCATCATCTGCATCTGGACTATGACCTATCCTTATTATCGACATAATTCTCCCTACATAGATTGTATTTTCCCGAGTGATCACATTGGCTGAATAATATTATGAGAAAGATAGTTAATCTACAATAGCAAATTAGTCTATTTATTGTATTATTGGTCTCAATGCAATATGGATTTTCTTACCTCTTTCACCGCTTTGCTCACATCCTTACTTGTTGTGCTATTGATCAGGTCTATGTGCAGAGGTGTTATTGATATCCTTTTCCGTCTTATTGACCATATGTCCAACCCTTTTTCTAGTATCCATCCAGGTTTTTCTCTAGATATCCAGTAGTACTTTTTCCTACCGTCATCATTTTCTTTTATCACGTCCATATATGTTCGTCTACCAAGTTTTGTTATGGACACACCTTTAATCTTTTCCATAGGTTGGTTAGGAACGTTTACATTTAGCAACATTGGTGAGGACAATCTCTTTTCTGCTACTGACTTANCTAATAGTCTTGCTACTATTGCAGCAGGGGAGTAATGTACATCCTGTAGGGCTGCTACTGACATGGCTATGGACGGTATTCCCCTGAAGAAGCCTTGCAATGCGGCACCCATAGTTCCTGATATTAGTACATCATTTCCCATATTAGCACCCCTGTTTATTCCCGAGACTACTAAGTCTACAGGATCCTCGATTAGAGATTCCAATGCCAATATTGCACTGTCAGCAGGAGTCCCTTCAATGGCATACGCCATTACGCCTTCTATACCCTTGTCAACTTCGGTGGCTCTTACAGGGTGGTTTAGCGATATAGCCGTTCCAACTCCACTCTGCTCTCTATCGGGTGCAGACACTACAATTTCTCCTACTTTCCTGAGCTCCTCAACCAGGGCCCAGAGGCCTTCGGCGTGGATACCATCATCATTTGTAACAAGAATTTTCAATTACGAATCCTCCAATTCGAACAGTTTAGCACATGACAAGAAAGTCTCAACGGCTGAGCATTAGGATGGGTGGGNTTTGTGTACTGCTTAGCTTGCTTCATGCCTAAATATTACTAGCTATCTTAGCTCTTTTGGGTGTAGCACTATATTATCAATTAGACGAGTCGTCCCTATTTTTACAGCTATCGATACCAGGCATTCTACTTCTACAAATTCTAGTTCANACAAAGATTNAGTATCTGCAAGGCTAATATACTCTATGCTNGCAAGAGGCTCTTCATTGAGTACATTTTCAATTTCTTTGCGTATTGANCCAGCTGATTTCTCACCAGTCAAGTAAATTCTAGAGGCAGTTTTCAGAGATCTGTACAGTACTGACGCGGCTATTCTCTGGTCCGAGGTCAGATATGAGTTTCTGCTGCTCATAGCAAGTCCATCATGTTCCCTAACTATGGGCATTGAAACGATGTCTATNCCAAAATTTAGATCCTTGTTCAATTNTTTAAGCACTAGTAGTTGCTGAGCATCTTTTTGTCCGAAATATGCTTTGCTTGGCCGCACTATGTTGAACAATTTTGCAACGACAGTTGAGACGCCGCGGAAATGGCCTGGCCGTATATGCCCCTCAAGTCGGGTTGTTAGCTCACCCACCTCTACCCAAGTATCGAAACCATCTGGGTACATCACATCACGGGTTGGAATGAATAGAATATCAACTCCTGCGGCTTCGAGTAGTTCAATATCTCGTTCGATGTTGACTGGATATGACTCAAGGTCCTCACTGGGGCCGAATTGTGTCGGATTTACGAATATTGTGCCTACAACTGTTTTAGAGTCTTTTCTGGCCTGATTAAATAAAGACATATGGCCTTCATGGAGGAATCCCATTGTAGGGACGAGACCTACTGGTCCAGGTGACTTAAAGAGCAGGCTACGTATATCTTCTACAGTTCTAGCAATATTCATATTGCTAAGTCACCTGCTGACTCAGTTCACTCAGTATTTCTGGATTAAGTCTGTAACTATGTTCTGATGTCGGAAACTTAATTCCCCTTACTTCTTCGGCATATTGTTGTATAGACCCTCTAATTATATCGTTCAAATTCGTATATTGCTTGGTATGTTTTGGTTTGAAATCAGATAGAATGCCAAGCATGTCGTGGAATACTTGTACTTGCCCGTCACAGTTTGGTCCTGCTCCTATTCCTATAGTTGGAATCGATAACTTCTCTGTTATAAGTGCGGATAGGTCTTCAGGGACACATTCTAGTACCACAGCGAATGCCCCGGCGTCTTCTAGCGCTCTGGCATCTTCCATTAGTCTCACAGCTGCTTTTACCGTCTTACCCTGAACTTTATATCCACCAAGTTGATTTACAGATTGTGGGGTTAGGCCTATATGTCCCATTACTGGTATTCCTCTTGATACCAATCTCTGTACAGTGGGTGCCATTGTTACACCGCCTTCAAGTTTTACAGATTGAGCACCTGCTTCTTGGAGGAGTCTTCCTGCGTTTCTGAGCGCATCATAACTATTGGTTTGGTATGACATGAAAGGCATATCACCGACTATATGAGCTTTTTGCGTCCCTCTCACTACAGCCTTAATATGATGAACCATATCCTCTACCGTAACTGGGATGGTTGAATCATATCCTAGTACTACCTGACCGAGGCTGTCTCCCACTAATATTATCGGAAGACCTATCTCATCCACGATTCTTGCTGATGTATAGTCATAAGCCGTTATCATCGGGATTTTCGCCCCGTTGGCCTTCATTTCCTTTATGTCGCTTATGGTGATTCTCAATGTGTACCTCCTAGGTTATATAAAGCTTCCTACCTAAAATAAACTAAGATTCCCCAGTGATTTTTGAGTCATTTTCTATAAGATCTATTATTTGTTGTGAAGTATTATAATCTATCCCTCCATTTTGGCTAGATAATTTTGTAGCATATTTTGATATGGATTTGTATATATCCATAGTGTCTGGGGATTGTTTTCTGATGGCCGAAATATGTTCGGATATTGTACTAATATCCCCTCTGTGTACAGGGCCTGTAATAGAACCATATGTACCTTTTGCTTCGATGTTTTCGATCGTCTTCTTAATTAGGGGCAGCAGGGATTGTAGTCCTGTGGAATCATTGTATCCCATGGATTCCCACAGAGAACTAGCTTTAGATACTAGGGTTACCAGTCCACCGCATGCCAAGAATGCAGATAAATGGTATAGAGGCCTGAGTTCCGGAGATATTTTTACAGGGAATCCTCCAAGGTCCAAAACTAATTGCCTGAGGATGTCGAGTACATCATCTTCACCATCTATTGCGAAGGTCACTCCTTTCAGGCTTTCCTTATTCCCGATTTCCCCAGAAAATGTCTGCACAGGGTGAAGTGAGCCGATTTGAGCTCCTTGATCTCTGGCTGGATTTAGCACTTCGAGAGTCTTAGATCCTGAGCAATGTATAACTATACATTTAGATTTCCATATGATGCTTTTAGCAACTGATAGAATTGCGTCATCTGGAGTAGTGATAAAAACTATGTTACATTCTGTGGCTGTATCTTGAATATTTGAGCTTGGTATACAGTCCAGTATATGGTCTGAGAGACTTGTTGCAGAAGATATGTCTCTACTACTGATTGAGGAAATGGTATATCCACAGTCATGCAGAGCAGTAGCTATTACATTAGCTGCCTTACCTGCCCCTATGAATCCTATTCTGCGTTTCGTAACGAGGTTCATTTATTGCTCTAGTTCTCCTGTATTCCTCTTGCCAGTACAAGATAAGAAGCTACCAAAATCGTTCCAAATAATAATAGTGCCCCTCCCCAATAAGCCAATTGTGGTGTGTATTCTCCGACAAAGAAGGCCGCAACGATCAAACCTATTCCCATGCCTAGAGTTACTACACTCCAGCCTAATAGTCTTGGCATTACTAGACTTAGGATATTACTTTTCATATTTGTCCGATTTCATTTGCTGATGGGATTCCACCAAGTGACTCGGCAGATCTTACTGCTTGTATTATTGCTTTGTAGACTGTTTTTGAAGCTGCTATACCTAGTTGGCGCATATCGGGTTTAAGTTTTGATTTGCCAGTAGCTAGAGCGAATACGACGTCTCCATCTCCAGTTGTGTGGGCAGGGCGGATTGCTAGGGATAGTCCATTTTGGCCATTTTGAGACAACTTGTTTGCCTCTTCTTTGGTAAGGTCTGCATCGGTTATTACCACGGCTAGTGTTGTATTAGAAAGATCAGTTTCAGATTTCCCGGCACTGCCCTGAAGTAAATAGTTGCTAGTATTAATGAATTTATTATGTTTCCCTCGTGCACCAGCAATTATGATGCCAGTTTCAGGGTCAACTACATCTCCGAATGGGTTAGCAACGGCTATTGCTGCTATTTTCACCCCGGCTACTGTCATGCAGTATGTGCCAAGACCTCCCTTTGTGGCATTCTTTATACCCATTGCTTTGCCGATTGTTGCACCAGTTCCAGCACCAACATTTCCTTCCTGCACTGTACCAATAGTGGCATTCTTCGCTGCAAGGTAACCTTCAGCGATTCCTGGTCTTATCTTATTATCAATAAATCCAAGGTCAAAAATTATGGCTGCAGGAACTATAGGAACTACCGAATTTGCTACCTTGTACCCGATATTGTTTTCCTCTAGATATCTCATAACCCCAGAGGCTGATTCGAGGCCAAAGGCGCTCCCGCCACTTAATACTAGGCCATGTATATGTCTAATCATGTGACCAGTACGCATAAGATCTGTTTCCCGTGTGCCAGGAGCGGAACCTCTAACATCTACTCCAGGAACTGCTCCATCTGGACACAGAATCACTGTACACCCAGTGCCAGATGCCGTGTCGGTGTAATGCCCAATGCTTATACCTGAAATATCTATCACTGATTCAGTCATCTATCCACTCTCAAAAACAAGAAACCTTCCCTGTCCTTCAGGTAAGGACTGGAAGGTTTCGAAAATATAATCTGTAGTTGTATGCCGTCGTGGTCTCATGGTCCCCGCGGCCTCCAATCCGTGCCTATCCATCAAGCTAACCGCTTCATTTCTGACAGTCGGTTGCACGGCGGATTTTAAACTTCAGATATATGTTTGTCAATTACTAAACTGGGGTGGTTATCTAAGATCAAAAATTATTGACACTCTGTCTATCCAAACGGTAGAATTTGATTAGCGTTTCATAGCTAACTCAGGGCTTTATCTTATGATTCACTGTATTACTGAAAGGGGTGCCAGTTTTGCGCGAAAATTATGACAGAAACAGTATTAGTGAATTTCTAAATGCCTCATTAGGTAAATCCTCTAGATACTCTGGATTGGCCCATGTTATACAGTCAATTGCCCAAGGTGCAGTGCGAGTAAACGAACAAGTTCAACAAGCTGCTCTTGCCGACGTTCTAGGTACCACGGGTGATACTAATGTTCAGGGGGAAATAGTACAAAGACTTGATGCTGCGAGTTCAGATATTTTTGTCGACGAGCTTAGTAATAGTGGGAAAGTTGCAGTGATCGGTTGTGAAGAAATTGAGGACCCTGTTGTTGCGGGTCGGAGCGATGATCACGCATATATAGTGTTAATGGATCCTTTGGACGGTTCTTCTAATATAGATGTTGCAGTTAGTATTGGATCGATTTTTGGTATATGGAAAAGGGATCTTGATGAGGAGGTCAGTGCAGATAGCCTGTTGAAGCCAGGAAATGAACAAGTAGCCGCAGTTTATGTAGTTTATGGGTCTAGCACTGTCATGGTTGCTGCTACAGAGAACAGCGTTCAAGGGTTTACGTTAGATCCAGCCACTGGACAATTCTTCCTAACAAATAGAGATATAGTCATACCTGAAGAATGCCCATACTATAGTACTAATGAAGGTAATTTCGAGGAACTAGATGTAAATACTAGGCAAGCTGTGTCGGACCTTCGCAATGGATATTCACTAAGGTATGTTGGGTCATTAGTTGCTGACTTCCATAGGAACCTCCTAAAAGGTGGTATATTCTTGTACCCAGCGGACACAAAACGTCCTGAAGGTCGCCTGAGACTTATGTATGAGGCTAATCCATTGGGCTTTGTCGCTGAGCAGGCAGGGGGAGCAGCCTCGACAGGCTATGTTCGTATAATGGATGTTATGCCAGAACAACTACATCAAAGAACTCCACTTATTTTAGGCAATAAAGACGTAGTAAATAAGGTTGTTCAGACTATTGGATCATAAATAGGGAAACATCTGATTTTGTATTAATTATTAATAAGGAGGCCTGAAATGGATATAGAAAAATTAGTCAAAACTGCTAATGCATTGGTAGCACCAGGGAAAGGCATACTTGCTGCTGATGAGAGTGGTGGTACTATAAAACGGCGATTTGATAGCATAAATGTAGAATCTACAGAAGATAATAGAAGAGACTATAGGGAGTTATTGTTCAGGACTGAAGGTGCTTCAGAATACATAAGTGGGATAATATTGTTTGACGAAACACTTAGACAGAATGGAGCTGATGGAACTCCTCTAGTAAAAGTTCTTACAGGTCAAGGAATACTCCCTGGTATAAAAGTAGATAAAGGTACTCAGTCTCTGCCATCTGCAGAGACTGAACTAGTAACCGAAGGGCTGGATGGCCTGCGGGATAGACTTAGGGAATATGCCGAATTAGGTGCGGTATTCACAAAGTGGCGTGGCGTGATAACTATTGGGCATGAAATTCCAAGTTCGTATTGTATAGAAGCAAACGCCCATGCATTGGCTAGATATGCGGCTCTAAGTCAGGAAGCAGGGTTGGTTCCGATAGTAGAACCTGAGGTCCTGATGGATGGGAATCACTCTATAGAGAGGTGCCTCGAAGTCAATGAAGCGACCCTGAAAGAAGTGTACTCCCAATTGGCGAAGCAAAAGGTTCTTTTGGAGGGGACGTTGCTCAAGCCTAGTATGGTGTTATCTGGTAGTACTGCATCATCTAGGGCGGGATCAGAAGAAGTCGCAGAGAAAACCATTACATGCTTCAGTAGATCCGTACCTTCAGCAGTTCCTGGCATCGTTTTCCTCTCGGGCGGTCAGAGCGATCAAGAAGCTACAGTTAATCTCAATGCGATAAATAAGCGGGCATCTTTGGTAGGTGCACCATGGCAACTTAGCTTTTCGTATGGAAGAGGGCTACAGGCGGCTCCATTAAAGGCTTGGGGGGGTGAAAAGGCCAATGTTACAGATGCACAACAGGCATTCTATCACCGGGCTAAATTGACTAGTGCTGCTCGCCAGGGTATATACTCGCCTAATATGGAGTAATTTGCAGACCTAGCTGAGGCTCAGATTTCATTGTATATAAAACAAAATAAACTCTTGCTTGCTACTAACAACTCTGGCAAATTGAGAGAGATGTCCGTTCTGCTTAGTGATTTGGGGTTAGAAATCACTAATCCCTTGGCACAGGGGATTCACTTGGAAGTAGAAGAAAGTGGGCAGACTTTTAGAGAAAATGCGATATTGAAAGCCGAGGCTTTCTCATCTTTGAGTGGTCTAACGAGTCTTTCAGATGATTCAGGGTTGGAGGTCGATGTGCTTGATGGCGAACCAGGAGTGATGTCTGCAAGGTATGCTGGACCTAATGCCTCGGATCAAGATAAAGTCGATTATCTTTTAGATAAATTGAGAGGCGTACCTTTCGATCGTCGTAATGCCCGATTCCGCTGCGTGATGGCCTTATGTAGTCCAGGCCGGGGAGTTGTGATATTTGAAGGAGTGTGCGAAGGTATAATAAGCGAAGAGCCTAAAGGTCCAGGAGGCTTTGGGTATGATCCTATATTCTACATACCAGCTTTGGGTGCAAATATGGCTGAACTTAGTATAGAAAGCAAGAATTCTATTAGTCATCGAGGAGTAGCTTCTATGAAGGTTAAAGAATATCTAGCATCTATAGTCTAGTTTTGAATATAGTGTACATAAGTAAAATAGTCAGTCTGACAAGGTAAAATATATGGCGCAAAATGAAGTGACGAAAGATTTGTTTGGGAGAATGCTTAGGGATTTGCGAATTTCGGTTACCGATAGGTGCAATTTCCGATGTCCATACTGCATGCCAGCAGAGATATTTGGAGAAAGATATAATTTTCTTAATCGGGAAGAGTTACTCTCATTTGAGGAAATTGCTCGGTTGGTGAGAATTTTTGTGACATTGGGCACCACTAAAATACGTATAACCGGTGGCGAGCCATTAGTCAGAGCTGACTTAGAACAATTAATTGGACTTTTATCAGGCATAGAAGGTATAGAAGATTTAACCCTAACCACTAATGGATACTTATTAAAGGAAAAAGCCAGAAGCCTTAAAGAAGCTGGATTAGAGAGGATTACTGTTAGTTTAGATAGTCTTGATGACGATATATTTGGCAGAATGAATGGGAGGGGCTTCGGTGTAAAGAGAGTGCTAGATTCTATAGATGAAGCTATACATGTCGGTTTGACTCCTGTTAAGGTCAACACAGTCGTACAAAAAGGTATAAATGATGGCTCTGTAATAGATCTGCTTAAATATTTTAAGGAACGTCAAGTTATAGTTCGATTCATAGAGTTTATGGATGTAGGGAATATAAACGGATGGGAGTTAGGTGAAGTAGTTTCCTCAAAAGAGCTAGTAGAAAAGATAAATATGGAAATGCCCATAGAGCCTATAGATAAGAATTACAGTGGAGAAGTCGCTGATAGGTATAGATATCTGGATGGTATCGGAGAGATAGGGTTTATATCTTCAGTAACAGAGCCGTTTTGTAGCGATTGTACTAGAGCTAGGCTGTCTACAGACGGGAAATTGTTCACCTGTCTTTTTGCTAACGAAGGAAAGGATTTACGCGATCATCTGCGCTCCTTTGCTGACGACTCGGAACTGAAAGAGATAATTAGGAATACTTGGGGAGCAAGGAATGATAGATATTCTGAGATAAGGTCTTCATTGACCAGGCCAGTTCCTGGCAAGGTAGAGATGTATCAAATAGGTGGGTAATATTTGGGGATAGTGGTTGGAATGGATTGTATATTTGTAGTTTAATATAGGTTAATGTAGGCGTAATATGGCTTCCATAGAGATATATACAGATGGTGCATGTAAGGGTAACCCAGGACTGGGAGGGTGGGCTGCTATAGTCCGTAACGGCGATAGTTATCAAGAATTTTCAGGCAGTGAAGAAAACACTACGAATAATAGGATGGAAGTTCTTGCAGCGATTAAAGGACTAGAGGCATGTCCGAAAAATTCTCTAATTCTTCTTAATAGCGATAGTCTATACCTTGTAAATACTATGACAAAAGGTTGGAAACGTAATGCCAATACGGATCTTTGGTCGCAATTGGATACATTGGTTTCAGATAGAGATGTAACTTGGAAATGGGTTAAGGGCCATGATGGAAATCCAGGGAATGAGAGGGCTGATCAATTGGCTAGTTATAAGGCAGAGAATCCTGATAGCGATCCTTCTTCATCGTTATCCCATATAGATGCAGAAGGAAGGGCAGTTATGGTAGACGTCGGATGGAAAGATGATACTGCTAGATCTGCGTTGGCATCAGGTAGGGTGCTTATGAGCAGCAAAACGGTTCAGCTTGTTGAGGATGGGCAGGTTAGTAAAGGCGACGTCCTAACGGTGGCTAGAATAGCTGGCATTATGGGAGCTAAGAAAACATCGGAGTTGATACCCCTTTGCCATCCTTTGCCTCTGAATAACGTGACTGTGGACTTGGCTATTAATAAAGATGATTCCTGTATTGAAATCAAATGTACTGCGAATACGACAGCAAAAACTGGAGTTGAAATGGAAGCCCTAATGGCTGTTTCTATTACGGCTCTTACCATCTATGATATGTGTAAGGCTGTTGATAAGGCTATGAAAATAGAAAATATACGGCTAATTAGTAAAGTCGGAGGCAAGAGCGGAGATTTCTTCAGTGAAGACAACTGAACTGCGATATAAATAAAGTCTGGCTACCTACATCTGATAATGTAAATTGAGTTCAAGAAGACAAATATTTTACGGGTGGTGGTTGATATCCCTGTCTGTGTGCATCATAGCATTGGCGACAGGTGCAGCATCTCATGGGCTAGGTGTTTTCTTCGTAGCACTCGAACGCCAGTTTGGGTGGAGCAGAACCGTCTTATCTGGAGCATTTGCTTTGGCCAGACTTGAAGGGACTGTCATGGGTCCTTTGGAAGGCATCCTAACTGATAGGTTCGGCTCCCGCAGAATGGTATTGATTGGCTATATATTTCTTGCCGCAGGGTTCTTTGTATTTGCTTTATCGAACGGCGTCCTAAGCTTCTATATAGGGTTTATGGTTATTGCTGTAGGCCAGGGTTTCGGTGGTTTTTTGCCTATGATAGCTGCAGTCAACAACTGGTTTATAAGAAGAAGGAGTATAGCGATAGCATTGGCCGGCATGGGTGTGTATTTAGGAGGAGTGCTGGTTCCGTTATTGGCTATAGGCATAAATGCCATTGGGTGGCGCTCGATGGCGGTTATAATGTCAATAATATTCTTGGTCTTGGCGTATCCTATAACTAGGCTGATCAGGAATAGGCCTGAAGAGTATAATCAGCTACCTGACGGAGATGTGCTATCAGAACATAGGGATCCAATGCGTAGCGGGGATGACTTTGGGAAAGTGTCGACGGGTGATGGTTACGAGACTGATTTTACTGCCCGACAAGCTATGGCTACATCTGCATTTTGGTTAATTACTTTTAGTCATGGACTTACGGCAATGGTTGTTGGGGCTCTACAGGTTCATACAATACCTATGCTCTATGACGCTGGGTTATCATTAGAATTGGCAGGTACAGTGGTAGCTATATATACATTTCTTGCGATGGGTTCTAGGGTCGTAGGAGGCTATTTCGGAGACAGAATTCCTAAGCCTTGGCTTATATTCGGATTCTCGATTATACAAGCAATCGGAGTTCTTGCAGCGATGTTTATACATGATATTTTTACGGCGCTGCTTTTTGCTTGCCTTTTTGGTATGGGTTGGGGAGGTAGAGGAGCTTTATTCACTGCCCTTCGGGGAGACTATTTTGGGCGCAAGGCATTTGCTACGATATTCGGTTTGTCGGCATTTTTCCTGAGCGGCACTTCAGTAATGGCTCCATTATTTGCGGGCTTTATGTTTGATAGCTTTGGTAACTACGATATCGCATTATTTATATTTGCAATAATAAATATTCTCGGAGCTATATTGGTATTGTTTGCAAAAAAACCAACTCTAAATTCTGTGTAAATAGGCGTTGACCCAGATAACTCTATATGATACGATGCGCAAGTTCTGAGGTGCTGGAGGATTAGTTGAAGAACAGAACAGTTATGGTTTCTCTTCAATTGATTGGGGTAGGGTGGTACATAGTAGTGTGCCTATTCTTCGGTATGTTTGGGGGTCTCTGGATTGATAGAAGGCTCTCTACGGAACCGGTATTCACTCTACTGGGAGTCTTGATAGGCACTATTTTGGCCTTCTACGGTATTTATAAGATGGTTAAAGATATTACAAGGGCAAATTAGATAGTCAATTGGTGGATCGTAATAATATAATCTTAGTGAGTGCTACATGACATCAGCGAGAAGTATAACTGCTATAAGTGTAATAGTTATTCTGGCACTAGCATTATCAGGATTTGTAACTGGTGCAATTGGCTCGAAAATAATGGGTCAGGAGAGTCTTGTACCTCAACCAGTTCCACACATACCGCCACAAAAAATCTTCGTTAACCTCGATACCTCAACTGAGGCTCACTCCACAGACTCACATGCTAAGGACACCCATGCAGACCACTCCAAGGATGATCATGCTAAAGACGACCATTCCAAGGATGACCATGGTGACCATCATGGTGACCATCATGCGGAAAGTGGGATGATTGGAGCAGGGGATGGCCTTGTGCTTACGAATACAATCCTGTCATCGTGGATAGTTACAATTCTTTTAATTGCTACTTTCTACTTCGCCACCAGGCGTATGAAGCTTGTACCAAGTGGGCTGCAAAA
This sequence comes from Chloroflexota bacterium, assembly GCA_002717805.1. Lineage (GTDB taxonomy): Bacteria > Chloroflexota > Dehalococcoidia > Lucifugimonadales > UBA2985 > UBA2985. The sequence goes on along the minus strand of PBBS01000020.1, from coordinate 184 downwards.
TTTTGTGGAGTTCGTTATAGAGTCACTGTATAATTTTGTTAATGGCGTAGCCGGAGCTGAAAATGCCAGGAAATTCTTCCCTGTAATGGCTACAATATTCTTGTTCGTCCTGTGTAATGCTTGGGCAGGATTACTTCCTATTTACCCTACTTTTGGCATTCTAAACGAAGAGGGTGAGTTAGTT
>PBBS01000019.1 GCA_002717805.1 Chloroflexota bacterium | reverse complement strand
CACGGGCAGAAAGGGGTTAGAGTAATATGAAGAGTAAATTAGTCTCCATATTAGCAGTCTTAATGCTACTACTCTCGGCTTTACCAGCAGGCTTAGCTACTGCAGAGCAAGGGGCAATAGAATTAGACGCAGACGAGTATACTAACTATACGTCGGGTGAAAGTGAAAATATCGTAACAATCACAGTGGAGGATGATGACCTAAACGTGGCCACAGATCTCACAGGTGATCACGAAATTTTAGGTCTAGCAGGCGATGATGTAACGACCTTCACTACCGATAACGCTAATATTAATAGCGTAAGTAAGGTCTTTGACCTTTACGATGGTATTGCCTACTTCACTGCTGTAAGTGAAGACAATACCCAGATTACATTGAACACTGCTAGGGATGAGGTAGCAGAAGCAGACATTGAGGAAGCAACCATAACGGATGACGTAGCGGTCGGATCGGCTGCCACTGCAACCGCTCATGGTGACGTGGCTCCGGCTGATGCAGCTGGTGCTGGTGACGATGATGATTTGCGCATCTGGGCACTCCAGTTCGACCTTACGGAGAGCGGAAACGAGGATACAGTTGCCGTTGACTTCGAGATTCAGGTTGTTGGAGACATAGTTAATGCTTCAACAGGAGCAGTTACTGAAGACCAGACAACTGAAGTAGCGGTTACTCTTGATGATGCAGAGCAAGCCCAGTTCATCGTTGGTGGTTCCGCAACGCCAGTATTCTTCTCAGGACCAGTCACATGGTATGTGGAGAGCTACTCTGACGAGAACGGAGTCAGCGAGACTGTTGAGGTTGATATCGACCAACTCAGAGTTATAGTCGCTCGTTATGACTATGACGAACAAAACACCACTGACTACGAAGATGATGATGGTGACACTCATCAGTCAGTAACTATTACAAGCACGACAGATCCTGATGGACTAGAGCTAACTCTTACAGAGTCAGACGCAACCTCAGGTTCATTTGAAATTGAAATCGCTTTGATTTCAGAGACAGTGAAAGACGCTATTGATAATCAGATAGCAGCTAGCGGCTTCTCCACAGCGACTGACACCACTGATGATTTGCAAGATCTAACAGGCGCTTTGGCAACCACGGGTGCTGCAGGCGATGGGGATGATGATGCCCTATTAGCCGAAGATGTCTTGGATTTCATAGCAGGTGATACAGACCTCGACGACGACAGCACACTTGATGATGTGATGGCTAGATTAATAGTCGTTTCTCACGACGATGAGATCGAAGTCACTTATGACGATCAGGGCAGTGGCGAAGACGAGGCCGATGATACGGCAGACGTTGATGCTGAGGCACCAGTTCTCAGTAATGTAGGCCCTGCAAACGGGACCTATACAGATGACGAGACGCCTCAGTTCACAGTTACAATGGTTGATGCTGATAGCGGTATAGATTTGGACACACTCAGCATGATTGTTTACGACAGTGATGACAACGACAGCGACGTGTCAGAGGACGTTTCTACTGACCCAATAACCGATGGATACGATCTGGTGTTCATCGCTGGTTTCAGCGAACTGGGTGATGACCCAGGAGATGGCGCTGGTGCAGCTGGTTTGACACACGACTGGACATTCAGCGTCAAGGACGCAGTTGGTAACCTTGCAACAACCGACGACGATGACAACGATGGTGCAGACGGACCTGTTGGTGCAGGATCACTGGACATGCTTCAGTACACGATTGATACTAATGCACCTGGTTTGAGTTCAGCTACGACAGGAACCGGAATCGCACTTGACGATGACGACGATCACGAAGAAATGGTCGACCCAGCTTGGATTAAAGTTACATTCAACGAAGAACTGGACCAGGATTCACTCCAGGCTAGTGACTTCGAAGTTGATGGGGAAGAGCCAGAATCAATACTGTTTGGTACTGATATCGAAGACGAAGATGGAGTCGATCTTGGCGCAGACGATGCAACACTTGTCTACTTGAAGATGTCTGCTGATCTTGATGCAGATGCAACTCCAGAAGTTGAAGTTGTAGATGACATCGATGACTTAGCAGGAAATGACGTGGATGAAGACGATGTTGATGCAAGTGACGAGATTCCTCCTACTCTTACTGTAAGTGTTGATACTACAGTAGGTGCAGATGAAGCCGAAGTTACGATCACAATGACTTCTGATGAAGACCTGATTCAGGCAACCATAGCCGTTAACATAGTGAACGAAGAGCTCGAGGCAGACACGCCGGGTTCTGGGGACACATCTGTGACTATGGTCAAGGGTACTGGAAACAGTTGGGAAGGTACTTTTGAGATCGATGCCTCTACGTTATACACGATAGAGGCTGACGCAGACGATGAGGCTGGTGTCGAAGCGGAAACCAACGACGATATCACGTTCGAAGGTGACCTAGATGCAACAATCGTCAGCGTTCTGGACTCAGCTGGAACGACACTCGACGGAGCAGATAGTATTGAAGAGGGAGCCGTTTGGATTGTGACTACATTCGACGAGGATGCTGAGTACGAGGACGACTCTGCTGATGAGATAACCATTACGGCGGTCTCCTTGGTAGATGAAGATGATAATGTGATTGCAGACGATGTTGCTTCGCTGATGAGCGACGACAACGTAATATTCACGCTGGCCGTGAGCCTTACACCAGGGGAGTACACATTCGAGATAACTGGTGAGGACTCAGTTGGCAACGAAGTCGATGCAGATGCTGACTTCGAAGTAGTCGAGAAGGATCCATTCGACTTAGTACTACAACCTGGAGTGAACCTGGTATCTATACCTGGTACACCATCAGGTGATGCAGGTGCGTTGAGCACGCTGTTCGCAGATACTGAAGTAAGTTCAGTAATAACCTATGACGCTGCAGTAAATGCAAATGGTGGAAACCCATGGCTAACATCCACCAAGGACGCAGCTTCTGGTGATTGGAGTGGAGACATAACCGTCCTGGAGCCTGGTAGGTCCTACTTCATCGAGACTGATGCATCAGCTACTGTTGAGGTTCTCCTCGAGGATGCTGGAGTAGAAGTCCCGCCATCCGTAGCAGTCTACGAGGGTTGGAACGCAATTGGTTACTGGAGCATATCTGGTGATACCTTCGCAGACATGGATGCCTACCTAACCAGTATTGAGTGGTCAGTAGCTTACGCTTATGACCCAACACCTGGAGCCGGGTGGGAAACTCTGAGAGCAGACAGCGTAGTGGCTGATGCCATAAATGATGAAGATACGCCATCTGCCGATCAGGGTGAAGGTTACCTGGTGTACGCCACGGCTGACGGAACACTAACACCGTAAGCTAAGGTAACACTTAGGAAATGGAAACTACGAGAGGGTCTCTCCTGAATGGGAGAGGCCCTTCTCTTTGGAATGCTGAAAATGGATAGATTTTGTAAAGAAGGGGTGTTGACTGACTAGGAAGACGATTGTTAAACTTAGGCAACTTACAGGAACAAAAAAGGATTTTCTAATGCAAGCAAACACAACGCTACGGGTACCTACTCTCGCTGAGGTATTGGTGCCAAAAACAGGAATACTAACTGATGCGATTCTAATTGTAGGATTCGCATTGTTCACAGCTGTATTTGCACAGATAGCGATTAAGTTCCCAGGGACGCCGGTGCCGATTACAGGGCAGACTTTGGCCGTGCTGGTAGCGGGAGGAGCGCTTGGCAGTAAGAGAGGGGCGGCTAGTATGGCTGTATACATGCTTATGGGTATGTTTATGCCTGTATTTGCTCCAGGTTCTGCATTCCTTGCTGAAAAGACTGTTCATTTTGTACTACCGTGGAACGGCACAGATGGGATGGTCTGGAACATGGCCAGTGGTGGTTATGTAGTGGGATTCATATTGGGAGCTTACGTGGTAGGGTTGCTGGCGGAAAGAGGATGGGATCGGGGCTCGAAGATATCCCTAGGAATGGTAATTGGAAACTTGAGCATATATATTTTTGGGTTGGCATGGCTAGGATACTTTGTCGCTTTTAATTCGATTAATGCGGAACTAACTTTTTATGAAGCTATGGCGGGGAGCGATGTGCTAGATAAGACATTGCGAGGAGGGTTATACCCATTCATCGGTGGGGATGCACTGAAACTGTTGGTGGCTAGTATGGTTTTGCCGGGTGCCTGGCATCTCGTGAATAAAACTAAGGGTAAATCATAGGGTGAAGGGTTCGGCATATTTGGTATTTCTGATACGGCGTTCAAAATAACTCTAATGGTGGGGGGAGTATATTGACCGTTTTAACCGAGAGAAGAGCTGGTCTTCTGAAGACAGTAGTTGGAGAGTATATAGATTTCGCTGTGCCGATTGCATCAGATGCTCTGGTGAAGAAGCATGGTCTGGGTGTAAGCTCTGCAACTATTCGTAATGATTTAGCTTTTCTTGAGGACGAAGGATATATATCTCGCCCATACAGTTCTGCTGGGGCGGTACCGTCGAGTAGAGGATATCGCTTCTACGTGGAGAACTTACCCGGGGTTGAAGAACTGCCAAGGGAACAGCAATACGTTCTGTGGCAACAATTTGCAAAGGGAGAAAGTGACGTAGAGGAGTGGAGCAAGGTAGCTGCATCCGTTTTATCGAATCTGGTCGGTAACATAGCTCTTGTAACTAATCCCAAGATTGCGAATACAAGGCTAGTGAAGTTGGAGCTAATATACATTAAGGAATTCCTGGCGTTCTTAGTTATTGTTTTTCAGGAAGCCAGGCTGAAGAAAACTTTTATACCAGTTAATGACAACCTTACTAATGAGGATCTTCAGGTCGTTTCTAATAAGCTGAGTCACGTCTTGGGCGGCCTGAACAGGCTAGAAATTGAGAACAGAACGGCCAGGTTCGATCCTTTCGAAGAGGATGTGGTCGAGATGGTTGTTCAGATGATGTCTCAAGAAGAGAGGGAAAGTTACAGCGATCATTACATTGAGGGGCTACGTAACTTGTTGAGGCAACCTGAGTTCGAGGATGTTGTAAGAGCTCGGGAACTCGTGGATATGATAGAGGACAGGCAATTGCCTAGAGCTGTACTAGCTGAGGCTTTGGAGAACGGTGAGATCAATGTTGTTATAGGTGAGGAGAATAGGGCTGAGTTTCTCTATCCGTTCAGCATGGTAGTGTCTCAATATGGTTCTCCAGGCGGTTCTGTGGGATATATAAGCGCTCTGGGTCCAACGAGAATGGAATACCCTCGGACGATGGCCGGAGTTAAGTTAGTGTCCTCGGTAATGACAGGCCTGCTGTCTCAGGTAAATTCCTAAATTAATGTCTTAACGGATCAGAAGTTGACACCCTGCACCTTATGCCCTAAAATTCTATGGTTATGGAATATGCAGTAATAGAAACAGGTGGAAAACAGTATACCGTTCATGCGGGAGACATAGTCGACGTAGAGAAACTCGAGGTGTCTCTGGATGAGGCTATAGAACTCGATAAAGTTCTACTGATAGCTAAGGATGGTGACTATAAGGTAGGATCACCATTGGTTGAAGGAGCTAAGGTCTTGGCTCAGGTAGTGGGTCACGAAAGAGCCCCTAAGATCAAGGTATTCAAATACAAGAATAAAACTAGGTATCGTCGAATGCAGGGTCATAAGCAGCCTAGAACTCAGCTAAAGATTACAGAGATACTGGCTGAAGCTAAGGCTCCTGCAAGGAGACGAAGAACCACAAAGGCGGAGGCAGATGGCTCATAAAAAAGGTGGCGGTAGCAGTCGTAATGGTAGAGACAGCAATTCGCAGAGGCTTGGTGTAAAAAGATATGGCGGCCAAACTGTGAGTGCTGGCACTATAATTGTAAGGCAGAGGGGAACCAGAATCAGGGCTGGGGAGAATGTTGGAGTAGGCAGAGATCATACTCTATTCGCCTTAGTAGATGGCTCCGTAAAATTCGAATTCGCAACTAAGTATCGCAAGAAAGCAAGCGTATACCCTGTTTAGTTGGTTGAGAGGTTAATTGAATTGAAGTCAGATATACATCCAAACTATTTTTCAGAAGCCCAGGTGACATGTTCCTGCGGCAATTCCTTCACGGTGGGATCTACTAAAGAGTCCATACGCATTGAAATATGTAGCAAATGCCATCCGTTTTTTACTGGTGAGCAACGCATAGTGGACACTGAGGGTAGGGTTGAGAGACTAAAGAGACGGTTCAACTTAAGCTAATAGGACGTTGTAAATTATAGAAAATTGGGTGGTCTTAGCCACCCTTTTTCATTTTAAATGGGTTTATTGTAGACATGGCAAATAGAGATAATAAGATAATGTATGGCGGGCAAGCTGTCATTGAGGGTGTAATGATAAGGGGCAGGGGCCATTACTCTTTGGCTGTGAGGAAGACTAGTGGAGCGATAGGTACCTATTCCGCCCGACTTAGTACAATATACACAGGAAAATTGCGCGACGTGCCTTTTATCCGTGGAGTTCTTGTTTTATTAGAGACCATGATATTGGGAGTTCAGGCATTAAGCAGATCAGCCAATATGTCTCTAGAGGAAGAAGAGGAAGAATTATCTGGGTGGGCTCTGGGTCTCACAGTATTGTTTTCTATAACTTTTGGGGTAGGTCTGTTTTTCATAGCACCGCTTTTAGCAATAAGATCTCTGGATAGTGTTATAGAGTCTGATGGAGTCAGTAACGCTATTGAGGGTGTTCTGCGGCTCGCTATGTTCTTAGCCTACATATACCTTATTGGCTTGTTAAAGGATATACGTAGGGTATTTGCATATCATGGTGCTGAGCACATGACGGTACATGCTTATGAGAACGGAGATCCATTAGAAATTGAGAATGTTAGACCGTATCCGACAGCTCATAATAGGTGNGGAACAGCGTTTTTGTTAGTGGTTATGCTAGTTGCTATCCTNGTATTCACGTTTATTGGCCGACCACCTATACTCATTAGCATTGCTTCCAGAATTGTTCTGGTCCCAGTAATAGCAGGTATTAGTTATGAAGTGATAAGGCTTAGTGGAAAATATTCAACTAACAGGCTCGTCAATCTCATAGTCTATCCCAGCTTGGCTTTGCAATCTTTGACCACTCGTCGCCCGGACGATGATCAAATAGANGTGGCTATAACAGCTATGAAGCTGGCTATTAGCATGGACCAGGAAACGACTGGCGATAAACCTGAACCAGAGGATAGTTAGCTNCGACGCTTTCTAAGCTCCGTCCATATTGTTTCTGGGTTTACTTCTGAGGCTGATAAAAGCACGAGCACATGATATAGAAGATCTGCTAACTCATCAGGAAGATTATCCTTATCTTTTGTGGCTGCTGCCAGCGCTGATTCACCTGCTTCTTCAATCACCTTTTGTGCTATCTTGGATATGCCAGCATCCATCAATTTTACAGTGTAGCTTCCATCTGGCCTTGTTTGTTTTCTATCCTGAATAACTGAAAACAATTCCTCTATTATCCCTGAGCCAGAGTCTGACCTTTCGTACTCTGTTGAGGCTTCCAGATCACTGAAGAAACACGTTTGATTGCCAGTGTGACACGTAGGTCCTTCCGGATCAGCCAAGATTAGGATAGTATCTCCATCGCAGTCTATATATGCATTCTTGAAATNCAGGAAATTGCCCGATTCTTCGCCTTTCATCCATAATCTGTCTCTGCTTCTGCTATAGAACCATACCTTNTTCTCTTCAAGGGTTTTGTTTATAGTNTCAGGATTCATATACCCCATCATCAATACTTGATTGGTATTGATATCCTGTACTATCGCAGGGATTAATCCTTTATTGTCTAATTTTGCTGTCATNTCTTAACCTCATCAATATAGTCTAGGATATCGACTAATTCGTTTAATTTTGTTATTTCACAATCTGCTTGCAATAAAGTTGGGTCGGCTTGTAACTCATTCCTATTGATCCAAACAGCCGTAAGTCCAGCAGATTTAGCACCATGTATATCCTCTACCAGTGTATCACCAACGTATACTGTTTCTTCTGCTACTAGTCCCAGGGAACGAATTACTTCGTGAAAAACGTAAGGGTTGGGTTTATAAGTCTGTAATTTCTCTGATGTGAACAGCATATTCGAAGCGATGTTGTATGAATCGAATAATTTGTTGACTGAAGCATTATCAGCATTTGTCAGAAAGGCCACCTTCCTTTGCTTTTGAACGGCCTCAAGTGTTTNGAAGGTATCTGGGTAGGGTGGACGGGCCCCCAGGCTCTCTATAGACAATTTTGCTGCTTGCTCAGGATTGCCATTTANGGATAGATTTTCGAAAGTAGTTTCAAAAGCTTCTCGCCAGGCTGTTTCATACGTTTTAAAAGGAGGAGAAGCATCCGGGTTNGCAAGATTTAGTCTGTTAGTTCGAAAGGATACCTCAATTGCTTTCCAGTGGGTCCATAATTCTTCTGGATCTATCTTAAGATTNTGTTTTTGGCATATTTCCTCAAATGTCCTATGCCAGTATATCGTATNGTTATCAAATAGAGTGTTGTAGATGTCGAATATGACAGCTTTGATTGACATGATCAAATATCCACTGGGCGAATTATCACGCCGTTTTGGCTCAGGTAATCTTTAACTTCTTTTATAGTATATGTACCAAAATGGAAAACGCTTGCCGCCAACACCGCATCAGCTTTTCCGTCGTTAACTACCTGTAGCATATGGTCTAAGGTTCCTGCCCCTCCACTTGCTATTACAGGTACGGATACAAGCTCAGAGATTCGGCGTGTTAATTCCAGGTCATATCCATTTTTTGTTCCATCGGCATCTATGCTATTNACTACTATTTCNCCAGCCCCTAGTTCAGTTGCCTTTACAGCCCATTCTATGGCATCTATCCCGCTGGCTTTACCTCCNNCGCTGCCAGTGTGGGTTCTGATTTCCCATCTTGGGTTCGTTGAATCATTNTCAACTCGCCTTGCATCCATACCTAATACTATGCATTGGCTTCCGAATGCCTCTGAGCCTTGTGTAATTAGATCTGGATTCATAACGGCGGCGGNATTGATTGAAACTTTATCCGCTCCCGCCATTAACATTACCTTCATATCTTCAACTGTTCTAATACCTCCACCAACTGTGAGCGGTATAAATAGCTGATTCGCTGTTCTTTCAACCACTTCAAGCATAATTTCTCTGCCCTGAGAGGAAGCTGTAATGTCATAAAAGACGAGTTCATCTGCTCCCTGGCTGTCGTAGAAGGATGCTAGCTCAACGGGATCACCTGCATCTCTATGCCCAAGGAAGTTGACTCCTTTGACTACTCTTCCTGCGTGCACATCGAGGCAGGGAATTATTCTTTTGGATAACATAGCCTTATTTTATCACTTGCATACATGCAAAGGTAATCTTTAATTTATGAGAATATCTTGAGTAATTGTATATACTTATTAAAACTACCAATATTTATTGGGTGCAATTAATCGGATGTTATGCGATTCAATTCTGCTATAATCGTAAATGCGAGCCAATACATTATCTCAATAGTGAAAGTATAGATAGATGACTGAAGGAAATAATACCCAGAATAATAGGGCCGGAGGCAAGATTTTCTACGGATGGTGGATCGTTGTTGTTGGCAACGTTATGAGAACTGTTTTCGCTACTTTTAACTATTATGGTTTTAGTGCGTTTTTTAACCCTTTGGTAGAGCAGTTCGGGTGGTCTAGGGCTGCTTTGGCGGGAGTATTATCTTTGTCTAGATTGGAAGGNGGCCTTATGGCCCTTCCTGCTGGCATTCTTTTTGACAAGATAGGCCCAAGAAAGATGATGTATATTGGCATCACATTGACTGGTACAGGGTTTATTCTCCTTAGTCGAACTAATTCACTGGTGTATTTTTACGCTATTTTTATATTATTTATTCAAGTTGGGGCTAGCTTTGGTATGGGCGGGGTTGCGGTGGATGTGGCTATTGCTAACTGGTTTCGCAAGAAGAGAGGCCGGGCTATGGGGTTTGCTACCATGGGCCTTAGTTTCGGCGGAGTGTTGGTAACACCTCTAGCTTTATTCATTACTCAGTATGGTTGGAGAAGTGCATTAATAGTAGCAGGAATCATCACTTTTTTCTTAGGCTATCCACTGGCCGCATTAGTAAGACACAGGCCGGAGCCTTATGGATATNTACCGGATGGAGACGTTCCAAAAGATAAGATTGGTAGTGACGGAAATCCAGAAAAGGCTGGAGATGGAAGCTCATCTGACGATGAAGAAGTAAACTTTTCTCCGTGGCAAGTTTTGAAAGTCAGGGCATTCTACGCTATTGCTTTTACATTCATGGCCAGGCAATTGGTATCTACTTCAGTTGCAGTTTTCTTGATACCCTTCCTTCAGGAGAGAGGTATGTCGTTGGCTCAGGCTGCAGTAGTTTTAAGCATAATGGCTCTCCTAGGTGCACCTGGACGGGTGATTTTTGGTTGGCTGGGCGATATATTCCCAAAGAGATATGTGATGGCCGGGTGTTTTATATTTCAGACGATCGGGTTAGTGATGTTTACTCATGTGCCCGGAACACTGGGTATAGTATTATTCTTGGTNTTGTACGCTCCGACATATGCAGGTGTACTCCCACTAATTCCGGCAATACAGGGAGAATACTTTGGGAGACAGTGGTTTGGCACTATTAGAGGTATGATGACCCCTATAACACTTATCAGCGGGGTAGTAGGCCCTGTTTTCTCTGGTACAGTATTTGATCTTACAGGAAGNTATAAGTTTGCATTTACAGTATTTGCNTTTTCCCTNNTAGTAGCACTCTTNCTAATACTTACTGCAAAAAGACCCGAAACCCCTGCATAGACATAGTTATAGTAGAATTGATTTATGCTATATAGAGATTTAGGCCGATTGGGTTTAGTAAGCTCCTTAACTCTAGGAGGGGGAGGGATTGGCCAGGTATGGGGTAAAACGACTAGAGATGAAGCNGTGGCTACAGTTAAAGAAGCNGTGGCTTGCGGCATTACACTCCTTGATTTAGCCCCAAGTTATGGGAATGGTGAGTCAGAAGAAGTTGTTGGTCAGGCTTTTGGAGGCAATATTCCAGAAGGTGTGAGGATCTCAACAAAGTGCCGTGTTGATAATCCAGATCCTAGTGAAGTTTACAATACGATTGAAGCCAGCCTTTCAGACAGTCTAAANAGGTTAAGGCTGGACCGAGTAGATTTTTTACTTCTCCATAATCAAATAATCCCAGACCAAGAAATCGATAGATATCCCGGAACGTCTCTAAGTTTATTCAGGACAGCNGTAGTACCCGCCTTTGAAACTCTTATCGATAAAGGTAGTATTAAGGGATGGGGTATTACTGGTATAGGGGTTCCTCCTGCAGTGAAAGAGGCCCTTCAGTTTACTCCAGGGCCGAGCGTAGTCCAGATAATATCCAATTTACTGGATTCCCCAGGAAGCTTGAAGAGATTTGATGGTGATCCTATGCCAAGACAGCTAATTGAGGAAGCAAATAATTCTGGGGTTAGCGTTATGGGTATAAGGGCTGTACAGGCAGGAGCTCTAACGGATAATTTTGATAGAGATATATCTGGAGAACATCCTGATATGAACGATTATAATAGAGCCAAAAGATTTCGAAGGGTTGCAGATAGTATGGGTACTTCTCCTGCGATATTAGCCCATAGATATGCTTTGTCGATGCATGGTATATCGACAGTGGTACTTGGAGTTAAGAACAGAGAAGAGTTAGTGGATTGTATTACTGCTGAAGAACAGGGTGTTTTGGAGGCAGATATCATTGAGATGATAGACAATTCAGTTGCAATCTAATATCTATTGATATGGAAAAAGAGGANGGACACCNTNANNNTNANGGTGTCCCTCCTCTTTNTTCACTATTTAGTTATGATTTACATACCTAAGTCTTGGGCAATCCGCCTTCTGTGGTGTACTGGATCTCCCAGGTAACTCTGAAGTGTTCTGGCCTTCTTAGTGTAAAGATAGAGGCCGTATTCTTTGTCTATACCTATTCCTGCATGGACGTGATGCGCTGCTTCTGCAGATCTAGGGTATCCTTCGCTAGCAACAACACTTGCCATTGCTATTGATGTACCAGCATCGTCTCGATCAGAATCTAGTTTCCAAAGAGCTTCATATGTAGTCCACTTTGTAGACTCCATGTCGTTCACGATAACTATTATCCAATCCTGGACTCTTTGGAAAGTTCCGATTGGAACACCGAAAGCTATCCTTTGCTTGCTGTATTCAACTGTAATATCTAACAGCCTTTCTAGGCCGCCAGTAATGTAAGCTGACATGATTACGTTGGCCCTGTCCAGTACTTTAGAAACTGTGGCCCACCCGCTGCCGACACTTCCTATAACTGCTGAGGCAGACACCTTAACGTTGTCGAATGTAACCTCATTTAATTTATCACCAGTCCATCCGCTAATAATGCGGGTAGATAGGCCGGATGTGTTCTTGTCTACCAGAAATAGGGAGACTCCTTCTTCAGGAGAATTGCCCTTGCTAGTTCTAGCAACAACGACTATTTGGTCAGATATATGAGCGTCAGGTACAAATAGCTTTGTGCCGTTCAGGGTGAATTCGCCTCCACTCTCAGTGGCCTCAAGGTTTACACTTTCTGCCCCCCAACCGTAGTCAGGTTCAGTTAAGGCGAAGCTTAGTATTCTCTGGCCATTTGCTACTGANGGAAGGATGTCTTTCTTCTGCTGTTCGCTGCCAGCATATAGGATCGACAACCCGCCAAGTATTACCGAGGAATGGAGAGGACTGGATATACATGCAGAACCCAGCTCTTGGAAAAGTACGGCTACATCTGTGAAATTGTTTCCGCCTCCGCCATATTCCTCAGGGATGATCATTCCAACCCATCCCATTTCAGACATCTGGCTCCATAGCTCTTGGGAAAATCCGGTATCTGTTTCGTCTATTTCTTTGACGAAGCTACGAGGGGTCTCCGTGGCGAGAAAGTCTCTTGCAGAGTCCCTTATTAGTTGTTGTGCCGACGTTAATGATAAGTCCATGCTAATTATCCTCCGATTATTGTGAGATATGAGGTTTATGCCATTCTCCGGACTAATAAGTTCCGGAGAATTGCCCAGCCACTAGGCTCATGAGCCATGTAGCTGGGGTGATTTAATCAATCAGTTCTTAAGCTGTTAACTCTTGGCGTTCGGATTATGGGTTGCAGCTGCNCTNTCNTGNGTTCTGCTTATTCCAATTCGACGAGCCATGATTAGCTTATGTATCTCTAGGGTTCCACCTGGGTGAGCACTTACAAGGCTCTCTCTCTGATGGTGCTCTACCTTGTTTTGCAGCGCACCCCACTTCTCGTCCTTGGTGAGAGCATAATGCCCTATTGAATCTAGGATTCTTTGTGCACCTTTAAGGTCGAAGTCTTTCCTAAGCAGTGTGTGCTGGGAACCGTGATATGTAGAGGTTTCACCTGCGCTAAACATCCAGTAGTTTCTTAGTCCAAGTAACCTTAGTATGTTCGCTTCTATGTAGTTGTCTACCATGGCTTTTTGTACGAAAGGATCCTTTGTTAAAGGCTGTCCATTCCTTGTGGCTTGCTTACAGTATTCTATTACGTCTCCTACTACTGAGTTTCTCTCGGTAATAGATCCTGCTGCTCCGTGCTCCAGTTCGAGGGTCGTCTGAGCTACTCTCCAGCCTTGCGTCTCTTCACCAATTAGATATTCTCTGGATACTCTTACTCCGTCTAGAGATACGAGTCTCTTTCCTCGCTCTACAACAACGTTTAGGTTTGCGATTGATATACCAGGCAAATCAGCTGGCATGAAGAAGGCGCCTATGTTTTGGTGTCTTGGTGCATCTGGGTCTGTAACGGCTAGGCACCAGAGCCAGTCTGGATCGAAGGAATCTCCAACCCACATCTTCTGGCCAGTGATTATGAAGTCATCGCCATCTTTGACCGCTTTAGTCTGGAGTGATGCTAAATCTGATCCCGTTTCAGGCTCAGTAAATAGCTGCCAGCAGACTACATCACCCTGTATTATTGGGTTTAGGAAGCGATCTTTTTGTTCGTCGGTTCCGTATACCGCAATAGATCCTGCCTGCAATGAGCCAGCACCTGGCATAGGTAGATCATATTTTGACAGTTCTTCCTTGATGATTATGTCATGGTCAGTGGATAGTCCACCGCCACCATACTTTGCATCCCACAATGGGAATAACCAGCCTTTTGCGCCAAGTTTTCTGGCGAAGTCGAGACCCCATTGCTTCATCTCTGGTGTGTAATGATCGGTTTCTGGTGGTACTGCGCCCAATTCATTTATTGGGTAGTTTGCATTAGTTTCCAACCAGTCGCGAACATCTTTTCGGAAAGCCTCTTGTTCCGGCGTGTAAGTTATCGCAAAATCCATATTTTTCCTCCAATATTATGTCGTTTGACATCTATAAACAGCCGATTGGCATTTGCCTGTGGCCATTAATTATTGTTCCTGCTTNTTATTATTTCTTGGCAGGTCCGTGGGTTGCAGCTGCTCTTTCCTGAGTTCTGCTGATTCCAAGTCTTCTGGCCATAATCAGCTTTTGTACATCGTAAGTTCCACCTGGGTGTAGAGCTGATATGCTTTCTCTCTGGTGAACCTCAACTCTTCTGTCGAGAGGACCCCATGTCTTATCGTCTGTTACTGCAAACGGACCTAGTGCAGCAAGCACTCTGTCAGCCTCTTTCATGCCAAAGTCTTTACGCATGAAGGAGTTTTGTGAGCCATGATAAGTTGCAGCCTCGCCATTATTGAACATCCAATAGTTTCGGAGCTCTATTAATCTCTGAACGTTGGACTCTATTACGTTATCTACCATGAGTTGTTGTACGAAAGGATCCTTGCTTANAGCCTGACCATTTCTATTTGTACTCTTGACGTATTGTAGGGTGTCATTAAGGAATGCATCCTCTCCTCTTACACCGCCTCCTGCACCGTGTTCAATTTCCAAGCTGGCAGATATAACTCTCCATCCTTGGGTCTCACCTCCAACCAAATATTCCCTGGAAACCCTGACTTGATCAAAGGATACTAATCTCTTTCTGTGACCCACCATCAGGTTTAAGTCGTGAATGGTTATCCCTGGAAGATCCCAAGGTATCATGAAGGCACCTAAGTTTTGGTGTCTTGGTGCATCTGGGTCTGTGACCGCAGGAGTCCATATATAGTCGGCATCGTATTGGTCACCTATCCACATCTTTTGACCAGTAATNATAAAGTCATCGCCGTCTTTTGTGGCTCTTGTCTTTAGGGATGCTAGATCNGANCCTCCCTCTGGTTCAGTAAATCCTTGCCAGCATATTGCTTCACCCGTGCATAATGGTCTGAGGAATCTCTGTTTTTGCTCCTCAGTTCCGTAAACATATAGAGCAGGCATTGCAAAGTTGTTCGAATATATTCTTGGGACTTCAACTTTTTCCAATTCCTCTTGAATTACAATATTCTGTTCTGCGCTTAAGCCGCCTCCGCCATACTTATCGTCCCATAGTGGGAATAACCACCCCTTTTCTCCCAATTTAGATCGGAAGTTTACGCCCCAGTCCCACATTTCTCGTGTTATAGGCCAATTCTCATGAGGGATTTCTCCTAACTCGGTTGGCACTTTAGCGTTTTCGTTCAGCCAAGAACGAACTTCTTTCCTGAAATCTTCCTGTTCCTTGGTGTACTGCATTTCGAAATCCATATTTTTCCTCCTCCGCTTGATTGATAAGTACGTTAGATTGTTATTCTTATGTTAGTCTAATTTTTCTGCCCTGGTGTGGGAGCGGCCCTTTCCTGAGTTCTACTTATACCTAGTCGTCTAGCCATTATTAGTTTTTGTACGTCATAAGTTCCACCTGGATGTAGGCCCACTAGGCTGGAACGGCCATCTTCCTCTACTCGGCCATCTAGAGGACCCCATTTTGAATCACTGGTTATTGCATATGGTCCTAGGACTGATCTCACTCGCTCAGCTTTAAGTGCGTTGTAGTGCTTCCCCATAAAGGAGCTTTGGGATCCGTGGTAAGTTGAATTCTCGCCACTGTTATGCATCCAATAGTTTCTTAGTCCGATTAGCCTTTGAATGTTTGAGTCTATGTAGTTTGATGCCAGTGATTGTTGTGCGAACGGTTCGCTGGATATAGGAGCTCCGTTTCTAGTGTTGTTTCGAGCATACTCNAGAACATCGTCAAGAAGTTTGTCTCTTGATTGTATTCGTCCGCCTGCGCCGTGTTCTAATTCTAGGCTAGTAGATATTACTCTCCATCCCTGACCTTCAGCTCCGATCAGATATTCTCTGGAAACTCGCACTCCGTCAAATGATATGAGCCTTTTCCTTCTATCTACTACTAGGTTGAGGTCATGTATAGTGATCCCTGGTAAGTCAGTTGGTATCATAAACGCACCTAGGTTTTGGTGTCGCGGTGCATCCGGGTCTGTTACTGCAGGAGTCCAGAGCATGTCGGGTTCGAATTGGTCGCCGATCCACATCTTTTGACCATTAATTATAAAGTCGTCCCCGTCTTTGGTGGCCCTTGTCTTTAGGGATGCTAGATCCGAGCCTCCTTCAGGTTCTGTGAAGGCCTGCCATACGCATAACTCTCCTTGCGCAATGGGTCTGGCAAATCGTTCTTTTTGTTCTTCTGTTCCCCATACATACACAGAGGACATAGCGAGGTTTCCTATGTGGTAGTAGGCCACNGGGTATTCACGCTCGCTGAGCTCTTCTGCTATGACTATAGATTTTTCTGCAGGCAGTCCACCTCCGCCGTATTCACTTGGGAATGTTGGNAACAGCCAACCCTTTGCGCCCAATTTCCGTTGAAATTCCCTGCCCCACTGATACATATCCCAGCTCATGTTGCCCTCTTCCAATGGTATTGGTCCCAATTCCTCTGGGCAGACGGCATTCTCCTCTAGCCAAGATCTTACTTCTTTTCTGAAATCTTCCTGCTCTTTGGTATATTCCAACTCGAAGTTCATAATGTACCTCCATAGCAAAACTAGTTAATTGACCAATAGCTAATATGCCGCAGTACGCGGCTTTAACACCGAGTACAATTTACAGTAGATATTAGTCAAATGTCAAGCGTTATGGGTTATANATAAGTGGATACGATATGCCACTATCCATATACTAATATACAACGCATAGCGTAGCGTTGGGCTTAATATATATGCTAATAACGCAATGCNTGCATGAATATAAATATATAGGTGTTTTAGTATGTATCCTGTTCTTATCGCCCCTTCCAGACAGGCTTTCTTTTTTCTACGAATGCCTTCGGTCCTTCTATGGCNTCCTCTGAGCCGTTAACCCATCGACTGCTGTTAAGTTCCAGCGCATCTTCTACTGGCATGGCCATACCCATTCTTGTGTAGTGTTTGATGCTCCAAACTGCTAACGGTGCGGCATTAGATATCTCTTCTGCCCATTTCATGGCACAATCCATAAGTTGATCGCGTGGAACAACCTCAGACACTAGCCCCCATTTAAGGGCATCTTGAGCGGTTAGTGTCCTACACGTTAGTAAGTAAGACATAGCTTGCTTAAAGGGCATATATCTAGGTAAGTAATGTATGCCTACTCCAGGGACGATTCCACGCAGNGGTTCGGGAAGTCGGAATTCTGCATTCTCGGCTGCTAATATGATATCGCACATTAGTGACTCTTCGAAGCCGCCACCATGGGCCAATCCGTTAACTGCTGCTATGACGGGTTTACTCAATGTGGGTAGCGGATTCTTGACAGTACCTCGCTTCAAGAAGCTCTCATAATTCAAGGCTCTTTCTTTAAGGTCTCCGCCAGCGCAAAAAGCTCGGTCACCCGCACCAGTTATTATGGCAACTCTTAGATCTGGATCTCTTTCAAATTCAGCATAGGCTTCTGCTTCTCTCCATGTAGCTTCGTAGTTATGAGCGTTCATTGCCTCTGGCCGATTGTGGGTAATGATACAGATAGATCCATGCTTCTCAAACAATATGGCTTTTTTCTCCGCGCTCTCTTGGGTAGTCATGATAACCTCCTCAAAAAATCTGATTACGATTCGATGGCCATTGGAATCCGAGGGCAAGGGATTGGGGTAGATATAGGGGCGCAGTATTATTACTTACAATACTATTATAGATATTATTGTAAGATATTCCAATTATCAGGCCCCTATTACGAGTGGTTTTATAATATTGATATACAATATGGCTTGCTGTTATTATGCCGATTTGAATTAGATATATAGAGTTGCTATCGATTGGTTATGAAAAGATTGCATTTCATCTTNTGGAGTATATGAAGGAGGCGACATGGAGAAAGTCATCTTGGTTAAGAGGGATCAGCGTTTCAATGAAACCACTCAAACTTCTAATATGATAAGACAAGTAGGAGTAGGCAAAGAGACTTGCGAGAGTAAAGGCTTGTGGGTGGGCTTTGTTTCGTCCCCGCCTGGACCTAGTGGACCACATCATCATGGAGATGCAGAGTCTGCAATATATGTGCTTAAAGGAAATATAAGGATGTATTTTGGGGATAATTTGGATCAATTTGTAGATGCAAGCGATGGCGATTTCTTGTACGTGCCCCCCAACACAGTTCACATCGAGGAGAATGTAAGCGAAAATGAGATGGTTGAACTGATAGTAGCTAGAAATACCACCGAGTCGCTTGTTTTTAACGTTTAGGAAACCTATTTAAGAATGTGAGCTCTATATGACCGATAGTTCAAAGAGGTATGAACAAGATATCAAAACTGTTCATGGAAATATTCACTGTGTTATTGAAGGACAGGGTAAGGGATTAATCTTCTTGCACGGTGCTTTGGGAACTGGGGCAGCACATTTTCGTGATCAAATAGGTCATTTTGCTGATCGCTATAAGGTGGTTGCTCCGGATTTTTTGGGCTATGGTAAATCTTCTAGGAGATCTTCTTTTGATGGAAATCTGTATAACAAAGATGCAGAAGATATTGCTGACTTAATAGGAAAACTAGGATTCGCATCTGTAGATCTGTGCGGCTTTAGTGATGGCGCAATAGTTGCGATGATTGTAGCTCAAGAATATCCTGAGTTGTTGAATTCATTGACGGTAATAGGAGGCCAGGCTATCTTCGATGATGATTCATATGAGATGAATCAAACATTTGTGGACTTGCCTCTGCCAGTGCAAATGGCTCTAGCTCGTCACCATGGAGATCCGTATTGGAAAGAATTGATAGAATCCTACCTATATGCTCAGGAAAACATGCATAAAGAGACTGGTGGCTTTATGGTTAATCACCTAGATAGGATCTCAGCTCCAACGTTGATAGTTCAGGGAGAATCTGATCCATGGGTTGATTCTAAGCATTCTTATCATCTTCGAGACTCTATAGGCGGATCAAGATTGGTTTTCTTTCCTAACATAGGGCACGAGGTTCAGCGGGAGGATCCAGGTGGCTTCAATAAATTGTTAGAAGATTTTCTTAATATGCCTAGGCGTTGAAAACGTGCCTGCGGAAGCCCTCAGCATATTTGAGGCCGTGTTTTTCTGCCAACTCTGAGGTTCTTGTCAATATACGTTCCTGTAACGAATCTGGATCTCCTATCTGACTCTTGTGTTCTTTCAAAGCGTCGATTTTTGTTTGTATGGTGTCTGTGATATCAATGACTATGTCTGGCTCCTCAGTCATCGTAGTATAAATTTCAGCTACCTTGTGAGTTTCCAGACCATCAGCNAGTTGTTCTGGGAAATGAAGATGATCCCGTGCATAAGGGTATACTGCGTCAAATGTGGACTGAGCGGCATTTCTGTGGTCTCTATGATTATGCCTAGTCCTCCACGGATCTTGACATAAAATGATATCTGGCTTGAATCTGCGTATTTCCCTGACGATCTTTCCTATGAGTTCCACCGTTGACTCTAGTTCTCCATCTCCATATCCTAGGAATGTTATTTCCTTTGCACCTATAACTCTTGATGCTTCTCTCTGCTCTGCTTCTCTGATGACAGCTAGTTTTTCAGAAGTCATGTTGGGATCATTACTACCTTTGTTCCCGTTCGTGCATATGACGTAACCTAGCTCCATGCCCTCTTTTACGAGCTTTGCCAATGTGCCGCCGCAACCGAATTCAGCATCATCTGGATGCGCCACAACTACTAAGGCCCGTCCATGCTTTAGCCAAGGTTTTGAGGGATCCTCATTTTCTGAAGAATCAGTTGTCATAACTCCTCCAATAGATAATCTTGGTCACCTATTATGTGCTTGCGAGAACAAAGTCAAACTATACTAAGCATTCTNTCNAGAGCTATANGCGATTGCTCTGCAGTATCATCATTAACTANTACTTGGTTGATGATATTATCATTAATTAACTCTTCAANTACCCAAAGCAGGTAGGCTGGATGAATTCTGTACATCGTTGAACATGGACATACTACTGAATCANTACAGAAAATNAACTTATCCGGGTTCTCTTTGGCCAGTCTGNTGACCAAACTTATCTCAGTTCCTATNCCCCATTTNGAGCCAGGTGGGGATTCAGTTACGGTTTTAATAATGTACTCTGTGGAGCCATTATAATCTGCAGCCTGAACAACATCCATGGTACACTCTGGGTGTACTAGTATATTAACATCTGNATATTTCTCTCTGGCTTTATTTATCTGGTTTACGTTAAATCTAGTATGTACAGAGCAGTGACCTTGCCAGAGTATAATCTTCGCANTCTTAATTGAATCCTCGGTATTACCACCTAGATTTTTGAAGGGATTCCATACCACCATATCCTCTAATGCTATTCCTAGCTTAAGTGCCGTGTTACGACCCAAATGTTGGTCTGGCAGGAACAATACCCGTTCGCCTTTTTGGAAGGCCCATTCCATGACTTTGGTGGCATTCGAAGAAGTGCAAACGATTCCGTTATTTCTTCCGCATAAGGCTTTTATATCTGCTGTAGAATTCATGTAAGTTATTGGTACTATACCGCCTTGGCCTAGTATGTTCTCCAGATCATTCCAGCAGTCTATTACATCTTCAGTACTGGCCATATCTGCCATGGAGCATCCGGCGGTTATATTTGGGAGAATGACTTTTTGGTTTGCATTGCTCAGTATATCTGCTGTCTCAGCCATAAAATGGACACCGCAGAACACTATAAATTCTGCATAAGGCAGTGACGCTGCATATTGTGCTAATTTAAAAGANTCTCCTCGCACATCAGCAAATTGGATGACTTCTTCTCTTTGGTAGTGATGCCCAAGTATCGTCAAGCGATCTCCAAGCAAGTTCCGGGCATTCCTTATTCTAGCAGTTAGCTCTTNCCCATCCATATGGAGGTATTCTGACGGAATACCTTGCCATCTAACCGAGGCAGAGAATTCCTCGGCAAGCGGTTTTACGTCTAGGGTTTCATCAGTCCTGCAGAACGCAGATTGTTCTATTTCTGTTATTGGAATTGTTGTCGGTTTTTGTTTTGTAAACATATTTATTCCACCGTTTGAAGCGTATGGTTTAATTTTTTATCTCGCCTTGTAGCGACCAAGGACCAGTCTTTGAAATTTCTACGTTTATGGTTTTACCTAGGTAGTCTTTTTGTGTTTCTATGAATACAAGCTTGTCATTTCTTGTTCTACCTTGCCACTTGTCTTTTACTTTTTGGTCTATTAAGACTTCCAGTGTCTTACCTAGTAACTGCCTGTTTATTTTTTCAGATATGTTCTTTTGGAGCTGTTCTAATCTCTGGACCCTGTTTTTCTTTTCTAGAGAGCTTACATCATCCGGCATTTTTCGAATAGCAATTGTGTTTNCTCTNGGNGAGTAGGCGGCTATATGGACCTTATCGAATTCTATATCTCTTACAAGGGCTAAAGTGGATTCGAATTGTGCCTCAGTTTCTCCAGGGAATCCTACAATTACATCAGTTGCTAAGGATACATTTGGAATTCTATCCCTAATTCTTTGAACTAAGTCTTTGTAATCAGAGGATTTATATCCCCTTCTCATATTTATNAATACTTCATCGTCTCCTGCTTGGAAGGGTAAGTTTATATGNTCACATACCTTTGGCAGATCGGCNATGCTNTCAATAATTTTGTCACTCATATATTTTGGGTGAGAGGTTAAGAACCTAATTCTGTCTAATCCTTCTGTATCATGGATAGCTANCATAAGGTCGGATAGATCTCGAGGGTCTTCTAAGTCATGCCCGTAAGCATCNACAGTTTGACCTAATAATGTTATCTCTCTTACGCCTCTGCTTGTTAGATGGNTTACCTCTTTTGCTATATCTTCTATGGTTCTACTCTTTTGTCTTCCACGGCGGTAGGGGATTATACAGAATGAACAGAACTCATCGCATCCGTGTATTATAGGTATATACGTAGCTATATCTTGTCTACTGGAAGTTAGATCTGACAGGCAACCTTCGGTTTCAATGCCAAATTTCTCGCCTAGAAAATCTATAAGAGGTTCATATTCTTGAGGTCTCATGAAAACGTCTACGTAGGGGAATTTGGATCTTAGGGAATCCGAGTTTGGACCTACCATACATCCCATAAGAGCAATTACTCTGTTTTCATTGGTATTNTTGNTAGGCTTTAAGGAAGTTAACATTCCAGTTACTTTATCTTCTGCACTCTGCCTCACTACACAGCTGTTGAGGACTATTAAATCTGCAGACTGAGGATTGCTTTGAGGTTTCATGCCAAGTTTATCCAAAGCGCTTTCAAGGCGCTCGGAGTCCGCTTTGTTCATCTGGCATCCAATGGTCCAGACGTAGTAACTTCCTATTGTCATGACGATTACCTAAACTTCTTTGATGAAATTTATAGGCCTATAGTGGAGATATGGCGGAGGGAATGGGATTCGAACCCATGAGAGAGCTCACGCCCCCTAACCGCTTAGCAGGCGGCCGCACTAGGCCTCTATGCGATCCCTCCTGCCTGTGACGCCTACTATATCAGAAAAACCATTGCTATCACAACTGTTTATTTGAGGATCTTTTAGAGAGGGATCTATCTTTGGAATCAATCATTATGGTTACCGGTCCGTCATTTCTTGAAGACACTAGCATAGATTCTTGAAATTGCCCTGTTTTTACCCCTAATCCAGTCTTAGTAAAACCCTCCACGGCTTTATCAAACATGTGTCTAGCATTATATGGGGAGGCTGCTTCTAAGAATGATGGTCTTCGACCTCGACGAGTATCCGCATATAGGGTGAATTGGCTTATAAGGAGGATTTGAGCATCTATATCAATAGCGGACAAGTCAAATTTTCCTGAGCCGTCACTGAATATACGCAGGTTGATTATCTTGTTGATTAAATATTCGGTATCTTCGTCAGTGTCTTCTAGTCCTATTCCTAGTAATACCAATAATCCTTGGTCGATAGAGCTGGTAAGTTGTCCATCAACTTCTACAGATGCAGACAATACCCTTTGTATTAGAGCTCTCAATTGCTGAGTTCAGCCTATCCTGATTCTTATTTATTCTGTACCAGATTCGTTTGAAGACGNGCTTGTTGCGGGAGCCGGTTTGTCGGTTGNNGCATTACTAGAGGAGTCTTTACTTTCTGCTGGGGGGGCATAGTTTTTTCTTCCGTAGTCNGTAGTATAGAAACCGGTCCCTTTGTATATCACAGCAGGTGCGTGGAATAACCTCTTGGAAGTCGCAGCGCATACCGGACATTTTTCTGTTGGTTCGGCATCAAAACTTTGCTTCAGTTCGAATTTATGGCTACAACTTTCGCACTGATACTCGTATATTGGCACGACTCCTCCGTAGATCATNAAGACTGGTAGGGCGTTACTCACGCCTGTCACGAAATGTGTGCGGCTACTTTACGAGTTTTTATTTGCGCTGTCAATAAAACATCCAGTCACTTGTGACTATTACCAGAGAGACAATATTTNCAGGGTGTGATATTCTAGAATCTCTTCGTATAAACCTTTCCAGAATGGAGGCTAACTTATGACCACAGATAAGAACGAGCAACCACTAGCGGATATTCGGATCATAGACTTAACTCAAGGAATTGCAGGACCATATTGCACCAAGATACTTGCGGACTTTGGCGCGGATGTAATCAAAGTCGAGAAACCCGTTGTTGGTGACTATGCTCGGAGACTTGGACCTTTCCCCAATGACAAGAGCGATATCGAGAAAAGTGGAATATTCTTGTATCTCAATACTAACAAGAGAGGCATCACG
Source organism: Chloroflexota bacterium (assembly GCA_002717805.1). Taxonomy (GTDB): domain Bacteria; phylum Chloroflexota; class Dehalococcoidia; order Lucifugimonadales; family UBA2985; genus UBA2985. The sequence continues at coordinate 50,088 of PBBS01000019.1, read as the reverse complement.
TTAGATCTAAAAACGCAGGAAGCTGTAGATAACTTAAAGGATCTAGTTAGAGGAGCCGATATATTAGTTGAAAGTTTTCAACCGGGCGTTATGGATAAGTTAGGCCTAGGTTATGATGTATTAAAGGAAATAAATCCTAATTTGATAATGACCTCTGTATCTAACTTCGGTCAAACTGGACCTTATAAAGATTATCTTGCTTCAGAGTTGGTATTTACTGCGATGGGAAGCCGGATGGGTGCGTCAGGACTACCTGATAAATACCCACTTAAGTTGGGAGGCAACCATATCCAGTATCAAGCAGGTAATAGTGCTGCGATGGCAACATTATTCGCTTGGTACGGTAGGACATANCAAGGTTTGGGNGGTCAACAAGTTGATGTATCNATTTTTGAAACTCAGATGGGTTCTATAAACATGAGGTTGTTGGGTTTTATTCAATATCAGTACACAGGAGATAAAGGGCAGAGATTAGGTCCTGTCAGGGCAGGGTATCCATCAGGGCCGTTTCCTTGTGCAGATGGCTATGTGTCGGTTTCTGGAGGNGGNCAGAGATTTGGNAGGGTAGCAAATACTATGGGAAGACCGGATCTTCTAGAGAGCTATTATGCTACTCCAGAAGGTCAGGCTGATTTAGACGCTAGGGAAGAATTTGAGATGACTGAATGGCTACCATGGGTGCTTGAAAGAACAATGGATGAGATAGTGGAATCTGGGCAAGCCAATGAAATGCTAGTCACTCCGATATTAACCGTGGATCAGGTTGTAGATAACAATCCTCAATTGGAGTTTAGGAACTACTGGGTTGACATAGACCATCCATCTGCTGGCAACCTTCGCTATCCGGGTGCAACAGTATTTACTGATTGGTGGCAATTAAGGCGACCAGCACCGTTATTGGGTCAACATAATCAAGAGATCATTAATGAAAAATCTGAGTCTTCTAACCTGNTACCTGGCGACGCTGCGGACAGTAATGGTAAAAACAAATTGCCGCTGGAAGGTATACGAGTAATTGATATGTGCGTTATATACGCTGGACCCTATGCAACAATGTTTTTAGGAGATATGGGNGCAGAGGTTATAAGNGTTGAGACATTGACTCGTCTTCCTGCAACAAGTCGGGGTCAGTTTGCACGGCCTTCTAGAGAATCTCTGCAGAGAGCTGCAGTTGCTCCTTACCCAGACAGAGAGCCTGGCGACAGACCTTGGAATAGATTCGGGGGATTTAATCAGCATGCTAGAAATAAATACGGAATAACCCTCGATTTAACGAAGCCAGAAGGGCATGAGTCCTTTAAGAAATTAGTTGAGGTTAGCGACGTTTTCATAGAAAATAATGGTGTAGGTTCCATGGACAGGCTAGGCATACCTTACTCAGTTTTAAGTAAGTGGAATCCTAATCTGATCATGCTATCTATTAATGGATTTGGTCAGACAGGACCATGGAATTATTACGCAGGGATAGGCACTCAATTTGAAGCTGCTGTTGGTCANGCTAGTACATCTGGATATCCAGACATGGATGCGGAGGGATCACCTGCTTCCGTAGCATCTGATGCTGCTTGTGGTGTTACCGTGGCTCTGACTGCCACAATGGCATTGCACCAAAGAGCGAAGACAGGAAAAGGATCCTATATAGATATCTCTCTTGGTGAGAATTTCCTTCCACATTTGGGGGAAATGTTTATGGATTACATAATTAACGGTAGAATAGCAGGNCCCCCGGGCAATCGGGACCATATGGGGAATATGGTCCAGGGAGTATATCAGTGCACAGGGGAAGAAGAATGGATAGCAATATCTATTGCTAGTATCGATGAATGGAACGCTATATCTGGACTAATTGGTGGAACTAAGCAATTCTCTTCAATGGCTGCATTAATTGAAAGTCATGATGAGGTGGATCAGATCATATCTGCGTGGACAATAGATAAAGACCCAATAGATTTGTTCCACAAACTTCAGGCTAAGGGAGTTATGGCTGGATATATAATGCACGAGGAGCACGCCTTCAAAGACCCACACGTACTCGAAAGAGAATTTTTTGTAGAAGTTAGTCATCCTGAAGCTGGTACACATTTGTATCCCAGTACAATCTTTAAGATGAGTAAAGTGCCATTCGAAGTCAGGAAGTCGCCTGTGAGACTAGGAGAAGACAACGATTTCGTTTTCACAGAAATTATGGGTCTCTCTGGNGAAGAGTANCAATTGTTAAAAGACAAAGGGCATATAGGTATGGACTATGGCCCAGATGTTAGGTGAATCAGGTTTAATAGCTTAATCTTGCAACCTAAATATACAAGAGTGTGAAATGTAGACCCTAGACAGNGTCTACATTTTTATCATCTCTATAATTTTTCGGCCCATCCCTGNAGTGTTGAGTACTTCCTTAGCATTTTCCTCAGCAATATCAGGAGTCCTAAATCCTGCTTCCAGGACATTATCTACTGCAGTCTCTATAGCACTAGCTGCTTCTGGTAGTCCTAATGAGTATCTCAGCATAAGAGCAACGCTCAATATAGTTGCTACTGGGTTAGCCTTTCCCTGCCCAGCTATATCGGGAGCCGTTCCATGTATAGGTTCATAAAGTCCGAGAGTGCGNCTCCTGGAGTTGTCAGAGTTAGGTACACCAGCTAGGCTTGCGGATGGAAGCATGCCTAGAGAACCAGATAGAATAGCTGCTTCGTCAGTTAGAATATCCCCAAACATATTCTCAGTGACTATTACATCGTAATTGCTGGGGTTGCGGATTAGAGCCATTGCACAGGAATCAACTAGAGCATGCTCNAGCGTGACATCTGGATATTGACTGGACATTTCTGTAGCGATTTCTCTCCAAAGGCGGGAGCTTTCTAGCACGTTGGCCTTGTCTACTGATGTAAGTTTTTTGGAGCGTCTTCTAGCAAGCTCAAAACCAACCTTCATAGTTCTTTCAATTTCTTTTTCCGTGTATCTGAGAGTATCTACACCCCTTCTACCATGTTGTGTTTCCCATCTTCTTTTTGGTTTAGCGAAATATAGACCTCCTGTAAGCTCTCTTATCATCACTATGTCCACACCATTAATGATGGAAGGTTTTATNGGACTAGAATTTATTAGTGGTTGAAATATTCTTACCGGTCTTATATTTGCGAAAAAGCCCATTGCTTTTCGGAGTCCTAGTATCGCGTCTTCTGGTCTATGAGGTGCACGGGGATCATCCCATTTTGGGCCACCTACCGCACCAAATAGGATGGCGTCGCTAGNTTTGGCTATATCAAGGGATTTATTTGGCAAAGGTGTTCCAACTTGNTCTATGGCAGTACCGCCTACTAGGCCGTATTTTAGTTCGAAAGAATTGTTGGTGAGTTCTCCAATCCTATTGAGAAGATTTGCTCCTTCTTCAACTACTTCAGGACCAACTCCATCTCCNGGGAACGCTGCAATATTGAATTTCATTATCCTATTTTTCTCCTGANACGTTTAATATTTAAAACATATATTATAATCTTGTTTTTATTATTTATTGGTTAGATTTTTCAAATTCAGTAATTTTGTTTTCGTTTTGTAGTGTAATTCCTATGTCGTCTAATCCGTTAAGCAGACAATCTCTTCTAAATGGATCAACTTCGAATGAGACCTTTAGGCCATAGTTATCTGATATAGTGCAATTNTCCAAGTCTATTGTCGCTTCGTATCCTTCAGGATCTTTTTGTGCTTTTTCTGTAAGGTTTTGAATGTTTTCTTCGCTTAGAACAATAGGCAGCATCCCNTTCTGGAAGCAGTTATTGTAGAATATATCTGCGAAACTGGGGGCAATAAGAACCCTGAACCCGTAGTCCAAAAGTGCCCATGGGGCGTGCTCTCTAGATGATCCNCTACCGAAATTATGGCCTGCAACTAGTATACTAGCTCCCTGATAGCTAGGTTTATTGAGCTCAAATTCTGGGTCCGGATCGCCGTTCGGAAGAAATCTCCAGCCAGGCTGAGAGAATAAGAATTGGCCAAAACCAGTCCTTTCGATTCTCTTCAAGTGGACGGCTGGTATTATTTGGTCAGTGTCTACATTCTGACGGTCAAGTGCCGCTACTATTCCAGTTAATTTTATTAGAGGTTCCATAATTTGCTCCTTCTAATGCTAATGCAAAGTGTGATGATATTTTATGATATCCAGCGTTATGATGAACTGGCTATTTCCAGTCTCTGACGTCTACAAAGTGGCCGGCTATTGCAGCAGCAGCGGCCATTTCGGGACTAACTAGGTGAGTGCGTCCCCCAGGGCCTTGGCGTCCTTCAAAATTTCTATTTGATGTTGAAGCTGACCTTTCCCCNGGTAGGAGAATATCNGGATTCATNCCTAGGCACATAGAACAGCCAGCNTCTCGCCATTCGAATCCAGCCTCCTGNAATATTTCATGAAGGCCTTCTTGTTCAGCCTTTATCTTTACTGTAAAAGACCCAGGTACAACCATCGCGTTTACTNTTGAGTTAACTTTCTTACCCCTAACTATTTCAGCAGCGGCCCTAAGATCCTCAATACGTGAGTTTGTGCAAGAGCCNATGAATACTCTATCGANGGATATGTCTTGTATGGGTGTATTAGGCNTAAGGTCCATGTACTCTAAAGCTCTAGCAGCAGCAGTCTTTTCTCCAGCAGTTTCAAAAGATGCTGGNTCTGGAACTTTATCAGTCACTGACGTGACCATTCCGGGATTAGTTCCCCAGCTTACATAGGGAGAGAGTGATGCAGCGTCAATCTCAACTAACTTATCGAATTTGGCCCCAGGGTCGGTCGCAAGAGTCAGCCATTTCTCTTTAGCCTTCTCGAATTCTTCTCCTTGTGGGACCTGTGGTCTACCTTCCATGTATTCAAATGTGATTTCATCTGGAGCAATTAAACCAGCTCTTGCNCCACCCTCNATAGACATGTTGCAGACNGTCATNCGTCCTGCCATGGATAGTGATCTTATTGCTTCCCCTGTATATTCGATTACATGTCCAACTCCCCCGCCAACTCCCATTTTTCCGATGATGGCCAATATAAGATCTTTTGCGGTAACTCCAAATGGAAGAGGGCCGTTGACCCTTACCTCCATATTCTTTGGCTTTTGTTGAACCAGGCATTGAGTCGCTAGTACATGCTCAACTTCTGATGTGCCTATTCCTAATGCAAAAGCTCCAAAAGCTCCATGAGTAGCNGTATGGCTGTCTCCGCATACTATTGTCTTTCCCGGTTGAGTATATCCCTGTTCTGGGCCAATAACATGAACTATGCCTTGACCTTGGCTGAACATGTCGAAGTATTGTATGCCAAATTCTTTAGCATTTGTATTTAGCGTGTCTATTTGTTTCTTGGATATTTCATCTGCGATAGGCAGTGATCTATCTGTAGTTGGTACGTTGTGGTCTACAGTGCCTACGGTCAGGTCAGGTCGCCTGACTTTCCTGTTTGCTATTCGTAAACCTTCAAAAGCCTGAGCAGATGTCACTTCGTGTACGAGATGAAGATCTACATAAAGGGTTGTAGGTTTCCCCGGCTCTTCGTGGACTATATGATTATCCCAGATTTTATCGAACATAGTTTTAGGCATGTTTGCGACCTCTTTCAGTTTTTTCTTCCGTTGGTTTCTAGGGTATTTAACTTAACTATCACTTAGTCGATGCTAATTCAACCTCAGGTATACCTTCGATTGCCATTAATTTGTTCAAGGCATTTATATAGGCCTTAGCACTAGCCACAATTATGTCTGTATGTGACCCTCTGCCTGTGTATATCTTCGAGTTCTTTTCTATNCGTATAGTCACATCCCCGAGTGCATCTGTTCCTTCTGTGATAGCACCGATAGAGAATTCTTTAAGTGTGCTTGGTACCTTTAAGATTCTGTTTATTGCCAGATATACCGCGTCCACAGGGCCAGTGCCTGTTGCTGCATCGGTGAGTATATCCCCTTCTGGGGATACAAGNCGTACAGTCGCTGTAGGTATTTCATGGTCTCCACATGAAACNTGGACATGTTCAAGTTTGTATAGNTCATCCTCGCTTCGCCTATTGTCACTCATTAGAGCTTCAAGATCTTTGTCTGTAACCTCTCTCTTCTTATCGGCCAGTTCTTTGAACCCCTCGAAAACCCTGTTCAAATCCTCAGCCTCTAGTTTATAGCCTAGTTCTTCTAGTCTAGATCGAAGTCCAGCCCTGCCACTCAGCTTACCAAGCACTAGACTGTTACTTGGTATTCCGACAGACCTAGGATCCATTATTTCATAAGTAGAACTGTCTTTCAGAACTCCATCTTGGTGTATNCCTGATGCGTGCCGGAAGGCGTTCTGTCCTACGACAGCTTTATTGGCTTGTACAGAGAAGCCCGTGATATCACTGACTAACCTACTTGTTCTGTAGAGTTGAGTGGTATCTACACCTATATGAATGCCGAAGAAATCCCCTCTGGTTTTCAGTCCCATGATTACTTCTTCTATGGATGCATTTCCTGCCCGTTCTCCCAGACCGTTGATACATCCTTCGACCTGTCTAGCNCCAACTTTGACAGCTGCTAAACTGTTGGCAACTGATAACCCTAGATCATTGTGACAGTGTACGGAAAGGGTNGTATTGCCCCAGTTTGGTATNTTTTTCTGTATTCCTATAAGAAGATTGGCAAATTCTTCAGGCATAGCATAGCCTACTGTGTCGGGTATATTGATAGTTGTTGCTCCTGCTTCTATAGCGGCTTCTAACAGAACATATAGATACGAAGCGTCCGTCCTTGTGGCGTCCATAGGTGAAAATTCAATATCATCGTAATAGCTCTTGGCTCTAGACACTGCAGCAATGGCCATCTCCATAACTTCTTCCCGGTTCTTGCGAAGTTGATGCATTAGATGGATGTCAGAGCTAGACAAAAACACGTGTATTCTTGGCTTACTGGCATTTCTAAGGGCCTCTGCGGCCTTGTCTACAGCNTCTATATTGGCATGTGAGAGTGAGGCTATAATTGGCTTTCTCACTTGTTCGGCGATAGTTTTAACAGCTTCAAAATCACCAGGTGAACTAGCAGCGAATCCTGCCTCAATTACNTCAACATTNAGTCTTTCTAGCTGTTTTGCGATTTCAATTTTTTCCTCTAAGGTCATGGCAGCTCCTGCTGCTTGTTCCCCATCTCTCAAAGTCGTGTCAAATATCACTACCTTATCTGAGGGCATTTTNGGTCTCCTTTTCTATTCGTATAACCAGGCGTTCTATAGGTTATGANGTCTGGTTGCGGCAATTTAAGATTAGTATAAGATTCCGGTCGGTAAGCATGAGGAAGAGTGGACCACATTGCTATATCTATATTTTAGCTTTAGCAAGTAGCCCAGATCTTGGAGTTAAAGGCTAACGCAGTCCGCCAATTGGAGCTCTGCCATAACCCCAATCGCCGGGCGAACTACGCGTTGCACCTCTTTATGAACAATCGTATTTAACATTGGACTCGTATGTTACCAGATTAGACCTGCTTTAGGAAGCCCATCATATCTCGAAGACTTTGACCTACTTGCTCAATTGGATGCTTAGTATCTTGCTGTCTCATAGCATTGAATCGAGGTCTACCCTCATCGTTTTCGGCGATCCATTCTCTAGCAAACGTGCCATCTTGGATTTCCTTAAGCACCGCCTTCATGTTTTCTTTAACTTGCTCATCTATAACCCTTGGGCCGCGGCTNTAATCACCATACTCTGCAGTGTCACTGACCGAGTATCTCATATATTCCATGCCGCCTTGATAGAGTAAGTCCACTATTAATTTTAGTTCATGCATACATTCGAAATAAGCCGATTCTGGTTGATAACCTGCCTCTACNAGTGTTTCNAAGCCAGCTTTAACCAACGAAGTAACTCCTCCACAGAGTATCGTCTGCTCTCCAAATAGGTCTGTTTCCGTTTCTTCCTTGAATGTCGTATCGAGNACACCTGCTCTNGTACATCCAATTCCTTTCGCATACGCTAATGCGTTCTGTATAGCGTTTCCTGAAGGATTCTGGTGTATNGCTAGAAGACCAGGTACACCGGCTCCTTGTGTAAATATTTCTCGNACACGATGTCCTGGCGCCTTTGGGGCTATCATAGAGACATCNACGTTTTCTGGCGGAACAATTTGTTCGTAATGGATATTGAAACCGTGGGCAAACATCANAGTCTTAGTGGAATCTAAATAAGGCTGGATACTCTCTCTATAGATTCTGCCTTGCAGATGGTCTGGTACCAGCATCATTATTATGTCAGATGCTTGGGCTAATTCTGATACAGTTGATACTTTCAATCCTTCGGCTTCGGCTTTTGCCCAACTGGAACTGCCTTCATACAGGCCGACAATTACATTTACCCCNCTATCNTTCAGGCTAAGTGCGTGTGCGTGGCCCTGNCTGCCATATCCAACTATTCCTACTGTTTTGTTCTCTAAAACTGATAAATCAGCGCTGGTTTCATAATAGATATTGGCCATTTGTTAGACTCCTTATACTTCGCTCTAGATGGCTGTGNATTATACTCCTCGGTTAGGTCACTTGTCGAATAAGTTTCTTGAGAGAAGTGTATGCNAGACGNTTTCATTTGTACTTACGAGCTNGGTTTGGTATCTANCACTAACTTAATCCATCTGTTGATAACGATTGATCAAGTCCCCTAATAAGACCGATTCTTCCCGTTCTCATNACTTCTCTGATGCCGTATGGAGACAATATTCTCAGTAATGAGTCTACTTTGTGGTCATCACCTGTGACCTCAATAATGACAGAGTCTAGGGAGACGTCTATTATGCTGGATCTGAAAGTTTCCGCTAGCTGCAATACCTCGGGTCTATTCTCAGAGGTGGTGTTAACTTTTATTAGAGCAAGCTCTCTAAGTACACTATCTTGGTTGCCTTTAGATATATCAGAAACCTTTATTACATCGACCAGTTTGTACAGCTGTTTCGTTACCTGTTCTACTGTAGCATCGTCTCCATCTACCACGAAGGTCATTCTTGATAGGCCACTAGTTTCACTATGACCAACAGCCAAACTGGAGATATTGAAGCCTCTTTTTCNAAACATGCTGGCAATCCGATTTAGGGTTCCAGGTTTGTCTTCTACTAAGGCAACAATTGTATGTTCACTACCGGGAGTTATGACTTAGCCTCCTCTCCCAGAGGTTCTTCTATTAGATCCGCCGTACTAAGCCCAGGTGGGATCATTGGATATACGTTTTCTTCTTCTTCAACAACGAAATCCACCAATACTGGTCCTTCGTGTGCAGTGGCCTCTCGAATTGTTTCTAGACAATTGTCCCGTTTAGTGACTCTCATAGCTTTGATGCCAAAAGCTTCAGCNAGTTTTACCCAATCAGGGTTACCTGTGTAGTGTGTAGCATAGTAATCTCTTTGATAGAAGATTTCTTGCCATTGCCTGACCATTCCCAAGTAGCCATTGTTAAAAATAGCGAATTTAACAGGTATGTTGTGCTCTGCTATGGTGGCGAGTTCAGACATCGTCATTTGGAATCCGCCGTCTCCACATACTGACCATACTACTTTATCTGGACTTCCAAGTTGGGCTCCCATAGCCGCTGGAACCTCATAACCCATTGATCCCAAGCCACCAGATGTGATGAAGGAGTTAGGATCGTTGAATGAATAGTGTTGAGCAGCCCACATCTGATGCTGTCCCACGCCAGTGACNACTATAGNATTACCATTAGTTGCCTCTGANAGATCGTGTATTACGTGTTGTGGTAGCAACTTGTTGGTGTCTCTGATTTTCAAGGAAGGGTGATCTTTTTTAAGGTCGTTTATTCGGCTTAACCAAGAGGGATGGGTCGTTGATTTAACCTCTTTGTTGAGTGCTAGCAAGACCTTTTTTAGATCCCCAATTATNGCAACGTCAGTCTGTATATTCTTGTCAATTTCAGCAGGATCTATATCAACGTGTATTATTTTAGCATTTTGAGCGAAAGCATTTACATTACCAGTTATCCGATCGTCGAATCTCATGCCTAACCCGATTACCAGATCCGCTTCGTCTATTGCCAGGCTTGCATAAGCTAGTCCATGCATACCAGGCATTCCTACAGATAGTACGTGCTCATCTGGGAAAGTGCTTCTTCCTAGCAATGTGGTTAGTACAGGAATCTGAGCTTTCTCTGCTAGTTCCTTAATTTGATCGAATGAGTGGGATATAGTCACTCCATGACCAGACATNATCAGTGGGCGTTCAGCANTGTTTATCAATGATGCAGCCTCAGTGATGCTAGTGGGATCAGGGTCTGTCACAGGCTTATAACCTCTTAGGCTTATACTCTCAGGGTATGTGAATTCCGCGTATTCTGTGAATACATCTTTTGGGATATCCACAAGTACAGGCCCAGGTCTTCCAGTGGAAGCTATGTAAAAGGCTTCCTTTATGGTGCTAGCTATATCCTCAGCCTTCATAACTAGGTAGTTATGCTTGGTTATGGGTAGAGTTATTCCAGATATATCACACTCTTGGAACGCATCCTTCCCTATTGCATCTCTGCCAACCTGACCTGTTATTGCAACTACTGGTACGGAATCCATTTGGGCTGTCGCCAGGCCAGTGACCAAATTAGTNGCCCCAGGNCCAGAGGTGGCCATACATACNCCTACTTTTCCGGTAGCTCNAGAATATCCGTCTGCTCCCATAGAAGCTCCCTGTTCATGCCTAACAAGTATATGTTTTAGCGCCGGGTATTTGCTCATTGTTTGGTAGAGGGGTAGTATTGCTCCCCCAGGTATGCCAAACAATATGTCGACACCCTCCTGCAACAGGCTCTCACAGACTATTTCTGCTCCTGTTAGCTTCATCTTCAACCTCCAAGATTATCTACTATAAAAAACAAATCCCGTCCTACAAGGACGGGCTCTAAGTTTTCAACTCTTAACCCTTCTACTNGTCAGGGCANATACAAATTAGCATANGGACCGATGTATTGTCAATCCTGGATNTATAGANTGGCAGTAAGCCTCTACTNAACCTAAANTAGTATTTATAGGCGTAAACATAGCTGNTAATTAGNTGGGATTAACTTANTTCTAAGCTTATGTCTAATGATTTAACGGAATGGGTTAGAGCGCCTACTGATATCAGGTCTACCCCTGTTGCAGCGACAGCCCTCACGGTTTCAAAATTAATTCCTCCAGAGGCTTCTAATAAGCATTTATTCTGCACAGACACAACAACTTTTCGCATTTCATCGACACTCATATTATCTAGCAGGATTATATCTGCGTTCGCATCCAGTGCTTCCATAGCTTCTTCATATGTCTCTACTTCTATCTCTATTTTCACAGTGTGTGGGGATTTGTCTCTGGCTTGCTTAATAATATCTGATAAGGTCATTTTTTGAGATCTTAGTGGTGCTATGTGATTGTCCTTAATAAGAATGCCGTCTGCTAAATTGAACCTATGATTATGCCCGCCACCCATGCGCACAGCATACTTTTCTAGTTCTCTCATNCCAGGTATGGTTTTACGTGTGTCTATTATATGAGCGTTAGTGCCAGATACTGCCTCAACATACTTGCTAGTCTCGGTTGATATACCACTAAGCCTTTGGANGATGTTCAGTGCTACTCTTTCACCGTTCAATATACTTGCTATTGTTCCTTCTATTTGAGCAACTATATCGTTTGGTCCGATTACGGTACCGTCAGCGATCAATGTCTGAGTATTTACTTGCGTGTCCAATAACCTGAATACTTCAAGAGATGCTTCTATTCCTGAGACTATTCCGTGAGATTTTGCCATTATAGATGCTACTCCACGAAGATCTGTTGGTATGAGAGCTCGCGTAGTAATATCACCGTGCCCTAAGTCCTCTTGCAGGGCATTCTCTATCATGTTTCTTATAGAAGGCGTGATATTTAACATGGTCAAATACTCATCATCTCATGTGATATGAAGCTATTATATAATATTAGGCAGATAATACTAATGTGGCACAGTCTTCGTTACAGATTATCGAGTATCCAATCTTTCATCAATGGGTGTAGTTCTTCTTTTGCTTCTCTTAGACTGTGGCCAGCTCCTGGTAGTAGAACTAATTTCTTAGGCTCCGCTGCCTTGTCAAAAATGAATTGCGAGCAATGTGGGCCAAGTCTTGTGTCATCCTCTCCGTGAATTAACAGAATCGACCTTGGTTCAATCATATCCGCATATTGACCGCCATAACTTTGACTTGCAAGACAGATCAATGTTACTACTTCTTCACACAATGGTGCTGCCGCTACTATTACAGCTCCACCAAACGAGTGGCCAACTAGAGCTATTCTATCGATTCCTTGTTCTTTTAAGAAGGATACTCCTGCAATGACATCCAGCATTGAATCAGTGAATTCACTGGGTTTCCGGTAGTTAAGCCTTAGTGAGGAAATGTTGTTATCTGTTAGTTCATCAGCCAATATTGGATAAAGACCTCCTCCTCCATTGTAACCACCCATAGCTCCGGCCACCCACATAACTGCTTTATTGGCTCCTTCAGCTTTGTGGTATAGAGATTTAATAGTCCCCTTGTTTGTTCTGATTAGAACGCCTGATCCTCCACTTGCCTCTGGCAATCTCCATGGAGCAGCGCCTTTATATTCGATATTGGGCTCTACGTTTTCCAATAGCATTGCTTCCCAAGTGGGTTCAGTTACCATTTTTCTTGTACCTTCTTTACAAATCTACCTATTCTCACTAGGGCTTCTTCTATTTCATTTTGTGACACAGCATAGCAGCACCTGATATGACCCTCACCGCTAGAACCGAAAGCTGAACCCGGAACGACGGCCACTTTTTCTTCTATCAGGAGCTGTTCTGCGAATTCAATAGAAGGCATATGGAGAGTCTTAATTGATGGGAAGGTGTAGAAGGCACCGTCTGGTTCTATACAATTAAGACCGATTTCGTTTAGTCCAGTCACCATCATATTTCTACGACGGTCGTATTCTTCTCTCATTTCTTCCACAAAAGAATTGCCACTGCGTAGTGCTTCTATAGCTGCNATTTGTCCTTGGATAGGCGCGCATAGCATGGTGTATTGATGCACTTTCATCATAGCTTCTATTATTTCAGCATTCGAATAGGCGTAGCCGATTCTCCAGCCGGTCATAGCGTAAGACTTGGAGAAACCACCTAAGCTAATGGTTCTATCTCTCATGCCCTTGATCGAAGCGAAGCTGACTGCTTCTGTATTATAGACCAGTCTTTCATATACCTCATCGGATATTACAATAAGATTATTTTTTTCAGCAATAACGGCTATCTTTTCTAACTCTTCTCTGGGCATTACAGCACCAGTTGGATTGTTAGGATATCCAATTAGAATAGCCTTAGTTCTTGAAGTAACCTTTCTTTCTATATCCTCTGGTAACACCTGAAACCGATTTTCCATATATGTAGGGATAGATACTGGGACGCCCCCTGCTAAAGTTACACATGGATTATATGAAACGTATGTCGGTTCAGGTATTATGACCTCGTCTCCTGGGTTCAAAATAGCTCTCATCGCCAAGTCTAAACCTTCGCTTACCCCAACAGTCACCAATATTTCAGTGGAAGGAAGGTATTCTATATTGTAGCGGTCAGCTAAGTACTTGCTTAATTCCTCTCTTAATTCCAGTAGGCCATAGTTTGAGGTATAGTTGGTATAACCTTTTTCTAAGGCGTATATTGCAGCCTCTCGGATTCTCCAGGGCGTGTGGAAGTCGGGTTCGCCAACTCCCAGGGATATAACTCCGTCCATAGATGCGATCAAGTCGAAGAATTTTCTGATACCAGACGGAGACAAACTTCTGACCCTATCCGATATGATGTCTCTGTTTTTATTATTCATACTAGTAATAGAAATTCATCAATTCATCAATTTAAGGAACGATAGGCAGTCTGTGCACATCGTCTTNCCCTCCTAGAATCTCACCATCTTCCTTATAGCTTTTCAAAAGGAAGTGAGTAGCAGTGCCGCTCACTTCTTCCAATGCCGCCAACTTCTGCGCTACGAAATTAGCCAGATCCCGCATGTTGTCGCCTACAATCAGTACGGAAAGATCAAACCCGCCAGATACTAGGTTTAAGGATTTTACTTCTGGGAATCTTGCTATTCTTTCAGCTACATTATCAAAGCCAAAATCCCTTTGTGGNGTGACTCTGACTTCTACTAGGGCTTGTACTTCCTCTCGACCTGCGGCCTCCCAGTTGATCAAGGTCTTGTATTTCACTATGACTCCTGTATCTTCGTAATCCTTGATTATCTTCACTATCTCGTCTTCNCCTATACCTGTTAGGTTGNCGATATCTTTTACAGTTGCTTTTGAGTTATGTGCAAGTATATCTAATATTTCTAGTTGGTTGTTATTCATAATTGTGGTCTCACATCTTGCCATCGAGTGGCTTGTTCGTAATTGTAGGCTAGTTTTAGGAGAATGTCTTCAGCTAGGGGTTTCGCCATTATCTGCATGCCAACTGGCAGGCCTTCTACAAATCCGCATGGTATTGATATTGCAGGGATTCCTGCTATGTTAGCTGGTATGGTACATATGTCACTTAGGTACATGTGCGTAGGGTCAGATGTTTTCTCACCAATCTTGAATGCTGTAGATGGAGAAGTTGGGGTTATGATGGCATCATATCTGTGAAAAGCATCCCTAAATTCTTCTCTTATGATTGTTCTTACTTTNTGGGCTTTCAAATAATAAGCATCGTAGTACCCAGATGATAGAGCATATGTCCCTAACATAATTCTTCTTTTTACCTCCGGTCCGAAGCCTTGTTGCTTGGTGTTCTCCATTGCCTGCCACATGCTATCAGCGTCTAGTGCTGACAGGCCATATTTAACGCCATCATATCGAGCTAGGTTAGAAGATGCTTCTGACGGGGCAAGTATATAATAGACTGATAAGGCATACTCGGTATGCGGGAGCGAGATTTCTTCTACTATTGCTCCCATGTCTGCGAATTTATCTATGGCTGTTTTTAATGCTTGGGATATCTCTGTGTCTATGTCTTTACTGTAGTATTCTTTAGGTATTCCAATTCTTAAGCCTTTTATACCAGTTGTAAGCGCGTCTGTGTAGTCATGATTTTCCGATTTTATGGATGTAGAATCCATTCTATCTTGGCCTGCTATTGTATTTAAAACGATTGCACAATCTGTGACATCGCGAGTCATAGGCCCGATTTGATCTAATGAACTTGCAAACGCTATTAGCCCAAATCTACTTACTAAACCATAGGTTGGTTTTAGTCCGACGATTCCACAGAGGCTAGCGGGCTGTCTTATGCTTCCACCTGTATCTGATCCTAATGCGTATATCGCCTCGCCGGCCGCTACCGCCGCAGCTGGCCCTCCGCTACTGCCACCGGGGACCCTATCTAGGTCCCAAGGATTATGTGTTGGGAAGAAGGCTGAATTTTCTGTGGATGATCCCATTGCAAATTCATCCATATTGCCTTTCCCGAGGAAGACTGAGCCAACTTCATATAGTTTATTCACTACAGTCGCATTATATGGAGGAACGAAGTTTTCTAGCATTCTAGATGAGCAGGTTGTGTTAACGCCCAATGTACATAAATTATCTTTGAGTTGTGCAGGTATGCCGGTTAGAGCATTAATGTTACCCTGAGAGACTAAGTTGTCAGCAATGGAAGCTTGTTTTATTGCTGAATCCGGATGTATCGACACAAACGATTTCACGTTACTTTCCACGGATTCTATCCTGGATAGTACGGCTTTGGTGATTTCTACTGAGGATACATCTCCTTTTGAGATAAGTTCCTTGAGTTGGTGTATTGTTAGGTAATGTAGATCTTGGGTCATTACTCTAGTACCGCCCTAACTTTAAAGAAATCATTTTCTTGTACAGGGGCATTAGATAAGACATCTGAGGAGGCTAGTGGAGTCAATGGTTCATCCTCCCTCATTACGCTATTCAGATCTCCAGAGTGTTCTGTAGGCGATATATCATCGGTATCGACCTTTTCAAGGATTTGGAAACTCTCTAGTATATTTGCAAGTTGCCCCCGGAATAGTTCTACTTCTTCCTCTGTTATGCCGAGTCTGTAAAGTTGTGCTATTTCTTGAACTTCTTCAGGTCTCAAGTTAAAGGAATTCATATTGGAGGCTCCTGTTTATAATTAGAGTCTCAAGTGTATCAGAGGTCCAAAACTCATTCAACTTTATGACTTGGATCGTAGAATCTTAGTATCTAGGTGTAGGCTACCTTGCTTTGGATGCTAAGGGTATCCTTATACTAAAGGTTGTATTAAAATAACAATCTGTATCTGGAGTGAAGAAATTTCAGCAGAATATCCTTAGTATTTGGGAGATGTAGGGGTGGATTTTCAGTTTAGTCAAGAAGAGAACGACTTCAGGAAGTTAGTAATAGATTTCATAGATAACAATATTCCAAAGGATTTGCTTTGGAAAGAATCTGATTCTATGTCGGACGCAAATTGGCCGAAAGTTATCGAAGTAAGGCAGAAACTCGCTAAAGCAGGATTAGCGATTATACATTGGCCTTCTAAATATGGAGGGCAAGACGGGACGCAAACCTTTCAACTAATACTCCGCGAAGAAATGTCACAAAGAGGGGTGCCAGATTCAATATCGTTTGATGATGGATTCAATTTTATAGGCCCCTCCATAATAGACTACGGATCCGATTATCTCAAAGAAACTCATCTTCCAGGTGTATCTAACGGGAACGTTTTTTGGTGCCAAGGATATACAGAACCTGGAGGTGGGTCTGATCTTGGGTCCTCAAGAACGACTGCAGTATTGCAAGGGGACGAATATATAATTAATGGGCAGAAAGATTACATTTTTGGAGCCGCTCGGGCTGACTGGATACATATTTTGGCCCGTACTAATAGAGAAGAATCTGGGCATAGGGGGCTAAGTTACTTTCTAGTGGACATGAAATCCCCAGGTATAACGCTCAGGGCATTAGATGAGATTCATGGTAGAAGTAGCGTGCTTAACGAAGTTTTCTTTGACGATCTTAGAGTTCCAGTTAGGAATATGTTGGGCAGCCCTGAGCAAGGTTGGCAGATAGCAATGGATACTCTAAACAGGGAGCGAAGTGGCATTGAGGTGGTAGGTAAAACTAGAGGTCTTTTTGTGGAATTAGTAGATTATATTAGGGTAGATTATTCTAACTTGAGTACTGATATGGATATAGGAGAGGTTAAGCTCAAATTAGGCGAGATGTCGGCCGAAATTGAAGCATGCCGGATAATGGCTTATAGAGTAGCATGGCTGCAAGATCATGGATTTGACAGCGGGTACCAAGCGTCAATGAGTAGGCTATTGGCTATTGAAATGTGGAGGAACTTTACATACTTGGCTTTAAGAATATTAGGCCATTATGGCAATTTGAGCGGAGGTATAGAGTCTCCTTTAGAAGGCAAGCTGAGCAGAGGTTACATTGAATCTATTGCTGAATCTATATACTTGGGTACTCCGGAAATTCACAGGAATATAATAGCAAAACGAGGTATTGGTTTGTCTGATGAATAGCAATTCAATGGGCACAATGGGGTTAACAATTTTGCATTGGATATAGGATATTAAGATGGATCTTAATCTAACTGAAGAACAGATAATGCTGAGAGATTCAGCGAAGGAATTCTTGGCGATAGAGTGCCCAAGATCGTTAGTTCGCGATATGGAAAACAGTGAAAGTGGACATGATAAGGATTTATGGGAAAAGATGGCTGATTTGGGATGGATGGGATTGGTTCTTCCAGAAGACTATGGTGGTATTGGAATGACATTCCAGGATATGTCAATAATTCTGGAGGAAATGGGAGCTTATCTCCTTCCAGGGCCGTATTTTTCTACCGTGGTTCTATGCGGACAGGCTATCAGGGATTTTGGATCTGAGAGTCAAAAGTCTGAATACCTGAATCAAGTTGCTACTGGGGAAATTGTTATGGCATTGGCCATGACCGAGACCAGTGGAAGTTATGATGCTAATACTACTCGAATGACATTCGAGCTTGATGGAGACGAGTTCATCCTGAATGGGACTAAGATGTTTGTGTTGGATGGACAATCAGCAGATTATTTCTTGGTCTTGGCACGTTCAAAAGTGGAGGGTGGTATATCAGATGGTGAGACTGCATTCTTCATAGTTGATGCCAATGCAAGCGGTATAAAGTCTACGCCCCTGCATGTAATGGGCATTGATAAGCAATCAAGAGTTGAATTTGAGAGTGTAAGGATCCCTCAGAGTAATCTGGTTGGCGAAATTGGTTGTGGTGGTGAAATAGCTGAGCGGTTGATCGTCTGGGGGGGCATCGGAAAATGCTTGGAAGCCATTGGAGGGGCTCAGGTGGCTATGGATATGGCTGTTGACTATGTGAAGCGTAGGCCAGCATTTGGTAAGAGAGTTGGTAACTTTCAAGTTATACAACACTACTGTGCTAACATGCTAAAAGATTTGGAAACCTCGAGAAACTTAGTATATCAAGCAGCATGGCTTATATCTGAGGATAGATATGATGACCCTAAGATATATATAGCAAAAGCTTGGATAAATGGAGCATATAGAAGAATCACGACATTGGCTCATCAATGCCACGGTGGCATAAGCACTATAAAAGAGATGGATCTTCATCTCTATTATAAGAAAGCTATGATTAACGAATCTCTTTTCGGGGATACAAGATTTCATTGGGATAGGGTATCCAACTACATAGATATCTAGAGGGAAGCGATATCTATGGCATATAGTGTTGGAATGAGGATTTGAAATATAGAGGTTCATCGAATAGGTCAGGTGTTAAGGAGGAGTTTTAATATGGAATATAGATATCTTGGACCGACAGGGTTGCAAGTCTCGGTCGTCGGACTTGGTACAAACAATTTTGGTTTCCGAATGGATGAGAGCAGTTCAATAAGAGTAGCTCGTTTTGCGATCGATCAGGGAATAAATTTTTTGGATACTGCCAACATGTATGGTAGGGGTTTGTCCGAAGAGAGAATTGGTAAAGCTTTAAAGGATGTTCGAAAGGACGTGATTCTGGCAACTAAATTTGGTATGGCTATGGGAGAAGGCCCTAATTCACTTGGCGGGTCCAGACATCACATAATGCAGCAGGTTGAAGATAGTCTTAAGTTACTACAGACGGACTATATAGACCTTTATCAGATACATAGACCAGATCCTAATACACCTATAGAAGAGACAATACGAGCATTGGATGATCTGGTACATCAAGGTAAAGTTAGGTATATAGGATGTTCTAATTTTAGCGCTTGGCAAACTTGCGAGGCAGTATGGACATCTAAGCACCTGAACATGGCCAGCTTTGNTACTGTTCAGCCCGAGTACAATATGCTGAATAGGAGTATAGAGGCAGAACTATTACCGTTTTGTGACAAATACAACATCGGCATTTTGCCTTTCTACCCGTTGGCAAGCGGTTTCTTAACAGGTAAATATATTGAAGGCAAGGATGTTCCTGAGGGAACTCGTCTGGCTGGTAACGAAAGGGCTAGAGAGAATACTTTAACTGATAGAAACTTTAGGATACTATCTGGATTATCCAATTTTGCNGATCAACATGGTAGGCCTATTGTCGAATTGGCTATAGCTTGGTTATTGGCCAGGCCTGCTGTCAGTTCTGTGATCGCTGGGGCAACTAAAGAAGAGCAGATAGTAGCCAATGTTAAGGCTTGTGATTGGGTGCTGTCTAAAGATGATATGGACGCAATAGACGGGATTCTAGAAATAGGAGAGTGATCACCATTGGCGACAGAAATAGACGAATATATAGCTGAATTTGATTCTCTGCATAATCAGATATTAGAAATTATAGATGGTATGTCCCATGAAGAATTTCATTGGGCTCCGATTCCAGATGAAACTAATTCACCGGCAGTATTGTTAACCCATCTTCTAGGTGCAGAAAGTTTTAGGGTTCATGAGATGGCTGGTGGAATAAACATTAATAGGGATAGGGATAGTGAATTCCTTATACAGGATAAATCTGTAGATCAACTGAAAGATACTTTAAGAATTGTATCAGCCAGAACTAAGGAAGTCCTTCAGGGACTAGATAGTGGGCAACTGGAAAAAATACAGCCGGCCGTTCGTGAATATGAGGGATCTGAGGCTGTGCGGTGGCATATACTTCATGCTATAGAACATTACGGAATTCATATAGGTCACTTGACTTTGACTCATCAATTGTATGTGAGGCAGCATAGCCAATCCCAGTAATATATTTGGCTAGTCAATTTTAGAGGATTCTCTACTAGGCTCCTTTGCAAGTAGGAACATTAGTATTGTAGATGTTATTGCTATAGCGGCTGTTATTAGCCAAGCAGACTGGTAGGAGTCTGAGGTATCTACAAAGTGTCCGAACACAGGCGGCATTATAATTATTCCTATCCGAACAATGCCATTCGTAACGCCTATTGCAGTTCCACTTTTGTCTGGTCCAGATATTTCTGCAACATACGCTGTGAATATACCAGGCCAAGACATACAACTTGCTCCCAATAGAAGAGTTACTATGACTACTATCAGTGTGGGTGTCTCCGGGCTAAGAAAACTAGTAACGATTAGAGATATGAATGCTATAAGACCTATAATTGCAAGAGTAAGTTTTCGCTTCCCTTTAAACATAAAGTCACTGGCTGCTCCCCAGAATATACGGGCTATAACACTTANAAAAAGAGCCATTCCAAGGTATCTGCCAGCAGTTATTTCTGAGTATTGCAATTCTTCAACAAGAAATAGTATGAGGTAGGATAGTACTATTAACTGTAATCCTACAAAACAGAAAGCCCATATTGTTAATACTACTAAGTTTCTATCCTTGGCTATTTGCTTAAATTCTTCCATAGAGGTTGATCGTCTTTCGTTCGAGCTATCAACCTTCTTATCTCGATAAAAGAGTTGTACTAATATAGTAAGTATGATCATAGAGCCGAATAAGAAAATACAGGCTAATCTCCAGGTTGTAGCCAAGGCTAGAACAGGCAAAGTAATTGCAGCTAATGTGCCTGCGACCGGCGGACCAGTTTGCTTAATGCTCATGCCAAGTGCCCTAGTGCTTTGAGGCACCCAATCCATTATTTGTTTGGATGTAGCGGGATAGAAAGGTCCAACACCTATACCTATTAGGAATCCGACTATAATTGCTGACCATAGAGAGTTTATTAAACCGAGTGCCAATACAGGGAATGCGGTGTAGATCATCACTATGATCAATACTCGTTTTGCTCCCCAGATATCGGATAGAAATCCCCCAAGCATAACGCTTATCATGCTGGTACCCATTATGGCCGACGTAATGAGACCTACTTCAGCTCGTGTGAGGTCAAGTTCTTCTCTGATAAAAGGATATAGTACAGGGATACTTTGGATTACTAGACCATCTCCTATCATTGCAAGAGTAGCTAGTACGACTACCCACCAGTGATAAGGTATAACTTTAATATTTAGAAGCCCTAGTCTGTACATTAGGAGTACTTCAGCCCGTCAATGTAAGGGGATATTGTGCTTTCTGAGGTTTCTGTTTCTATATGAATAGTTTTCGGCATCTTTTTTTGGCTGCCGATCCTGGATTCGAACCAGGGTTCCGTGTTCCAGAGACACGTGTGCTACCACTACACCAATCGGCATTAGCTTGCGGCAAGAGACTTAGTTTAATACCATTGCAGAATATGGTCAAATTACTTATGTTANGAAAACTCGACACATGTTAGGTGAAGGTTTAAAATGAATAAGAATCATACAATCAGCGTATTCAGTTGTAATTGCTGCAATATCCGAAATTTGTTAGAGGTGAGTTGATTATGGAAGATGTGCTAAGAGAAGCTAACAATCTATCAAGCAAGGGAGAACCCTTCGTTATTGCTACTGTGATAGGTACTAAAGGTTCAACACCCCAAAAACCTGGGGCCAAACTTTTGGTTAGGCAGGATGGTAGCGGAGTGGGGACACTAGGTGGCGGTTGTGTAGAGGGAGATATATGGTTTGCAGCCAAGATGCTTTTAAGCGAAGGGGGTGATTCTACAGTCACCGATTATATGCTCAATGAAGATATAGCAGCGAGAGAAGGTCTGGTTTGTGGAGGTACAATGTATTTTCTTATAGATCCTATAAGAGATCACTCTTCCTTTGAGACTAAAGTTAACAAAATAGTAGATGCGTATGATGGTGGTGAAAGTGTTGGCCAGGCTACTTTGCTAAAGACGGTAGATAGTAAAGGCAAGATAGGGGACAAGATATTGCTGGAGAAAGATGGTTCTTACTCTGGAACACTTGGGCACAAGAACAGAGATAAGGAGGCTATTAAGACTCTTAAGAACTTAATGGATTATGGTCGAGTGGAATATTTGAAGACCCAAGATGGAGCGGAAATATTTTTAGAAGGTTTTACCACCCCTGCATCCGTCGTTATCGCTGGTGGAGGACACATATCAAAGTCAGTTGCACCTTTGGTGACAATGTTAGGTCTCAGGTTGTATGTTGTTGACGATCGACCTGAATTTGCCAATAAAGAGAGATTCCCTGAGGCAGAGGGAGTTATAGTCGCTGAATACCACGAAGGATTAACACAGATAGATATTCGGCCTAATACTGCAGTTATAGTAGCCACTAGGGGCCACAGGGAGGATGATTTGGCCCTTGAGGCTGCGGCTCGTAGCCCCGCTGGTTATGTCGGATTAGTAGGTAGTCGCAGGAAAACTATTCTTATATATGAAGAACTGNTAAAGAATGGTATTAGTTTAGATAGAATAAAGGCTATCCACGCACCAGTAGGACTGGATATAGGAGCAAAAACACCCGAAGAAATTGCTGTTAGTATCATGTCCGAGATAGTGGCTTTCAGAGAAGGAAAACCAGGTAAATCTTTGACTTTGGAAGATCGGTATATTCGCAAGATAGCTAATAAGTTATCAGCTAATTTGGTAGCTTCTTAATAAATTCTGAACAGTATGTCGCTTGTATCTGCAATACTTTTATCTGCTGGTGAGTCTAGCCGTATGGGTAGTTTGAAAGCACTGCTTCCCTGGCAAGGGTCTACTTTAATACAGTATCAGATTAATGCCCTTCGTGACGCAGGAGCGTCAGAAGTGGTGGTAGTTGGTGGTTACAAGAGTGATCAAATATTACCTAGTATTGAGAATGAACNTGGAGTAGTGGTGATCTCTAACCCAAATTACTATTTAGGCAAAACTACGTCTATAAAGGCTGGGCTTGAAAATTTGTCCAGCCAAAGTAATACGATATTGATTCTGGCGGTAGATCAGCCGCGTCCAATGATGCTCCTTAGTAAATTGATTTCAGCACATATTAACTCTGGAAAATCCATAACCATGCCAGTATTCAATGGAAAGAGTGGTCATCCAATATTGTTTTCTTCTAGTCTTATGCCAGAACTTATGAATATAACTGAAGAGACTGAAGGCCTTAGGGCTATAAGCAGGCGATATAGAGATTCTATGAATCTGTTAGATATAGATAATGGTATCGTTAATGCCGACCTGAATACGCCTGAGGATGTAGAATCTGCAAGGCAATTGTTTGACCNATATGGGTAGGCCGAGTTATATAATAACTAATCTTCTTTATTTGGTCTAGGTTCACATTTACGTGCTGTTGTTATGAATCCTGTATGAGCAACCATTCTATGCTGAGGTCGTACACTACGGTTCCCTATTGACCATGGCCTTAGTAACACTTCGAAGGATTCCATCATTTCGAAAGATTTAGTATTTTTTAATGATTCATGAAGTTCATGAACTTGGAAAATAGTTGGCAGGAAACTCACTAGGATCCCACCATTCACAAGGGCCTTCTCAGCATGTGGCACTACTAACCATGGAGATGGAAGATCCAAGACTATTCTATCGACATTATCTTCATCTATGCCTTCATATACATCTTGTATTTTTACTTCTATATTACTTATGTCCTGGTTCATGGCTTTCAGACTAGTTACTGCTTTTTCTATGATTTCTTCTTTTATCTCGTATGATATAACTTTTCCTTTATCACCAACGGCCCTTAATAAAGATAGTGTTAATGCGCCGGATCCAAGGCCAGCTTCTACTACTTTAGCTCCCGGGAAGATATCACCGTAAGCCAATATGATTCCTAGATCCTTTGGGTATATTACCTGAGTAGCGTGCGGCATCTCAGTAACAAAGTCCTCAAGCGTAGGAGAGAATACCAGAAGTTGATGATTGGTTGAACTTTGTATTCTAGAACCAGATTCCAGTCCTATGATCTGATTGTGTAATATCGTCCCAACGTGAGTATGAAACGATTTCTCTTTCGAGAGGGGTATCGTATACTTGCGACCGCGTCTGTCTACTAATATCACGCGGTCGCCTTCTTTAAATAATCTGTCAGTTGCTATTTTGGTAAAGTCTCTTTCCTACAGTTTCAGTAGTTCTTCAAGGATCTCTTTTGGGTCTGGCAGACCTCTATCAAACACTTGCTTAAACCTTATAATTCCTTCTTTGTCTATTATGATGACAGCTCTTCTGGTGGTACCCCTCTCGTCGTTATATATACCTAATAATGAGGAGACTGCTCCTTTTGGGTGAAAATCAGCTAACAATGGATACGGTAGTCCACCTATAGATGCGGCAAATGCTTTCTGTGTTGCTGCACTATCTACACTCATGCCCAAAACTTGGGCAT
The DNA here is from genome assembly GCA_002717805.1 of Chloroflexota bacterium. GTDB lineage: Bacteria > Chloroflexota > Dehalococcoidia > Lucifugimonadales > UBA2985 > UBA2985. Next base: position 25,429 of record PBBS01000019.1, on the reverse strand, counting down.
CATTCTCTTCGTACCGGCGGTTTTCCAACCGGAAACCAGAGCATTGGTGCGTTCAACCACCTGTAAATGAGAATAGATGCGTCTGTATTACGACGTTTTTTTCACCCCTATATTGGCTAAGCGTAACCTCGTCTCCGGTGTGTGATCTCAGGGTAAAATCTGGTGCCAAGTCACCGACTTCTGCAGTCATAATAACCTCCATGAATTTATTCAAATCGATTATTGAAGTCTATATCTAAATTTTTGATTGTGCAATCCGATTTGGGTTCAGGAATACCTAATATTTGCTAATAGATCTTCTTAATACGTATGGTTAGCCATATTTTACCATCGTAGATTAGGCTGCCTTGCGGCTTTTGCCTCATCAAGTCGCGTATTTGGTGTGTTGTGGGGAGCATCTTTGAGGATCTGCGGGTTAGATTCAACCTCTTGTGCTATCTCTTGCATTACAGAAATAAAATAATCTAGGGTGTCTTTACTTTCTGATTCAGTCGGTTCAATCATTAGGGCTTCTTCTACGATCAACGGGAAATACATTGTAGGTGGGTGTATCCCATAGTCAATTAATCTCTTTGCTATATCGAGTGCCCTTACCCCTTTCGATCGCTGTGGTTTGGCAGAAAATATAACTTCATGCATGCAATTTCTATCGTATGGTAGGTAATAATCATCTTTGAGCCTGGCTAATATGTAGTTGGCATTTATTACAGCATTTTCACTTATATCCAGCATTCCTTGTTTACCCATGCTCCGTATATAGGCATATGCTCGGACTAGAATTCCAAAATTACCGTGAAATCCACCGATTTTCCCTATGGATGCGCTAGGGGTTTCCAATGAGTAGAGGTCATTGTTCTTGGCAATTATAGGTGTTGGTAGAAACGATGCTAATCTGTCATTGCATAATACTGGACCTGCTCCAGGCCCTCCTCCTCCATGAGGGGTGCTAAAAGTTTTATGTAAATTCAAGTGCAAGACATCAAATCCTATAGTGCTCATATGTGCTCTTCCAAGAAGAGCGTTCATATTAGCTCCGTCACCGTAAACCAGTCCACCACACTCATGTACATAGTTACAGATTTCCACAATGTTAGGATCAAATAAACCTAAGGTGTTTGGCAGAGTTAACATTATTCCGGCAGTTTCCTCTGTGCAGTGGCTCTTTAGTATTTCTATATCCATGTTGCCATTCTTGTCGGAAGGTATGGACATAACCGTATATCCTGCCATTGCTGCGGATGCAGGGTTTGTTCCATGAGCACTATCTGGAACAAGTACGATGCTTCGCCTATAATCTTTCTTGGAATCATGATACGCTCGGATCATCAGCATTCCAGTTAATTCGCCGTGAGCTCCAGCTACTGTTGAGAGACCTGCATGTTCCATACCAACTATATTCGCGAGCAGGTTCTGCAGATCATACATTAACTCTAGTGCACCTTGTGTAGTTTCAATATCTTGTAGGGGGTGTATCTCTGTAAACCCAGGTAGAGAAGCTAACTCGTTATTTATTTTGGGGTTGTACTTCATAGTGCAACTTCCGAGTGGATAGTAATTAGTGTCAACAGAAAAATTTAGCTGACTCAGGTTAGTGAAGTAGCGAATCACTTCTCCTTGGCTAACTTCTGGTAGGGATAGTTCTTCTCTAAGTTTCCCGGCATCTGGCAGAGGTTGTTCCGGAACGTCAAGTGGAGGTAGGGCTATTCCTATACGTCCGGGGACGCTAATGTCCATTAGAAGTCGTCTATCCCTGTTTTGTGTATACATCTGTGCAAATAGTCAAACAAACCTCAACTTAATAAGGTTAAGGTTTTATTTTGGATAACTCCTTTGCTAATCTTTCAATCTCTTCTTTAGTATTCATTTCAGTCACGGATATCATAAGTCCATTGTTGAAACGATCGCTAACATCTATTCCTGCCAAGATACCTTTGTTGAGAAGTGTTGCCTTTATAGTTTTTGGGTTTACTGGGCATTCAACAACAAATTCCCGGAAGAATAGTTCATTTGTAGGGAGTGAATAGCCAGGTATTTCAGAGATCAGTGAAGCTGTATAATGGGCTTTATGGTATGTGGATTCTGCAATGTGTTTCAACCCGTTTTTTCCTATACACGCCAGATAAGCGACTATAGCTGTACATATTAATGCCTCACTTGTGCAGATGTTTGAGGTAGCTTTTTCCCTACGTATATGTTGTTCTCGCGTCTGCAAGGTTAGCACGTAACCTTCCTTGCCAGTAGTATCTACAGTCTTACCTACGATTCTTCCTGGCATTTGGCGGAGAAACTCGGTTTTACATGTAAATAGGCCGACATAGGGACCACCGTAACTAAGTGATATACCTAATGGCTGACCTTCAGCAACTGCTATGTCCGCACCAAGGGTTCCAGGTGACTTGAACATTCCTAGGAATATTGGGTCAGTGGAAACTATCATAAGTACGTCATTCTGCTGCGTAATAGCTTTTAGATCTTCCATTTGTTCAAGGTAACCATAGAAATTGGGATGTTGTATTATGAGACAAGCTGTATCCTGGCCTATTCGAGGATCTTTGTGATCAGTTGTGTATACTGTTAATCCTTGGGGTTCTGTATAAGTCCGTATTACTTCTAGTTGAGTTGGTGATACTGTATCCAATACACATATACTATTTCGACCCTTTATCCTACAGGCCATCAGTGCCGCTTCTGCTGTTGATGTTGCTCCATCATACATGCCGGCATTTGATACATCCATTTCCATCAATTGACTTACCAAAGACTGGAACTCATATGTTATTTGTAGAGTACCTTGGCTCACCTCGGGTTGGTATGGTGTATACGCCGTGGCTAGTTCGCCTATTCCGGTTACATGTCTTACTACAGAAGGAATAAAATGTCGATATGCACCACCGCCTAGGAATGATGCTAACTGGCTTTGATTCATATTGCGCTCAGATAGGATTTGCATTTCTCTATACAATTCGATCTCTGATAACCCTGAAGGCAGGGAAGATAGATCGTTGCCAAATCCAGCTGGTATATCTTTGAAAAGCTCATCAGCGGCATTGACACCTATGGTTTTTAGCATAGCTATTTTTTCGTCCGATGTATTTGGAATATAAGGTGAGGAATTTGAAATGGCCATGATTTAATGTCCTAGAGATTCTAAGAATGTTTCGTATTCAGATGCAGACATTAGTTGATTTAAATCTTCGGGATTAGAAGGATCCAACCTGACTAGCCAGCCCTTGCCATATGGGTCTTCATTTATGATTTCTGGACTCTGCACTGCCTCTTGGTTTATCTCTATTACTTTTCCAGATATTGGGCAATATATATCAGAAACTGATTTTACAGATTCCACTTCACCCAATTTACCCATGCTTTCTACTACGGTGCCTACTGTAGGCATTTCAACAAATACTAGATCACCTAATTCTTCCTGGGCATATTCAGTAATGCCAATATATAGCGTTTTATCTTCATTTGCTAACACCCATTCGTGTTCCGTTGAGTAGTATCTATCTTCTGGGTTCATTTAGACCTCTTCCTAGAATAGAATGGTAGAGGTGCGACTTTAGCCTTAGTCATTCTGCCTCTTATGTCTATCTGTAACTCTGTAGCTTCTTTTGCGAATTCTATTGGAACGTATCCCAAACCTATACCTGTGTCAAGAGTAGGGGAGTAGCTGCCACTTGTAACTTCTCCTATTGTATCGTTGTTTTGATATATCTTATATCCATGTCTAGGTATTCCTTTGTCTTCTAATTTGAAACCTATCAATGACTTGTTTATACCAACTTCCTGTTGATCTAACATTATACTTTTTCCACAGAATGTGGATTTATCAAATGCTACAAAACGCTCTAATCCAGCCTCCAAAGGAGTTATGTCGTCGTTCATATCTGATCCGTGTAGTAATAAACCAGCTTCGATTCTTAGTATATCTCTCGCTCCCAGGCCACATGGGGTTGCACCCAGATTAATTAATTCTGACCATATTGCCGATCCATAGTCGATATTGCATATGATTTCTACTCCCATTTCTCCTGTATACCCAGTAGTAGCAATAATCGAGTTATAACCTAGGATATCGCCTTCAATAATAGAAAACGGTTTCATATTAAGTAAATCTATTGAGCATATAGGCTGCAGAATCTGGGTTATCTGTGGGCCCTGAAGAGCTATCATCACGGTCTCTGTTGTGACTCTATTTATTTCAACGTCGTAATTGAGATCATTTGCATATTTATTGATCCATTCAATTATGGTTTCTTCGTTGGATGCATTTGGAATCATGAGGAATTTATTATTGGTATGTTTGTATATTATTGTGTCGTCTATTATCCCACCATTTTCGTTGCATATTAGAGTGTACTTAGCTTTTCCAGAAGGCATTGTTGCTATGTGTGACGTAGTCAATAAGTCGAGCAACTTAGCAGCATCATTGCCAGATATGAACAATCTTCCCATGTGGGAAACATCGAATATGCCAGCACTGTGACGGACAATTTTAACTTCAGATAATATACCTGAGAACTGTATGGGCATTTCCCATCCTGCAAATGGTACTAACTTACCGCCTCTGTCCGTATGTTCTCCATATAAAGGAGTTCTCTTCATAATCAATAGTTCCTATAGGAAATATATTTATCAAATTCTTGATAGGCTTAGTCATCCTAGGGTATTTATCTAGTGATCTAATCAAAAAAGAGAGCAGGATTCGTTAGAATTCCTGCTCTCTTTTACTGCTATGTGAGTTTTGCTCAGTTAAAACTAGCGTCTATTTCTTGGTAGAAGCAGTTTGCCCTGCTGTTGATGGAGTTGGAGCAGCTCTCTCAGTGGTTCGACTTATGCCAATTCGTCTGGCCATGATGACCTTCTGAATTTCTATAGTTCCACCTGGGTGTGTTCTTCCAATTGCGTTAAGCTGGAATTGCTGTAGCTCCTCGCCACCTTCTATAGCGAAAGCAGAGTCGTCAAGTAGTGAGTAGGGTCCCATAACGTCACTCATTGCGGCTGCTTGTACGAGACCTTTCTCTTTGCGCCAAAGCGAGTTTTGTGATCCCTGGAATGTCATTTCCTGACCTACAGTGTAGAAGGCGTGGTTTCTGAGTTCAAATAACCTGCCTATTTCACTTACAATATATGCTTCCATGGCCTGGTTTGCTGTGTGATCTGTGCCCGCCCATCCTCTATCGGATGTAACGTTTAGGAAAGATTCCATAACACGATTCTTACCTGGCAGTTCTCCACGGCCTCCATGCTCGTGCTCGAGTGTTGAGTTAGCTACCTGCCAGCCCTGGAATTCTCCTCCAATTAGTCTATCTGGGCCAACTCTAACGTTGTCCATTACTACGTGGTTTTGACCATTTCCGGTTACCAGGTTCATAGGCGTTAGAGATACTCCCTCTACGTTGGTAGGTACCAGGAAGTATCCTAGGTTTCTATGTCTTGGGGCATCTGGATCTGTCACAGCAACTGTGAACAGATAATCTGGTGTTCTAGGTCGACCTTTTCCGTGTGATCCGCTTACATAGACCTTATTTCCAGTTATTAGCCAGTCATCTCCATCCCTCACGGCTTTAGTTTCTAGCGATGCGAGGTCTGATCCATGACCGGGCTCTGTGAAGTTCTGGTAGGCGATAAGCTCTCCTGTCAGTCTTCCCTTAAGGAATTCCTGCTTCTGCTCTTCTGTTGCCCAAACTGATAGCGCAGGTAGGTCTAGGGTGTTACCAGTGATTACTGGCACCTGGGCCAGATCTAATTCCTCATGTATTATTGCTGAAAGCTCAGGTGTGAGACCACCACCACCATATTCTTTAGGATAGGTTGGATGTAGCCATCCTTTAGCTCCCAATTTCTTAGCAAATTCGTATCCCCAGTCCCAAACTTCCCCTTCTATCTCTTCTCTCGGGGAGGTCTTCATTTTCGGGTCAACATTTTCTGCTAACCAGGCTCGGACCTCTTTCCGAAAAGTCTCTTGCTCATTTGAGTAATGATATGCAAAATCCATAAATCTCCCCCTAAATTCCCATACTTTCGTGCTGTAGCTTTAGGTATTATACCCATAGCTGTAGCAGAATACGCGAATTATATAAGAGGATTCACCAAACTTGCAAGCCTTAACAGGGGATTTGCTAACCAATTTTAATAATATCTATGTGTTTTCAATGAGTTTGATGGCGAGTTTGTAGTGGAAAGTAAGCTAATTCTATTTACCAGATATAGGTATAACTACCGGTAGGCCGGAGCTAGGATGCTCGATGATGTGTACGTTTGCTCCATATCCTGACAGGATGTTCTCATTCGTGAGGATTTCTCTTGGTCCCCCTGGGGGCTTCATTGATCCATCTTGCAGTAGCCCTATTCGATCACAGTATTGTGCTGCTAGGGTTAAGTCATGTATAGATAATAATGTTATGCCTTTGTTTTTTTCTTGGATTCTTTTAATTGTATCCAAGATGTCTATTTGGTGAGATACATCTAGACTAGAAGTTGGTTCATCCAGCAAAGTGATCGGGCAATTTTGAGCTAAGCTTCTGGCTATTAGAACCTTTTGGATTTGACCTTCTGATAATTGACTCAGCCTTTTCTGAGAAATATCGCTGGTCCTGGTGTATTCCATAGCCATTTCAACCATTTCAGAGAAATCATTGTCATTGTTTTTGAAGAACCCCATATATGGAGTTCTTCCCATAGAGACCGCTTCATATACAGTTAGATAAGATGGGATATGACGTGATTGAGGAACTACGGACATAAGGCGAGCTCTATATTGAGGGGGCCAACTCAATATGTTGTCATCTAGATATTCAATAGTTCCTGCAGTTGGTTTTAATACACCACTTATTACATTGATGAGAGTAGATTTTCCAGATCCGTTAGCTCCTATTATGCCTAGTATTTCTCCGGGTTTTACAGATATAGTTATATTTCTCAATATCTGGATATTTCCATATGAGAAACTAATATTGTTTATGTTCAGAAATGATTTCTCCATTGGTATTCCTTTAAGATTTACCCTCTCTATTTGATTATTATTGAGTTTTAGTAGTGTGTTTTGGACATCCTGTTATTCATTAGTACGTATAGGAAGAAAGGAGCCCCTAGGAAAGCAGTAACAACTCCCACTGGTATTTCTTGAGGACTTAGTATAGTTCTGGCAAACATATCTGCAATAATTAGTAGAAATCCACCTATTAGGAATGACATTGGGAGGAGTGATCTGTTATCAGCACCCCATATTAGCCTCGCAGCATGAGGCGCCATAAGACCTACGAATCCAATCATTCCACTTACTGAGACAGCCGCGGCTGTAATAAGTGAGGCTGTAATTATTAATGTTAGGCGTACTCTTTTTACGTCTATGCCGAGTTGCAATGCTTGGTTATCGTCTAGCATTAGGACATTGAGTTTTTTAGCGTAAGCAATGATTATTATTGAGCATGGCAGAACGTACGGCATTAGCCATAAACCTTTTTGCCAGCCAGCAGAAGATATACCTCCCAATAACCAACTTAGTACCGGCCTAACATCTGGAGATGACTGAAGCATCAGGAATGTCGTTGTTGCTGAGGCTAGGAATGTTATAGCGACTCCTGATAATATCAATGTAGTGACGGATATTTCTCCACCAATTCTTGATAAACCGTAGGATATAGATACCGCACATATAGCGCCCATAAATGCTATAGGAGGCAACAAATTTATCCCGGCTAGGCTTGTTGGTATAGGTGATATTATTACTATGGTAGCCGCCAGGCCTGCACCAGAAGCTACTCCTATTAGATAAGGATCAGCTAGTGGATTTCGAAAGATACCTTGATAAGCTCCTCCGGCCAATGCTAGAGAGGCTCCAACTAGTCCAGCCGCTATTACCCTTGGTAGTCTGACCTCCCATATTATTGTTTCCCAAGAATTCGGCCAATCTTTATTAATATCTACAAAAGGTAGGTGGTTTAAGGATATTCTAGTGGTAGTGGTTAGTGGTATTTCTACAGAACCCTGGGTCGCAGATACGCAAATTGCAATCAGTAGCAGCGATATCCCGATGGATATCTGTTTCCATATGGGTCTGTAGGATTGCATAATTCTGTTCTTACCTTGTTATATCCTGAAATATTTCTGGGTAAATTAGTAATGCGAGTTGATCAATACCATCTATTATTCTTGGGCCGGGTCTACTGATTAGGCTGTCATTAAACGGGTATATTCGGCCACTCTTGATTGCGGAAATATTATGCCAAGAAGGCCTATCTTTGACTTCTGCCACAGTAATACCACCCGTGAGGTATTTGGCGGAATCTCCAAGTATTATGATAGTTGGATCAGATTCTATTATTATTTCTTGACTTAATTGCGGGTAAGGGTTACTAGTACCCTCAGATATGTTGTGTGTCTTTAGTAGGTCAAGTATATCTCCTATGAAAGATTCTGGTCCTGCGGTGTATAAGCCAGGATCAAGTTCGTAATAGATCCTTTCTCGTACATCTTTATCGGCAAGACTAGACCTTATACTCTCTATTCTCTTCTCCATTGATGTGGTTATGTTCTTAGCTTCATTTTGTCTATTAGTTATGGATCCCATTAGAGCGATATTTTCAATCACTCCCTGAATGTCCTTGGCTGCGAATAGGTATAATACTTTGATTCCCATATCCTCCAACGCTGCTACAGGCGTATCGAAAGTTGTATAGACTAGATCTGGTTCAAGCTCTGCTATGGCTTCTAGGTTTATATTGAATGCATCACCTACCTTGGGTTTGCTTTGTGCCTCAGAAGGGAAATCAGAGAATGTGTCAGTCCCAACTAAATCGGCCTCTAGCTCTAATTTATATAGTATTTCGGTATGTGCGGGGGACAAGGATATTATTCTTTTCGGAGGAGCTTCAAAAATTATTTCTCGACCCCTACTGTCGATTACAGTAATCGCTTCATATGCATTATTGGGGCTTTCTGAAGGTAAATTTGATTTTTCTTGGTCACAGGCTATTACACTAAATATCATTAGTATTACGCACATGTAGGCAACCAATATTTTTTTCGTTTGTATCTTGATATTCATTAAATTAATCACACCTTGGAATCCTAATGTTGTATATTCGGACAAAAAAAACCCCGTCCTAGTTGGACAGGGTTGCATATAATATTTATTATGCCAGCACCCTTCCGCGAAGGCCAGTGGACACATATTAAGGCAGTAGACCTGGCTCATCGCATTGAGTTTATGCGACATACAGTTGCGGGACAGCTCCGGTTTGGCGTCGGATTCCTTCAATTAAGCCCCATTGGGCACCTTAATCTGGATCTATTCAGTTGTTAAGTAACCTGCGTGCTTAAAAGGCACGCTAATCTATCTGTGATATTCTTAACACAGAATAATAGAGATTTGCAAGGGGTTTCGGCTGTTTTATGAACCATCATTGGTCCAAATCCAGTAGGGCTTCCTTGACCCTCTGCAAATATGATACCTATAATGTGATTCTAAAAAATCCGGAGATATCTCAGTGAGCGTAGACAATATTCTAAATAGATTGAGTGAATTGAAGGTAAGAGCTCTTCAAAGTCTTAACGGCATAGATGATACTGAAGCGCTTGATTCATGGCGTGTAGACTATCTTGGCAGGCGAGGTGAATTGACCCAAATACTTAGAGGGCTATCAGATCTCGATAACGACGATAGGCGTCATGTCGGTTCTCTTGCTAATAATATAAAATCAGAGCTTGAGCAGAGTTTATCCGACCATCAACAGAGCTTGAAGGATCGTGAATTAGCTGGTAGAACACAATTTGATGTTACCCTTCCTGGTAGATCTATTGATATGGGCCGTTTACATCCAACCACACAAATAGTTCGTGAAATATGTGATGCATTTGTTTCCATGGGATTTCAAATAGCAGAAGGTCCAGAAGTAGAGTGGGATAGATATAACTTTGAGATGTTGAATATTCCTAAAGATCATCCGGCTAGAGATATGTGGGACACTTTATGGGTGGACTATAAAGACAATAATGGAGATACTCCTATGTTGTTGAGGACCCACACTTCCCCGATGCAAATTCGTATAATGGAAGATTCCGAACCACCCATCAGAGTGATTGTACCAGGGAAATGCTATAGATACGAGGCTACTGATGCAACACACGAATGGCATTTTTACCAAGTGGAAGGGCTTGCAGTAGGAGAGGGTATAACTTTTGCTGATATGAAAGGCACACTTTTTGAGTTTGCTCGTATTATGTTCGGATCAGATAGAAAAGTTCGCTTCCGTGTGGATTATTTCCCATTTGTGGAGCCTGGCGCCGAAATGGCAATAGATTGTTTTGTCTGTAAAGGAAGCGGTTGTAGGGTTTGTAAGAATTCTGGATGGATTGAGATTATGGGAGCAGGAATGGTGAATCCAAAGGTTCTCGAGGGCGTAGGTTACGATTCATCAAAGTATACTGGTTTCGCATTTGGCATGGGTCCTGAGCGGATAGCAATGTTGAAATATGGCATAGACGATATCAGGTTATTTTATAGTAATGATATGAGGTTCTTGCGTCAGTTTTGACTTTTACCAAGTAAAATCACGATTTGACTCGAGATAACATAATAGATTCGATTATTTAGTATAAAGAGCGAGGGTTCAAATAGGATGAAGGTTCCTCTAACATGGCTTAAAGAATACGTAACATTTAGTATGCACCACACGGATTTGGCGCATAGATTAACTATGGCGGGTAACGAAGTCGGTAGCATAGATGTTGTTGGAGAATTTTGGGACCATGTCTATGTAGGTTATGTAGATAGCATCCAACCTCATCCTAATGCTGATAGATTAAGACTCGCAACTGTGGATTTATCAAATGAGAAAATTACAGTCGTATGCGGAGCTCCTAATATACAAGAGGGTCAAAAAATTGCTTTTGCGAAAGTAGGGGCCAGTTTATTTGATGCCAGGGATGGTACACAACAGGTACTAAAATCTGCGCGTATAAGAGGGATCGATTCTGAAGGAATGGTTTGCTCTGCGTTGGAATTAGGTTTAGGAGATGACCACAGTGGAATATTAGTATTACCAGAGGATTCGCCAACCGGGTTGCCATTAGCTGAGATGTTGGGTGATGTTATTTTTGACTTGGAACTCACTCCTAATAGACCAGATTGTTTTTCAGTATTAGGGATAGCTAGGGAAGTAGCAGCATTGACCAAAGTTGAAGTCAACGAACCTATAATCCATAGTCGTGAAGAGACTAACCAAGTAAGCATTAGTGTAGAAGTAACTAACAGTAGTCTTTGTTCTAGATATACGGCTAGTGTTATAGAAGGAGTTAGAGTAGCTCCATCTCCTCATTGGCTGCAGGATCGTCTTATCAAGGCAGGACAAAGACCAATTAACAATGTTGTAGATGTGACAAATTATGTAATGTTAGAGTACGGTCAACCACTTCATGCATTTGATCTGAGTAACCTCAGAGGTGGAAAAGTCATAGTTCGCCCCGCAGAGGATGGTGAGCAATTTGAAACTCTAGATGGCACCAATCATAGTTTAAAGTCTCCCATGTTGGTTATTGCAGACGCTGAGAGGGCCATAGCGCTGGCAGGTGTCATGGGAGGTATGAATACTGAAATGCAGGAGTCTACTACCAATATCTTAATAGAATCTGCGAATTTTGACCCTATAAACACTAGAAAAACTTCTCAGGCTCTTCGCATAAGAACCGAAGCTTCACTAAGGTTTGAAAAAGGTCTTCAGCCTGAGTTGGCTCCCATTGCGCTTAGACGGGCGATCGATTTGATAATTCAATGTGCAGGTGGAAAGCTCAAAGGCGGTATTCTAGATATATATCCCGAACCTCAAGACAGACCTAGTTTAGTGTTTTCTATGGATCGATTACATAAAGTCCTAGGTATGGATGTATCGAAGAATCAGGCAGACGGCATACTGTCAGGGTTGGGGTTTGAGTTGAATTGGATAGATGATATTGAGACTACAGTTACTATACCGTATTGGAGAAGTGACATTTCTCAACAAGACGATTTAATAGAGGAGATTGCCAGAATTATTGGATATGACGAGATACCAACAACAAATCTGTCTACTGCGATTCCTTCTTATAGGTCGCAACCGGCGAGGGAATTACGAGAAGAAGTGAGAGATGCTTTGGTTAAGTGCGGGATGCAAGAGACGATTTCATACCCGCTTACAACTTTGTCGTCGCTAGAAATGACCTCAAATATGGAGGGCCACGCTGAGCCTCTCAAGGTAGTTCATCCCATGAGCAATGAACTGGAATATTTGAGGACGAGTCTACGCGGCAGTTTAATATCTACTTTAGCTGCAAATCAAAGGCACGACGAGTTCGGTTTTAGGATATTTGAGGTGGGTAGAGTATACATCCCCAGAGAATCTGACCTTCCAATAGAAAAGGAAATGGCTGTAGGATTGGTCTCTGGCTTGAGGGTTTCTGGCGATTGGCTCTCTTCCGCAGAAACATTCGATTTTTTTGATGCTAAGGGCATACTCGAAACTTTCTTGGATCTGATCAATGTTCAAGTTGATTTCGAATCTATAAACGAAGATATCTTCGTCTCTGGAAGATCTGCACAAATGCTCGCCAATGGTAAATCTGTGGGCATTATAGGGGAAGTTGATAGTAAGATTCTGGATGGGTTTGAAATAGGATTATCACCAGTAACCCTCTTTGAGTTAGATTTGGACGTCTTATTAGAAGTTGTTTCTGAGAGAGGTATGAAATATACTCCCTTGTCTCGCTATCCTGGCGCCTATCAGGATCTATCTGTAGTTTTAGACTCAAGTATAAGCGCAAGTACGGTTCAATCTGTTATAGAGAGACGCGATATCGTAGTGTCATCAAAACTATTTGATGTATACCAAGGTGAAGGTGTGCCAGATGGCAAGAAGTCTCTAACATATAGGGTTTTATTTCAATTGCCTGATAGAACCTTAACAGGTGATGAGGTTAATTCCGTTAGAGCTGAAATACTTAGCGATTTATCAGAGGAATTGGGTGGATATTTACGTGGGTAGATATTAATTTTAAATTGACACAGCAAAGTTACAAAATATATCATTGCCTAGATAGGCTAGATCTATTACACCACATGGCAACGTAGCTCAGCGGCAGAGCGGGGTCTTCATAAGGCCTAGGTCATAGGTTCGAATCCTATCGTTGCCACTTACCAATTTCAAGATACACTAAATGACTATAAGTTTAGCTTCTTAATTAGTTCTGAGTTGCTAGGCTCTACTAATACAGAACCATCTGGGAAGATTATTGTTGGGACTATACTTTTACCGTCGTTGATTTCCTTTACGAGGTTCTGAAATTCGGGTTCCTCGTCTATATCGGTCCAATCGTATTCTATGTTGTAGGAATCCATTAATTGTTTTGCTCTTCTGCAATCAGAGCACCAGGTTGTACCATAAACTGTTATTTTCTCATTCATATTGTTTTATATACCTACGCACTTTTGAATATCTGTATGTCTTCAGCCTTGAGCCCATTAAAAAGATCTTGATGTTCTTTGGACATCCTTGCCAAGTTTTCCTCAGTTCTTATTGCATTGGTAAGCAGAGCAGCTCCAGCAGCAGCTCCGACAATGCCAAGTACAAATAATATAGATCTTGTTTTCATATTATAAATTTTCCTGCTTTGAGAAATGCACTTGTCTAAAGAAGAATTATTAGTCAACTTAGGGCGCTATTTGCTATAAATGTCAGACTAATCTAGTAAGTTATGGATGCATGTGCAATTACTCTACCAATTTTACACAATCGGACAGCATGTAAACAATATACCTGAAGGCCTAAATTTATACTAATTAGATCCGCTAATAATGTCCGTAGAGGTATCTAATATCTCGATAGGCAATCTGTCAGAGTTGACAAAGTTTATGGCTCTGGAGATCAACTCATTTGTGAATTGTTTATCATTGCTTACACAGACTATACCCAGTGTTGCGGTTGTCCAACTATTATTGTTGTCTACCTCTGAAACAGACACATTGAATCTATGTTTAAGGCGATCTGTTATGGATCTTAGTATCTGACGCTTATCCTTCAAAGACCTACTGGAGTGTATATTCAGGGTTAAAGTACAGGCTCCTATATGCATTGATTTCCCTTCTTGATTTCGTTTTGATAGTGCTTATCTGAGTAATTCACATATAATGGACATAGTACATTAATTACATGATACAGGTACCATATTCTTGGGAGGCACAATGGAAGGTAATTACTGGTTATTTAAATCTGAGCCTGGTTCATATTCATATGATGATTTAGTTAAAGACGAGGTTGCTGAATGGGATGGAGTTAGAAATTTTCAAGCTAGAAATTTCTTAAGGGATAGTATAAAGCATGGAGATCATGTGCTTTTCTATCATTCTAACGCTAAACCTACCGCTGTTATTGGCACCGCTTTGGTGGTCAGGGAAGGTTATCCAGACTATACAGCATGGCAGGAACATTCTGATCATCCTGATCCCAAAAGCACTGCTGACAACCCTATTTGGTATATGGTTGACATCAAACCTTTGGAAAAATTCTCTAACCATGTGAGTCTACAGGAAATCAGGAATAATCCTTTGCTTGAGGGCATGCTTTTGTTGAAGAGAGGCATGCGATTATCGGTACAACCTGTCACAAAAGAGGAATTCAATATAATATGTGGTATGGGTAGATCTTGATCAACCCTCATGGTAGAGGTGCAAAATGCAGTATTCACTAGAACATATACATCTAAAAGCGGTAGACGCAGAAGCCACTGCTAATTGGTATGTTAAGGCGTTTCGTTTCGAGATATTTTCAGATAGGATAACAGGTGCTGGAGCTAGATCTATAGAGTGTAAGACTGTAGATGGGGTTTTAATTCGCATATCTGGCCCAAGGCCCGGAGATGATATGGATTCGGGCAATTCGGGTATACATTATGGGCTGGAACATTTTGGTCTTATTGTGGAGGATTTGGCAAGTGAATTAATAAGACTAGATAATTTGGGAGCTCTCACACTCGATGGACCACTAGATATAGGGAATGGTCGTAAGGTTGCTTTTATTGAGGCGCCTGATAATGTAAGAATCGAATTAATGCAAATATCGCCTTAAGGCATGAAGTTTTATTTCTTGATTCGCTTGATCAGGTAGATTGCTATAGCTGTCTTAAGTATGGTATCAGAGATAACCCAGCCGATTATTAAACGCTTCTTCAGGTTCATAAATAATTTTTCACCAAGATTATTCGATGCCTAATGGATTATTCCATTTGGTTGTGAAAACAAATTCATCTAAGGTTCTTCTTTGCCTTGTTGCCTGTTCTCTTTCTGCCAGATCTTCTGGTAAAGAATCTATCTTCCCCATGTATCCAATAGCTCCTGCAGCAACTGGCTCATAATCTTCAGGTATTGAAAAGATTTCCTTTGCCTTTTCTTGAGAGAATCCCCCCATAAAATGACACGATAACCCAATATCGTAGGCTTGGAGGAACAGATTTTCAGTAGCCAATCCCACATCATGGAATGCAAACCTGTTCTGCCTATCTCCGCGAGTCATTTTTGCTACAGTTATTACTAGTACTGGTGCGTTTTGTGCCCAGATCTGATTACCTTCATTTAGAATCGATAGAATATCTTTATGGCATGAGTCGAAGTTATAGCCAACAATAAAGTGCCAGGGCTGAAGATTGCTTGAAGATGGGGCCCATCTCGCTGCTTCTAATATTGCTATCAATTTCTCTGCTTCTACAGGCCTAGTGTCATCGAAAGCCCGTGGACTCCATCTACTCTTTATTACTTCTGATATATTGGATTCTTGGTTCACGAATCACCTCGGATTGTCTAATTATTTATTGATATAAGGGCGTTCTATCATATTAGTATAATAGCTCATGCTCAGTCTTATTGGCATTGTATCGACTTCACGTGTAGAATGACTGAGCAAAGTCGCGAACCTTATTATAGTACAAAGGCTATCTTTTCGTTTAACGTGCCGAGGTGGCGGAACGGCAGACGCGCTGCGTTCAGGGCGCAGTGTCCTTACGGGCGTAGGAGTTCAAATCTCCTCCTCGGCACCAGCTATTGAATTAATTCAAGTGGAACTAGAATGACTCGCGTCCTTCGCCATAATCTAAACTATATGCCGAGCATCGGATATTTAAGGCGATATATTTAATGGAAATTTATATGGGTGCGATCCTGAGTTTTGCTGCGATGTTAACAAGTGGTATAGGAGATTACCTTGCTAAGTTGGCTTCAGTACGAATTGGCAGTATCAAGACCAGTTTCTACGTAAGGTTTCTCGGTTTGATTCCGCCTGTGTTGATTATTATCTTCCAGATTATATTCAAAAGTTTAGATTATACAGATATCGACTTAGGCTCCTTTCTTAAATTTGGAACGACAATAGGGATTCTGATAGCCTCTGTTTATTTGGCATATTACAGAGGATTAGAAATTGGTTCCGTATCAATTGTCTCGACGGTAGCGAGTGCATGGTTCGCAGTATCAGTCATATTAGCGGTTATTTTCTTAGGAGAAACACCGACAGTGCTGCAAGTTGTTCTTATTTCAATAATAGTGGTTGGTATAGGAACTCTATCCGATTTTAGATCTATAAGTTTCGCTCAAATTTTAAATAGTAGCCAAGCTTCTGGTTTTAGTCATGCAGTTTTCGTTATGTTTACCTTGGGGGTCGTTACTGTATTGGCTAAGCCAATGATTGAGGCTGGAGGTCCATTTTTGGGATCTGCCTATACTCATATTTTAAGTTCTGTATTTCTCTTGATAGTTATTAGATGGCAAGGTATATCATTACAGTTTCAGATAAAAGATAATTTGCAATATGTAGTCGGGGCTGCATTTTTCGATGCAGCCGGGATATTACTATTCTTCATGGCATTATTGATTTCTCCAATAACCCTTGTGACTCCTATAATGGCAGCTCATCCATTGGCGACGATGGCTTGTGCTAGATTTTTTGATGGTGAAAGAACTTCAGCCTTACAGAGCGTGGGAATATTCTTGACCGTTATCGGGGTGATTTTGTTAGGCTTACTTGGATGAATTATTACAAAACGCAGATAGGTATCTATATTTCTGCTAATATGCTAGGTAGTCCTATATAGTCAGAGGTATTTTTACATGCAATGTGTGTGGTGTGGGCAACGTAATGATCCTGAAACACTTGAACTGACCGGCGAGTGCCAGGTGTGTGGAGAACTGCAAGTTGGCAATACAGACCTCGAGGAACCAATAGATCAGGATGAGTTGAGATCTCTTAATAATCCACTGATTAATCCCGCTGAAAACGGCATGAAGAGTAATCAGGCGGACAGAAACTTAGGTTTATCTATTGCCGTACTTTTGTCACTTACGCCTAACTCCTCCAATAGGAGAAATCCAATTTACTTGGGCACGTTTTTGCTATGTGCGTCTCTTTTTGTATTTGGAATAACATATCAGATTGGGTCCGTGGAAGAGCCAGTATATAAGATTTTAAGTATCATTACTGGTAATGAATATGAACCTGGATCCAAATTGCTGGAACGGCATAGATTATTAAATAGTTTATCTTTGTCTGGCATAGCGCTGGGGTTCGTGATGGTTGCATACTCTTTGATATCTAATATACGAAGATAATGTACTATCAATCAATCTTCTGAACTATTGCTAAGTCTTATGCTGCATATTAGTGCCACGATAATACCAGGTGTTATAATTAATGCTCCTGCTAAGTAAGTAATAGTTTTACTTATTATCTCTATGCCATTGTACAGCAGTATCATCCATACTATGCTGTAGAAAGCTACGTGAGCCCATGACAATATACCCCACAGATATAAGGCTTTTCTGCTATTAAGTTTTATCATGAAATTCTCCCTACAAGCAAATGCAAGCAATTATAAGTATATAGGAGCACAAAATAGCACTAACCGGATATGTGGTTCCATTTTGTGTATAGATAGAGGGTCGATTTTTAAAATTCACTTAGACTACTCATAATCAATGCAAGTAATCCTATTATAGTTATAGATCCCAATAGGACAACTAAGGAAATTACTCCTAGATACCATTTATCTTTGGATAGGATACGAGTTCCTATTATTATCCCAGCCGCTAAACCAGTGTAACCGATAATATGTTGTCCAATTAAGTCGCTGAATGTACCACCAATAACAAGGCCGAGGAAACCTGATGCCGATATTGCCAACACCTTGAATAAGCTGGATTTGAATGGGCTTTGTCCATCTTCGATCAATTCTGAACCACATCTAACACATATAAATACATTCGCAGAGTATTCGTAAAGACATTTGGGGCAGTAAAGCAAGGTTATTTCCTGTATTTTATTTTGATATTCGATATGGAGTATCAATATTAACATATGCATTTTGCACGGAGTATAATATCGGTCTATATATTTCTACATATTGAGGTGGTCTAATGTCGAATTTGAATCTTACGTACTCAACAAATACCTCCAGTACTGGTATAAGAGGCAGATCAATATCCAGCGCTAGAAATCATCATATTGTAATCGATGACTCCGGTGGAGAAGAATTGGGGGCTGGGGAATTGTTTCTGGGTGCCATAGGTGCCTGTGCCGTCAATATGATTGGGAGAAATGCGGCATCTGAGGGCTTTCCGTTGGAATGGATCGAGGCTGATGTGGATGCATACAGGGATGGTGAAAAGGCCGAGGGTGATTTAGCCATATTCGATAGGATAAATGTTAACATTCGAATGTGGGGGTTAGACGATGTCCAAGCGGATATGATGGTTGCTACTTGGAAACGTCGTTGACCATTGTATGGTAGTGTCGCAGTTGCGACACCCGACACAAATGTGCAATTCGAAATTGTAGGGGTATTTGAATAGGAGGATTATGACTAAGGCAGAGGTGATGAGTTCCTTAGAAGAAGGGTGGTCTAGATTCCTAGCGATCGCGAAGGGCGTTCCAGAGGGAAAGTATCATGAATACGGGTCAATTGGATGGTGGACTGTGTCTCAGTCTCTGGTCCATATAGCAAGCTGGGACGAAGAATTAATAGAGATTATGCGAACTTATATGAATACTGGTGAGAAACATGATTTCGATTTAGATCATGATATCAACGATCGTCATATACGAGAGAAGGAGAACATGGATTTGCCAATGATATGGCGGCATTTGGATGAAGCACACACGTCTCTTATCTCCTATTTGAATACGCTTCAGGAGAAAGACTTTCAGGAAGATAGCTACACTGGAGATTTGATAGAAACAATGATTCGACAACATTATTGGGAGCATGAAAAAGATATAGAAGATTTTCGTAATACGCTTTAGTTTTAGAGGGGAGTAATCTACATGAAGGCTATTCAAATTACCGAAACTGGGGGCCCAGATGTTCTCAATTATGTTGATGTTCAGGACCCCAGACCGTCTGCTGGGCAGGCGTTAGTAGAAATCAAGGCGATAGGCGTAAACTTTATAGATGTGTATATGCGTACTGGTTTGTATCCTGGTAGGTTGCCGATGGTGCCAGGCATGGAGGCTGCAGGGGTAGTTTTAGAAGTTGGTGAAGGCGTATCAGAGGTGTCAAAAGGAGACTCCGTTGCTTTTGCAAGTACATTAGGATCATATGCCGAAAGGATAGTGGTTCCTGTATGGACACTAGTGAAAGTACCAGATGGGTTAGATCTGGGCATAGCCGCAGCAGTAATGCTGCAAGGTATGACAGCACACTATCTTTCCAGAGACACCTATTCCCTTGGGGCGGGTGATGTATGTTTGGTTCATGCTGCGGCTGGTGGAGTTGGACTTTTACTAACCCAGATGGCTAAGAATATTGGCGCTACTGTGATAGGAACAGTTTCTACCGAAGAAAAGGCTATGTTGGCTAAAGAGGCGGGTGTTGATCACATAATAAACTACGTTGAACAAGACTTTGAATCTGAAGTTAAGCAGATCACAGGAGGATCTGGGGTGGATGTTGTTTATGATGCTGTGGGAGTCACTACTTTTGATAAGAGTATCGCATGTCTTAAGGCGCGAGGCTATATGATTTTATATGGCCAATCGAGCGGACCTGTGCCACCTGTTCCGCCAACTGTTCTAGCTGGTAGATCTTTATTTCTGACCAGACCTACATTGGCATCCTATTCTGCCACAAAGGAAGAAATAGATTATCGCGCAGGTGAAGTGTTGCATTGGTTAAACACTGGTGCATTGAATTTACACATTCACGATAGATATAAACTTGAGGATGCTAAGATTGCGCATGAGCATTTAGAGGGAAGGCTTACTACAGGCAAACTCCTATTAATACCGTGATTTGTTGTTTATTAATATTTCTTTAGATCGGAGGCATCTAATTTATGAGTGCAGATAATAGAATAGGATTAGGCGTTGTTGGTGCGAGTGCCAAATATGGCTGGGGTATGCGGGCTCACATGCCAGCAATATTGGCATTGCCTGAGTACAATTTGACTGCTGTTTGCACGACAAGTAAAGAAACGGCCAAAGCTTCTGCTGAGAAGTATGGATCGAAGAAATATTATTGGGACTACAACAACTTGATATCTGATCCAGATGTAGAGGTGGTGGATGTTTGTGTGAAAGCGCCTTCACATTTTGAGGTCGCTATGGCTGCTCTAGATGCAGGTAAGCATGTTTTTTGTGAATGGCCCCTAGGTTCTAATGCTGAACAAGCTGACCAGATGGCTCTCCTTGCTAAACAGAAAGGTGTTAAAACGATGGTTGCTCTCCAATCCAGATATGCTCCTAGTTTTCAAAACCTACGTAATCTAGTTAGGCAAGGATATGTGGGTGATATTCTATCTGCGAACATGAGTATGTTCCTTCCAGGTATTACGCGCCCAAGACCACAGAGGGCTACATGGAATTCTAAGAAAGAGGCCGGAGCTCACGCTTTGAATATTGCAACTGGCCATGCTTTAGATGTGTTCCTATGGTCTCTCGGGGAACTAACCGAAGTGGCAGGTGTAGTTGCAACCCAGGTGAAAGAATGGGAAGTGGCTGAGACAGGTGAAAAGTTAGAGGTTACCTCACCTGATACTGTGGCTATACTAGGGAAACTCTCAGAAGGTGGGCTAGTTTCAGCACATATTTCTAGTGTTCCTTGGCACGGGACTGCTTTTCGGATGGAGGTTTACGGAACTGAAGGAACATTAGTAGCAACTTCTGATCAGATGGTTGAGATGGTTGATCCTGTTTTGAGAGGAGGCAGGAGGGATGAAGAAATGCTTTCGATAATAAACCCTCCGCCAGAATTCCTCTGGGTTCCAGAGGAAGTACCACAAGGTATCCCAATCAATATGGCCCAGATGTTTCGGCGGTTTGCAGAATCAGTAAGAGGTGGTGGATTTGCTGGCCCAGACTTTGAGGAAGCTGCTAAGAGACAGCATACCCTAGGTTTTTTGGAAAAAGCCAGCGAAGAAAAGTCTTGGACTAAGATTTCTTAGAAAAACCCATCTATTGCGCAATTCGCGATTACTTCTGCTACTAATTTGGGTCTCTGTACCGGAACGTCGTGGACGGAATCTTCCATCCAAACGACTTTTGTCCTTGGCATTAATTTAATTGCGTTTTCTATCGCTTTATCTTTTGCATCTACTCGTTTGTCAACATTAGCATCTTCTAATTTCCTAGCTGGCATTAGTAGAACTGGGCAGGATATACTTGGAAAAAGCTCAGATACCTTCTGGTCCCAAAGAGCCCTGACTATTTTCATATGTCTGTGTCTTCTAAGATAGGGCAAAACAGTACCATCTGGTTGAATTTCAAAGTTTGCCTTGGCAAATACTTCCAAATGGGATCCCCATAGATTACCCATCTGGGAGGCCCTCATTCTATTTATGAATTGATCCCATGTGAGATTGAGTGCTGCAAAGTCAGGCGGGGCTAGTGCTTTTTCTGTATCCTTCCAATTAGCCCCAGGTCTTGATGATGGTTCTATAAGACCGCCATCAATACATACTAAACCTGATAGTAAATTGGGATTATCTGCTGCTACTTGAACGGCAACGTTACCACCCCATGAATGACCAACTAGGATTGGTTTATCTATTTCTAAACGATTTATGAAAGACGCAACGTCTCTTGAAACATTTGGGAAGTCATATCCATCTTCGGTTTTTGCACTGGCTCCGTGGCCCCTCTGATCTAACGCTATTGTATGGAAGATGTCCTTCATATATGGGGAGGCCAGATCCCAAAAATGGGCATTAGATGCAAGCCCGTGCAGTAATATTATTGGGCGACCGTTTCCAACGGACTCTATATAATGGAAACTCAGTCCGTTCAAATTTATGAATTTGTCTTCAGATATGGTTTCAGTGTTCATAAAATAGTTAGTATCCCTTGAGGTTATTTTATATTAATAATATGTCTTAGGGCTTCCTCTGCAGAAGTGAATCTTGAATCTGGACTCTCCTCTGTAGCACAACGGATGAATTCCCTTAGACTAGCAGGGACTTCTTGCAAGATATTTCCTTCAATATTTTCTCTTTGCGGCAAACAACCTGTTAGCATTTCCATGAGTAATATCCCCACGGAATATATATCTGTCCTAGGTCCGATCAGATTTATCTTGGATAAATCTATTTGTTCAGGCGCCATATAACCTTCAGTTCCTCTGCCAGCCATGAACTCGTCATTACTAGTGCCGGCAACACCAAAGTCTGACAACTTCACTGAGCCATCTTCGGTAAGGAGTATATTTTCAGGTTTTATATCCAGATGAATAATACCTGCATTGTGTGATGCTTCGATGGCGCTTAGTATCTGGGCTATAATATGAGATGAAACTGTGGTTGGTACTTTCCTTTCTGGATATTGCAATAACATTGTTCTAAGGTTCCCACCAGTAATCCATTCCATTACGAGATAAGTTCCATACTCGGCATCTTCGCCGGTATGCAAGAATTTCACGATATTCGCATGGTCTAGTTTACTTAGGATTTCCGCCTCTCTTTTCAAGGCTTCTAAGTCGTCTTCTCCAATTAGGGCCGCTATTAGAGAATGACTATAAGATTGAAAAGAATTACCTATAACTTTAATGGCTACAACAGTATCATCTGGGCCTAGAGCTTTATATACAGAACCTTGAGCTTCTGTATATCTAGATACGAATTCGATGACCCTGTATTCCCCTATTCTTTTGGGTATAGGAAGGTCATCTTGTTTTGTGTATTGGAATTGATGATCTACCATATTATTCTTTTAATCGCCGATTAAAATGAGACTAAGACTACCGATATATTATCATTACTTCCTGATTCTAGAGCAGCTTCGATCAATGATCTGGCAATGTCATTGTGATTTGGATTTATTATAATATTCGCTATGGTTCTGTCGTCCAAGAATCCATGAAGCCCGTCTGAGCAAATCAATATATAGTCTCCTTCGGATATCTCGCATAGTTTTGTATACGGTGTTATTGGTTTGTCTAACCCTAATGCCTGGGTTATGATATTTCTATCTAATGATTTTCTCTGGTCTCTGGATATGAGCCCCTGTTTTATTTGTTCTTCTACCAGAGTGTGATCTTCGGTTATCTGTGAGATGTTTTCATCTCTTATCAAATACGCTCTACTGTCTCCAGCATGTCCAATGTATATATTTTCATTACATAAAACCGCAGCTGTCAGGGTTGTGGCCATGCCCGCTGTAAAGGGGTCTCGGTGCATAGATTCTCCGGTAAAGCCCACATCGCATATTGATTGGCTTATTTCAGATATCTTTAAAGATAGATATTTGGGAATGTCTTTTAGTATATTGGTTTTATTTTGTTGCTGTATACTTAAGCTTTCTAAGAGCATTGATATAGCCATATTGCTTGCCACCTCCCCTCTTTCCTGTCCCCCAAGTCCGTCCGCTACAGCGAATATCCCATCTATGCCATCTATAGTGTCTGGTTTCTGTGTAACACCAATGGAGTCCTCATTCTTTTCTCTATAAGGACCCTTCTCTGTACCTTTGTATACGGTAAAACGCATATAATCCCTGTATAGAACCTAATGCCTTGCAAATGTAGTCCGATTTTAATGCTAGATTTGCTTTATATGCAAGGAATATGCCTTGTGATCAGCCTTGCTACCACCTACTGCAAGAGGTAGAATGACACTTACATTTTAGAAGTTGATTTATATATCTTTTACGCGCATGTTCCTGTTTTTCACTTTCTTGGGCTTGCAATAATATAAATCTCAGATAAAATTGCGCTTGTAGCTCAGTTGGATAGAGCGCAGCCCTGCGAAGGCTGAGGCCGTGGGTTCAAGTCCCGCCAAGCGCGCCATTATGCCATAGTTTCGGGCGATTAGCTCAGTTGGTTAGAGCACTTGTTTTACACACAAGGGGTCTGAGGTTCGAGTCCTCAATCGCCCACCATTATTTTAGGCACAAAATAAGCCCCTAGCGGAAGGTTTAGTTTGATGAATTCATTCAATCTCTACAATGCCGTCTGGATCGAGATAACAAAGGCAGATCATGGACATGGAGGAGTTGGGTGGGAATTCGGAACCTGTCTTTGGAGCCCAACTGCCGACCGGTCAGGTCGAGATCGATATGCAGTTATGAGGGAGCCTCACATTGGTGACCTAGTGCTGCACTTTTATAATGACGTGTGGGAGGGATCAACCGAAACTCGACTTGCGGGGACATCGACTGTTGCTACGCAGTATCAGGAAATCACCAACGAACCACCTACTCCAGGCCCATGGGCAGACTTTCCGAGCTACTATCGCATCAACCTCGTTTCGTATACAGCTTTCCCATTCCCTGTATCATTTCATACATTGGTGGAAATTTACGGCACGGAGATATTGCAGGAGATAGATGAGTTTCGTCCCCGTCGTTACCCCTTTAACACCTATGGATCGACATTGAGAACCGTCCAAGGAGGCTATCTGACCAAATGTACTGCTCATCTTTACTCTGTATTTAGACGGGCCCTAGGAATCAGCGAGACCGCAAGTACGGTTACTCAAGGAGCGGATGATTTGCATCAAGAGTATGCCGAGGGAGTTAGAATCCAGCGCGAGGTTCATTTTTTTTCCAGAAACCCACAGCTAGCTAAAAGAGCCAAAGCCCATTATGGGTATACATGTCAAGGCTGCGGATTTAATTTCAGGGATGGATATGGCAACCTGGGTGAAGGATATGCTGAATGTCATCATTTAACTCCCCTCTCTGAACGTCCAGAAAGCGAATGGAACCAAACTATACTAAACGCTATTACCGACGTGACGGTGCTGTGTGCGAATTGTCATAGAATGATCCATCGGAAACGTCCGGCCCTTACACTTGAGCAGTTGATCGACACAGTGCAGACCAGAATGTAAACGAGACGAAACTTTACTTAGTAAAGATACGAGGTAAATTTCTGCACGTCCATTTGCACGTCCTTTCAGATTAACAACATGTTACGTACTGATACA
>PBBS01000018.1 GCA_002717805.1 Chloroflexota bacterium | reverse complement strand
AAATTTCCATCCCTCAGGATGAATATAATATTCAGTATTTGAATTTGTTTTTGACATTTTTTAATTTTAGTTAATAGATTTACTTTACCATATATTTATATTTCCTGACCCCAAGCGATATTTTCTAAATACCTTAGTACTATAGATATACGTCCTTGGAAGGGAAGTCAAAGTCGTTAGCCGAAGGCGAGGCATGAAAATAGTAGGTTCTGGCTAACATGGTATTATTAGGTAACCAAATGCGGAGATTAAAGTAATGGCTAATCCTAAAAAGAAGTCTTCAAAGAAAGCCGATGCGGCAGACTCTGACAGCCAAGAGAAAAAGCGGGCATTGTTCCAGAACGCTGCAGGTCATTTAGGTTTGAACCCAGATGACCCAGAGTTGAAAGCCATAGTGGAGTGGGTAAGGTCAAAAGGGAAAACGGATTTGGCCCCGCCGCAATCGGACCTAGACAAGAAAAGGGAACTTTTCCAAAAGGCGGCTGGCCTTTTAGGGTATCACCCAGACGAGTCAGATCGCGATTGCATCTACCCAGATCCCCAAGGTTTTGACCCAGAAAATATTATAGAAGACTAACCAAATAATGAAAACGATTAAGAAGAAACGTACTTGGAAGGAAATTCTTATTCCCACTTTTTTGATATGGGGAGCCTTTCAAGTGGTAGCGTTGATAGTCGGAATTGTTAGCAGATAAAGGGATAGACATACAAATAATAAAGGAGGAAGATATTATATGACGATATTAAAAGACTATTTCCCAATACCTTTGATTTTGTTTGGTGGACTTGTGGCTGACCTCTCTAGACATGGATTTGGAGAAGACATACTAACTATTCAAATTGTAGCATGGTCTTCCGTTATAATCGGAGTTATAGGGTCTGCTAGAATAGTGTGGAATAAAGTAAAAAGATAGAAGAGCAGGGATAAAGTGTAAAACCTGCGGGACGTACAACGAAGTTGTAAATCACGAGCCTGAGGATGAAAAATAAACTACTAAGCATACTTAGAGATTCCAGATTCCACCTTATCTACGGTCTGGCAATGCAACGTA
Source organism: Chloroflexota bacterium (assembly GCA_002717805.1). Taxonomy (GTDB): domain Bacteria; phylum Chloroflexota; class Dehalococcoidia; order Lucifugimonadales; family UBA2985; genus UBA2985. The sequence continues at coordinate 93,439 of PBBS01000018.1, read as the reverse complement.
GGCAACGGTAAGTGCTATGAGGAAATCTTACTTTGTCATTGGAATATTCTTGTTATTACTATTAGCCTCCACTGCTTGTGAAAGGGAGACTCGTAGACTGGATGAGTTAGTCGACTGGGATAAGGGCAGTCCTCGGCAACAAGGCCTAGAATCTAGAATTGATGAATGGGTAGCTAACAAAGATTGCGACAACCTAGAGATGACGAGAGATGCGGCAGGTGCGAGTGCGTTTGGGGCATTTGATGATGTTCGATCTAAACGTGAAATACAATGGCCTAAAGGAGGTATTTCCCTGTTGACTAAAGAAAGAATAGAGGTGGATGAAGGTCTCTGGTACTACATTAATTTCCTAATGTGGGAACTTAAATGTCCTTATGCTGGCGACCCTGCTATAGAAAAGTTTGACATAGTGCGATAGCAGACGAGACTACTTATTTCCTGACCCAAAGCGATAATTTTTCGCATACCTTAGTACTATAGATATACCCCGACAGAAGGGAAGTCGGTATCACTTAGTTAACCCAATAGTTAGCCCAACCAACCACCTATTAGTGTCCATATTAGTGTCCTAGATAAAAAAGAGACCTCTCAACTTAGTGAAAGGTCTCTCTTTGTGCCTAGAAAATGGTCGGGGTGAAAGGATTTGAACCTTCGACCTCCTGTTCCCAAAACAGGCGCGCTCCCCCTGCGCCACACCCCGGAGAACACATAATAGGTCAGGACGTTAATCTGGTCAAGATATCGCTACCTAACATGAGCTGCGTAATCCATGCCAATATGACCCTGATCTTTTAGGTATTGGTATTCGTCCTCAGTGAGCTTAATTATTTCACGGTAAACATAATCATTATCCTCGCCTAACCTCATCGGAGGTTTTCGTACTTCGAATGCAACCTTGCTCATTTTATATGTAGTACTAGGATATAAATGTGTGCCAGCCTCTGGATGTGTTATTTGAACAAAAAAGTCACGTTCCTTGATCTGTGGATCACTAAAAACATGCTCTTCATGCATTATGTGTCCTGCCATAATGCCTTTGGACTGCAACTCATGAAATAGCTTGACTGGATCCTGACTCGAGGTCCATTCGGAGATAAGAGTATCCACCGTATCGTGATTGGCCATCAAATCCTGCATGCTACCAAACTTATTATCGATTTTCATAATATTGGTAAGAGTATTCCACTCATCAATATTGGCAATAGATATGGCTATCCACTCGTCATCACCTGCGCATTGGTATACTCCCTGAACCAGATTGCCCAAATGATCACGGTTCCCTATAGGTCCTGCAACCCTGCCATTAATAGAATAATCCATATACAACTCACCCAACTGAGGCAAGAAGTTCTCTCCAAGAGATATATCTATATAAACACCTTTGCCTGTTTTTTCTCTCTGATGAAGGGCCATAGTAGCAACCAAACCTATCGTTACGCCGCATGCGGCGTCAGCAGCAACAGATCCAGGAGCACCATCAGTACCCATATCTGGGTAACCTGTGACCGTAGCATGACCTACAGATGCTTCGAACTGAGTGCCAATCCCCCTATAGTAATTCCATGGTCCTGTTTGGCCAAATCCCGTCGCCGATATCATTATCAACCTGGGATTCCACTGACTGATAACATCATACGATATACCTAACCGCTTCATGGAGCCTGTGGCATTATTTTCTATAAATATGTCACTAACCTCTACAAGCTTCCTAAACGCCGACCGAGCTTCGTCCTTATTCATATCCATCGTAATACCATGTTTATTTCTTGCATGAGCGTTGAAATTAGATGCTCTGTTCCATGGTCTAGGACCTGGGTCTCTATCTGGATATGGAGACGTAGCGGCTTTCATCTGTGATTCTTTACTTGGTCTTGCAAATTGACCCCGGCTAGTGGCCGGAAGGCCATTCAAGGTTTCAATTCGTATAATCTCTGCTCCCATGTCACCAAGGAACATGGTACCGTAAGGCCCTGCAAATATAACTGCCATGTCTATAACCCTGATACCCTCCAATGGCCGTTTGGTAGATCCAACTTTATCGGTTGATTCATTAGATCTAGTAATCGTGCCAATCTCAGCAAGTATCTCTTCATTATGTTGCCCCAAGGTTGGAGCAGGTCTATTTAATTGCCACCAACCACTATCGTTGTATATCTGAGATCCAGGATAACGAAGATTACCTGCCACTGGGTGCTCTATACTGGAAAAATAACCCCTCGCATCCAACTGAGGATTGTCATCCATCACCTCGTCAATCCTGCTGTTAGCAGATATCAACAAGCCATGCTCTTGGCATTCCTTTACTGCCTCATGTTTCGTTCTCTCTGCCAGCCAAGGCAACCATATGGTTTCCATAAATTCATCTTTATAATCCATATCCTGAGTGCCCGTTGTTATACCATATCTTGGATCTTCAACTAACTCTGGCATGCCTAAAGCGGCAGCCGTTAATGGGAATCTCTGACCAGCACCAGACACAGATATAGTCCCATCTATGCACGGGAAATGGCCATTGGGATATCCTATCCTAGCCGGCCCTAATCTTCTGCCTCTCTCTCCATTGTATTGATACCCTAACAGGCTTGTAAGTCGCCCATTTATAGATGCTAATTGTGTTTCAAGTATAGAGACATCAACTTGCTGTCCGCCTAAACCGTTGTACTCTCTGCCATACCAAGCAAATATTGTGGCCATAGCAGCGTTATTACCAGCCTGATACTGAACATGATTACCACCAAGCTTTACAGGATATCTGTCTGGCAAGCCGGACGCGCCCATCCTACCTCCCATCGCATATAGCACCAACTCAGATGCAACATAATCCTTATATGGCCCAGTTTGGCCAAAGTTGGATATTGACGTCATGATTAATCCAGAATTTATACGCTTTAATATGTCGTAACCTAAACCTAGTTTATCTATAACCCCAGGTTTGAAATTCTCCACAAAGACGTCAGCAGATGCTACTAAATCTTTCACAACCTCAATATCTGATGGATTTTTCAAATCTAAAGTGATGCTCCGCTTGTTAGTATTAAGGTATAAAAATAGACCACTCTTCTCCTGATCATTTATGTCGTTCGGAAATGGACCCATACGGCGAGTGTAGTCACCTACTCCTGGTTTCTCTACTTTAATGACATCTGCCCCAAAATCGGCAAGAACCTTAGTACAATAAGAACCAGGTATTCCTTGTGTAAGATCTATTACACGGATGCCAGATAGGGGTTGGGAGAATCCGTCTTGACTCATAATATGCCCTCCGATCGCGAAAGGATTATGTATCTTTCAGCATAACATATTAAAACGAAACTTGTACTAAGATACTGCCCAACTACTTTACAATATAATCATTGACCCCACATTAAATATAAGAATATGCTTGGCAATATTCTTATCTACCTGTATAAAGGTTATAAGAGCATTTCAGTTAATATATAGTATAGGGGGGGATATTGAATACAGAATTCAGCTACTTCTCGATAGCGGTAAAAAACCTAAATGAAGCAACGGATCTTTACACGAAGATGCTTGGGCTAGAAGTAATGGAACAACCAGAAAAATCTACTGAATTTGGATTCTTGGCTTCTCGCCTTGGTGCAAACGGAACGGGATTCTTAGAATTATTGGAGCCTATCAATGAAAACTCCGCTGTCTCCCGCTTCATAGAAACACGTGGAGAAGGCGTCTACATGATTAGCCTAGAGGTAGAAAACCTTAGAGAAACAGTCAAACAAGTGCGTTTATCAGGAGGCAGAATAACTGGCATAGGCGAGACTGAAGAACCATCAGCAGATACTCCGAGTGTGTGGGTACACCCTATGAGTTCTAAGGGTGTATTCATAGAGCTTAGGCAAGCTGTCGTAACCTCATCATAGTAAACTAATCCATTAAATAGGAGTAAGAAAAATGTCTACTGGAAATATACCAACTGAAGACGATGTACTGGGATATATACCTACCATAAGCAATTGGGGAAGATGGGGTACAGACGATGAATTAGGAACTATGAACAACATCGGACCGGACCAAATCAAGTACGCTACTTCCCTAGTTAAAGAGGGGATATCTGTATCCTGTGCAAGGACGATCACGACGGAGAGGGCGCCAGATGTGGTAGCCCCAGTATTACATTACATGACAGGATCTGGCGAATCGTCTATGGATACAGATACCAATGAATTCGTGCATCAGCAAAGCAGTGGAGACTTCATAGGTATGGCTTTTCACGGACATTGGATAACTCACATAGATTCTCTCTCACATATGTTTTGGAATGGCAAAATGTACAATAACCGACCTGCTAGTATGGTAACGACCAGAGAGGGTGCTACAAAAGAATCAATAGAGGTGCTGAAGAATGGTGTCATAGGAAGAGGTGTTCTACTAGACGTAGCTCGAAGCCGCGGAGTCGATTGGATGAAACCTGGAGAATATATACTACCAGAGGAATTAGACAAGATTGCACATGAACAAAATATAGAACTGCAACAAGGCGACATATTACTCATAAGGACCGGTCATTATAAGAGGCGAACTGAAGAAGGGCCCAGGTCGCCGGAAGATGGATATCCCGGCCTACAAGCTGCATGTATACCATGGATAAGAACCAAGAATATAGCTGCTCTGGGTGGCGATACCGTAAGTGATTCATACCCTAGTGGTTACCCCAAGATACGATTGCCAATACACCAGATAGCCTTGCCTTATATGGGATTGTGGTTAATTGACAACTGCAACCTAGAGGAATTATCTCAGGCATGCCATAGGCTAAATCGCTGGGAATTCTTATTCACACTATGCCCGCTAAGGATAAAATTTGGTACAGGTTCTCCAGTTAACCCTATTGCCATAATGTGAAAGAATTGTCGTCTTTGTATGGCGACCCGGATGGGATTTGAACCCACGATCTCCGCCGTGACAGGGCGGCGTGTTAAACCAGACTACACCACCGGGCCTTAAGTGACTACTACATACCTGAGGTACGGTTATATCTAGGTATGCAGGACTGACATATTCTAACGGAACTGATATATTTTTGCAAAATTGAATACATCCCGAAATAATCTATCCTAGGGTTCTAGCTATTACGACAATAACTCCTACTAAAACCAAGATTATTATAGTAAACCAAGGTAACCTCACGGACTTCCTACTGGATCTATACTTCTTCATTACTATCGCCCTATATTGATGTATCTCTAAAAATATCACTATTTGAATGCTATATGGATATATATAGCTTGCTAAACTGTGGATATAGTGATATTTTGTAGCCGATTCATATGGAGCGATGATGAATAGATTAGGTAAAACTACAGGATACGTCCTAGCAACACTAGTAATTCTCACATTGGTAGTAGTGGCATGCGGAACAGAGGAACCAGAACCTACCGCGTACCCTACGTATACCCCATATCCAACATACACGCCTATACCTATTCCAACGGCTACGCCTACCCCAATTCCTACGAGCACTCCATACCCAACCTACACTCCTTACCCTACATTTACCCCTATACCCCTACCAACATCCACACCGACACCTACTAATACGCCTATACCACCAACGCCAACGCCAGCTCCACCTGCTACACCTACACCACTCCCAGTGAGGCCTGGTGAAATGCCCCCAATGTTTACCAACTACAGCGGTACAATTACTATAGATGGCATACCAATAGCAGATGGTGTTGAGGTATATGCAAAGGTTGAATGGTACGAGTCACGTTCTGTTAAAACGTATCAAGGCGAATACAGATCTATCACAGTGGCTCCTAATGACTGGGCATTAGATCTGAAAAATGTAACTTTCCATATAGGAAATGCTCAGGCTGAAGAAACATCAATTTATAATGGACGTACATTCGGTGCTGAGACGCTTAATCTAACTTTCCCTTCACTCGAAAACTAGAATCCCAAACCCCCGTAACCGTCCTCCGCCCTAAGTCAAGAATTCCTCGCATCGCAAATCGATAACCGCCTGACTGAATCTGTCTAGAGAGTTACTTAAATACTCTGTTGCTCTAGTCCCACTATAATCACAAAACCCTCCAGATATAACCCAAAAGATAAGGATCTCAAGCATTGAAATTCTGTAGTCTTCAAAGCATTGATCAAAACTGTAATCAGTCACACCATTATGTTTAAGAGTGGAATAGTATATTGCCAGAAGTTTCCACTCTAGGTCTCTTCTATCATTTGGTCTGAATGCCTCACTAATAAATGCAGCTACGTCATATACGCCTCTACCCTTAACACAATATTCCCAGTCAATAACCTTCAGTCCATCTGGCTGTAGGCCGTGTTCATATACAAAGAAACAATTATCCAGCCTATAATCTCCATGAATCAATGTTATTGGGTCACCAGATAGGATTGTCTTTATTTTATTGATATTGCCTGCCAGTTTATCTCCGAGTCCAAGCAAATAAAGAGGCATGTGAATACCAGCTTTTTGCACTAAAGACTCCCAAGCGTCCCTGAACAATTCCTGGTATGCAAATATTTCATCACTCTTATGTGGAATCGAATTGAAACTTTCTCGATTTGAACGTATCCAGTAGTGTGCATGAAATTTAGCTATCTCTTTTATGGCAAGAACTGCCTCTTGATAAGAACAACCAACGACACTATCTCCCTGGATAGCATAATCTATATCTTCGATTACCAAGACTCCATTTCCATATGATTCCTCAATTGAACTGTAATATAGCCTTGGTATCGTGATTCCATCAGGTAAATCAAACCCTTGATAGATTCTGATTTCTCGCTGAAGATTATTCAATCTATTAGAAACACGTTTCAGATCCAAGTCTAAAGGTGGGCATTTTACTATAACTGATTTAGGGCCTTTTTCTATACCTGATTCATATTCGATAAGAACTCGCACTAATTGGTTTACAAAACCCATATCAATGCCCACATTCTCAACCTGGAATGAACTAACTGCATCCACATACTCCGGTTTAATGTAGTATGCAATTTGGTTCAACCAAGCTATTGATATATCTTCGACCCTTGTTATCTGCATTTAATCTTGCCTATACCTGTTAACAGAGAAACTATTTGATTTGTAATGGATATGGAATATATCAATTATTAATCGAAATCGCTATATCAGTATACAGTCTCCTAATTATCAGGATTGCCAATATGTTACTAACATAGAATTAGATATCTACACTATTTCGCAACAAAAATGTTGACAGCAAACCTACAACTTGATAACCTCGATTAGTTGTTTGATGGAGGTGACGTATGGCATCAGCCGATTTAATATCCAAGGCTAGATCAGAGGGCAGACTACTTTTAACTGAAGTTGAATCTAAAGAACTTCTGGAAGAGGCCGGCATACCTGTTGTAGAAACTAAACTGGCTACATCCAAAGAAGAAGCGATCAACATAGCTGAATCTATTGGATTCCCAGTGGTGCTAAAAATAATATCCCCGGAAGTTATTCATAAAAGCGATATGGGTGGAGTAAAAATAGGTATAGCCGATACCTCTTCAGTAGGAGAGGCCTATGACTCAATTATGTCTTCCATTGAGAATGCAATGCCATCTGCATCAATACACGGCATTTCCGTTCAAAAAATGGCAGACCCCGGCACAGAAGTAATCATAGGGGCTTCTACAGATCCCCAGTTTGGCCATGTAGTTATGTTTGGAATGGGTGGGGTGCTAGTCGAGGTTCTAAAGGACGTAGCAATAAAGTTAGTGCCACTTACGCCTAGAGATGCTCATTCAATAGTCCGTGAAATAAAAAGCTTCCCTATACTAGAAGGCTACAGAGGAGCTCCAGCATCCGATCTAGGAAAAATTGAAGAGGCTATATTAAACCTCTCCAATTTTCTCGAGAACCATAAAGAAATAAAAGAACTTGACCTAAATCCGGTGTTCTGCTATCCCAACGGAATCGTCGCCGTGGATGCCAGAGTAGTATTGGGAGAAAATTAGTTTCCATAATGGACATATTGGGGGGGAAGAATGGGATTTGAACTTGACTATATATTCAATCCGAAATCGGTAGCAGTTGCTGGTGCATCAGAATCCCCAGACAAAACGGGACACACCTACTTCAAGAATCTGCTAGATGAATTTCCTGGAAAGGTGTATCCAATCAATATTAGGGCACCAGAGATCTTAGGGGTACCTACATTTCAATCCATAAGAGACTTGCCTGAAGATGTCGATTATGTGATCTCAGCAATACCAAACAGGGATGTACTAGACTTAGTGGATGCCTGTATAAGCAAGAATGTCAAAACCCTTCACTTATTCACAGCTCGCTTTAGCGAAACAGGCTATGAAAAAGAGACGAAATTAGAACAAGACATGCTTGATATGGCGGCAAAAGGCGGAATAAGGATAATAGGGCCGAACTGCATGGGTTTATACAATCCTAGGCTGGGCATAAGCTGGGGCAAGGGATTTCCTAGGGAAGTAGGAAACATAGGGGTCATATCCCAGAGTGGAAGCAACGGAGGAGATATAGTCTCTGAAGGCGCTATTAGAGGCCTTAGATTCACTAAAGTAATAAGTTATGGTAACGCTCTAGACCTAAATGAAGCAGATTTCATTGAATATCTTGCGGATGACCCAGAGACTGAAGTTATCGGAGCGTATATTGAAGGCGTAAGAGATGGAGCTAGATTTGCAAAGGCATTAAGATACGCATCTGCAAAGAAACCAGTTTGCCTACTAAAAGGTGGTAGGACTGATGCAGGAACTAGTATGGTTTCATCGCACACTGCTTCCTTAGCTGGAGCCAGAGAGGTCTGGGAGGCAATGTGCAGACAAACTGGTGCTATAAATACCTACAGCATGGATGAACTCCTCGATATGTTGGTAGCATTCTCCCGGATGTCCAAGGCCACTGGCAACAGAGTACTAGTTGGTGGAGGCGCAGGGGGAAAGAGTGTCACATCAGCGGATGAATGTGAAGAAGAAGGACTTGCATTACAACCAATACCGGATGACATAAGAAATGAGCTTACTGAACAAGATCCTTTCTTCGGTCCCTGGGTTACAAACCCTGTGGATAGTTCCATAATGGGTGGAAGTAACTTAAAACCACATGAGGTTATAGAATTTATCGCTAAAAGTCCCAAATATGACGTGGTAATCAACACTGTGTCCGCTGGAGGTCCATGGGGTGGGCACGATCCCGCCAGACAACAACGTGCTAGCAGGATACTTGAACATACCATCGGCATATCTCAGAATCTTGGAAAACCTGTAGCTCTTGTTTTATCTGAAAGCATCCCTGAGTCTAGAGAACAATACGAAGTAAACTTAGAACTCAGGCATAAGTGCATAGAACAAGGTTTTGCAATATTCCCGTCTATGGGAAGGGCATCAAGGGCAATAAGTAGGCTAGTAAGATACTATATCTGGCGTACAGCAGAACTCGAAGAGCTTAAGGCACGCAACAGCAAATGATTTTGACCTGTGTCATAATTACTGGTGCAACACAAAAGACCGTTGACTAGGGCCCTACGGGGATGGATGCTTCGAAATGATCACAGAAGCTAAGCACAGCTTCTACTTGATTGCGAAATCGATGTGAGCCCAATAGTTTACTGATTTCGCTTGTTCTATCAAGGATCATGAAAATTAAAGGCAGTATGCGATGAATATATTTATTACCGGTGCTACGGGATTCCTAGGCAGGCAAACTGTAGCATCTCTATACGGTCAGGGTCATTCCATCACAGCATTTGTTAGAAGTGAACAAAGGGCTAGAAACCTGTTGGGACAAGGTATACGCACAATACCAGTAGACATTACAAATGAAGAACTAGATGTCGAGATAGACAATGCAGACGTAGTAATAAACCTATCAGGTGAGCCCATAGCAAGACTCAGGTGGACCAATCGCATTAAGCAAAGACTCTGGGATAGTCGGGTGACCATGACAGAGCGATTGGTAAATTCGATAAATCAATCTAAGTCTCCTCCAAGCCTTTTCATATCTGCAAGTGCAATCGGTTACTATGGCAGTAATCATACAGACAAATTGACAGAAAATTACCCAGTGGGTGATGGGTATTTAGCTAACCTGTGCGAACAATGGGAAAATGCTGCTCTCGGAGTATCCCAAAATAGTACTAGAGTATGTCTACTCAGAATCGGCATCATTATCGGTCGAGAGGGTGGATTCCTACAGGCTATGGCTCAATCATTCGAGTATGGTGTAGGAACCTACATATCGAGTAATCCGTATATATCATGGATACACATAACTGACATGGTAAAAGTAATTAATTTCTGTATAGATAATGACCAAGTCTCAGGGCCAATCAACTGCAGTAGCCCTAACCCAGTATCATCAAAAGAATTCGGCATTGCTATGAATAAATTAACGAATGCTAAATTCCTTCTACCAATACCTAAGATATTACTGAGATTAATCTTAGGTGAAGCATCAGCAACATTGCTCCAAAGTCAGTACACATTACCAAAGAAACTCGAAGATCTGGGGTTTGCATTCATATACAGAAACATATCGGAATCACTATACGAAGAGATGTCATATAAATATGCAAACATAACCAAATACCGCCAAAACCCATCAGAAACAGACGAATTCATGGCCGAATATAAAGTGAATGAAAATGGGGTATATGAATTAACTTCTGATATATCGCTAAAGGGAGATTCTGACACAATATTCTCATTCTTTTCATCTGCATTGAACCTTGGATTACTAACACCATCATGGATGGACTTCCGGATACTCGAAATACCTGATGAGATAGATACAGGATCTAAAATCACCTATCGTATTGGATTATGGTTTATCGGTCTCAACTGGATAACTAGAATAGTTGTATGGAAACCCAAAAGGCTATTTGTTGATCTTCAAGAAAAAGGTCCATATAGCCTCTGGTGGCATGAACATATACTTGAAGACAAGAAAGACGGCAATATAGTAATTAAAGACCGCGTTATATATAGAGTCCCATTAGGCATAATAGGCAGGATAGTACATAGATTATTCATAAGAAAGACACTTCTGCGAGTATTCAACTTCCGAAGAAAAGTGATACTGGCTAGGTTTAATCAATAGTCTGGGCAAAAGATCACCCCAAAGAAAATATAACACTAGACGAAACGAGATTCATCGTTTATCCTTGTGCCCGAACGAAAATCATTCTAGAGATTGTATTAGATATGAGTAAGAACTTAGTTATAGTTGAGTCACCTGCAAAAGCGCGTACGATAAGTAGGTACCTAGGTGACGAATACGAAGTAGTGGCCTCTGTGGGTCATGTCCGCGACCTACCATCCAAAAAAATGTCAGTAGATATAGAAAATGATTTCAAACCAGAATATGAGGTAATGCCTGGAAAGAAAACCATAATCCAGACGCTTAAAAAGCTCGCCAAGAATGCTAATACAGTATATCTCGCTACGGACCCAGACAGAGAAGGTGAGGCTATTTCATGGCACATATTAGAAGCTATCGCTACATCTACTGAAGCAAAAAGAGTAATCTTTCATGAAATAACTGAAGATGGGGTTAAGCAAGCCTTCAAGGAACCCACTAACCTTAATATGGAATTAGTTAATGCACAACAGGCTAGGCGAGTTCTAGATCGAGTAGTCGGGTATGAACTTAGTCCATTATTGTGGAAAAAATTCACCAGCGGTTTCAGATTAGGTCTGTCTGCAGGAAGAGTACAGTCTGTAGCGCTGAAATTAATAGTCGAACGAGAGCAGGAAATAGCTAGCTTTATTCCTAAAGAGTATTGGAATATATCCATAGATCTTACTCAAGATCAAGTCAGTAATAATCAATCGTTCTCAGCAAAGATAGCAGGTTCCAAGAGATATAGTAATGAAGAGGCAATGCAAATAGAAAGTATTCTATCCTCTAGTCAATTCGCTGTAAGTAAGATTGCGACTAGGCAGTCTAAATCCAGACCACCTGCACCATTCACTACTAGTACTCTACAACAAGAATCCTCTAGGTCCCTAAGATTCCAAGTGGCTAGAACTATGAGGGTTGCTCAACAACTGTATGAAGGTCTTTCTATAGGTTCAGAGGGGGAAACAGGTCTCATAACATATATGAGAACTGATTCTACCAATATGTCATCTATCGCTGTAGGAGAGATAACCAAATTTATAGAAGACACTTATGGGGCGCAATACATTGGCTCAGGAACCAGAAGTCGACGAAGGAAGGTAGCTGTGGCGGCTCAAGAAGCACATGAAGCCATAAGACCAACTTCCATTCTGAGAAGCCCAGATCAGCTAAGAGCCTACCTTTCATCAGAACAGATGTCTCTTTATACACTGATATGGAAAAGAGCTCTTGCCAGTAGAATGGCAGACGCCGAGTATGAAGTAACTACGATCACAATATCTTCTACAAGTCATAACGAGAAGTCATATGATTTCAACTGCTCTGGGTCTGAGCTCAAATTTGATGGATACACCACTTTATACGCAAGCATAGAAGACGACTCTTCATTAGACCTTGATGATGAATCAGATGATGACGATATAGATGATTCGGGTGACTATACTACAAAACTTCCCTCCTTGTCTGAAGGAGAAAAACTCAACCTCATTAAGGTAAATAACGACCAAAAATTTACCCGACCTAGCCCAAGATATACTCAAGCCACTTTTGTTAAAACACTGGAGGAATCTGGGATAGGCAGACCAAGCACCTATGCATCTATAATGTCTACACTTGAAGGAAGAAATTACTGTTCTCTAGAAAATGGCAAATATAAAGCCGAGCCTTTGGGTGAAGCAATCGTCAGCCAACTAGATCCATATTTCCCAAACATAATGGACGTTGGATTTACCGCACACATGGAAACCAATCTAGATGAGATTGCAAATGGAAAGAAAGAATGGATATCAGTACTGAAAGAATTCTACTACCCATATAGGGAAATGTTTGCAGAAGCAGAATCATCTATGCCCAAAATAACAGTCCAAAGACCCACTGGAGAATCTTGCCCTGAATGTGAGAGTCCCCTTGCAGAAAAGGTCGGTAGGAATGGCAAATTCATAGCTTGCACTGCATTCCCTGAGTGCAGATACAGCAAACCGTTTGTGATAAAGACTGGAGCGCAATGCCCTAGATGCTCGGGGGATATATTACAGCGACAAGGAGGGAAACGCCGAAACGTATTCTACGGTTGCTCAAATTATCCCAATTGCGATTTCTCTACAAGGCAAAAGCCCCTCCCTGGTAACTGTCCCGACTGTAAGTCTATACTAGTAGCTGCAGGTAGGAACAATGCCAAATGTCTAGAATGTAATTTCAGCGGACCTATCCCAGATCCTGAGGCCACTAAGTCTGCAAAATAGCTATAAAGCTGTATTAATCACATGAATATCAAAGACCACCTGGCGGATTATCGGGTACATCTCACTTTAGAACGAAACCTCTCAGTGCATACTGTACGCAATTACTTAAGTGACTTAAAACCATTCACAGAGTTTCTCTCGAACGAAAGCATTAACTCAATAGACGAAATAAATCGTATAGTGATAAGGGCATATGTGTCATGGCTAATGTCAGGAAGAAAAACCAAACCCACAACAAAGTCTTCTAAAGTTGGTCATGAAAGGACAAGTATAAACCGCCTCATGGTGGCTTTACGTTCATTTTTTAGATACCTTACAAAGGAAGGTAGGATAGCACCAAATTCTCTATGGAAAAAGGGTAGTAGGCAATCTCGAACACTGATCCCAAAAACAGAAAGAAAACTACCTAGAACGCTTGATCAAGTTGAAGTATCCGCATTATTACAATCAGTAAAAATTAGGAAGCCTTCTGCGACAGACCTGAATAGCGCCATACAATACAGGGATTTAGCCATACTTGAATTACTGTATGCGACAGGATTGAGGATTAGTGAACTATGTTCGCTAAAAATAGAGGATTTAAAAAACAAACATCGAACGTTAAGAGTTATAGGCAAGGGAGCCAAACAAAGAGATGTAATAATGGGCGAGCCCGGGCGCCAGGCTTTAGAGGTTTACCTCAAAGAATCTAGACCACTGCTAGCATCTGTGTCGAAGATCAAAGCCTTATTCCTGAATAAATTCGGGTACCAGCTTTCTAAAAGAAGTATCCAATCCATGGTCAGAAAATACGGACTATCGACGAACAATAGCAGAGTACATCCGCATATGTTGAGGCATAGTTTTGCCACACATCTATTAGACGGAGGGGCTGATCTTAGGGTCGTGCAGGAGTTACTTGGTCATTCCTCTCCGACAACTACTCAAATATATACACATGTTAGCCTTAGCCAGTCACGCAAGATATACGAGAAAGCACACCCGCGTGCTTCAACTTAAATCTGATCTTACACTGTTAGTCCGCTTATGCTAATATGTATTTCGTAACTTTTGACTCTCAGGAACTATAGAAATGAAATTGATGGTAATAAATGGCCCTAATCTAAACTTGCTGGGTAAGAGAGATAAATCGATATATGGCGAGATGACTCTGGCTCAAATTGAAGCAAAGATATTAGAAAAAGCCAAAGATTCGTCTACAGACGTTATCTTCTTTCAGTCCAACCATGAAGGACATATAGTAGACTACATCCAAGAAAATGCTAATGAATGCAGCGGCATAATAATTAACCCTGGAGCATTAACGCACTACGGATTATCTATCAGAGATGCTCTGGCTGATGCTAAGTTACCAACAGTAGAAATACATTTATCCAATAGGTATGCGAGAGAAGAATTTCGACATGAGTCTGTGATAGCTCCAATATGCAATGGACAGATAGGCGGCCTTGGATGGCATGGATACATTTTGGCTTTGGAATATTTGGTTGATCTTGTAGGCAGTGTGAACTAATAATGAAATCCAGAATTGACCGACTAAGGAAAGTGCTCAAGCAAGAAAATGTCGATGCCATATTGATCTCGAGCCCTGAAAACAGAAGATATCTATCCGGGTTCAGTGGATCTGCAGGCTATCTAGTAATATCTGCTGAAGATGCCATATTAGCAACCGACTTTCGTTACATAGAACAGGCAGGTCGTCAATCTCCAGAATTTGAAATTGTCAGAATTGGCGGCCCACAATCATGGCTCAGTGATATATTGGGTACAAAGAAACTGCAAAATATTGCATTCGAAAGTAATAACTTAACTGTGGCACAGCATCAAACACTGATCACATCCCTAGATAAAGCTCTGCCGGATGCAAGAATTCAGCTTACACCCACTTCTAATATTGTTGAAAACCTAAGGTCTATAAAAGACGATCATGAAATGGCATTGTTAACCAGAGCCATAGAGATATCTGATCAGGCCTTTGCCAATGTAGAGCCCCTAATAAAAGAAGGCATCACAGAGAAAGAAATAGCATGGCTCTTAGAGAAAGAAGTACGAACCCTAGGAGGTGATGCAATATCCTTCGATACCATAGTAGCATCCGGTCCTAACGCCGCATTGCCTCATCACAGGCCGTCTGAAAAGGCAATATCTAATGGTGAGCCAATAATAATAGACATGGGTGCTCTATATAACGGATATTGCAGCGATCTAAGTCGTACAATATTTATTGGTGACCCTGACGATACATTCAAAAAAGTATATGACATTGTATTGGCGGCACAGCTCACAGCTATTGCAACTGTGGAGAACGGCATGACCGGTCAAGACGTGGATGCTTTGGCTAGGTCCGTGATAGAAAAAGCAGGTTACGGAGACAATTTTGGGCATAGTCTTGGCCATGGGGTCGGATTAGCAGTACACGAAAACCCTGGAGTGGGCCCTAACTCCCCTCATGTAATAGAGGAAGGCATGCCATTTACTATAGAACCTGGTATCTATATCTCTGGATGGGGTGGGGTTAGAATAGAGGATATAGTTGTAATGGATAAGGGGAAAGCAAGAGTGATTAGCAATGCCCCAAAACAGGATATGCTAGGAGGTTAATGTGACCATAAGTTACAGCGATCTTAAAAAGGGAACTGTTATAGAACTAGATAATGAGCCATGGCAAGTAGTTGATTGGCAACACAACAGGATGCAACAAAGGGCTCCTGTACTAACTCTCAAATTGAGGAATCTTAAAACTGGCAGAAGTATGGAACGTAATATGCCAGGAAACCACAGATTAACGCTTGCAGAAGTAGATTCTAGACAATCCCAATACATATACAACGATAGTGATCACTTCTACTTCATGGATCTGACCAACTTCGAACAATACCCCCTGGATGCCAGTCAAGTTGGAACCGCCATCCAGTTTATAAAGGAACAGGACCAAGTTGAGTTAATCCTATACAATGGATCCCCTATATCTATAGAGCTACCAACATTTGTAGAATTAGTAGTAACTGATACACCACCACCAATCAAGGGTAATACAGCTCAAGGAAGCACTAAGCCAGCCGACCTGGAGACTGGTTTAAAGGTTAACGTACCTTTCTTTATAAATCCAGGAGATTCTATAAGAGTTGATACGAGGACAGGGGAATATCTTGAGAGGGTAGGTTAATAGATGTGGCAATATACTCTGTTGCACAAATAACCAAGTACCTAAAAAACCTACTAGCATCCGATTCAATAGTCAGTGATTTATGGGTAAGGGGAGAGATCTCCAACCTAACTAAATCAGGAGCTGGTCACTTCTATTTTACGTTAAAAGATCTGGACAGCCAGATACGCTGTGTTATGTTCAGGCCTGCATTCGGTAGCGACCACCTACATAATGGATCTGCTGTCTCCCTGCATGGAAATATTTCAATATATGAGGTTCGTGGGGACGTACAATTGTACGTAGACATGGTACAACCTGAAGGTGTCGGAGATCTATATCTAGAATTTGAACGGTTAAAGTTAACTCTGGAGCAAGATGGATTATTCCTAGAGAGCAACAAGAAAAACCTACCTCAGTTTCCAAAAAGAATCGGTGTAGTGACATCGCCATCCGGATCAGTATGGCATGACATACAGAACATCATTAGGCGCAGATATCCAATTGTTGAATTATGCATAGCTCCAACAACTGTACAAGGAGACAAAGCTGCCCCCGAAATAGTTGAGGCAATCAGATCATTCAATAGTGAATCTGTCGTAGATCTGTTAATAATAGCCAGAGGCGGTGGATCAATAGAAGAACTATGGCCTTTCAACGAGGAAATGGTGGCTAGGGCAATACATTCAAGTTCTATCCCAATAATAAGTGCTATAGGGCATGAGACAGATTACACTATATCAGATATGGTAGCAGATTATAGGGCGCCTACACCCTCTGCGGCTGCAGAAATAGCAGTTCCCGATATCAATGACTTAAGAGATGACATAACCTTCTCTATACAAAGGTTAACAGTTGAATTCTCCAATAAATTCATCCAATATAGGCATGCCCTAACCAATATGGAATCATCCTTGTCGACTAATAGGCCCACAACCTCTATGCGAAAGCAGAAAATAGACGAATTATTAGCCAGAAATATATCAAGCCTAAAATCATATACCCTAATAACGGCTGAAAAGTTAAGATCTATGGAATCAATATTGCTATCTCTACGACCAAATGCTGTCCTAAGTAGAGGCTATGCCATAGTGGAAAACCAATCAAAAGCACAAATTGTAAGATCTGTTGACAATGTAAATATCGGAGATACCATAGATATTACTGTAAGTGACGGCTCTTTCTCTGCTAAAACGCTATGAAATTACGATCTTCATGACACAATCTTTAAACGGAGTTTCTAAAATCGTATGAGCAAAAATACTGAAAATGACCAATCATTTGAAGAAGCATTTGATCGACTAGAGCAAACCGTGAGAAAACTTGAGGAGGGAGGACTCTCACTTGAAGAATCCACTGTCCTATTCGAACATGGTATCAAACTGGCCCAATTATGTAACGAGATGCTATCAGCAACTGATATGAAAATAACCCAGCTACAAACTAGCTTTGCAGAACAAATGCGATTGCTAGGCGGAGATGACAACCCTGAAGACTGACATCCATATGCACACTGGTTTCTCACCAGATTCCATCACAAGTATAGAACATTTCATGATGAAATGCCTGGAGAAAGGCCTGGAGTGTATAGCTATTACAGATCATAATACTATTGATGGTGCTATAGCCATAAGAGATATATCTCCGATTCCTGTAATAATAGGAGAGGAAGTCAAGAGTCGTGACGGCGACATAATTGGGCTGTTCCTACAGGAGACTGTCCCTGAAGGCCTATCGGCACTCGAAACTGTTAAAATAATAAAATCTCAAGGTGGTATAGTGTCTATACCTCATCCATTCGACCATTTTCGTAGGCTGGTAATACGGAAAGAAGCCCTAAATGAGATAGTAAATTACGTAGATATAATAGAAGGATTCAATGCTAGAAACACTTTGCATAGAGACAATATATCTGCTAAGAACTTCGCTTCAGAACACAACCTATTAACTGCATCTGTAAGTGACTCTCACACCTTATTTGAAATAGGCAATACATATATGGACATCCCAACTTTCGATAACAACCCATCGGCTTTCTTAAAAAATCTGCCGAAAGCTAAGCATATAACTAATAAAACTACTCCATTAATACACGTACTAACAACCCTGACACGGAATTATAAGAAATTAAGAAGAATCTAATATACCTTATCGAAATTCCTGTATAAACCTACGAGAGGAAATGCACTCAATAATGCTTAGGCTAGGTTGGTTTTCTACTGGTAGTGGTAAAGGATCTTTAGGCCTAATGAATATTATACAGGAATGTATAATAACTGGGCATTTGGATGCCAAAATTGAGTTCGTGTTCTGCAACCGGGAATTTGGTGAGGGAATTGGTAGTGACGAATTCCTAAATCAAGTTCTAGACTACGATATACCATTGGTAAGCCTATCATCCAAGAAATTTACAGTTGGAAATGGAGGAGGCCAGTTTTCAAGACATAGACTCGCTTTCGATAGAGAAGTCATATCATTATTAGAAAAATATAGGCCAGATATATGCGTTATGGCTGGATACATGCTAATAGCAGGCTCAGAATTCAACAGACACTATAGGATAATAAACCTCCACCCATCCCCTATATATGGACCAACCGGAACTTGGCAAGAAGTAATATGGAAATTAATCGAAAATCAAGCAGTAGAGAGTGGCGCATACATACACATAGTGACAGACGAATTAGATCATGGACCAGTGATATCCTATTTCTCTTTTCCAATAGTTGGACAAGATTTCGAGCCCATGTGGGAAATGATCAACAGAGATACTACAACACAGTCTGAAACCTTACAATATGACTATTCACAACTATTCTCCTTGATAAGAGAACAAGGATTGATCAGGGAAAAACCTCTACTATTAGAAACGATTAGGGCTCTAGCAGACGGCAGAATCACTATTTCCGACGATAATTTAGTTCACAGTAATGGAGCTACGGGTGCAGTATGCATGAATGAGGAAATAGAGAAACTAATGAATACTAAAGATATCTAGTAATATTTCCTATGCAGGCATATCTAGAAAATCTTGCCACTGTAGTTCACTACCATTTTCGCTTAACAAGACCGGTCGTTTAGAACCACGTACGCTATCCTCATCTAAGACACACTTCGTAGCCTCTGGTATGGAGGGGCAGGAAAACATAATATCCAACAGGCTAGACTCAATTATGGTCCGTAACCCCCTTGCACCAGTTTTCATAGCTATAGCATCTTCAGCGACAGCCTCTAAGGCTCCTTCACTAAATTCCAATTCTATCCCATCGAGTCTAAAGAGTTGTTTATATTGCTTAGTTAGAGCGTTCTTAGGTTCTGTGAGTATCTCTATCAATGCATTTTTATCTAAAGCATCAAGACTAACTATCAAAGGCAGCCTACCTACAAATTCCGGGATAAAACCATACCCAAGTAAATCTTCTGGAATTAGACTCTCTAGCAAAGCTCCCTTATCATTAACACTTAATTTAGGCTTACTGCTAAAACCAAGAGATATATTCTCTTTGTCATATCTCCTCTGTACTATATCTTCTAGACCCTCGAATGCCCCCCCGCATATAAATAGTATATTCTCTGTATTGATCTGCAGGAAATCTTGCTGTGGATGTTTCCTTCCACCCTGAGGAGGTACGTTTGCCACACAACCCTCTATTAATTTCAAAAGGGCTTGCTGAACACCCTCGCCAGATACATCTCTGGTAATAGACGGATTCGCACTTTTCCTGCCAATCTTATCTATCTCATCTATGTATATAATTCCTCGCTCAGCTCTTGCAATATCATAATCTGCTGACTGTATTAGCCGTAGCAGAATATTCTCCACATCTTCTCCTACATAGCCAGCCTCAGTCAGGGATGTAGCATCTACTATGCAGAATGGTACCTTCAATATACGAGCCAAAGTTTGGGCTAAAACAGTTTTACCTGAACCGGTTGGTCCTACAAGCAGAACATTACTCTTCTGAATCTCTATATCATGATCTGATGCTGAATCTACGATCAGTCGTTTGTAATGATTATACACGGCCACGCTGAGAGCCTTCTTGGCTCGGTCTTGTCCTACAACGTACTCGCCCAACTTATCCCACATTTCTCTCGGTATAATGCTTTCCTGTAGAGAAATGGCGGTTTTCTTTTCTTGTCCATTTTCTCCATCTATCACGTCATTACAGAGAGCGACGCAACTATCACATATACTTACGTGGTTCGGACCACCTATCAAGTGCTTAACTTGATTCTGGTCAGTACCGCAAAATGAGCAAGTCGGAACCAATCTATCCTCGTTATCAGAGTTATCAGACATACTGTATCAATGAATCAGGATGAGCTTAGTTAGCATCCTGCCCTTCCACAGGTTTTGAGAGAACTTCATCAACGAGGCCATACTCTAACGCTTGATCAGGGTTTAAGTAATAATCTCTATCTGTATCTCTAGCAACTTTATCGTATGGTTGACCGGTGTGAGAGGATATTATATTCCTAATCATATCTTGCATTCTCAGAATCTCTCTAGCCGCGATTTCTATATCTGCTGCCTGACCTTGAGCTCCTCCCATAGCCTGATGCATGTGGATCGTGGAATTTGGTAAGGCGTACCTTTTGCCAGCAGCTCCAGCGCACAATAAAACTGTCCCCATACTCGCTGCCAAACCTACACAAATTGTAGATACATCTGGTTTGATCAACTGCATGGTATCGTATATTGCAAGTCCAGCGCTTATGACTCCACCAGGACTATTGATATATAGGCTTATATCCTTCTCAGGATCTTCTCTCTCCAAATACAACAATTGGGCTACTATTAAGTTTGATATTTGGTCTTGAATTGGAGTACCTAAGAATATAATTCTCTCTCTTAATAGTAGAGAGTATATATCGAAGGCCCTCTCACCTCTGGCTCCTGTTTCCACAACGGTAGGTATTATATTTTCTGGTCTGTACATCATAATCGACTCCTATATCTATTTTTTTGTTGTCTTCTTTGCAGTTGTCTTCTTTGCAGTTGTCTTCTTTGCAGTTGCCTTCTTTGCAGTTGCCTTCTTTGCAGGCTTACTTGCCGAACTCCCAGATGAAACCTTAGCTATATCGACTAACATCTGGATAGTTTTTCTATTCTTCAATACGTTCTGAACGGAGCGCCTACCCTCTTCGGAATTAATATACTGGCCAAACGAATTGTCACCTGCTATTGCACCTTGAAATTGCATAACAGTATCTATCTCAGTTTCGATTTCCTCGTTTGTAACTTCTATGCTTTCATCCTCTGCCATTTGCCTTAGTACCAAGGTGCGCTTGATTTTCTCTATAGCTGGCAGCCTCGCCTCTTCGTGCAAATCTTCAGGAGTTTTCCCTATTGTACTCAAGTAGGAATCCATGCTAAGTTGCTGCCTACGCAAAGCCTCTTCCTGTTCTCCAAGTATGTGGTGTATTTCCTCATCTATAAGTATTTCAGGTAATTCTAAGTCTGCCTCTTCTATGACTGCTTTTATAACCAAATCTTCGAACCGTTGATCAGCTGCATTTTGATTCTGAAGAAGTAAGTCCTCTCGGAATTGAGTCCTGAGCTCATCATATGTCTCGACACCCATATTTATAGTTTTCACAAAATCATCATCTAATGCAGGAACTTTTCTCTCCTTAGCTTCTTGAATCAAGACTGTGAATTCACACTCCTTGCCAACCATGTTTGTATCCGGATAATCATCTGGGAATGGGAGAGTGAATTTCTTGTCTTGTCCGGGATTACAACCAGCTATTTCCTCGGAGAAACCAGGTAGTGGGCTAATAGATTCTGCTACTAGTACGTAATCTATACCTGTCTCGTCGACGTTAACCTCTCCGTCAACGATTCCTTGAACATCTATAGTAACCATATCATTAAAACTGACCGCCCGTTCTATAGGTTCCCAAGTACCCATTTGTTGGCGTACCGTCTCAACTAGATCGTCAACTTGTTCATCTGTTACTTCAATCTGTTCTTGTTCCAGTTTAAGGCTTTTGTAATCACCTAATTTAACTGTCGGCCTAAGTGCATAGGTAGCCTCTATTACAACTGGATCACGTTGAGTAACTTGAACCCTGGGCGTCGCGACTACATCTAATTCCTTTTCTTGCATAGCTTTAGAAGTCATATTAGGCACTAAATTCTCCAAGGCGTCCTCTATCAACGCATCGCGCCCTACAAACCTCTCTACTACATCCCTAGAGGCTTTACCTTTTCTAAAACCAGGTATGTTAATACGAGTAACTACTCTACGATATACGCGTTGTAATTCCTCTTCCAGTTCCTCTGGTTCGACCTCTATATTCAAAACTGCTTGGTTCTGACTTTCGTCAACTTGGGAAATCTTCAATGACAGGCTCCTATATCAGGGCTAAAAATACTCCGGCATTATATCATGTACATCTCAAACTTGTGAAATTATTCCTTTGGCAGGGACTATATAGTGCTCAAGCATAACTAGTCCAGGCTGCAATATCTAATCCACAACACGTATGTGTAAGTCTCTGAGTTGTTGCAAATCTACCTTGGAAGGCGATCCAAATAGTGGATCTTGACCCCCTTGGGTCTTTGGAAACGCTATGACATCTCTTATTGATTCTGCATCTGTAAGGATTTGCATTAATCTATCTATACCAGGGGCTATACCTCCATGAGGAGGGGCCCCATATTCCAAGGCTTCCAGCATATGACCAAATCTATCATCAATATCAATAGGATCATGTCCTAATAATGTAAATATCTTTTCCTGTAAATCGCGTTGGTGTATACGAATACTTCCACTTGCTAATTCTACACCGTTACATACTAGATCATATGCCTTACTAGTAACTTCTCCAGGCGAGCTGTTCAATTTTTCAAGATCCTCATCTCTGGGAGCAGTGAAAGGATGATGCGACGAATCCCATCTACCCTGTTCTTCGTTCCAATCAAATAGGGGGAAATCCACCACAAAGGCAAATGCCAACCTGTTAAGGTCGGCCATACCCAACCTAGTACCCATCTCATTTCTTAATTGGCTCAATACTACATTCACCAACTTCAACTGTCCGGCGGATATTATAATTAAGTCACCATATTTCGCATTAAGCTGTTTCGATATATCTATTACTTCCTTTACTGAAATATACCTAGATACAGGTGACCTTACGTTCTCTTCCACCATGGATTCCAAGCTCTGATCGTCTGAACCATCTAAAGAGATAGTTATTAAACCTTCAGCACCCCGTTCTTTCGCAAATGCTATCAATTCATCCAGTTGCCTTCTAGTATAAGATCCACAGCCCGGAGCTACTATTGCTTTTACTACACCACCAGCAGAAACTGTTTTCTGGAAAACTTGTAATCCAGAATTCGAGACTATATCTGATATATCTGACAATTCCATATCAAATCTGAGATCTGGCTTATCTGTGCCATATCTATCCATAGCTTCTTTATACGACAGTCGCACAAACGGATTCCCTATTGCTTTGTCTGGCACAAGACTCTCTACTAAAGATGAAAATAATTGCTCCGTGATTACAAGAATATCTTCTTCCTCTACGAAACTCATTTCAACGTCTAGTTGAGTAAATTCAGGCTGTCGATCTGACCTAAGATCTTCATCCCTAAAACATCTAGCGATCTGGAAATATTTTTCTAGGCCACCCATCATGAGAAGTTGTTTCATTTGTTGTGGAGATTGTGGTAAAGCATAGAATTCACCCGGATATAATCTGCTCGGTACTAAATAGTCTCTAGCTCCTTCAGGAGTGCTCTTAGTTAGCATAGATGTCTCTATTTCCAGGAAACCTCTGTCACTAAAGAAATCTCTGATGAATTTCACGACTTGGTGCCTGAGGAGCAAATTGCCTCTCAACCTAGTTCTTCGCATATCCAGGTATCGATACTTTAGCCTAAGATATTCATCGATTTCTTGGGATTCATCCTCTACGCTAAAGGGAGGTGTTTTCGAGGTGTTTAGAATATCTAACCTTGTCGCCAGAACTTCTATCTCTCCAGTATCCATATTACGATTCTTTGTTCCATCGGGTCTTTGAGTAACTTTACCTACCACTGATATTACCCATTCACTACGCAGATCCTGAGCTTTGGTGTGTATATCTTTGTCAAGCTCCGGGTTGAATACGACCTGCACCAATCCTTCACGATCTCTGATGTCAATAAATATCAAACCTCCATGATCACGTCTACGATGTACCCAACCAGAAAGAGTAACTAACTCTCCTTCATTGCTAATGCGCACATCTCCACAATTAATAGATCTAAACAATTTGTTTTCCTATTCCGAATATTATATATCTCTGTTTAGATCGGATTATATGTGACACTCTTAGCAGTTGCAACGATCCATTAATTGCGATACTACTAACGTTATTCATATAACTTCTTAATAAAACATTAAGAAATATAGAAGCAATATCAAATTTGTGCGTAAAATGTATTGACACCTTATTCGTATTGCTTTACATTTCAAAGATTGGATAAACACACAAACTGACTGATAGGAGTAATATGCGATTGAAATTGCTAAAGACAGGAACCTTGTCGCTTGTAGCGCTAGCGGTTCTGACTTTCGCGATCGCGTGTGCAGGGGAAGATCCGACACCGGTTCCTCCGACAGCGACCGCAAAGCCAGCCCCAACAGCAACACCAGTGCCTGCCGCCAAGGCAGATTCAGGCGCCCCAACACCAACTTCAGCGCCAATACCCACAGCAACAGCAATACCTGTTGTTGACCTTGAATACGGTACTATAGAAGACTTAAAGCAGAACCCCGGATACGAAGCAGAGTGGGGTGAGCCTAAGTATGGTGGAATCGTAAAATGGAGAACCAACTGGCCCCAAACAAATAACACTCCATTCTACGGAAGCATGTACAGAGGACTATATGTGACTCCTCAATACAACCATCTAGTTAGACCAGATCCATGGTGTGGTTTCACCTGCCCTCTAAATGCCGACCTAGCAGAAAGCTGGTCAGTAGCAGAGGATGGTTTAACATACAACATCAAACTTCGCCAGGGAGTTAAATTCCGTGATGCAGTCCCTGCCGATGAGAAACATGGATATGGAGATATGCCTGGCAGAGGTGATGAATTCGTTTGTGAAGATGCCAAAGCAAGTCTTGAGTTTGTTGCCAGCGAAGAATGGAAAGCAATGGGTGCAAGCGGAGGAAAAGCCCATCCAAAGCCTTCCGAAAACACATATACCTGTGTTGACGGACCTGAAGGGTACAACCTTGAAGTTACCCTTCACACCGGTGTACCAAATCCATCACTCATGCTAGAGATGGCAAGTATTGGTATTATCATGGTAAACAAAGACTGGTTGGAATGGCTGGTTGCTAACCACCCAGGCAAAGAGATAGACAAAACAGAGAATGGATACTTCCTGAACATGGGAACCGGTGGTTTCCATAGTGAAGAACTCCAACGAGACATAGTAACCAAAATGCGAAAGCATGATGGATACTTCAGAGAGGCCCTTCCGTTCGTAGATGGAATGGATATGCACGTAATCCGTGACAACTCCACCGCATTTACTGCATGGGCTTCAGGTCAATTGGATATTCTCGGTCAGGGCAGCGGTAGCTTACAGGCTGGACAAGTTGCTCAGGCAATTAGGGACTTCCCTGAAAAGCCATTAGACAAGCACTTGTACACAGGTGGTCAAGGCCTACATTTCAATACCACTAGAGCACCGTTTGACAACCCGCAAGTAAG
The DNA here is from genome assembly GCA_002717805.1 of Chloroflexota bacterium. Taxonomy (GTDB): domain Bacteria; phylum Chloroflexota; class Dehalococcoidia; order Lucifugimonadales; family UBA2985; genus UBA2985. Next base: position 67,227 of record PBBS01000018.1, on the reverse strand, counting down.
AAAAGCCGTCAACATGGTCATAGACCGTCAAGCATGGCATGAACTGCAAAAGATCAGTGAAGGCGTATATAAGAACGAGATATCCGCTATGTTTGCTCCTGGTGGAGCATGGGGTAACTCGATGGAAGAAGTAAACACTTGGCCTGGATATGGTGCCGATCAAGAAGCTGACATTGCTGAAGCTAACAGACTTCTCGATGAAGTATACGGAGCCGGTGTAAGGCCAGAAGTAACATGTCTTACACGTTCAGACCAAAACTATGTGGACAGATGCATATTTGCAGCTGACCTCCTAGACACACACCTGAATATGCCAGTAAATATGAACATAACAGAGGGTGTAGTTGAAAGAACGCTGTGGAAAAGCTGTAACTTCGACCTACGGTCAAGCTGGCTACCTAACCTGACTATGTTCGTAGATCCATATGAGAGAGTCAGGACATTCAACTCTTCAGAGCCAGCATTCGACGCCTGCCGTGCAGGAGCAGCTGGTGAGCTACAGGACAAAGTAGACAGGCTCATCGGAGAAATTAAGATAGAACTCGATCCTACTAAGAGGAACGAGCTTGCAAAAGACTGGGAAAATCATGTAGTAAACGAAGTATTGTACGGAGTTCCATTGGAATTCCAGACACTCTACTACGGTCTACAGCCTTGGTTAAAGGGAGCTAAGTTCGAGGACTATGGTGTGTTCATGTATCATCACCATATATCCGACAGGTACTGGCTAGATAAATAGACACTGTACCCCAATTAGCGACAACAAGAGAAGAGGCCTTCCGTACTATTACGGAAGGCCTCTTGGTCATACAGAGACATATCCTACTTATGCTATATACCAGTTATTCTAATACCAGACCTAGTTTTGTATTTTGAGTTAAGATTCAAAAGCATAGCAGTAATCGATTCCACATACCTGGAGTTAGCTAATCTGCCCCCATCTAGGGTCCTAAAGTCAGGGATACTATCTATCTTATGCATAATCTCCATCTTTGCATCTTCACTATCAGAACACACTATCACATCACCAATCATATTCTCTTCAACCTTAGCCAAATCTCTTGCACTTACGGTCTGTAATGCAGAGACAACCTGGGAATCCGGCAACAATATCTGAGCTTCTACAGATGCTGAAACATCTTCTATGTCTAGAATATATGGCATACCATCATGAAATCCCAATGGGACTGTAGTATTAACTACAATCTTGTATTTAAGGACATTCCTAAGCGATGCTAACAATTCTCTTTGGGCACTGTAAGGCACAGTGATGAATAGTATCTCCGCTTGTTCTGCCACCTCCAAGTTATTTCCGCTGCCAATATTATCAATGCCATATTGATCACACATCTTACGTGCTATCTCGTCCGCCCTACTATTATCCCGAGAACCTATGATTGTATTCTCCCCGGATAAGGCAAATCTAATAGCTAAGCCTCTTCCTTCGGGTCCTGTGCCTCCTAGAAACCCTATCATCAATATTTACTCCAATCTTATCAAGATAATAGTTCCTACAAACTCTGAGATATTATATACTCAAATCACAATTAAGGTTCTCTATTATAATAGGGCCATAGAATTTGGGGACAATGGGAATATATACAGACATACTACGACCTATACTTTTTAAGTTTCCCCCAGAGCAATCTCACAAGATAGGTCAATTAATTCTGAGTAGCCGCCAACTATGGAGACTTCTGGGGCCGATGCTTTCCTTACAGGACCCCCTACTGAGAACTCGTTTATCCACAATAGATCTTCCAAATCCTGTAGGCCTAGCCGCTGGATATGATAAAAACTGTGACACACTCGAGTCACTCGCGAATATTGGTTTTGGATATATAACAGGTGGAACCATAGTATCCAAACCACGAGATGGAAATCCACAACCCCGTATCTTACGGGTGCCTACAAGTGAGGGGATGATTAACTCTCTGGGATTCCCAAGCGATGGGCTAGCTAGGGTAATGGATAAAGTATCTTCCCACAACCGACTAAATGTCCCACTGCTCTTAAGTATATCTGGCATCTCTACAGAGGAAATTGTGGAGTGTTATATTACACAAGATGTATGTTCAGCTATAGAACTGAATATAAGCTCACCTAATACACAGGGTATAAGAATTTTTCAAAACCCAGGAATATTAAAGGAGCTGCTTCAGACACTACAACCCATTAAGACTAAACCTCTGTTAATAAAATTGCCTCCATTTTTTGGCAGGATTCAGACTGAAGATACTTATAGGATCATAGATGTGTGCCTAGATCATGGACTGGATGGATTTACGGTTGCAAATACCTGGCCAATAGAGAATGCCGGGTTGGCGGTTGGCCGAGGTGGTTTAAGTGGTAAGCCTCTTTTCATGCATATGCTAGATATGGTGAAAAGTATCAGAAATTATGTCGGCAATAATGTAGCGATAAACGCCTGTGGAGGTATATCCTCTGGTGAAGACGCCGTAAAGGCTCTCATAGCAGGAGCCAATACAGTACAACTCTATACTGGATTTATATACCAAGGACCTAGACTAATCGCTAATATTAACAAGTATATATTAGATTACATGACTGAGCGTGGTATTCCATCAATAGAGAGCATAGCGCTCGACGCCAATAACTAATTGTATGCTACTTATGGAATGTAGGAGAACAAAGATTGGCTGGCTTCTTGAATTAACTCTACTAGTGGTCCAGGGTATACTCCAACCAAGAATATGAACACTACCAGTATACCCAAAACACTTAGGCTATACCGAGAAAACACTAATACAGTTGTATCTTCACTAGGATCTATGTACATACTCTTTATTACCATAAGGTAATAGTACAAAGATATAAGGCTGTTCAGTATCGCCAATCCAACAAGCCATATTAGTCCCTCGTTCGCTACTGCTGTGAACAGATAGAATTTTGTTGTAAATCCGGCAAAGAATGGAAGCCCAGCTAGTGAGAATAGAGCAACGGCCATAGACATTGCCAAGAATGGTGATCTGTCTGCCAGTCCAGCATATCCTGCAACATCATCTCTACCAGTGCTGTTATAAAGCATTATAATACACATAAAACACGCTAGGTTTGTAACACCGTAGCCTACTAAATGTAGCATTATTCCATCAAAAGCCAATGGAGTCATCGCAACGACTCCCATAAGCAAGTAGCCCACATGACCAATACTTGAGTATGCAAGCAATCGTTTAATATTGTTCTGAGCCAGGGCTACTAGATTACCTAGTGTCATAGTTAGTGCAGCGATTACTATGATGACCATCTGCCAATCTTCCATGATAGATATGAATCCACTGGACATCATCCTCAATATTAGAGCGAATGCGGCAGCCTTTGATCCAACTGCTAAATAAGCTGTTATAGGAGTGGGTGCACCTTCATATACATCTGGTGCCCACATATGGAAAGGAACCGCAGCAATCTTGAATGCCAACCCACCAATTATGAATACTATGCCCATAATCAATCCAAGGTCTAGTGCAGATGAGTTTTCAGCAACTAATACCAAATTCATATCGGCAAACTTTGTAGTACCAACCAGCCCATATATTTGGCTGATTCCATATAGCATGAATGCCGAAGCCACGGCCCCCAACAAAATATATTTTACACCTGCCTCCGTTGACTTCTCACCATACCTACCACTTGCAACCAGAACATATAAACAAAAACTGAGCAGCTCTAATGATATATAAGCCGTCAGGAGTTCTCCGCTAGCAGCCATAAGCATCATAGCTAATATAGAGAATATTAGGATGCCGTAATATTCTCCCGGATGTTTTATATGGTTTTTAACGTACTCTGAAGATATAAGAACAACTAAGAGACCCAATATCAAGAAGAACACCTTAAAGAACATAGAAAAATCGTCAATAAGGAATAGGCCACCATAGAGATTCTCTTGTTTTCCTAGTAAATAATTAAGGGCTATGCCAAGTACAACTATCAAACCAATAGAACTTATCCAGGGAAGATATTTTTTGTTTTCTCTGGCCAAGAAGAGGTCTGCCCCAATGACTCCGAAAGCCAAAGCTGTGATTGTAAATTCTGGTATGAACAGCCAAAAATTCGTCATAACCCTGCTACTCTCTCTATCAGAGGTGATAATCCAGTATTTATTAGATCCATCCAAGGTTTAGGATAAAGGCCAACAACTAGCAAGAACAAAACAAGTATACCTGCAGAGAATTTTTCCACGTTGCTTGCATCAGGAAGTGTCTTCCAATCCTCACTAATTGGCCCGAAGAATACTTTCCCAAGAAGTCTCAGTATGTATACTGCCGTGATCGCCGCACCAATTATTCCAAGCACACCAAATATAGGGTAATCTTTGAAGGTACCAATAAAGACTAATACTTCAGCCACGAATCCGCTTAAACCTGGTAATCCCAAGGATGCCAAACCAGCAATTGCAAAGAAAGAGGCCGTCCAGCCCATTCTCTTAGCCAATCCTTCCAATATCCCAATATCTCTGACATGAGATCTGTCGTATATAACACCTACGAGGGCGAAAAACAGGGCTGTCATTATGCCATGAGAAAACATCTGCAAGACTGCACCGCCCATGCCTGTTGCATTAAGAGTAGCCAAACCCATAAATACGTAGCCCATATGACTTACACTGGAATACCCAATTACATATTTCAGGTCTGTTTGAGATAACGCTGATACTGCTCCGTAGACCACGTTGATTGTACCCAAAATCATTAAGAGTGGCATCCAATATTCCGCTCCTTGTGGCAGTAAATCCACGCCTATTCTTATTATGCCGTATGCACCTAATTTCATAAGGACACCTGCATGCAGCATACTTACTGATGTAGGGGCAGCAACGTGCCCATCCGGAGACCACGTATGGAATGGCCATAGTCCTGCCAAAACTCCAAAGCCAACCATAAACATTGGGAAATATAACCGCTGAAAATCCTCAGAAAACTCAGCATCTTGCAATTTCAATAATGAGAAAGAGTTCATGTCCCCTTCAACGTAGACTGCCAACAATGCTACCCAAACCAAAATACTACCAGCAACTAGGTATAACATGAGTTTCAAGGCACCATATTCCTTGTTTCTTATGAAAGTAACAAAGTCAGAACTGCTACCCCAAACGCCAATCAGTAAATACATGGGTAAAACGGCAAGCTCATAAAAGAAGAAGAAAAAGAATAGATCCAAAGATACGAAAACTCCATAGACTCCAGCAACTAGCAATAAAAACAAGACGAAGAAATCTTTTGCCCTATGTTCTATGTTCCAGGATATTAGCACAGCAGTGAATGAGACTATTCCGGTAAGTAACACCATAGTAGTTGATATACCGTCAATCCCCATAGACAACTGAATACCCAATGCATCAAGCCATGCGTAGTCCCTAGTGAATTGGTATCCACCAACCTCATTGTCATAATTTATGAAGGAGTAAGCGCTCAACACAAAAAGAGCAAAAGCAACTATACCTGATATAGCCCTGATTTCGAAAAGTCTTTGCCTCGGCACGAAAGCAACCATAATGGCAGCTAATGCAGGTAAAAGAATTAACGAAATTAGCAGATAATTATCCAACTTATCTCGGCCCTATCCCTAGGTATATCAAATTAACCCCCAATATATAGTAAGACCCACGACTAATATCCCTACAACCATCGCCAATGCATAGTTATATACCTTGCCAGTTTCGACATACCTCAACTTGAATCCGGAAAGGAATACAGAATAACCAGTACCATTCACTGCAACATCATTCACCACAATGCGATCGAAAAGGGAAACTATGCGTGCAACCACCAAAACTATCCGATCTATACACCATTGGTATCCTACATCTAGGTAGTACCCATTAGATGCGTATTTTTCCAAATCTCCGAATTTAGCAGCAACATCCCTAGAAGAGATCCATTCCTTGGAATATATAGCCCATCCCAGGAACAACCCTCCCAAGGACGCCAATAGAGATAATGCTAATACCAGAAAATTAATATCATGATGCTTTGCATTAAAGAAATCTTGCCACCCAGACAAAACTAATCCTGCCACGAGCGATATACCAGCAAGGATCAAGAGTGGTGCCGTTATAAGGGCTGGTGACTCATGTGCTTCCTGATTTTCTGGTTTAAGATCTCCAAAGAAAACCAATATCAACGCCCTAATCATATAAACAGAGCTCATGAATGCAGCTATTATAGCTATCAAAAAGAAGACAGGATGCCGGCCATCCATTACAGCCATCATGATCTCATCTTTACTAAAAAACCCACCCAGTGGTGGGACTCCGGCTAATGCTAAGGCTCCTATGGAAAAGGTTACAAATGTTATTGGCATTTTTTTCCTGAGCCCACCAAGTTGCCTTATATCCCGCTTTCCACCAGTGCCGTGGTCCACACTGCCAGCACTGAGAAACAACAACGCCTTTGCAAATGCATGTGTGAACAGATGAAACATCGCCACCACATATGCACCAGATCCCAAAGCGAGCATCATGAACCCTAGGTGGCTTACCGTAGAGTAAGCAAGTATCTTTTTTAAGTCCGTCATAACCAATGCGATAGAGGCAGCTATGACCGCAGTACTTAACCCTACTACTGCCACCACAGTCAAAGACGGATCAGCTACCTCGAATAACGGAAATATACGAGCAACTAAATATATACCTGCTACAACCATCGTAGCCGCATGGATTAAGGCGCTAACTGGAGTCGGTCCTTCCATAGCATCGGGTAGCCACACATGAAGAGGAAATTGAGCTGATTTCCCCATTGCACCAAGAAATATGAGCAAGACCGCAGCCATCAATGTGCTATCTGCAAACCCACCCTCCTGAGCTATATGTATTATCGTCGAAGTATCAAATGTACCAGCAGTCCTATACAATAATATTATGCCTATTAACAAACCAACGTCCCCTATGCGGGTAGTAATAAATGCTTTCTTAGCGGCTTCTGAAGCCGACCGTTTCTCATACCAGAACCCTATTAGAAGATAAGAGCACAAACCCACCAACTCCCAAGCCACATATAGAAGAAGTAAATTGTTCGCCAGCACTAGAATTAGCATAGACGCAGCAAATAAGGAGTGCACGCCAAAGTACCAACCGAATCTACTCTCTTCTTCCATGTAGGAAACTGAGTAAATTTGAACTAGTAACGCAACAAATGTGATAACTCCCAACATAACAACCGATAGTTGATCTATCGCCATGCCTAAGGTTATCTTTGTACTCCCTATAGTAAACCACTCTCGTGCAAATTCCGCTGGGCCTGACTCATTAAATTGCCCGAATACGTATAAGAAAATAGCAAACCCAGATGCTATTGCAACTATGGATATAACAGATCCTATTTTGCTGTCGAACATCCTAAGCGACACTATCAACACAAAAGCCAATATACAAGCGGCCGGGGCCAGCCAAGCTACTTGTACACCTTCCATAACTGTAAAATCCAATAACATCATTTACAAATTCCTACCATCTCATCACGTCTATCTTGTCTATGTCTACTGATCCCTTAGACCTAAACAAATTGATTATTATTGCAAGTGCAAGACCAACTTCTGCCGCTGCAACAGTTATCACAAATATGGCTATTACTTGGCCAGTAGATGCGAGGGACTCGGTATATGCAGAAAATGCAATTAGGTTGATATTAACAGCATTTAGCATCAACTCTATAGATAGCAATATTAGAACTGCGCTCCTGCGAGCGAGAACTCCATATAGCCCTATTGAGAACAATGCAGCACTCAATATTTGAAAATGGACTAAGCTCACTCTTCCTCTCCTTGCTTAGATATAACTATTGCTCCAATTAATGCTACGAGCAATACAAGGGATGCAACTTCAAACGGTATAGCCCAGTCTGTGAATAAACTATGTCCCAAATCAGAAAATTTCAGACTTGCTCTTACTGTATTACCGTTATCAGCTGCTATCGCTGCAACTGTCATTACAACGAATAGCCCGATGCTAATAAGGAAAGCCAATGGTTTCTGGGAATTATCTACAAGGGATTCAAATTCGTCAGACTTGGTAAGCATTATCACAAACAGGACTACTATAGTTATCGCTCCACCATATATCAGCACCTGTACCAAGGCAAGAAATTCTGCAAGCAGAAGCAAGAATATACCAGCTACACCCATAAGTGATACCAACAACAGGAACGTGGCGTGAATAACGTTTCGGGAGAAGACAACGCCCAAACCCCCCGCTACGCATACAACACTGATAATTAAGAACACTACAAGAGACTCTGTCAAGACTCCTCCTTCGGTTCCGCTTTCTTGGGTGCTACCCATCCAACTTCTTGCTGATACTCCTTACCCATTTCTAATAACTTGTCTAGGTTTGTTCTATTGCCATTCCTAGCATATTTGCTTAGTTCATGCTCATGACTCATCTCAATAGCATCGAAATTACAAACATCCACGCATATACCACAAACTATGCATCTGCCAAGATTTATCTCAAAGGATTCAACAATTTTCCTACGTGTGCTCTTTCCATCGGCATGAAGAGGATTATCTTTCATAACCGCACTCATGCATGAGGTAGGACAATACCTGACACATACCATGCAGCCCGTGCAATACGGTTCCCCTACCTGCTCATCCCAGGTTAATACAGGAAACCCCATGTACCGTTCTTCTATAGGTTTATGCTCATTAGGATATTGATGGGTAACAGGTTTGCGAAATAAAGTCCTTAGAGTCACAGCCAACCCTTTTAAATTACCTAGCATTTAATCCCTCCAATGAAGGATCATATAACCTTACCGTATATTCTGGCTTAGGTGCAGTGCGCATGCGAACTGATATGATCCAAAATGTTGACGCTAAAATAACAAACGAGATTAATCCTAAGATTATTTCAGGGAGCTCAGTTTTCAGGGCTACTGCTGTTACAACAACGTTGATAAATCCCAACGGTACTAGAACCTTCCACCCGAGACTCATAAGCTGATCTATTCGTAGGCGAGGATATGTGCCACGAAACCAGAATATTACAAGAACAACTAAGTATGTCTTCGTTAGGAATACCAAAACTCCACTAGCAGTAACGTTACCGGGCAAGCCTGGGAATAACCATCCACCAAGAAATAGTAAAGTGGTTAAAGCAGCTATAGCAAAAGTATTTATGTACTCCGCCAAGAAGAATACAGACCAATGGGCTCCGCTGTATTCCACAAACGGCCCCCCAACCACTTCTGATTCTGCTGGGTGTATATCAAATGGTGTCCTACCTAATTCTGCTAATCCTCCACATAAGAACAGGAAAGCACCTAATGGTTGTAGAAATATATAAGGTTTTGTGGCTTGCGCATCTACTATTCTCTCCAGATTAAGGCTCCCGGCCAGCATTGCAATTGCCAACACCGAAAGGATTATTGGTATCTCATAACTTATCAGTTGAGCTGCTGCACGAAAGCCCCCAATAATAGCGTACTTGTTAGCGGATGCCCAGCCTGCTGAAATTAGTCCCACTATAGACAACACAGAAAAAGCTATTATGTAAAACAACCCCATGTCCAAGTTCCTGATCACTACATCTCTAGCAACAGGAATGGTTACCCAGATCATAAATGTAGGTATAAAAACAACCAATGGAGATACCCAATATATAACTTTATCTACCCATGTAGGCAATATATCTTCTTTAGCCACCAGTTTGATCGCATCAGCAACAGGCTGTAACAAACCAAAAGGCCCTACTCTATTTGGTCCTTTTCTCATTTGTATGCGCCCTATAAATTTACGTTCTAGTAGAGTTAAAGACAACACGATGACAGATAAAACGGTCAGCATGCCCATAATTGCGCTTATAGTTTTCAAAAGGTCCAATAGACTCATCTGTCAACCTCGCCCAAGACTATGTCTAATGAACCCAGTATTACTACTGAGTCAGCAACATATGTACCTTTTATTAACTCTTTTATAGCCATAAGATTACAAAAAGAAGGCGGGCGTACTTTGACCCGATATGGCCTGTCCGCACCATCGCTAACCAGATAAACTCCTAGTTCTCCTCTAGGATTTTCACCTCTAACATATACCTCTCCCTTAGGAGGACGCAAAACCAGCCTGGTTGGAGTTATGGTGGAGCCTTCTGGAATCTGGTCCAATGCTTGTTCTATGATCTTCATAGATTGTCGCATCTCTTCTACTCTTACATAATACCTATCCCAGCAATCCCCATTTTCACCAATAGGTATACCAAAATCGAACCTATCGTATACTGAGTATGGCTCGTCTTTACGGATATCCATGGGAATCCCACTAGCCCTCAGAGATGGTCCTGTCATGCCATAATTTATTGCCTTATCAGCACTTATAACACCAATACCTTTTGTTCGTGCTAGAAATATTTCATTGAAACTGAGTAATTTATCAGATTCATCTATTCCTTTTCTTAGTTCTGCTATCAGTTCATGCATTCTCCTATGAAAATCTTCAGGTACGTCATTCTTAACCCCACCTATGCGGATATAATTGTGCATCATTCGCGCACCTGTAACCATTTCAAACATAGACTGTATTTTTTCTCTCTCCCTGAATGTATACATAACAGGTGTCATAGCACCTGCATCCAGGCCAAACGTTCCAAAAAACAGAAGATGGCTGGCAACCCTGTTTAGCTCACATAAAATAACTCTTATGTACTCTGCTCTCTCGGGTATTTCTAACCCCATAAGCTTTTCTACAGACCTACAAAAAACCATCTCATTGTTAAGGTTACTAATATAATCTAGCCTATCAAATAGTGTTACAACTTGGACGTATAACTCGTTCTCAGATAGCTTCTCAGAGCCTCTATGTAAATAACCAATATGAGGCTCAACATCTACGACGACCTCACCATCCACTGCCATCACCATGCGAAAAACGCCATGGGTACTAGGATGCTGAGGCCCCATGTTGACCATTAATTGTACGCTGTCTAAATTGTTCTCAGTACTCAGTTCACCACTCCTTGTATTCTGGCAGAGGATAACTTTTTAGCCCTGGATGACCTTCGAATCCTTCGTAGAGCAGCAGTGGCTCGAGATTCGGATGACCCTCAAACCATACTCCAAATAAGTCGTGTCCCTCTCTCTCGTACCAATCCGCTCCTAGCCATAATGAAGTCAACGATGAAATAGACGGCTGACCTGCATCTAGATCTGCTTTAACAACTAGCTTGTGCTGTTTGGTGGTGCTCAACAGATGATAAACAATTTGTATATATTCGATATAATCTACTACTGATATGCATACCAGGAAGTCGAAGTATGTCTGAGAATCGTGCTTCAGTATATTGAATATGCCCAATAGATCCTTAGGATCTATAATCAAAGCCAACGTATCTGAGGATCGTCCAATTTCAATTTCATAGGAAGAAAGGAGCCCTGGAACCGTTTGTTCCAAGAACTGACCCTTCTCATCAAGGGTGACCATTTCTTCTGGAGATTTATCTCCGTTATTATTATTTTCTACCACGCTCCTTGGCGTCCTGAGTAATTTTGTCTTGAAGCTTTAAGATGCCATCCATTAGAGCTTCAGGCCTAGGAGGGCATCCAGGAACGTAAACATCTACTGGTATTATATGATCCACTCCCATTACGACCGAGTAAGACCTATAGTAAGGACCTCCATTTGTAGCACAACTGCCCATGGCTATAACCCATTTAGGCTCCGGCATCTGTTCGTAAAGAATCTTAATTGGCTCAGCCATCTTCTTTACAACTGTGCCAGCTACTATCATCACATCTGATTGTCTAGGAGAAGGCCAGGTTACTATACCAAATCTGTCTAAATCGTGATCCGCCATGTACGTACTGATCATTTCTATCGCACAGCAAGCCAAGCCAAATGTCATGGGCCAGAGCGACGATTTTCTCGCCATAGCTATTAACTCTTCAGATTTAGCAGTTATTATGCCTGGGGCCGCTCTATTGAATATGCTCCGAGGCTCATTATTTCCAGTGCTACTCCAACTTACCTCCATTGTAGTACCCCTTTCTTCCATCCATACATTAATCCAAAGAATAATATTGCTATGAATATAAGCATTTCATAGAAGACCGCATCAATGGCATTTACGAATATTAAAGCCCAAGGGAACAAGAATACTGCTTCAATATCAAATATTAGAAATAATATCGCAAATATGTAGTACCGTACATGCAATTGTGACCATGAATATGGGGATGGAGGAATTCCACACTCGTAAGGCATATCCTTAAGCTCTGAGCGGCGTTTAGGAGCAAGTATATAGGAAGCTCCGAACATTATTGCCATAGCTCCGAAACCGGCTATAGCAGCTATAACAACGGCGGTGTAATTTACTGTCAGTTCCTCAATCGACACCGAAAACCCCCCCCTTATGGAAAATACCTATAACTAGAGATTTCAGGCCATTTAGTTGACTTACGTCAGAATATACTAGCTAACCTCTACTGTCAATGAAAGTCTATTGGCTATAGCAATCGTCACACCTGCAAAGATTTCTAAGCACTTCAAAAGGGTATATGCCTGAATCATGAGCGTCACTCCACAAAAACTGCAACGCATACCTACCAATCTGTATCCAATCCAGAGCCATTACATACTCATCTACGTCATTCTCTCCAACGATTCTCCTTCCGGTCATCTCTTCTACGCAAGCTGCGCAGCAACAATATCCACGGAGATAACGAGACGGATAAATCCCTTCATGACCGTCGTCCCACAATATGGTTATGTAATCAGAATCAAGTTTTACGTCTTGGACTCCCAATGCACCCTCCTAAATATTATTTGATCTCCTGGGACCCTAACCTAAAGAACCTAGTGGTCTACCCCCAATTACATGCGCATGCAGGTGTTGCACTTCTTGGCCTGAGTCAGAACCCTGATTAATGACAATCCGAAACCCAGAGTCTTTTATACCAGTAAGATCAGCGACTTTCTTAGAAACATAAAGTATATGCCCCATCCACCTAGAGCCTCTTAATTCTTCATCCCCAATCTCATCGATGTGTTCTAATGGAAATATCAAAATATGGACTGGTGCCACCGGGTTTATATCATTTATAGCGCATACAGTATCATCTTTATAAAGAAATTCAGTCTCTATTTCACCATTCCCAATTTTACAGAAGATACAATTATCTAGCATGTATTCTCCAAAGATACAAATCGAGGATTACTGCAGTTAGTCATAACTATCTGGCAACTAATCATATATCAATAAAAGCACCTATGAGTTGCAATTGTCTTATTATACAAAACGAATCTTACTTTATATATACCATTCCAATGCCGAGAATATCCGCCCCAGAGTAAGTGGTGCTGAGAGACAAAACCCTTATGCTATACTTCTTGTCAAAGAATTAGGAGAAAAACCATGCGCACCCTGCGCTTAGCATTGGCCCAAACTAATACTATAGTAGGTAACTTGGATTACAACACCTATAAAGCTATAGAATACATCCAAGAAGCCAAATCAATGGGAGCCGACCTAGTAGCATTCCCAGAGATGACTATCACGGGTTATCCCCCTGAAGACCTTCTGTTCAAGAGTTCTTTTCTCAAGGACAATATTGACAGATTAGATCAAATATCAAAATCTTCTTTCGGAATAACTACAGTAGTTGGTTTTGTAGACTATGAGAATCAGAACAAAATATATAATGCTGCCGCTATATTCAGAGATGGCATTATGATAGGCAAATATCACAAAATCCATCTACCAAATTACGGTGTGTTCGACGAAAACAGATATTTTCACGCTGGATCCCAGTACCCAATTTTCAATATCAATGATGCAAACATAGGAATAAATATATGTGAAGATATCTGGTACCCATCTGGACCTGCATTAACTCAATCTGAAAATGGGGCAGAGGTAATAATAAATATCAATGCTTCTCCCTACCACATTGGCAAACAAAATGAAAGAGAAGCTCTTCTTTCATCACGATCATCAGATAATAAAGTATATATTGCTTATGTAAACTTGGTAGGAGGTCAAGACGAACTAGTATTCGACGGCTCTAGCACAATATTTGACTACCAGGGAAAACTTATAGCACGTGGCAAGCAGATGGAAGAAGACTTGATAATCTCAGACTTGGATTTAGATTCCCTAGAAAAATTCAGGTCTCAGAATACTCAAAACAGCAATCATGATCATACTCTAAGGGATATAAAGAAGTTCACATATATATCCTCTGGAGACAATATCCATAAAATAGACAAGCCTAATGTAATTACCAATATCAATCCTAAACTAAATAAATTGGAAGAAATATATCGAGCTCTTGTGACTGGTACACGGGACTACGTGCAAAAAAACGGATTCGAGAAAGTGATCATAGGTTTATCCGGCGGTATAGACTCCAGCCTCACAACCACAATTGCCGTAGATGCCTTGGGCAAAGATAATGTTTTGGGTGTAACCATGCCTTCCAAATATTCCTCAGAAGGTAGCATTATAGATTCAAAAGAACTTGCAGTTAATCTGGGAATTTCTATATCAACAATACCAATAGAACCTGCTGTACTGGCCATTCTAGATGTGCTATCTGAAAGCTTTGCAAATACCAACACCGGAGTAGCGGAGGAAAATCTCCAAGCACGTATAAGAGGGAATATACTCATGGCCATATCCAATAAATTCGGTTATATAGTCCTCACTACTGGAAATAAAAGTGAAATTGCTGTAGGTTACACCACACTCTATGGGGATATGGCTGGAGGATTTGCAGTAATAAAAGATGTTCCTAAGACATTAGTGTATGAACTTTCCAATTATAGAAATTCCTGGTCGCTTTCTCCTGGCGTTATACCACAAAATGTTATAACCAAACCTCCAAGTGCCGAGCTACGAGAAAATCAAACCGACCAAGATACCCTACCCCCGTACGATGTATTAGACGATATACTTGAATCATATATTGAAAAAGAATTGAGCTATGCGGACATTGTCTCTAATGGATTTGAATCTGAATTAGTTACCAAGATAATAAGATTAGTCGATAGAAACGAATACAAAAGAAGACAGGCTCCTCCAGGTGTAAAAATCACAAGATTAGCATTTGGTAGAGACAGGAGACTTCCTATAGTAAACGGATACAGCCAATCCTAATCTGACAAGCCTAACAATAGCCCATCGCTTACTTGAGATAAGTTAGTTGACCCTGTGTTCCTATTCGGTTAACATTATGCCTTAGTCACAAGAATTCAATGATGAATAGGGGAAGTCTCTAATGAATCAACCAGATCCTTATGCGCTCCCAGATGAAGCTATAGAGAAATCTATACTGGCAAGTAAGGGCAAGATTGTGATAGCCATAGGTGTATTCATCATAGCTATGCTGTACCTAGGCTTCAACGCATTCCAGGGGGCCTCCTCATACTATCTAACCATAGGGGAGCTAATAGAGAGAGGACCTGCTGCCTATGATAAGAATTTACGAGTAAACGGCAATTTGGTTCCAGCCTCTTTCAAAAGACAACAGGATGCTACTCTGCTTGAATTTTCCATAACGGACGGTGAGAATAGCATTTATGCCAAGTATCAAGGTGTCGTACCAGATCTATTTTTCAACGAGCATTCAGAGATATTGCTAGAGGGAAAATATGGCCCGAATGGCATATTCAATGCGCATTCTATAATAGTAAAATGCCCTTCTAAATATCAGGGTGAAGGTGAAGGAAGCCCGACATAAACTGGTAAGTAGCATTGCCGGATCACTGTCGAACCTAATATACCCCAGCTTAAATCCTAATAGTTTATATAGAGAACGCGTTCAGTTGCTGATCCAAGTCCCCGATTTTTACTTTCTCAGCCATCTCGCGTGTTCTAGCATCTAGAGACACAGAATCAGGGTTCTTATATATTACACCCAGAGGTATGCCCCCACTAGCAATTATTTGTTGAGCCTTTTGTCTATCGCTAGGGTCGTAATCATCATCAACATCCCATGCAACAGGTGAGATACCCTTCTTAACGTCACCCTTCAAAGCAGAGAAAGTATCATTGTATGTAGTGCAAGGAGATTGAACATGAACTATGGAAAACCCATCGTAGCTCATTGCTTCATTTATCAAGTCAGCCAATTTACGTGGGTTAGCCGAGAAGCCCGAGGCTACAAAGTTAACTCCAAGTGAAAGGTAAACTTCCAACGGATTTAACGGCTGTTCTATCTTTCCGTATGGAGTAGATGGAGTGATTTCTCCGAATATTGTGGTAGGTGAACTCTGACCCTTCGTTAGACCGTAAACTCCATTATCCATTACTACGGCTGTAACATTGAGGTTCCTCTGAGCTTGTGGTGCTATATGTTCACCGCCAATGCTAAGAAAGTCACCGTCACCAGATACAACGATAACATTAAGGTCAGGATTACCTCCCTTTACACCAAAAGCAACAGGCAATGACCTGCCATGAAGACCATGTATACCAAATGGTTGGTCCCCATCCAGTAGGTGCACTAAGTTGCCAGAGCACCCAATACCTGCTACAACGACTGTATCTTGCATAGGGGCCTCTAAGGCAATATTACGCTTTTCCATTGCCCACTCTATAGCACGCTTAACTCCGAAGTCTCCACAACCAGGACACCATTTGAAATCATACTCAGGATTTTTCTTGCTCATGCTTTAATAAACTCCTCATCATGAGATTTAACTAAATCTGTAATCCAATTTATCAAATCGCTAACCTTAAAAGGTTTCCCATTATATTGAGTAATGGATTTAGCATTAACTCCCTTGGATCTCAGTATCGAAGAAAACTGACCTAGGTAGTTTAGCTCTGGTACTATAACCAGCTCCTTACTTCTCAGTGCCTCAAGCAGTTTAGGAGGCAACGGGTTAAGCTGCATTGTGTAATACCATCCTATGCTCTGACCCTGCGACATTAACGCGTTAAATGCCTCTCTTGTGGCTCCCTTAGACCCACCCCACGTCATAACTGCCACTGGAGACTCGGTATTTTCACTTTCATAATTATCATCTTCAAGCAGTTTAAGCTTGCTGAACCTACGCTCAGTCATCTCAATATGCCTACTAGGAAGGTGAGTAGTGTCACCCATACCATCGTGCTCACTAGCATTAGCAACATATGAGCCTGGGCCTCCCGGTATAGGCATCGGAGATAGTTCTGAACCGGCATATCGCTCATATCCATTCTGACCTTGGTATATCTTTCTTCTCTCAGGTATCACTTTCCCGATATCAAATTTAGGCAGATTCTGTACCTGCTCAGATAATCCATGATCGCTCAACAGGACTACTGGTCCTTGGTATCTCTCTGCCCAGTTGAGTGCGATTATTGCGGCTTCGTAACATTCCTGAACCGTTCCTGCAGCTATAACAGGCAAGCTAACATCTCCATGAGCTGGATGTATGGCAGCAAGCAAGTCTGATTGTTCAACTTTAGTAGGGAGTCCTGTCGCAGGACCTCCTCTTTGGACGTCTACAACTACAACCGGTATCTCAGCCATCCATGCCATACCAATTCCTTCGCTCATCAAGCTAAAACCCGGACCAGCAGTAGAGGTCATGGACCTTTTCCCTGCATATCCTCCACCTACAATTGCATTTATAGATTCTATTTCGGAGCTAGCTTGGTACACGAATTTACCAGGACCAATCAGGTTCCTTTCCATATATTGCAGAATGGTAGTTGCAGGAGAAATCGGGTATCCAACGAATAGTTCAACCCCCGCAGCTATAGCTCCTATTGATAATGCGTCATTGCCCTTGATCATTATCTGGTCTACTCCGGGTGGGTTTGGATCCTCAAGATCACCTAAACTAAATCCACTCTTCTTTGCTTCTTCCCTACCAAGGGAAAGAGCCATTATGTTTGCCTTTATAATCTCTTCGTCGCCTGGCCTACCTCTAGTGAATCTCTTGGTAACGAATTCTGGAAGGTAATGTTCTGGCATGTTCACCAAATGCGATATTGCACCCAGTAGAACCATATTCGCAGCCCTAGCATTACCAGTGGACTTGGCCAAATCGTCTATAGGCATTCCAAAGCTCTTGCCATCTTCTTCAAGGTTGAAGTCACCTGAGTTGTAGACGATAACACCACCGTCTCTTACTTCCTCTTGGTGTGTGTCATATGCCTCTCGGTCAAAGGCCACTAGCACATCGAGCTCATCCCCATAACTCAGAACAGGATCTGTAGATATTCTGGCCTGCGCGAAGGTTGGCCCTCCCATTATTTGCGAAGGGAATGTAACGAAAGTCTTAACGTGATACCCTACCTGAGCGGTAACCTGAGCCAAGAGCTCAGCAGAAGTAACCAAACCTCCGCCTCCCTCACCAGCGAATCTTACTATGAAGTCCTTGTTGCGCATCTACTCCCCCTCAGTAGTAGTCTAGTACCCAACATGGCGCCGTTCTATTTAATAAATAGCTATACAATCGGATATCACTCTATCACCGGCTTAAGGCCCTTGTCAATCGATATATCGTAGCTAATTAGCCTTATTTTAGAGGATTGTATAAAGACCATTTTGAATGACAACAACCACAATAATAATTAATAATGCTTGCACTCCCATAGGTTTATCTACAACTCAACTCAGTGATAGGTATACTCTATCGCTGCAATAGGTAGAATAGCATTGCAGCTATATCTCGCTGTAAGTATAATTAGACTTAATCGTATACTACTTATATTTGGGAGGTGGAACAAATGACTACAGATAGTACTATATACAGAGGGTTGAAGGGTGTAGTAATAGACAAAACCAACTCGAGTTTCATAGATGGTGTAGAAGGCAGGTTAATGTATCGAGGTTATAACATACATGACCTGGCCGAAAAATCTAACTTCGAGGAAACAGTATATCTTATATTGAATGGCAACTTGCCCACAAAATCTCAACTACAAGAATTCGACGCACAGCTTAGGGCTAACAGGGATATACCAAGTGAGATCATAGACATAATCAGAGTTACCCAAAAATCGCATCCAATGGACGTGCTAAGAACTGCTATATCAGCACTTTCAAGCTTCGAACCAGACACAGAGGACAACTCTATAGAAGCTACTATGCGAAAAGGAATACGCCTAACCGCTCAAGCACCGACAATTGTTACTGCGCACTCTAGAATCAGGCAAGGCCTAGACCCTGTTGCACCAAACCCGGAACTCAACCAAGCTGCTAACTTCCTGTACATGCTAACAGGTAAAATACCCGATCCAGATGAATCTAGGTTGATAGACAAGGATTTTGTATTACATGCTGAACATGGAATAAATGCATCAGCCTTCGCTGCAAGAGTNACTGCGAGTACGGTCTCTGACTTGCATTCCGCAATAGTTACCGGAATATCAACTCTAAAAGGTCCTTCACATGGAGGGGCAGCAGAAGAGGTAATGAAGTTTTCATTAGATATTGGGTCAGAAGATAATGCTGAACCTTACACAAGGAACATACTCGAAGGTGGTGGTCGAATAATGGGATTTGGTCACCGGGTATACCAGGTAGAAGATCCGAGAGCACGCCACTTACAAAAAGAATGCGAAGAACTTGGAGCCAAGAAAGGCCAACCAAAATGGTTCAGAATCCTTAGTAAAGTAGCTGAAGTTATGCAGCCCTACGCCTCTAAGGGCATATGTCCAAACGTGGATTTCTGGGCGGGCGCAATGTACCATCTACTAGATATCCCNAAGGACCTATTCATATCTATATTCGCAATGGGCAGAGTCCCAGGATGGACAGCCCAGGTTATTGAGCAATATTCTGACAACATACTTCTTCGACCACTCTTACAATACGAGGGTGAATACGATAGAGAATACGTACCAATAGAAAAACGGGGCTAATACAAAGATATTAAAACAATATAAGGAGGGGCGCCATGTATAAGGTGTCCCTCTTTATATTATGTATCTTCAACTATTATGAAATCACAGACTGACCAAGACATCCGCGACCTAATAAAGGAACATGGCAGAATCACTTTCGCAGAATTTATGGAAATTGCTATGTTTCATCCAAAGATAGGTTACTATACTTCGGGAACNAATGTCACAGATCTTGACTACTATACTGCTCCCACAACCCACCCAAGTTTTGGTGCATTGTTATCAATGCAACTAGAACAGGTATGGGGCCTGATTGGTAAACCAGATAAGTTCCACATACTAGAAATGGGTAGCGGATCTGGTGCACTTAGACAAGCAATACTAGACTACTCAGAGAAGCTTAACGTCTCATTCAGTAAAAGCATCGAATACATATCTATAGACTATAGAAGCCCTTCTATATCACCCGCAGATAAAGACACTAATTTTGTGAGATCTGACAGAATCCCATTTAAGAATATGAATGGCTGTGTATTATCNAATGAACTTATAGATGCATTTCCAGTTCACAGATTTATTTTCAATGATGGCAATGTGCAAGAAATCTTTTTGGAAATTAATGGTAATGGCGAAATCGAAGAGGTCTTAGACNCACCATCGACACCANAAATCGGAGAAAGCCTAGAGNCGTCTATTGCAGACCTGCCAGGTAAATTTATAGGTGAGGTAAATCTCAAACAACTCAGTTGGATAGAAAACGTGACGTCCTCGTTAAATAAAGGATTAATTCTCACTATAGATTACGGAGGGATTGCTAATCAAATCTATTCTGAAACCAATGCATTAGGCACTCTGAGGTGTTATTACAGGCATGAATACGTTCAGAATCCATATATCAGACTCGGATCACAAGATATGACGTCATTAGTAAATTTTACGCCGATAATGAAAAAAGGCGAGTCTCTAGGATTAAGAATCGCAGGTTTCTCCAGTCAAAGAGATTTCCTTATCAACCTAGGCTTCAACAATCTAATGGATAACTTAAGAACAAGATCCCTGCCCCAGAGGCAATCAGACTCTAATCGTATGGCAATGCTAAATCTAATCAAACCCGGTAGTATGGGTNACTTTAGAGTGCTAGCACAAGTCAAAGGCATGAATGACTCAATTCAATTACACGGCTTCAATAACCAGAGCCCATTGAAGGATAAAGCCATTCTAAATGATCTTAANCTGCCTGAGACACCTTTAATCACAAGAGGTAACCTAGATTTCATGGAAAAGCGATACCCTCATACATCTTGGGATTGGGATCAACTATGGCCCTGGAATAATGAATGAAACATAGCATTTAATTCACCGTTTATCTAAGANTCAATGCTAGACAATATCCCTCGAGTCTCTAGATCTTGGATATAATCCTCAGATACCCCTATTATTTCGGTAAGTACATATCTAGAATGCTCCCCCATAATGGGAGCATATCCACCTGAATCCGTTGGGGTTCTGCTCAAATTTATTGGACTGGATATACTTTTAATCAAGCCTAATCTAGGATGGTCAATATCCTTTATCATACCTCTATATTCAACTTGTTCGTCCCGTACAACTTTATCTATTGTATTTACGGGTCCACAAATTATCCCTAATTCATCAAATTGACCAAGCCATTCCTGACTGGTTTTCCTAAGCATTATATCGGATAAAATNGGTGCCAATTCATCGTAGTTTTGACTTCTAGACCATCCATCCGAGAACCTAGGGTCATCAATTAAGTCGATCCTATCCAAGGCAAAGCAGAATAATGGCCACCTGTCTTTGCCACCAGTCATTGCGACAGTTATATATCCATCTTTAGTCTGAAAGGCCTGAAAAGGAGCGATAGATGGATGTCTCGTACCTAATGGTTTGGGGGTTTGTCCTGTAACGAAATATCTAGTAAAGGCATTCTCCAAAACTGCTATTTGACAATCCAGCATACCAATATCTATCATCTGCCCCAACCCACTCTTTTCTCTCTCTTGCATAGCAGAAAGAATACCTATAACTGCAAATAAACCAGCTGTTATATCCCCTTGTGAGTTTCCTGGCCTTACAGGCGCACCTTCCGGTTCACCTGTAATACTTAGCATGCCCCCCATTCCCTGAACTATTATGTCCAATGCTGATCTTCCAGAATAAGGTCCGTCCTGTCCAAAACCAGAGATAGCAGCATAAATCAACCGTGAATTCCTTAACTTGAGGGACTCGTAGTCTAACCCTAATCTTTTCATAGCCCCGGGAACGAAATTCTCCAATACCACGTCTGCTTTTTGCACTAGCTTCAGAAATAATTCCTTACCATCCTCCTGCGAGAGATCTATACTAAGGCCTAACTTGCCTCTGTTTACACTCATAAAGTAACTGCTTTCCTCGCCTATAAAGGGTCCTGTTCCCCTAGCTCTATCACCAACGTCTGGTTTTTCAATTTTTATAACNGTCGCACCTAGGTCAGACAAAATCATGCCTGCAAATGGACCCGCCAAAACATGTGTCAAATCAAGAACTATTTTNCCCTCTAATGGACCCGACATATGAGCATCCTCTACATACAATTGGAATATCAATCCTGATTGGATATTAACACCAAGATCTATCTAAGCCAAGCAACTTGTTCAAATAGTTTTACATAGATAAAAAGCTGAAATATAATATAAGATGGCTTTTTCTTATAAGAGAATAATGATATGAGCGAAAATAGAGATTATTACAAGATACTTGGAGTTGCAAAAGGCTCTTCACAAGAAGAGATCAGATCTAAATTTAGGCGTCTGGCGCTAGAATACCATCCTGATCGAAACAAAGAACCCGATGCCCAAGATAAGTTCAAAGAAATAAATGAAGCTTATCAAGTTCTGAGTGACCCCAACAAAAGGGCTGAATATGATAGGTTCGGCAAAGTTGGTGGAGGTACAGGTGGATGGAACAATAGAGGTTTTGACGGGGCTGATCCATTCTCAGGCTTCGGAGATATATTCGACACTTTTTTCGGAGGTTTCGGAGCCAGTTCTAGAAGGGTTCCGCAAAGAGGTGGTGACGTTCAAGCGTTATCTAATCTATCGTTCGAAGATTCGATCTTTGGAGTAGAGAAGGACATAGAAATCAAACGGATTGAACCATGTTCACATTGCAAGGGNGACGGCAGCGAGCCTGGCAATCTACCAATCACCTGTAATAGTTGCAATGGATCTGGTCAGGTTAGGCGTGTTCAACAAAGTATATTTGGTCAATTCAGCCAAGTAAGCAATTGTGCTCAATGCAAAGGTGAAGGCAAAACNATCACACACCCGTGTAAGAATTGTAAGGGCTCTGGACGAGAGCGTCGGNATAGAAAGATAAGAGTAAAAATNCCAGCTGGTATAGAAAACGGAACCCAAGTGAGGTTAACTGGAGAAGGGCATTCGGGNGGGAATGGAGGTCCTCCTGGCAATTTGTATGTAGAAGTTAAAGTAGCTAAACACGAAATATTCCAACGGAGAGATCACGATATAATATACGAACATCCTATAAATGTTACTGATGCAGCTCTAGGAACGACTCTAGAAGTACCTACCTTACAAGATAATGAAACGATAAAGATACCAGAAGGCACCCAATCCGGAACAATGTTCAGAATTAAAGGTATGGGGGTTCCATACTATAATCAAAGCAGACGTGGAGACCAACTAGTATTGATAAATGTAGTCATACCAAAGTCACTTAACAAACATCAAAAAGAACTACTAGAGGAATTATCTAGCACGCTCGCCCCAGCATCGAACGACGAAAAAGGATGGCTTGGTAAAATAAAGGATTCACTTGGCATAGACTAATAAATTTGTNATGTGAACCTATNCTTAAATATATGGGTACTGTGAGATCAAATTGAATTGGCTAGAACTTAGTATAAAAGCTCCTTCGGAATATGTTGAACCGCTTTCCGTAATATTTGATAGATACGGATACGGAGGCGTGGCGATAGAACAGNTTGGCGGTCCAAACCCAGACGAATTCGATGGAGAATGGGAATATCTAGATGCCATACTAAGATCCTACATACCAATAGACAATAAAACCGAGTCNGTAAAGGAGCACATAAGAGTAGCAGTCGCATTGATATCACAATTATGTAAATTGCCTCCTTTAGAAGAACGCTACATCAAAGAAGGCGAATGGATGGAGAGCTGGAGAAAGCACTTCAGCATATTAACTATAGGCAGAATAGTAATATGCCCATCTTGGAAAGACTATACTCCTAGGGATACAGACATTGTTATTAACCTTGATCCTGGAATGGCTTTTGGCACAGGCTATCATCCAACCACAAATATGTGTCTTTCGGCCCTAGATGGTATGTTGAAACCAGGTGATAAAGTATTGGATTTAGGGACAGGATCTGGAATATTATCAATCGCCTCTGCTAAATTGGGAGCGGAACACGTGATTGGAGTAGATATCGATGAATTAGTCATGAAAACCGCTATAGAAAATGTCAAAATCAACGGTGTCCAAAATAGTATTGAAATCAAAGACTCCACGATAATGCAAAATACTGAACTTCATGGTCAATTTGATTTAGTTGTGGCAAATATATACCCAAAGGTAATCATAGATTTAGCAAAAGATATGAACCATATGCTAAGAAAAAAAGGAATACTTATACTTTCTGGTATAACTATAGACAAAGAAAATGACGTTATGGATCACCTAAAGCAACTAGATTTCTTCCAAGAGAAGGTTGCATACCAGGGTGATTGGGTCTCAATATCAGCAGTGAAATCCTGAGTAACAATAATGCATCGTTTTTTCGTTGAAACTGAATCAATAAATGCCAACCAGGCAACAATCCAAGGGAACGNAGCGAGACAGATTTCCAAGGTGCTTCGCCTTCGCAAAGGGGAAGCTATAATATTAATGGACAAATCTGGCATNGAATACACAGTCAAATTATCATATGTATCAGACAATCATTGTGAGGGGATAATTACTCAAGTAGCTGAAGGTATGGCAGAACCAAGAGTCACTATCTCTTTGTTTCAAAGTATCCTTAAAGCAGATAAATTCGATACAGTACTTCAAAAGGGTACTGAATTAGGCGTTTCCAATTTTGTCCCCCTATACTCAGAACGTACCATACCAAGGTCGCCCGATAAATTGTATGAGTCTAGGTTTCTAAGGTGGAATAAGATAATCTCAGAAGCATCAGAGCAATGTGGNAGAAGNAAAATACCGAGATTAGAGCGACCTATGAACATAANTGAAGCGGTATCTAATGCTACAGGCTTAGTAATATTAGCATGGGAAAATATGAAGAGTACAAGCNTAGGACAAATACTGAAAGACAATAACGATCTTATCAACCGAGAAGGTGTTAGTATATTGATTGGCCCAGAAGGTGGGTTTTCCAACCAAGAGGTAGAGGATGCAGAATCGCAAGGAGCAACTATAATATCCTTAGGAAATAGACTCCTGCGTAGTGACACCGCAGGAATAGCCTTGGCNGCAGTGTTAATGTACGAACTCGGTGATTTTGGTAAATAGACCCTAGTTCCAACGACATACATAAATGTAAACTAAAGGACGGTGACAACTTGGAGCAAAATAGAATCTACAATGACCTTGCTCATTTATGGCCGCTGATTAGCCCCCCAGAAGAAGGTGAAAAAGAGGCAGGCTACTGGCGAAACGTGTTAAGACAAAAACTAGGTCCTGGCAAGCATAGAGTATTGGATCTAGGGGTTGGTGGGGGAACAAACCTATCATATCTCACTAGTGACTTCGATGCGACTGCAGTTGATATATCCCAGAACATGATAGATAACTCCATAAAACTCAACCCAAGCGTGGATCACCATGTAGGAGATATGAGAAATATAAGGCTAGAAAATAAATTTAAGGCGGTAATCATCCATGATGCTATATCATATATGACAAATGAAGACGATATAAAACTAACATTCTCCACAGCAAAAGCCCATTTAGATCCTGGAGGCATACTGGTTGTAGCTCCAGAATGGTATACAGAAACATTCCCTGGAACATATGTCTCNAGTAAAGTAAACAAGACAAGTGAGCAGGAGATTACAACAGTTCAATATATCTACGATAAAGATAGTTCAGACACCACAATAGAATCTATATTCTTCTATTTTCTCAAGCATGCATCCGGGCTCCAAATAGAGCAGGATCTACATGTAACTGGCTTATTTGGATTAGATAAGTGGATTGACCTAATAACAGAGGCAGGTTTTGAACCTGAAAAGTGGGTTTACCCGGCCAGTAAAAACGAAACTCAATCCTACCTTCTTGTGGGCGTATTACAATAGGAGAACCAAATATACTCACAAAGTCAATAATCGATTCCCAATGGGGTCCAATGCTATATAATGTTCATGGTATATAGGATTAATGTCTAGTAAAATTAATATTGGAAAGTAAGCGATTAACTAAAGTGGCTACATACAAGAAGTACATACCCTGGATAATACTATTGGTAATATTCATCATACAGGTATGGAGTATGCTATTCTTCGATCCTCCTAGAAGAATCTTCTAGTTCTATATAAAAGTTTGCATAGCCCTATTAGTCGTATGTATTTATCCTTCTCACTTTACAATGCCTGTATCATCAGTTTACAATCCCATTACTCATAGCCTTAAGATTACTTGATATTATAGACATGACCAACAGAGCAGGAGACCTTCTATTAAGTCGCCGTCAAAAACTTGANCGTCTCGTAGAAGATGGAATCAATCCCTTCCCCACTCGTTACCAACGAACCCATACAATATCTGAAGCAATAGATCTGATTAAATCAGCAGAATCTCTGCATCCAGATGAAGAACATTTGAGAACTGAGATCATCTCTACTGCCGGTCGCATAATGGCAATGAGAGGTATGGGTAAAGCATCTTTCTTAGACATCCAAGATGTCTCAGGTAAGCTCCAAGTTCATTTGAGACGAGATATTCTAGATGCCAAATATGAAATAACTAAGAACCTAGATATAGGAGATTTTGTAGGTATCGAAGGTCCGGTATTCAGAACAAGAACTGGACAAGAGACAATTGAGGCACAAGAGATAACGTTCCTTTCTAAGGCCTTAAGGCCATTACCAGAAAAATGGCACGGACTATCAGATACAGAAATACGTTTTCGACAGAGATATCTCGATCTTATCTCTAATCAGCAAGTCCGTTCAGGGTTTCAAATAAGGACTAAAATTATATCAAGTATGAGGAAATTCTTAGACTCTAGTGGATTCCTAGAAGTTGAGACGCCTATACTGGTTCCTATAGCAGCTGGAGCCCATGCGCAACCTTTTGTAACTCATTATAATGCTCTTGGGGCCGATCTATATCTACGCATCGCCACAGAGCTATATTTGAAGCGGCTAATAATTGGTGGTTTTGACAAAGTCTATGAAATCGGCAGAGTCTTCCGCAATGAAGGTATAGACCTAGATCACAACCCAGAATTCACTCTACTCGAAAGCTACCAGGCATATGCCGATTACGAGGATGTTATGACCATGGTAGAGCAGATGATATCAACAATTGCCATAGAAGTCTTAGGCTCGTCAAAGCTGACATTCGGCGAACATACCATAGACTTATCTCCACCATGGAATAGGGTATCTATGAAAGAAGCCCTGATAAAAGATACTGGTATAGACTTCTTCTCCATCGACAAGATAGAAGATATAAAGATAGAAATGCGTAAATTAGGTATCTACGTAGACGAACGTTCCAGCAGAGGTAAGTTAATAGACAAATTAGTCTCATCTGTTATTGAACCCAAATTGATACAGCCTACATTCCTAATAGACTACCCAGTAGAAATGTCACCTCTTGCCAAGAAAAAACCAAACGACCCAAATACGGTCGAACGATTTGAGGGGTTTATTGGTGGCATGGAAATTGCCAATTCATTCACTGAGCTTAACGATCCAGATGACCAAAGGCAGCGATTCATTGAACAAGAATCTCTGAGACTCGAGCTTGGAGAAGATCTAGATAGGTTGGATGAAGATTTTCTGCTCGCAATGGAGCATGGGATGCCTCCAACGGGCGGTTTAGGCGTAGGAATAGATAGGCTAACTATGCTCTTAACGAATAATCCCTCCATAAGGGAGGTAATATTATTCCCACAGTTGAAGGAACTCAGATAAACACCAATTCAAGATTACTTCGTCTTTTCTCCATAGTGGATTGCCACTGTACCAAATCCTAACTTACGAAAGTTTACATTATCAAGATTGACATGTTTCATTGCTGAGGCTAGCTCATCGGCATTGAGAAATCCTTCTACTGACTCTGGCAAGTACGTATATCCTTCAATATCTCTTGCTATCAATTTACCCATTATAGGTATTACTTTGTTCATATATAATTTAATCAAT
Source organism: Chloroflexota bacterium (assembly GCA_002717805.1). Classification (GTDB taxonomy): domain Bacteria; phylum Chloroflexota; class Dehalococcoidia; order Lucifugimonadales; family UBA2985; genus UBA2985. The sequence goes on along the minus strand of PBBS01000018.1, from coordinate 39,015 downwards.
TTGTTGATTGGAAACCTACTATTCATTGGTGTAATCTCTAAAATAACTAGTCTGCCTCCTGGAATTAATATCCTCTCCATTTCACTAAGGGCGTAATCTATATCTGCAAAGTTGCGCAACCCAAACCCCACAGTCACAGATGCAAAGGTATTAGAAGGAAATGGCAAAGCCAATGCATCGCCCTGAAGCCAATATAATTCTCTACGTCGTGGATATGGGAACCTATCAGATTTTTGCTTAGCAATCCTCAGCATATTAATGGAAAAATCCAGCCCGACAACCTTGTCAACATTAGGCTTTGATGCAAGTTCTATGGCAAAATCTCCAGTTCCTGTGGCAATATCTAAAACCTCTGCGTTAGTCAATCCATTAGTAGCAATAGAAGTAGCTTTTTTTCTCCAAAAATGATGCATCCCAAAGCTCATTAGAGTGTTTAGTAAATCGTACCTACTTGATATACGATCGAACATGTCAGAGACATACCGAGCTTTGTTATCTCCATTTAGTGAAGTCATATCACCAAAATCTAATCTGTGCGCCTATCATACCTAAGTCTATCTTCCATAAACCCAGGCAAACCCAGTGCATCTATAGATTTAGCAACTAGGTAATCTACTATATCTTCCATATTTTGTTGTCTAAGATAAAATGCTGGCTCTGGCGGCAGAATCGTTACTCCGATCCTTGCTAAGGACAGCATATTCTCGAGGTGAATAGCAGACAGAGGTGTTTCTCTAGGAACCAACACTAGTTTCCGGCCTTCTTTAATTGAAACGTCCGCAGCCCGCTGCAATAAATTGGACGAAATACCATGCGCGATAGCTCCAACAGTAGCAGTACTACATGGCGTCACTATCATACCAAGGGTAGGTGTAGTTCCACTTGCTATTGGCGACTTAAGATCACCTGTCATATAAAAACTAAAGTTTGGATTCTCCCGCCATCTCGAGACGGTAGATTGAAATGATTCATCCATCTCCTCCTGCCAAACCATTCTAGCAGCTGAAGAGCAAGTAGCGACCACAGGTATATCCTTATCCAACAGTATGTCTATTGTCTTCTTTGCCAATATAGACCCACTGGCACCAGATATACCGATGACAACTGGATCCTTATATTTTGTTTTGTTATCCGTAGACATATCTAAATGAAATAACCACTAATCCTTATATGTACAAAGCCACCAGAGTGGAAGCGAAAACCATAACTGCAATATAGCTGTTGATATTGAAGAAAGCCATATTCAATTTTGTTAAGTCTCTTGGTGAAACCAATCTATGCTCATAAACCAGCAAAGCAGATACAACTGCCCACCCTATATAATAAACAAGACCAAGGCTAAATAATACACCTAATAATAGTAGAAGCAAAGAAGTTATCAAATGCAATATCCTAGACCACCAAAAAGCTGCCTCTATTCCAAATCTTTGTGGTATAGAATGAAGTTTATGATCCACATCGAAATCATAGTCTTGGCATGAATATAATATATCGAATCCAGCGATCCAAGTCGTAACCAAAAGAGCCATCAATACAGGTTCCCAGCTAAACGTGCCGCTTACAGCAATCCACCCGCCCGCAGGGGCTATGCCGTCAGCAAATCCGAGAACAATATGTGACAACCATGTAAACCTCTTTGTATAAGAATATCCTACGACAATAATGGCCGCTACAGGAGCCAAAATAAAAGCTAGTTCATTCAACATATAGGCTGCTGTAAGGAAAACTGCTAATGAAACAATGGCCATTGACGACATTTCAAACAAACTAATCGTACCGGCTGGAATATGTCTCTGACTTGTCCTAGGATTCTTAGCATCTATTTCCCTGTCTATAATCCTATTACAAGACATAGCCAGCGTTCTGGCAGAAGCCATTGCAATAGTAATCCAACAAAATTGATACAAAGAAGGTAGTCCTTGAGCTGCTAGGACCATGCCTAGATATGCGAACGGCAGAGCGAACAAAGTATGTTCGAATCTTATAGAATCCAAGAGAAGTCGTAGCTTGTAAATCATCTGAAGATTAGCCTCATATCACGAATGCATACTATTTAGGTTCATCGCTGTCGTATTAAAGCCCGTAACTTTTCCATTTACTGTCAACCATGCTTCTTATTTCTTCGCTCATGACAATGTCTGGTGGCCATTCACGCACTCTACCTTCTAATGGTCCTTTGGCAGTAGCATCCAGCCCAACTTTGCTTCCTATTTTGGGTGTAGGAGAAGCGTGGTCCAGATCATCTACCGGTCCTGTAGAGAATATTATATCTTGCGATGCATCTAAGTTATTGGTAACTCTCCAAGTAACTTCAGATATATCTTGCACATTAACAAAATGATCAACTACCACTATCGCCTTAGCCAACATCATAAGGCCCATGCCCCATAATGCATTCATAACCTTCATGGCTTGGCCGGGATATTCTTTCTTAATAGAAACTATTACTAGGTTGTGGAATATACCCTCAGCAGGCATGTTCATATCTACAACCTCCGGCAATACCATTTGTATTATTGGTATAAATATTCTCTCAGTTGCCTTACCCATATAAAAGTCTTCCTGTACAGGCCGACCGACAACGGTTGTTTGGTATATGGGGTATTTTCGGTGCGTAATGGCTGTTAAATGAAAAACGGGATATTCATCAGCCAAAGAATAGTATCCCGTATGATCACCGAAAGGTCCTTCAGTTCTAAGTTGTCCAGGTATAACATATCCTTCGAGGATTATTTCAGAATTCGCAGGGACTTCTAAATCTACCGTCTTACATTTTACCAAATCCACGCTCTTTTCTCTTATGAAACCCGACATTGCAAACTCATCTACTCCCGGTGGCAATGGCGCAGAACCAGTCCAAACTGTAGTAGGATCTCCCCCTAATGCGACAGCAACTTCTAGTCTATCAAGGCCTTTTTCCTTAGCCTCTCTCTCGTGATGAGTTCCAACTTTGTGAGTTTGCCAGTGCATACCTGCAGTCCTGCTATCATATACCTGCATTCGATATGTACCTACGTTACGAGTACCGGTAACTGGGTCTCTTGAAACAACTAATGGCAATGTTATATATCTACCTGCATCCATTGGCCAACACTTCAAGATAGGTAGCTTAGTTAAGTCTGCATTTTCACCAGTCAAAACCACATCCTGACACGGAGCACTACTTACTAATCTAGGTTGTGATCCAGCTATCTTAATCAAATCCATCAGAGTACGAGCTTTATTCAATATACCCGATGGAGGCCCTTGGGTTAACTTCAATAACTTCTTAACCCTTGAGGCTAGGTCATCCATGTTCTCAACTCCTAAGGCCCAAGCCATTCTTTGCTGAGTTCCGAAGGCGTTAATTAATACTGGTATACCATAATCATCTACGTTCTCAAATAAGAGTGCGGGACCGCCACTCTTAACTACTCTATCCGTTATCTCAGTTATCTCCAGCTCTGAACTAACCTTTTGCTTAATTCTTAGTAGCTCTCCCTTTTCATCTAAGAAATCAATGAATTCCTTTGTATCTCTAAAGTTCATGAGTCTCCATCACTAATATTATTTTCCGCATTAATACTACGCAGAAACACATCCCTCAATGATTCCATAGACCCTTCTAATGAGTTGGATCCATCTCTATATAGCCAATGAACTATTACCTCGTTTAATGCGCCTACCCAAGCATATGCAGTTATGAAAGTATCTATCTGGCCAACGGAACCCTCTAGAACTGCCTTGTCAAGGTATTTCTTTATCAACAAGGCGAATTTATCATGTAAGTCCAGCATCTTTTCATCGAAAACTTTACCTAAGCCGACTCCGCCCACCAATAATAGCTTAGCTAACTTACTATGCTTAGAGAAAGTCCTGGCAACAATTTTCAATGCTGTGTCTATCTTTGCTAAGGCGCCAACTTCCCCTGAGATTGCCTCCTCTGCTGAGTTCGTGAGAGATGTAGTCAATCTATCTATTAGAGCAAAGAATATATCTTGCTTACTAGGAAAATGGAAGTAAAAGGAACCTTTTGATGTATTTGACTTCTTTACTATATCGTCTACGGCCGATCCATGATAGCCTTTTTCTGAGAAAACATCCGTAGCAGCATCCAATATACGCCTGCGGGTAACTTCCTTACCCGTTACACCAAGCGTAGGTTCTGACGCACTATCTGACATGCCTAAGCACCTAAAAATTATTCAATTCATAGACAGAAGACTTACTATCTCATTCGCGGGGCGTGAGAGGCACCGCTAGTGATTGGTTCGTTTATGTACACATCTCCGTTACGAATTTTTATATTGAAGCCACATTCTGGATCAGTGCAAACCCATGCTTTATAGTGTATAGGAGCGCCTTGACTCCCGAAGTCTGACAATGGCACAAGGTCACCAGTATTACATTTCTGGCATTTTGGTAAATTAGAATTCTCCACGAAAACCTCCCCACAACCTGATTGAAAAGTTAGTGAAGTATATCACGATCGATCTCTGAGTTACAAGCGGAAATATAGATTTTTAGATCCAATTTCTCCTACAGTTTAAGTAGTCTGGCCGCATTCCCGTAAAGGATATTTTCTTTTGCATCATCTGTTATCTGGGCGTCCGTTATTTGATTTATTATCCTTCTCTGATTTATCAATGGATAATCTGTTCCCATTAGAATTTTAGTACCACCGACTAGTTCAGTAACCACTGAGACTACTTTTTGGTCATAAAGAAAGGGTGATGCTGCAGTATCAAAAAATACATTAGACAACAGTCCAGCTACTTCTGGCATCAATGCATAAAACGGTAAACCCCCACCCCAATGAGCGCAGATTAAATTTATTCCTTTAAAAGCTTCTATAAGCGAGTATATTTTATCTGGAGTAGTTTGGCCTTTGCCCGGATATAGATGCCCTACTGGTTCAGATGAATGAGTCAAAATAGGAATATCCAAATGTCTTGCAATTTCAACAATTGGTTTCATTATGTCCAGATCATCTAACCGGAATCCCTGAGTATCAGGATGTAGTTCACCAATACCTATAAGTCCAGCTTCAAAACATCTCTCTATTTCATATGTTGCCTTATCTCCCCATGTTGGGTTTATAGACATAAACCCACGAATCTTACCAGGAAATTTATTCATTGCTTCAATCATATAATCATTGGAAATTTTGCAAAGCTCTAAATCATTCCATCCTATCCCAACAATAACTGACATATCTACGCCAGATCCGTCCATTGTTGAGACCAATTCTTCGACAGTAGCCATTCTCTGCAAGTCCGAAGGATACATAGTAGATAACGTGATGTCCCTAGGCAGCAAATTATCCCTATTATCAATTAGCCATGGGGGAAAGATGTGTGTATGTGTATCTATAATCACAATGGCTTCCTGAATTCAGACAAGATCCAGCATTGATCTAACCTTGTACCATACTATTTCGGCAATTTTTCTGGGTGTTTGAGTCGCATCTATCACAAACCAATCATCAGTTGCTCTATCGATCAAGTCTAGATATCCAGCTCTAACCCTTTCATGAAACTCGTGTACATCTTCAGATTCAAATCTATCCCGCCCTGGTGGTAATCTCTGGAATCCTTTTTCGGGCAGTATGTCTAAGAAAATGTTGAGATCCGGTTGAATACCTCGGGTTGCAATCATATTAGCTGATTTGACTGTTTCAAGTGCTACGCCTCTTGCATAACCCTGATATGCCAAAGTGGACGCAGAAAATCTATCGCATAAAACAACTTTGCCTTCTTCAAGGGCTGGTTGTATAACAGTATCAATTAGATGAGATCTAGATGCATTAAAAAGCAACAGTTCCGTTTCTGGAGTCAATGTGTCTTTAGAAAACATCAATATCTTCCTCAGTCTGTTCCCAAAATGTGTCCCACCTGGCTCTCTTGTAGCCACATTAGGTATATTCAGTTGATTCAACCGTCGCTTCAATGAGCGAATCTGAGTACTCTTGCCACTGCCTTCACCACCCTCAAAACATATGAATAATCCCATAATCTTATATCTACCTTTTGGATATTGTCACCCTACGATGAGGCTCATTACCTTCGCTTATTGAAGACAATCTATGGTCATTAGCAATTTGGTGTTGAATTCGTCTTATATAAGATATCTGAGGATTCAATATCACGTAATCTTCATTACCATCATGTACCTTAAAGGCTGCAGACTGAGCCTCTCTCATAGCCTTCGAAACAGGATCTTCCCATCCTTTCTCCATAGATATATTTGCAAGGAATTCTCTAATCTGTGTCGGTGTATTCCTTCTGAGGACAAATATAGCCTTACCCAATTCTTCAGCAGTCTTCAATACCCTAGGCATTTTGCGAAAGAACTGCTTGGTTGTAAGTATTATGTCAGATTGATGTAAACTATCTACTACTCTTATTGGCATTCCTCCGGTTTGAGCAACTTGATCTACCTTGCCTTTGCTTATGCCAAATGGTAGTACAGAGGTCAACGTTACGGTTTCTTGTATATCCTGAACCTTATAATCAAGATTTACTGGATTACTATTCTGATATTGTTTATGCCTGATTATCTCTCCATTTCCTTCAATAGACCTCTCTTCAGGATTAGATGGCAATCCTCTCAATATTTCATCTACTATAGCCCCTACATCTTCATGGACTAACACATTATTCCAATCTTTTATCTCTACAACGACTTCAAATGTTGCCGGAGCCTTCCGTTCGCGAACTGTTTTTTGAGTCCGCCTCCTCCTAGCCTCTTCGTCTCCAAGAGTAACATTCTGGACACCACCTACTAGATCACACAAAGTAGGATTCAATATCAAATTCTCTAAATTATTACCGTGAGCAGTAGCAATAAGCTGAACACCTCTCTCGGCTATTGTTCTAGCTGCTATAGATTCAAGTTCAGTCCCCATCTCATCTATAACGATTACTTCTGGCATATGGTTTTCCACAGCCTCAATCATTACAGAATGTTGTAGCCTCGGCGTTATAACCTGCATACGCCTTGCTTTACCAATAGCAGAGTGTGGTATATCTCCATCACCAGCAATTTCGTTTGACGTGTCTACAATAATTACTCTTTTACCTGCTTCTGTAGATAAAACACGAGACACTTCTCTCAACATAGTGGTTTTTCCTACACCTGGTCTTCCAAGCAGTAATATGCTCTTGCCAGAATAAACTAAGTCTTCGAGGATTTTTATTGTTCCAAATATAGCCCTACCTACCCTGCAAGTTAATCCTACTATATTGCCACTTCTGTTCCGCAAAGCTGATATTCTATGCAGAGTCCTCTCTATTCCTGCTCTATTGTCATCTCCGAATGATCCTATTCTGTCTACTACATGACTGATATCTGATTGTTCCACTTCATCGACAGCGAGTGTGCGGTTGTGGCTAAGGAAACGAGCTTCAGGAAATCTACCTAAGTCCAATGTTACTTCCAGCAATTCATTCGCATTCTCCAGCTCTTTAATTGCCTCGGTTATTCTAGCTGGCAGACTATCAAGAAGCATATCCAATTCGTTCAAAATGTAACCTCAATATTGTATTGCACTTCTAGTTTCAAATTCCTCCCAAAAACCTAATGTGTTCAATCAATTATTTCTAAAGTTGTTATCAGCAACAACCGATGCAAAATACTTATGAAATCTTAGATCATCTGTTAATTCCGGATGGAACGAGGTCACGATTACGTTGCCTTCTTGGGCAGCGATAATCTGACCCTCATCTAAAGTAGCCAATATCTCAACACTGTCTCCAATACTATTAATTGCTGGTGCCCTTATAAAAATAGCATTAAAAGGTGTTTCACCAAGTTTAGGTATATCCACTACTGCCTCAAAGCTATCCACTTGTCTCCCATAAGCATTTCTACTAACGGTTATATCAATTATCCCCATGGGCTTAGGCCTATCGTCGGTTATATCTGCTGCAAGAACAATCATACCGGCACAGGTACCCCAAACTGGCAATCCACTAAATATCAAGTCTTTTATCTGTTCAGTTAACCCAAAGTTATCCATCAATTGCACTATGGTAGTACTTTCTCCACCCGGTATGATCAAGCCATCTACAGAATCTAGGTGACTTGGCAGTCGGATCTCAGATGAATCTACACCCAGACTAGATAGCATTTTTATATGCTCAGCAAAATCACCTTGCAGGGCTAATACTCCGATTCTGGTCAAACTACCAGCCTCTTTGTGCTAATTGTTCTTCTATTGGCATAGTCCTAACATCTAGACCTGGCATCGCTACACCAAGACCTCTAGAAACTTCTGCAAGTATATCTGGATTGTTATAGTTAGTAGTAGCTCTAACTATAGCTTTAGCTACTAATTGTGGGTTTTCTGATTTAAATATACCTGAGCCCACAAATACACCCTCTACACCAATCTGCATCATCAACGCTGCGTCTGCTGGTGTAGCAATGCCTCCGGCAGCAAAGTTGACTACAGGAAGCTTACCAGTCTCGTGTATTTGATTTACTAACTCAAATGGAGCTTGTAAATCTCTTGCTGTAGCCATTAGCTCTTCCTTATTCATGCTTTTTATCCTCTCTATTTCGCCCAATACGGACCTAGCATGTCTAACCGCTTCAACTATATTGCCGGTACCAGCTTCACCTTTTGTCCTAATCATAGCAGCACCTTCTCCTATTCTTCTCAACGCCTCCCCAAGGTTCCGGCATCCACAAACAAAAGGGATTGTAAAGTTATGTTTCCATATATGATTAGATTCATCAGCCGGTGTTAGAACTTCTGATTCATCTACATAATCTATCCCTAGTGACTCTAGTATCTGTGCCTCAACAAAGTGGCCTATCCGAGCTTTGGCCATAACAGGTATAGTGACTGAACGCTTTATATTCTCGATCATACTTGGGTCAGACATCCGTGCCACTCCACCATCTTTCCTTATATCTGAAGGAACCCTCTCAAGTGCCATCACCGCACAAGCGCCAGCGTCTTCGGCTATCTTTGCCTGATCTGCATCAACCACATCCATTATCACTCCACCTTTTAGCATTTGTGCTAAACCAGTTTTAACAGCCCATGTTCCTGTAGCCATGCACCTTCTCCTTAGCAATATATCTTTAGCAATATATCTATTCGTTTAGTTTATGGAAATTATACAATAGGCATGTTACTCTATCAATTGAGACTTAAGGAGTTAGACTCTTCAGTCCCTATTTACATTGCAAATTAAAGATAAATCAAACTCCAATAAGCCAAAGGCAGGCGGTAGAATATTCTATGGATGGTGGCTTCTAGCAGCCGGCACTGTAGTAATGATCATGCAGGGAGGCTTATATGCTTACGGATTCTCTGCTTTCTTCGTGCCTCTTGCAGCGACTCTAGGCACAAGTAGAGGTGTACTGTCCTTAGCGTTCTCTTTCACTAGGTTGGAAAGCAGCCTGTTGGGCCCCATAGAAGGCTATGTCATTGATAGATTCGGACCAAGAGGGATCATGTACATAGGTTTCGCTATATTCGGACTCAGTTTCTTCATGTTTAGCAGGGTCAACTCACTTTTCGACTTCTATATGGTATTCCCACTTATTGCTCTGGGAGCAAGCATGTCAGGATTCTTGCCTGTAGTAACAGCTATAAATAACTGGTTCTCTAAAAGGAGAGGCCTTGCAACTGGTATAAGCTCTGCCGGAGTCAACGTAGGTGGAATACTCGTAGCCCTAGTCGCCTTAAATATAAGTCATTTCGGCTGGAGAACTGCTGCAGTCATCATCGCTGTAATAATATGTGTATTAGGATTCCCAATGTCAGCGATGATGAGACATAAACCGCAAGACTATGGATACCATCCGGATGGAATAGATAGTCAGGCCACCAATAAAAATGACTCACATAAGTCGGATGGTAATCAAACTGACGAAGCTGACCCAGATTTCACTGCAATGCAAGCTTTAAGGACACCTGCCTTCTGGTTCATCGCTGCTGCTCATGGATTCTCTCTGTTTATAGTTGGGTCAATATCCATACATCAGATACCTTTACTCGTAGATGTTGGAATATCATATGAGCAGTCCGCTTCAATTCTAGCTTTCATGACATTCATGGCTATGATAGGAAGAATCGGAGGCGGATATCTTGGCGACGTCTTTGGAAGAAAGTCTATTCTTGTAATCTGTTTTTTTATGATGTCTGCAGGTGTCATTATACTAGCAATGGCACAAAATATTCTTCAGGCCTTGGTATACGCTGTGATATACGGTATCGGCTATGGTGCAAGGGCACCGATCCTGATAGCTTTGAGGGGTGAATTCTTTGGACCAAGAAACTTTGCAACAATCATGGGACTCTCACAACCTATTATGGTTATAGGCTCATTTTTTGGGCCAATAGCAGCCGGCTTCGCATATGATATACAAGGTAATTACAGAATGATATTCACCGTAATAGCTGCTATAAATCTAGTAGGTGCACTTCTAGTATTCTTTATAGAAAAACCGAAACCTCCAAGTACTTCAGACACAAACCCACAATCCATCTAATCTATCTTGGATGCACTTGCTGAAGCCGTTCTCAAAACGTTCTCCTTCAGCACTTCACTTAAGTAAGATCCAGTTGATGAATCTGTCACCCCTACTAAGTCCTCAGGTGTAGTTGAAGCTATAATAATGCCGCCCCTATCTCCAGCTCCCGGTCCAATATCTATCACCCAGTCTGCATTCTTAATGAGATCAAGATGATGTTCAATAACGACGACTGTATTGCCCATGTCTACAAGGCGATGTAAGACCTTCAGCAATGAAGCACAATCTTCAAAAGATAATCCAGTTGTTGGCTCGTCCAAAATGTAAAGAGTCTTACCAGTAGCTCGCTTTGAAAGCTCCGTAGCCAATTTTACTCTCTGTGCTTCTCCCCCGCTTAACGTTGTCGCAGGCTGACCTACCCTTATATACCCAAGGCCTACATCTCTTAAAGTTTCCAACTTTGAACGGATTTTCGGGAAATTCCAGAAAAAATCTAGTGCTTGATAGACAGTCATGTTCAATACCTCAGATATATTATTGTCCTTGAATGTTATCTCCAACGCTTCCCGATTATATCTCTGACCATTGCAAACCTCACATGGAACTGTCACGTCAGGCAAAAATTGCATCTCTATTTGAATATAGCCACCGCCAGCGCAATTTTCGCATCTTCCTCCCTTGACATTGAATGAAAATCTGCCGGGAGCATAGCCTCTTGCTCTTGCTTCCGGAACAGTAGCAAATAATTCCCTTATAGGAGTAAACGCACCAGTATAAGTAGCTGGATTACTCCTAGGCGTCCTTCCAATAGGGGCCTGGTCAATATTTATTACCTTATCAATATTTTGTATACCTCCAATGGAGTCACAATCGCCTGGTTTATCTTTAGCTCTATAGAGCATCTGAGCCAATTTCTTAAACAAGACTTCATAAATCAAACTACTCTTGCCAGAACCAGACACTCCAGTTACACAAACTAGCATTCCTAATGGTATAGATGCATCCACATTCTGTAGGTTATTAGCCCGAGCTCCACGAATGGCTAATTCTGTCCCGTTGCCAACCCTCCTAACTCTTGGTAAGGGGATTACCCTATTACCACTCAAGTATTGCCCTGTTATAGACTGCTCAGATTTCTCTATTTCCTCGACACAACCATATGCAACAACATTGCCACCATGTTCTCCAGCACCAGGTCCTAAATCTATAATATGATCTGATGCCCTCATGATTGCTTCATCGTGTTCTACTATTATTATGGTGTTACCTAGGTCCCTAAGTCGCTTCAATGTAGTGATAAGTCTGTGATCATCTACAGGGTGTAGACCGACAGATGGTTCATCACAGACGTATAACACTCCTGTTAAGCCAGATCCTATTTGAGTAGCAAGACGTATACGTTGAGCCTCGCCGCCACTCAAGGTCGATGCTGCTCTTTGCAACGTTAGATAATCTAGCCCCACATCATCCAAGAATATTAGTCGTCCTTTTATTTCCTTTAGTATTTGGTCAGCTATAAGTCTTTCTCTGTCGGTTAGAAGGGATTCAGCAATAGCGCTTTCAGATACATTATTTTCAAGTTGAACAACCCACTCCATGGCTTTACCAATAGTCATCGAAGTAAAGTCTATTATATTCTTGCCACTGACTAGAACAGACAAAGATTCTGGCTTAAGTCTTTGTCCGTTACAATCGGGACAGGGTTTCGAAGCCATATATCTTTCAATATCGTTTCGAACATAGTCAGACTCTGTGTCCCTATACCTTCTTTCTAGATTAGGAATAATTCCTTCAAACGTGGTGTCCCAACTATAAACACGCCCACGCCTGGTCCTATGCCTTACCCTTACCTTGGTAGATCTGTCACCGTAGAGGATCTTTGCAATTTGATCTGTTGTCAGTTCCTCAACTGGGATATTAGTAGGAAACTGATGCTCGTCTGACAAGGAATTAAGGAGACTGGAGTAGTAAGAATTATACGAACCTGACCTGACCCAGGGAAAGATAGCTCCCTCGTCCAGGCTTAGTTTAGTATTTGGTATCACTAAATCTGGATCTACTTCTAGCCTATACCCTAATCCCGTACAAGTCGAACATGCACCATATGGACTGTTAAATGAAAATGTACGGGGCTCAATTTCACCCAAATTTATCCCGCAATGTACACAAGCGAATTTCTCCGAAAAGAGTAATTCGTCGCCGCCTAAAACAGAGATTTGCACCACACCATTACCAAGTTTAAGTGCCTGTTCCACAGAATCGGCTATCCTATTATCCTCAGAGTCACCAGTTACAACTATCCTGTCTACCACTATTTCTATAGTGTGCCATTTTTGTCTGTCTAGAGATATTTCTTCGTACAGATCTTTAACATCTCCATCTACACGAACTCGGAGATACCCATTTTTTCTAGCATCTTCCAATATATCCTTGTGCTGACCCTTCTTATGCACAACTTTTGGAGCCATAACGATAATACGAGAATCTATTGGCAAATTTAATATGGAATCAACTATCTGCTGAACTGACTGTCTCTGAACCAACCTTCCACAACTATAGCAGTGAGGTCTACCAATTCTCGCATACAACAGTCTTAAGTAATCGTAAATCTCAGTCACAGTACCAACTGTGGATCTTGGATTATGAGAAACCCATTTTTGATCTATAGAAATTGCTGGTGACAACCCATCTATATAATCAACATCTGGTTTATCCATTCTGCCGAGAAACTGACGCGCGTAAGCAGATAAAGATTCTACGTAGCGTCTCTGCCCCTCAGCATATATCGTATCGAAAGCCAGCGAACTCTTTCCTGAGCCAGAAACCCCAGTAATAACTACTAATTTATTCCTAGGAATTGTAACATCTACATTCCTCAGATTGTGTTCACGTGCCCCCTTGACGACTATTTCATCACTAATCATCTAACTCCTAATTGTTACAAACTGACACTTACATATTTTACTACTAGAATATCTATTATGGCTTCCTATATATCAAGATTTTGTTGAATAATGATTTAATGTTACAATGCTGTCTAGTTAAGCCTTTAACTTTTTATAATATATATGTATAATCACCTCCGGAAATCAAAATGTTGTGATATATTTCGCAAAGATTCTTAGGAGTTTTAGCCTTGGTAGAAATATTGTCTGGTCCGTTTACGGTTCAAGCTAAAGAAGCAAGAATTCAAAAAGAAGTCAGAGAAAACTACGAATCCTATTTCGCACGTGCGGCGAAGACGCGTATGTGGTTCCCTCATAAGTTGGAAGAACGCCAAGAAATGGCAAAGTATGGCCATATGGTTTCTGAAAACACAAAGGAAATTCTACTCGGATTTCTTGGGGTTGAATCCTTCGTAGATGATTATGTCTTTGCGGGTATTAACGGAGCTGGAGATAGCCTTTCTACTAAGTCCTTGTACCTGCAATGGGGATGGGAAGAGAGAAGACATGGGCAGACTTTCAGACATTCCCTAATCGATTCTGGGCTCTATACTCAAACGTTTATAGACAAGTACTTGGAAGAGTGCAGAGAATATGAATGGACATTTACCGAGCAAACAGGTTATGAGGAGGCTCCACTGATTGCAGCAGCATACGCTATATTTCAGGAGAGACAAACTCGATGGAATTACACTCACGTGAGAAGTATTCTGTGGGAGGAATATGGAAGCCCTTTAGACTCCCAGGGGAAACGCATAAACCCAGCTATATCAGGAGCAATCAGATACCCAGAAATGGATGAAGGTGCCCACGAGGCCAACTTTACAAATATCGTTAGAATATACATGAAGTATTTCCCGGATTGGGCGCTTGACTCCCTACTGAAAGTTTCTACTCATTACAGAATGCCGGTAGTTCAACTCCCTAATGGAGATGAATTCGTTAAATGTGTCCTAGCCGCCGGTCTTGGCAACCCAGCTGACGTAATAAATGAAATAATGAACCCAAGTATACAGAGGATGGGTCTACAAGACAGAGGATCCTTAAGAAGGGCAGTACGTAACTTCCGAGCTATGCCAGAAAACGCTATTGTTCACCCTGAGGGTAAACCTGTAGAGGGAATAGTTCCGGACGGAGATACCAAAATTTATACGATGCTAACCAACGGTGAATTTGTACTGGATAACCCCTCAGAGTAATGGTTGTTACCTGTGCAAAGTTTTCCCACAATTACTATTCTAATTAGTCGATAACATTCTTCCTGGCATATTCCATCCAGAACTCCCGGATTTCTTCGGGTACTTCGGCTTCATCCAGGCTCAGGAATTTCCAATCACCTCTCCCTGCATCACTTATAGTAGGTGAATATCCTTCGTCTTCTTTGGTCCAGCTCCTCGGAGGTTGGGGTATGGGTAGAAAATATGGTTTCGTAGGGAAATCGTCAATATAGGACTGAAGAAGTTCATGTATTTCAAGCTCCTTCTCGCCTAAATCGTCGTTACACCGCTTATCAAATTCGGGACCGAAAAGCCGCTCACCAGTAACCCCAGCATCCCCTACAGTACTCCAAGTAAGTTTATCTCTTTGTATTATTTCCTGAATGTTATCAAACTGAATGCCCAAATACCTCTCCACGTGACGGAAGTCACAACTTAGAGTTATAGTGAAGCTAACGTGATCCGCAGCTGCAAAAGATAAGTTTTTCCAGTGAGGTCCAAACGATGAATTTACTTTTGATAGAGGAAAGGCAGGATCGCCAGAATCATAAGACGTAGCAGAAGTTGCCCATATCATTCCCTTGAAATACTTCCTAACTTCCGGGATTAGTCTGTCTATCAACCATTGGGCAAGCTCGACTTGTTCATCAGGTGGTAAATTACCAAGAAATTCGTTCATCGAGAAAATGACTTCTACCTCGGCTTGGATACCTCCTATTTGCATCATTTCCGCTTTCACTTTTTCTGCAGCTTTGGCCTGAAGAATGTACCCTGGAATTACTATATCAAGGGCTCTTTTCTTATAATCATCTACGCTATTTATAGGAAGCGATCCATAGTCAGCAGGGTCTCCTTGGACTACGTAATGGTTCGAACACCTTTCCACATCGGCGAAAATCCTTCGCCCTTTCTTCTTTTCTATGATGTAACCTACTGCAGCACCTCTCAACGACTCGTCAAGCCAATAATCATCTAGCACAAGATTACCATACTCATCTTCACGTGAATTATGGCATTTGATGTCGTTGTATTCCCAGTCATAATATGGAGGCATAGCTATATTCGACTGGGAAGGCGAAAAGTTCATTCTTAAATCCTCATAGTAAGGGTCGGTCATAATACGATCCCAATGTTGTGGATACAGGAAAGATTTATTGTTCCTTATACCGAAAGCTCTATCTAACATAAGGTACCTAACTTGACTCGGCATTTCATATCTTTCTAGCTCTTCTAGATGGCACTCAAGCTGTTCCCACGATGGCCTGTAGTAATCTATGACCTCTTGCAGCAAATCTAAAGGTATGCAATGACCCTCCCATAACTGGGCATAGGGATGCGTTATAGAGTCTGGTGAAGCCCGGAAACAGGGTGTGAGTTTTCGGTTTTCTTCATCGGTTATTGTATGTTCTCCAGATCTTATATCCCTAAGGATATCTACACCTACTGCTGCTATACCACATCTCCATTCATCTGCTGTAGGAATATAACCTACAGCGTATTGATCGTTCATTGGATTCCCTGTCCGTATCCATCCACCAGACACAGCCTTTATTGATTCGATTCTTTCCCTTACATTCATGTCATCGGATTCATCCTCCCTGGCCCCCTTATCATCAACTCTCTCACTATTTTGAGATGAAGATGTGGAGGATTTTCCGACAGGAGCATTGGATGCCAATTCACACGAAGCTAAAGAATCCATTTCTTTCTGGGTGGGTCCTCTAAGTCCTGTTTGGAATTCTCTAGTCACTGATACGCCAAGCCTGTCATCTATGCAGGATATGGTGTACGGCAAATTGTATGTTTCTCTCCAATTGTCCACCTGACTTGAACTTTTCCCAACGTCAGATTTATTATCATTTAGGTTGCTATCATTGACTGATTGTTTACCAGCATCATTTCGCTCATATTCTTTAGAATTTAAATCGGCATGATCAGCTGTTGCCTCTGGTGCAGTTGCCTCAGTGGGCTTAGCAACTGCTGTTACCTCTAGTGCAGTTGCCTCAGTGGGCTTAGGAACTGCTGTTACCTCTAGTGCAGTTGCCCCAGTGGGCTTAGGAACTGCCGTAGATGCTGGCGCCGGCGGTGACGCAGTAGCAAATGGAGTTGGTGTGGGGGCAGCATCGCTTCCTCCACAAGCTACTAGGAACATAACGGTCAATAGGCTGCTAAGTATAATTCTCATTCGTATAATTTCTTATGACTCAATTATTCAAGCCAAAGGCCTGAGCAACAAGTTCAAATGATCGAACCCGATCCTCAAAATAATGGCAGTTTGTAGCAATGCTAATTTCTGTGGTTTTGTAAACCCCAGCTGCTTCTATGATACCTTTTTTAACAACTTCAGGAGTGCCTATTATAAGATACCTGTTCGTGTTCTCTAAATGTTGTACCTCAAATGGAGTCAACTCAATTGAAGTGGCTTCTTCTGGAGATATGAGTGGCTCCCGAATGCCTTTTAGCCTATTAAGGCTAGATATATTCCTACTAGATAGTATGAATTCTGCCTTCTCTTGAGTATCTGCACAAATAACTTGCAACGCCACATTAAACTTTGGTTCCTTTAGATAGCCAGAAGGGCGAAATTGCTGCCGGTATAACTCAGCTATTACCGGACCGTGCTCTGCAGTAGTACCAAAAAAATCTGCAAATGAAAAAGGCAGGCCCAAAGCTGCTGCTAGCCTAGCACTATAATCGCTTGATCCTAACAGCCATATACCAGGTATGGAATCAGGTGGAGGTCCTGGTTGCGCTTTGATACCATTAAACACATGATCTTCCGGCAACGTTCCAGAAAGAAACCCGACTAAGTCTACAACTTGTTGTGGGAAATGTTGTATATCTACCAAGGGTTTTGGATATGCAAGGGCTCTCGCTGTATCCTGATCACTCCCAGGTGCCCTACCAATTCCCAATTCTATTCTGTCTGGATAAAAAGATCGCAGTACATTAAAGTTCTCTGCTACTTTCAAGGCAGAATAATGCGATAGCATGACTCCGCCACTTCCGACATTAATAGTATTGGTTTGAGAAGCTATTTGACCGATCAATATCTCCGGAGATGTCCCTGCAAAACCACCTGAGTTATGATGCTCTGCAACCCAATACCTATAATAGCCCATCTCTTCTGCTAATTGGGCAAGTCTTACTGTCTCCTGAAGGGCCTGCTGAACGCTTCCACCCTTTCTAATTGGAGATTGATCTACAACTCCGAAGGTATAATTCTCTACCACTAGTACCCTCCGGTAGGATTGATGTGGATTCTTGGTGGAGCTGAGGAGGATCGAACTCCTGACCTCTTCAATGCCATTGAAGCGCTCTCCCAGCTGAGCTACAGCCCCGTTTCAGATACAATATACCTGTTTTTTGCTGATTGCAAAAGCGTTTGTAATACTGTGTTTCCATCAAATTAATGATGCTAGTTCATTTACCGGAGGACCATCATATACAATATTAGTATCTTTAACTACTATAATCCTATCAGCAAATTTCTCCGCAAGAGAAAGTTCATGGGTACTTAACAATATACCTTTACCGGATTCTGCCAACGAAGACAGCAACTGGAAATAGAATATCCTAGAGGAGAAATCAAGTGCGTGCAAAGATTCATCCAGAATAAGTAGCTCTTTATCTTGCGCTAAACAAAAAGCAAGCCATACCCTTTGTTTCTCCCCGCCTGACAATTCTAGAAATGTTCTATCTTGCTTATCAGACATCCCACACAATTCTATGCTCTGTGAAATTAGCTTCTCGTCATAATCACTCAGCCGCATTTTCCAAATTCTAGCTGGGTCAAACCTAGCCATTGACACAGTCTCTCTAACTGTCAAATACATCGGATCTGCAATACCCTGAGGAATCAATGCAAACAAGTTCTCTCCTATATCCTTATCAACATAGGATCCATTATCTCTCTGAATCGATATATTCCCACTACTAGGCTGGATTTTTTCACTAATCAAATCAATCAGAGTAGTTTTACCCATACCATTTGATCCTATCAAACATACCAACGACTTAGTTTCCATCGTCATGCTAACAGAATCCAAAATTAGGTTATTAGGATATGAAAAGGATACGTCTCTCACTTCTATTCTCATATTAATCGCCTAGCTATGAATATCATGAGAGGTGCTCCTACTAGAGTAGTAACCATACCTACTGGTATCTCAGATGGCATGAATGCAAGTCTAGCGATTTGATCTGCATAAAGAACCAATAGTGCTCCTAGTGGAGCAGATACGAGCATAACTGCTCTAGCATCATGTCCAACCAAAAGCCTCGATATATGAGGCACTACCAATCCTACAAATCCTATCAACCCAGCCATAGAAACTGCTATGCCTGCTAATATTCCAGCAGAGCTCATTGCCATTATCCTTGTGAAGCCTGGTCTGCCTCCTAGATTGTATGCAATCCGATCACCCAAACTAAGTAAATTAAGACGGGCTGCTATAGGTGGCGCTAAAAGTATAGCCACCAACAAAAATGGCAACGTTGGCACAATGTTATCCAATATCCTATTAGACATACTTCCGCCTATAAAATGTATAGTCTGCTGGCTAAATATTCGAGCCTGAGCGAATATACTCATAGAGATAGCAACGGATATTGCGGAAAACGATACGCCTATTAGAGCCAATCTTGACTGACTAATATAGTCTTTAAAAGAAAAAAACGTTATAACAAATGCACAGCCTATAGATGCAAGAATAGACAGACTTACTAGAACCCATGGCCCAACAACAATTATTCCAGCCATACTAAGAGCCTGAACTACTGCAGCTCCTCCTCCCAATCCAAACAACTGTGGGTCACCCAATGGGTTACGTGTAGAAAGCTGGATCATAGCTCCTGATAGTCCAAGGCAAAATCCAACGAGAATACATATTATGATCCTAGGTATTCTTATATCCCAAACGACTATCTTGACGACTGGATCATCCCTAGTAAAGACACCAGCAAGTAGTTCGCCCCACTCTAAGCTAGCCGGACCAAGTACAATCGCTATGACAATGCCAATCGCTATAAGTCCGGCAATAGCTCCGAGTATCGAAAGATTTCTTATATCTATTATTTTACCTCTGAGAAATCCATATTGCCAAGCAGTGAGCCTAACGACTCTACTGCGTCAGCTATCCTCGGTCCTTGAGCTCGTAAGAACACTACGGGATCTATTTCCACTGCCCTGCCATATGTTACAGCATCTAGGTCTTTAAAACCTGGAACGAATGGCAATGCTGAAGTAAGTCTAGGTACTGGCTCTGGAGCAGGGGTTATAGCCAATATAACATTCGGATTGCTAGTTACAGCTTGCTCAGGAGAATATAATGTGAATCCAGGATATGGTCCGGAAGCTTGCATTCCATCGGCCACATTAGAAAGCCCTAGTATACTAGCTATTGCTCCAGGATATGAATCAGGTAATGCTGCGTAAAAATTACGTTCTTCGTCAGCGATAAGTATAAGTACACTCTTATCCATACTGGATGATGCAACAGTATCCTTGATTCTACTATCGATTTCAGCTATAGCAGCTTCTGATTCATCTTCCAAATCTACTATCTTACCTATAAGACTCAAACCCTGATTAATATCATTAACGGATGTAGCCCTGACTGCCACTATAGGAGCTTCAAGACTACCCAGCATTTGTGTCATGTGGCCTTGTGTTAATGATTCTATAAGTAATAGGTCGGGTCTAAGGGTAACTATGGTTTCAATACTTGGATTGTATGCACCACCAACATCAGGTAAAGCTATTACTTCCTCAGAAAATCTAGCACTACTGCTTCTACCCACTGCTTTGCCACCAACCTCATACAGCATTTCCATTGCAGTTGGGCTAATCGCCACTATTCTCTCAGGCTTCGCACTGATCTCTACTGATCTACCCATCATGTCTGTAATGGTTAATGGATATTGGACACCTGTAGGTGTAGCCGTAGCAGGTACTTTTGTAGCCGTAGCAGGTACTTTTGTAGCTGTGGCAGGTACTGCTGTTGGTTCCTCACTGGAGCAACCAATCATCAAGGCAATAACAGCAATGCTAAGAATTCCTAATAGTAAAATCCCTCTAATTCTTGTTGCGAACATATAAAAACTTCCTAACAATTAATCTGTTTGTCGCAATATTTTTTCCTACGAAACTCGCAACAAACCGGGCTAATATACACAAACTAAATTACGAAGTCAACAAATCATATTGCCATAAAACGACTCTATGTTATTTATATAGTACGCATACGCGACAAATCACAATCCATATACATGCATATCGTCACTCAATGTATTGAGCCTGTGTCAATCTTCCGGCCAAATTGATTGTAGGCAAATATTGATCAATTGTGTAATAATCCAAGTATTATTAATCTCGGGGAGTTAAACCACTTGGTACGATCAAATTGGTACAAAGCACATCCTTCTGCCTGCACATGCGCAAATTGTGAAGAGAAGAAATTGATCGATAGACAGAATGGGAAGATTGGCCGCAATGAGAAGTGTCCATGCGGAAGTGGAAAGAAATACAAGAGATGTCACGGTGATTAAAAAATCACTACGCGAATATAATAAGCCTCATAATCACCGAATGATGACGTAAATATAGAACAGTGCTATTCAAGCATTATATATACTTGCGTTTTTACTTATATTTGCTTGATAGTACTTACGGCATGAATAACCCTGGAAAACGTAAGTCAGGAGAACCTTCCGTGAAACCATCTTTTATCAGCCTGCTAAGTATTAATTCTTCAATGGTGGTAATCTGAGAATATAAGATCTTTAGTTTATCCCTTACATAATCTTCTGATTCATCTTCTGTTATAGAAACCAAATGTTCATATAACAGTCTTGATGACACTGAGGACAGTTGAGTTCTCTCATTAAACTCAGATCTCAAATTCGACATTTCTTGATCTTCCAATACAACTAACCACTGTATCAATAGTCCAAGTAGGTGTTCATCATCAGACATATTATCTAGGAAAGAAATTAGATTCTTCTGAATTAACGTGCGGAAACCATAGTAATCTGGATACTCCATAAGATTAGCGCCAATGAAATCCTCTATATAGAGCCAAAATGTCCTCTCAAATTGTTGTGCTTGAGCTTCTTTTAGAGCTTTCCAATAATAAGAGCTTCTTCCGTCACTATAGATAGGGTTTAGAATTCCCTGTCTTAGATGTCCTAATTCATGCGCTACAGTACCTATAACATCAGCAATCATATATTCTCCGTTGACTACTATTACATCCTTACCAAACCTATTTGTCTTCAGACCAGACCCGCGTTCCTTAACCCGCTGCCTTTCATCTAATATAGACTGATACTTCGAAACGTCATTAAGATCAAATTGTTCTGAATAATAATCGTCTACCCAGGCAAGAAAATCTTGCCTAGTCAATATTAAAATATCAACCCTTTCATCTAAGAAACTTCCTCCTGTCACCAGATAATAGCCGGCATCTAAAACATCTAGAATTTCGTTCCTGAAATCGATACCATCAGAATTTATTGCTACCGAGCGAGTGGTCAATAGCTTTTCTAACTTATCTAACTTCCCTGAAAGTTCTTGCTCCGTATAATTTATTATTTCAATCTGATCAGATTTTCCAACAATCCAAGTAAAATGCTTCTCATATATATTGTCATTTTCATCGCTTTCCATGACGAGATTATCAGGATCTATAATCATTTTCAGAGCATGTACACCAGCATCTAAATCAACTGAATTATTAACTTTATCCCAGTCTGATACCCATCTCAGTTCATTAGGTTCCATTATTTCTCCTAAGTTGAACCGTTCCAATAGCAAGTCATCAATATAGAGGTCCACTATTAGTGGGTATTCTGACCTAACAATACTGCGGTTGTGTACAACTAGATCTATAAAAGGTACCTCACCCAAACTTAGAGAACTATCCGTAAACGTACCCTGCGAATCAGAGATTATTATCGGCCCGTCCCATCCATCTCTCCAACCAGGAACCAAATTAGGCAAAGTTAATGGGCTAGGTGTAGATTGGGTATCATCGATTTTTTCAATGTCATAGCCATCTAATTCTAGAGGCCCCTCAGACCATATCAATTCCTTCTCTATAACATTATTCGTTTCATCAGATTCTATTATCAAATTTGTCGCATCTAGCTCTATCCTTAATTTATGTTTACCAGGATGTATAGGAATGACAGTATTTATACCCGACCATTCCTTGCTCCCAATAGATTCTTCAGCAAGCAGTCCTTTACCACTTTGGGCATTAATCAGAATATCATCCAAATAAATATATACCCACATGTCGTCTTGTATGCTTACCAAACTCTGATTACTAAAACCAAACCTAATATGAGTCTGGACATCTCTAGATAGCTTACTGCTTAGGACGCTGCCTGAATCAGATGTTGTAATTAAAGTACTCTCCCAATCAGGCAATACCCATGGAACAATATCCGGTAATACTAAAGTAGGATCTTCTTGTGGATTCAGGTTATTGCCAGCATTATTTAACTCAAACTGAATATCAACTCGATTATCTGATTCATTCACCTCATTCAACAAACCTGTGGGATCTATTACGAGGGATAAATTATGTATACCATCAATCATACGAACCCTATTTCTTATACCATCCCAATTCTGAACGGATACATACTGATTTGCGGCTAATTCGTCAATCTGCCATCTCTCGACCAATATATTGCCTAGATATACATCGACAAAAAACATATCCACTATGTCCTCATATCCATTGTTTAATATTGCCCATGTTATGTACATCTGATCCCCATAATCTATTTGCCGACTCACACTCTTATCTTGAAACTCTGAAATGGATATAGCAGAACCCCTACCATTCAATGCAAATGGAGTTAGATTAGTTTTCACATTCTTAGCAACTGCAGGAATTATTGTAGGAGGCGTAACCTTCACATTTCGTGCTTGCACGTTCTTGATAGCTTCCGGATCTGATGTTGGAGAAGCAGACTGAGAACCAACTGCAGCTGGAGTGATAATTGCTGTTGTAGGAGTGACTAGATCTGTAACTGGTCCACTAGTATTACAGGCAATAAGAACTGCTGAGAATACAGTTAAAATAAGAACAGGTCTGAATAGAACTACCATGAAATACATTATAATAATTATTACGGCTAAAAGTTATGCCAACAATACTATTCGATTCCAACCTGATTAAACAGGGTTGACATCAAAATACCAGAGAAGTAAGTTATTATCATTCCATTATGCCCCAAATAATGGCGGCATATTCCCTATATTCGTAGTCTGCTGATTAGCATCAGGCAAAGTTTATAAAGAAGGGGGATCATTATGACAACTAAGGATAATCACACCTGGGAGGATTTAGAGGCTGCTGTCGGTCAGGATTTCTCGGACGGGCAAATACATTGGGCAATAGAGGAAGTAGAACGGACATCAATTAGAAGATATTGTGAAGCAATAGAATCAGACTTTCCTCTTTTTCACAACAGAGAAACTGCTCTGAAGAATGGTTATAGAGATATTATTTGTCCGGCCAGCCATATACAAAACCATACTACCTTAGGCTTGTGGAGGCCCGGAGACCCCACCCGTTGGCCAAACGCTGAAAGAAACTACACTAATTCCGGAGTTTCTCAAGGTAACCAAATGGCCGTGCCTGCTCCGGCCACTACAGCAGGTTTCGCAACAGATAGGGAAGTAGAATACGTCAAACCCGTTTATATCGGAGATCATCTTGGATCAAGAGGTAGAAAGCTTATATCAGTGGCTATCAGAGAGACTAGCGTTGGTTTCGGAGCGTTCACAATATTCGAAAGTGAGTGGGTAAACCAAAACGAAGAGGTAGTGGCAATATCTCGAAGCGGTGGATACCGGTATAACCCCCACGAAGGTGGCTATAAAGCTCCTCAGGCATCAGGATCTAATCCATCTGCTAAAGCGAAAGAAGAGGAGCGCACTGTTCCTGAAGCCCGAGCGAGCTATCTAGACTGGAATAATCAACGCCATTATGAAGATGTTTCTGTGGGTGACGAATTACCCCCTGTAACATTTAACTTAACCGTTCAGAGATTAGTATACGCAGCAGGTGGTAATAGAGACTTCAATGCAATACATCACAATGATGACATAGCAAGGGCAGGCGGAGCTCCAGCTATGTACGCTAACAATGGATTTATACAAGGGATGTGGGAGAGGTCTTACAGAGAATTCTTCGGACTAAAAGGTTGGATTAAAAAAGTAGGACCATTTAGAATGCGCATCTTTAACATAGTCTCCGAAGCAACTGTTGTAAAAGGCAAAGTATCTCGCAAGTGGCAAGAGAACGGAGAAAACCTGGTAGAAATAGAAATGTGGAGTGAGAATCCAAAGGGTATAAGCGTAGGTCCAGGTCCAGTAATTGGCACTCTACCATCCAAATCTAAATAAAATTCTTATTATGACAGATCATGTGGGGCGTGATAATTATAGTCTATGCGACTTATCTTATCCGCCCCACTGCTACGTAAGTTGCTATAAGAAACGTCACTAATACGAAAGGATTGCCGAAAGTGACAAGAAAAATAAGGTTATTATATATACCTGCAGATAAATAACAAGTTGCGAATCCCAAGCCTACAATTATTTTCAGTCCTGTACTTACTTTCTTGCCAGATATTAAACTCCCTAGTTCTCCAACTATATACCCGCAGACGATAATAGAAGCTATAAAAATAATTTGTAGTTTGTATAGTAGCGGAAATAGAATGCCAAAAAATAAGCCTAAGAATATAGAGATTACACTAACAGATATTAAGACCCGTATATAGATAAATGATGTAACATTGAACATAGGCATTTTTGAAACAACTGCACATTCTAGGCACCTGATGCCTACCGGGGCATGAACAAAACATTGATGGCATACAGCAACGTTACAACGACTACAACTCAGGCGTGTTTCTACATTAGGATGATTATTACAAATCTGAGCCTGTAGCATCAGTCTCCTTTAGTTATATCCAAAGGAGATCTACTGATCCAATCTTCCCTGCTTGCGGTATCCCTATCATAAATTAATCTATTTATGTATAGGCTGAATCCACTGCCTTCAGTATTCGCAGACCTACTACCAGGAAAAAGTCGTTTAACTGCCAATATTGGTAGGAGAAGTAAACAATAAATTAATACTTCCATGGATACCCCAAATAACATCGCCCAAGCAGGCAAAATTATGAGTGCTATACCAACCCACATACCACCATTTTTAAGAATTAGGTGACCTATACACGCAGTCAAGAAGGATATTAAGAATAATGGAGGGTATAAAGCTAATAATGCTCCGGCCGCAACTGCAATTCCTCTTCCACCAGAAAATTTCATATATATAGACCAGTTATGACCAATAACAGCAGCTAACCCTACGCAAATAATTATTAATTCATTATCGCTAATATTCATCGCTATGATTACGGGTAATGTTCCCTTGACTAGAATGTCAAATATACCGACTAGAAATCCTGTAACTTTACCAAATTGCACCCACACGTTAGATGCCCCAAGATTGCCACTCCCGTAATCTCTCACATCAATACTGCCAATAAATCTTCCGACTATATAGGCAGTTGGAACAGAACCAAATAGATATCCGATTGATAGTAGTACAGCTTCTGTCATATTAATATTAAATGCTTATATTGGTGCTAATTTTACTTAAGAGAATCAATATTTAGACCTGCAAGCTTATATAAGTCTCGAGCTATTTCTATAGTAGGACCTACCATACCTACCTCCTTCTCACCAGGAGTACCAAGAGCATGATAGTCAGTTCCTCCACATTGTAAGAGCCCATTATCATCAGCAATGGAAGACAAGATTTGGATCTGATCTTGTGTATAAGTACCGTAGTGAACTTCTATACCAGAAAGGCCTGCGTCCCTAAGAGTAGGGAGGATTTCTCTCAAATCCGATAACTCTCCCATTTCTATGGGGTGAGCCATAACAGCTATGCCTCCAACCCCTCTAATCATTTTAACTCCATCAACAGGGGTTAATTTAGGTCTCTCAGCATACGCAGGTCCATTACGACCTATGTATTTAGCAAACGCTTCTTGTGGAGTTGATATATATCCCTTTTCTAACATAGCCTGAGCAATATGAGGCCTTCCAACAGCACCGTCAGCTAGTTCCAAGACTCGTTCCCATGACACGGGCAGACCCATAGCCTCTAGATTCTGAACCATCCTCTTTGCTCTATCTACCCTGCCTTCTCTAAACTCAGTCAGAGTTTGTTGGAATTTCTCGTTCTTGTAATCAAGAAAATAACCCAAAAGGTGTATCTCTTTGCCTGGAATATCACTACTCAACTCAATCCCAGGTATTATATTAAGATCTGGAAATTGCTCTGCTGCTAGGAATGCCTCTGCTAATCCCTCTGTAGAATCGTGGTCTGTAATGGCTATAACTTTCAAACCACGATTGCCAGCCATAGAAACTAATTCTGATGGAGTAAGCCTTCCATCGGAAGCAGTAGTGTGTAAATGCAGATCAACTTCAACCATATCATTCAACCTCTCTGTCAATACGAGATATACTAGTCGCATTGCCACTGTCTTCATCTACTTCAATTAATACAGAATTGAATCTAGATGGACCATCCGCCACATTAAGCCTTCTAGGTGTCTGATTAAGGAACCTAGACAATACATCCTGAGTATTGCTACCTATTACCGAATTTACGGGGCCTACCATACCAACGTCTGATACATATGCTGTACCATTTGGCAATATTCTTGTATCCACGGTTCCGACATGAGTATGTGTACCGGTAACAGAAGTAACCCTGCCATCTAAATACCATCCCATAGCAACTTTTTCCGAAGTAGCTTCTGCATGAAAGTCAACTATGATCGTGTGTCTACCCTCACCTAATTCCTCTATCAAAGAATCCATTGCTCTAAAAGGGCAATCAAAATTTCCGACGAAAACCCGACCTATTAGGCTAACAACCACCACATTACCAACTTTTATATAGCCCCTTCCTGGTACTGTTGGAGGATAGTTTAATGGACGCAATATCGGGGTACCCTCATCTAAATATGGAATTATATCCCTTTGATCCCATATATGATTCCCAGAAGTTATTACGTCTGCACCATTATTGAACAACTCTTGAGCTATATCATAAGTAATGCCAAACCCCCCGGCGGCATTTTCCCCATTAATAACCGTAAGGTCTATTCCCAAATCTTTGCGTAAGCCTGGTAGGATTGCCTCTACAGCCTTCCTACCGGGCTTACCTACTACATCACCTATTATCAATACCCGCAATCTAGTGCCTTTTTCTAATGTATATATTTGACCCTATCTTGCATATTCTATGGACCGAGTTTCACGTATAACTGTGACCTTAACCAGTCCTGGATAAACAAGATTATCTTCTATCTTTTTAACTATATCTCTAGCTAGTTTTGAAGAACTTATATCATCTATTTCATCGGGTTTAACCATTATCCTAACTTCTCTACCAGCTTGTATAGCAAAACATTTTTCAACTCCCGGGAAGCTCTGAGCAACTTCCTCCAAAGCCTGGAGTCTTTGTACATAGTGCTCCAAGGTGTCTTTCCTAGAACCAGGCCTTGCAGCACTTATTGCATCTGCAGATGCAACTATGAACGCCTCCATAGAGCCTCTCTCTTCATCGTGATGCTCCATTATAGCTCTCTCTACCTCAGGTGTTATTCCGTATCTCCTGGCAACGTCTGCTCCTATCTCTGCATGAGTACCTTCTACTTCATGAGTTAAGGCCTTCCCAATATCATGTAATAATCCGCCTGCTTTTGCTACTGGGATTGATACTCCTCCCACTTCGGCAGCAATCATGCCAGATAAATGTGCTACTTCTACGCTATGCGTAAGGATATTTTCACCATAGCTATACCTATATTTTAATCTACCTAGAAGTTTAATCAATTCAGGATTAAGTCCCATAACACCGGCATCTAGAACCGCCTGTTCTCCATCTGACCTAATCTCTTCATCTAACTCTTCTTTGGCTTTTTCAACCACATCTTCAATACGAGCAGGATGTATTCTCCCATCAGTAACTAATTTAGAAATAGCTCGACGAGCCACTTCTCTTCTAATAGGATCGAAGCAAGACACAGAAACCGCTTCAGGGGTATCATCAATTATTAAGTCAACGCCTGTCGCTGCTTCTATTGCTCTAATGTTCCTGCCTTCTCGACCGATTAACCTACCTTTCATGTCATCGTTAGGTAAGGGGATAAATTTGACCGTATTCTCAGATACAACCTCAGACGCTAGTCTGTTTATAGATAAGGTTAATATCTTTCTAGCTTTGTGATCTGCGTCTTCCTTAGCCTGTTGGTCTCTGTCACGATACCGACGAGCTATCTCATATTCCATTTCTTTTTCAGCCGCATCCAGGACAACTCCCCTGGCATCATTAGCTGATAAACCAGAAATCTGCTCAAGCACTGTCTCTTCTTTTTCTTTTATCTCTTTGACCTCTGAGAGCTTTCCTTCTAGTTCTTCTTCCTTTATCTGCAGATCTTTCTCTGTCTTATCTATGTCCTCAAGCCTGCGCTCAGCGTTCTCTTCTCTATTCGCCACTCGTCTTTCCATACGCTGGAGATCACTTCTTCTTTCTCGCAAATCACTTTCTATAGCATTGCGATTTGCCAGTGCCTCTTCTTTGGCATTAACGAGGATTTGCTTTTTCTGCTCTTCAGCTTCGTCTAGAATACGAGTGGCTTCATCTCTAGCCCGTCCCGTATTCCTTCCTGATACTATCGATTTACCGAAAAAGCCGGTCACACCCCCCAAACCAACGGCTAACAGAGCGGTAAGGACAATGACCAATATATCCATAGTCAATCCCTTCCTTTCTGTACAAGCCTATTAGCTTGAAAATTTGTACCCTGTCCCAAAGGGTAATGATCCATGTTAACCCTCTATGTTTTCAAGTGTCAAGGAATAAAATACCTTGATATAGCTGATATATATCATTGATTAGGCTTGGTATTTAATATACCCTTTTAATCCACTGACTATTACAAAAGGTTATTTATGAATAAGAAATTTACCACTAAAAATGGATTACGCGTCCTAATAAACCAAATGCCCCATACAAGATCCGCTAGCATATCCATATATGTTGGAGCTGGTTCAAGATATGAATCTGAAAAGGAAGCTGGCATATCTCACTTCGTGGAACATATGTGTTTCAAAGGCACGAAAACAAGACCAAATCCAAAAGACATCAGCGAAGCAATAGAAGGTATCGGCGGAGTAATGAATGCAGCAACTGACAGAGAACTTACGACATACTGGTGCAAAGTACCGGATACACATTTCGAAGAAGCTCTAGATGTTCTTATAGACATGATCAAAAATTCACTATTTGAGGATCAAGAGATAGAGAAGGAAAGGCAAGTGATCCTAGAAGAACTTGCTATGACCAAAGATGTTCCAAGTTACAGCGCAGATCTATTGATTGATGAAGTAATGTGGCCAAATAATCCGGTCGGTAGAGATGTAGGCGGCAGTAAAGAATCAGTCACAGGGATTACCAAGGATATGCTGATTGAGTACCTGAGTAATCAATATACACTATCAAATATGGTAATAAGTATAGCTGGAAACATTGACCCAGAAAAAACTTTATCTAAGATTAATGATTACTTCGAAGATTGGTCACCTTACGCAGAGAGGCCTTGGGTACCTATGATAGATGAACAAAATGAAGCAAGATTAAAGATTGAGTACAGAAAAACAGAACAAGCTCACATATGTGTAGGATTGAAAGGTATTCACTCCCTTCATGAAGATAGATATAGCGTGGCCCTACTAAATTCTATATTGGGAGAGGGTATGAGTAGCAGATTATTCTTAGAAGTAAGAGAAAATAGGGGACTAGCATACGATGTGCATTCTACAGTTACACACCTTAAAGATTGTGGCTCTCTAATAGTCTATGCTGGCGTAGAACCCAAGAATGCTAAATTAGCAATCAATTGTATATTAAATGAATTGTCTAATATAAAGAATGGCGTATCCGAAGAAGAACTGAATAAATCCAAAGAATTCATCAAGGGTAGATTGATGTTGAGAATGGAGGATAGTAGAAGTGTGTCCTCTTGGTATGGGTCTCAGGAATTACTTAACCAAACCTCGCTTACTCCTGAAGAGATGTTTGAGAAAGTTGATGCTGTATCAACTCATGACGTAGAAAGAATTGCCAGAGATATTATAGTAAGCAACAAAATAAACCTGGCATTAGTAGGACCATTCAAAGGAGACAGAGGGTTTAAAAAACTGTTGAAAGTTTAAGCAAACATACACCTGTTAATGTCTGCAATCGCATATCCAATACGTACCCTCTATAGATTACTGAGAGGCATGATAATATCATCTTTTGGTGAATTCGCTAACTTAAATAAAACGCGTGAATCTATTAAAGAAGCTATCCGGGATGGAGAAGATGTAGATTTCGGTGGTGGAGTACCCTAAGATAGTGACTAGGGAATTATAACATCCTTAACTATTATATTTAATGTTCCCTCTCTCTGAGAAACTATACCTGAGACAAACATAATATGCTCGTGAAGTTTACTTTTATTTTCTTCGTAAAAATTTCTCCATATCAGCAATGGAATAAACCCAAATTCATCCTCCAATGTAATGAAATAAGCTTCTGAGAGAGGATGCTGTAGAGGTCTTGCAACAACCCCAGCAACCTTAACGAATTGACCATCACCCTTCAGCTTAAGTTGTCTGCTATTCAAAAACTCTTCGCCTAAATGTGGTCTTAACATAGCCATAAAATGATTTTTTGGATAAAGATTCAGAGTTTTGTATTCCAATATCATACTCTCCCAATCTGTTAATTCAGGGAGTATAGCCATATCATGATCTACTGGTATATCCAGGCTAAGCTGCTTAGATGGTGACATATATGTAAGACCTACTTCCCAGAGAAGAGACCGCCTGTCTCCTTTCATAGAATCGAAAGCTCCCGCTAATACGAGATTTTCTATAGCTTCCCTTTTACAATCTGTTCTTTTCATAAAATCGCTTAATGATTTATACAGACCCCCAATGTTTCGTTCTTCTATTATATTTTCCGCTAACGAAGGCCCTATTTTATTAACACTTAGTAAGCCTAGACGTATGGATTCTATTTCTATGCTACATTCTTCTGAGCTAAAGTTTATATCCGGATTAAATACATTAACTCCATGTCGTTTAGCATCTTCTTTTAAAGTTTCTAAGTTCCAAAACCCCATGGGTTGCTGATTAAAAAGAGCCAGCATGAACTCTATAGTGTAGTAATACTTTAACCAAGACAGTTGATAGCTCGTAACGCCAAAAGCTACAGCGTGTGCTTCAGGAAACATATAATAGCCATTAAACTTCTTAAATATCTTCTGTGCTATATCTTCACTTATTCCTTTTGAATATGCTCCTGACAAAAATTGATCGCGATAAATGGATATTATATTTTCATTGTTTTTCCGACCAAAAGCTCTACGCATCTGGTCGGCCTCGAATGGGCTAAATCCACCAATATCTATCGCTAATTGATTAACTTGATCTTGATATAAAATTATTCCAAGTGTTCTCTCTAAAGCTCTACGCTCAAGAATATGGTCATAAACAACTGGCTCGTTACCAATGCGCCGATTAATAAAATGCCGAACCCCATCATGTAGACCCACCCCAGGTCTCACGCAGGCAACCTCGTAAGCCATATCCTGCAAATTCCTTGGCTTTATACGTATTATTGTCTGCATCTGTGCAGCACTTTCAATCTGGAATATACCTACTGTGTCTCCTTGAGCAAGCATCTCGTAAACCTTATGATCTTCATGCGGTATACGGGATATATCTATAAAATGGCCTGTTCTCTTTTCTATCAGATGAAGTATGTCTTGGAGTTGGGACAGTGCACCCAATGCAAGAAAATCTATCTTTACAATGGATGCGGAATGTATGTCATCTTTATCCCACTGTATAACGTACCTGTCTTCTATAGCTCCTTTTTGAATTGGTACAATCCCTGACAAAGGCGTAGAACTTATAATCATCCCTCCGGGATGTTGAGCTATATATCTCGGTGTACCATCAAGCCGTGGTGCGAGATTTATTAAATCCCTCCATGCTGGATGTTTAGTGCTGCGACTAAATTCCGGAAGGCTTTCTATCTCTTCCTTAATATTCTCAATACCAGACTGAGAAACTTTCTTGTTAAGTGAGTCTATTTGATCTTTGGGAATATCTAATACTTTTCCTAAATCTCTTATTGCTCCACGTATTTGATATGTATTAACCATGCCTGTTAACGCAGCACGTTCCCAGCCCCATCTCTTATGAACAGCTCGAATTAGATCCTTCCTAATGTTTCTAGGAAAATCTAAATCTATATCCAAGGCTACCTCCAATAAATCATCAGGGAGAAACCTCTCTAGAGACAATTTATATTTCAGAGGATCTATATGACTTAAACCGATTAGATATCCAATCAATAAAGCAACCGAGGAACCCCTACTTCGCCCAGGAGGACGCTCTTCTATGGGTATCTCTGAATCTACAAGTCCCAAATCTATCATAACTTCTCTGGCTATTTGAACAATGTCGTAATAATACAAAAGAAACCCTGCCAGATTATGCTTGTTTATAAGACGAAACTCTTCTTCAAGTCTTATATACACTTCAGGTGTAATACGGCCATAACGCCTAATAGCAGCCTCATTACACAACTTCCTAAGATAATCCACAGGAGTATATCCATCCGGAGGAGAATAGTCAGGAAATTTATAATTAATATCCTTCGTCAAATCCAATACACATCTCTCTGATATAGAAGTAGTATTTAATATAGCCTCTGGGTAATCTCTGAATATGTGAATCATCTCTTCGCGCGATTTCAGAAAATACTCACTGTTTGGCCTTCTGAAGATGTGGGTTCTCTCTAGGGATTGGTTTAACCCAATAGAAACTAAACAATCGTTGAGGTGTGAATATTCACGAATATGATAATGTACATTATTAGTTGCTACTAAATTAAGATTTAATTCATTTGCCAGTATTATGAGTTTCTTATTTCTATCTGTATCACCTAAATTAAAGTTCTGTTGAAGTTCAATGAAAAAATTATCAGAACCAAAAATGTCCTTATACATTGCTGCTTCTGATATTGCCTTATTATAATCACCTCTAATTAGCAGTTGTGGTATTTGACCTGTCTTGCAACCAGACATAAAAATAATACCCTTAGAATATTCTTGAAATAACCTAGGGTCTAAAGCGGGATTTCTACGTCGTTCTGTGAATACATTAGATAAAGATAAAAGACGACAAATGTTTGAATATCCCTCAAAATTTTCGGCAATAGCAGTTAGGTGATATCCACCTAACAATGTGAATTCAACTCCTAATATGCCATGAACACCAATCGCTCTGGTGATTTGTGCAAATTTCATTGCACCGCTCATGTTGTCATGATCTGTAAGTGCAATGCTTTTATAACCAAGATCCCGAGCCCTAGTCACAATTTGGTCTATAGATGAAGCACCTTCTTTGAATGAAAAATGGCTATGACAATGGAGTTCAACATAATCAAGTGTTTTCATATACTATTCGAACTGACGATACCAGCTATTCGTAATAAGATCCTGGAATATAACCACTGCTTCTTCAGTTTTCAAAATACACATATAATAAATTCTAGATATTGGCTTCTCACGCCACCATTCATCATCAATACGCCATATGTCTTGAATGCCTGTAACAGATTTCCATATACCTCTAATTCTTATTTTATATGGCATATTCTCTGAACCTGTCATAACTTCTAGAGACTTTGGTTCATTCAACGAGCGACTGGAATTAAAATTTGCCTTCTCTCCGGTATTCGGGACCATGGTTCAATCTCCCTAACATAAAAGATCGGGGTTTCCTCATTAAGTACCGTATCTAACTGTCTTACAGTGTCTTCTATCTGTTCTTTTTTCCTTACTTCAGGAATAAAGCTTGCCTGACGAGATGTTTCCTTAGTAAGACCACTTAAGAAAACACTGAAACTCTCTACTGGCCCTGGTATATTTGCCCTATATATCAAATCGTGTACACGTGTTCTAGCCAATCTTGAAGAACCAATAGGATCTTTAAAAGTACACCGCACTGACCAACTAGATTGTCTATATATATTTGCCTCTAAACCTATCCACCTAACGCTTCTACCCCTTAAGAATGGGTTGAGAAATGCTTTATCTAAAGTTAAATCTGCAGCTACAATGACTGACTGTATATCATTAACCGGATCAGAAAATGTAATGCCGTCCTCAATAATTTCTTCATAACTCCTATTTATTAATATGGTTGTATCTTTGCCATTTGCCAAGTTCCATATTTTTCTACCATCAGAGGAGAACTGTGCTTCCATAACGGCAGAAGGGATTTTAGACACATCTCCAAGCTTATGTAGTCCGAATCTATGCAGAGTAGTTCTAATAGAAGATTTAACTGGTAATAGATCTACCGAAAATTTGGATAAAAATTCTCCAGGACTCGCCGGAGCAATAAAAACACCTCTATTGTCAGAGGAAATAGCTGCTATATAAGAAACGAATTTACTCTCTGCAATACCAATATAAGCAGGGAAATCATAAGGTATGACTTTTTCTATATTTGCAATAAACTGAGCTCCCCCACGATTTATGGGCTCAATGTCATCAAGTCCAATATAAGCCATACCAAATCCAGCATCTTCGACCAAAGGGCTTTTTTGAGTGAGTCTATCCAAAATGCTATTCCACTCACGACGATATAAATTATCATCTGTTTGTATTACATGAGCATTACCATACTTAGAAAGGATATTACTAAGTGAATTCTCAGATTCACCCAAAACTATATCTGGCGAAAAATCTACTATCCGCTGGTTAGAACCTAAAGTTCTCACAATAACTATAGGATTGTTTCTAATATCATTCCTATACTTGAGTTCCACATGAACCGGAAAATGAGGTATGAAAATACATGCTATTTTCATTTGATACTCCGCTATAAAATATTGTTTGGAGGATTAAATATAGAACATATGTTCTACTGCGTCAAGGGTTTATAGTGCCTTTTATTGGACCCATGTATAATTCATTAATCAGGTTGTATTAAAAGGGGATGTTGTATGGCTAAAACTAATACGCCAATCAATTTAAATGAGTTTGAAAGCCTAGCAAAATCATTGCTAGACAAGCCCGCTTACGATTACTACAGCAGCGGAGCTAATGACGAGATAACTCTTCTAGAAAATCTGCAGGCTTATAAAAGAATCCGGCTTTATCCGCGTATTTTAGTAGATGTAGAGAATAGAGATATGAGTACAACAGTTTTGGGGACGAAGATCTCTATGCCGATTATGATAGCGCCGACAGCATTCCATAAATTAGCCTGTGCTGGAGGGGAATTATCAACAGCAAAAGCTGCTTACAATAATCAAACTATCATGGTTCTGAGTTCACTATCTACAACATCACCAGAAGATGTAGCCGCCTCAACAGATGCCTCATTGTGGTTCCAATTGTATATATATAAGGATCGAGAATTGACTAAAAGCGTTATTCAAAGAGTTGAACAACTGGGGTATAAGGCTCTCTGTATAACTGTTGACGCACCTCTCCTTGGAAGAAGAGAAAAAGATGTACACAATAGATTTTCTCTACCAGATGATATGACAATAGCAACAGTAGGTGATTATTTAGAAAAAGAGATGGCTGAAAGTGCCAGAAATTCTTCTCTAAATGTATATTTTGCTAGCCTTCTGGATCAATCTGTAACCTGGAAAGACGTAGAATGGATCAGATCAATATCAAATCTACCAATAATCCTTAAAGGCGTTCATAGGAGAGATGATGCTATAAAGGCTGCGGAATACGGCTTCGATGGCATTATCGTTTCAAATCATGGCGCAAGACAACTTGATACAGTGCCTGCAACCATAGATCTCTTGCCCGCAATAAGCGAATCTGTTGGGGACAAATTAGAAATATTCCTTGATGGAGGTATACGTAGAGGAACCGACGTAATAAAGGCTATGGCCTTAGGAGCCAAAGCAGTATTAATTGGCAGGCCTATACTGTGGGGACTTGCAGTAAATGGCTCTGAAGGCGCTTCCAAGGTCCTTCAACTGATACGAGAAGAGACTGACCTTGCCATGGCACTTTGTGGCATATCGAATATCTCAGAAATCACTAGAGACATAATACACTGAATCCTTAAAAAAACAGTACAAACGTAGCTATCCCGATAAAAAGAAGAACTGTTGGGCAAGCCAATAAAAGACCTATATACCATTTATCTCCTACACTCTTAGACCTCATCAAAACGAGAATCAATATAGCCGTAATAAGAAATGTGAACGAATAAATGGACATAAACGGGTCTATAAAAAGAGCTATGAAAACAGGAACGGCAAAAGAAATAATTACAAAAGATACAGCTAATATCTTAAAGAAAAGCCATAGTAAAGCCCTATTACCCATCTGGTCAGTAGAATCCAATAACCTAGCAATATCTTTTATGTAACTAATCATTCTTATATTCTAATCTATTTCTTCAGAATGTAGAGGATAAATGGTATCGCTAATATAACTCCTAATAGTATTAGAAATGGCAGTCTACTCATAAGGTCTCCTGCTTCACCCAAGGCTATCCTCCTAGCTCATCAGCATTAGTAGTTACCATATTAACCCAAAATTTTCGGCGGAGGCTTAGCTGCAAGCACTGCTACAGAACCAAAGATTATTAAGCCTGCTACTATTTGAAAACCTAAGCGATAGCTAGACTCATCAGCGATCCAACCAACAAATACTGGGGCTGCTATAGCCGCTGGCAAATCAAAAAACTGCAATAGACCTCCGATCGTACCAAAAGCCATTCTCCCAAAAAGATACCCCTGCAACGCTGGTCTGATCGGCACACTACCACCATATGCAGGCCCCATAATAATAAGTGCAAACGGTATGAAAGCCGTTGTCTTAATCTGCGCAAGTATCAAAAGACCCACCCCCATTAAAACAAAAAGGGCCGATAACAAATACCGCAAATCTACGTAATCCCCAATCCAACCTATTGGTATTCGACCAAAAAGGCTAATAAAAGCAAAAGCAGATAAAGAAAGTGCCGCTATAGCTGGTGAAGCTCCTACTTCCTGCTGCAGGTAAGGAATCATATGTGCCGTGATAGTAGGTGGCACTAACGACCAAGTCCCATATACAAGAGCCAAAATCCAAAATGCCTTTGTGGCTAAAGCCTGCCTAGCAGTAAAGTTTGTTTCATCCAATGCCACTCTAGGTTCTTGTGTTTCTTCCTTATTTTCTGAGCTTATATCCTGATTCGAATCTGGGAAAGTCTCTCCGTCTGGTAGAAGTCCCATATCTTCAGGGCGATGTTTAATAACTAATGACAGAGGAATACTAACTACTAATATAAGAACTCCTGACAATACGCATGCACTCCTCCAACCTAAAGCTTCAATAACCCATGAATAAACGAAAACCAAGCTACCTCCAATACCAAACCCGGTCATTAAAAACCCCATAGCACGGCTGCGTTTCTTTATAAACCAATTAGCTAATGATATCTGTATAGGACGAGCCGAGCCAAAACTTGAGCCCGTAGCCAATAATCCAACGTAGATCACGTAGAACATAATCAACGTATCTACTCTGCTAAGTACTATAAAACCAACACCTACAAGAATAAGGCCAAATATCATCGGACGCCTGGGTCCAAAACGATCGATTATAAATCCTGAAACAGGAGCAACAAGGCCGCCTTCCAATCTTGATAAACCCAGAACCAATCCAATTTGAGCACGACTTGCATTAAAAGCATTCTGGAAATGTATAAAGAAGGCACCGAAACCATAAACGTACAGGGCCCCATGAATAACTGTGATAGCCATGCCTGCTAACATGATATACCACCCATAAAAGACCCGCGTCTTTTTCATTAATCCATTATATACCGCTACGATGTATTGTGGATATGAGCTATACAAAAGGCATAATATAGAATCATGTTCCTATTAAATTGGCATAGAAATCTCTTAAACATTATTCAGAAAAGATTCAATCTATCAGATTACTCAATAACGTTGATTGTTGGATTAGACGCTTTTATCTGTGGACTAATATCAGGGCTATTGATATGCAAGCTTTTTTGAGCCACGGGTCAGCAATGAGTCTACGATTATTAGTTCTGAAAACTAGGAACCACAGACATATATTTCAAGAATCACGAGAATTAATGCTATAATCCGACCATAATGGGAGTCTTAATGGAGGTCAATCACCATGGCTGAATATAAGAATGTCATCTA
>PBBS01000017.1 GCA_002717805.1 Chloroflexota bacterium | reverse complement strand
ACCATGAATATGCAGGGCGATCAATTCGCACAACTAGGCGGAGATAAGCTCGCCGACATGACTATGAACATGGAAGCCAGTAACTTCATGGCCCTGGGCGGAGATAAACTCGCCGACATGACTATGAATATGGGCGCAGACAACTTCATGTCCCTCGGTGGCGATAAACTCGCTGCTATGACCATGAACATGGGTGCAGATAACTTCATGGCAATGGGCGGTGATAAACTCGCCGACATGACCATGAATATGCAGGGCGATCAATTCGCACAACTAGGCGGAGATAAGCTCGCCGACATGACTATGAACATGGAAGCCAGTAATTTCATGGCCCTCGGTGGCGATAAACTCGCTGACATGACTATGAATATGCAGCCTGACAACTTCATGGCAATGGGTGGCGATAAACTCGCTGACATGACCATGAATATGGGCGCAGACAACTTCATGGCCCTCGGTGGCGATAAACTCGCTGACATGACTATGAATATGCAGCCTGACAACTTCATGGCCTTAGGTGGTGATAAACTCGCCGACATGACTATGAATATGCAGCCTGACAACTTCATGGCCTTAGGCGGTGACAAGCTCGCCGACATGACCATGAATATGGGTGCAGACAACTTTATGGCCTTAGGCGGCGATAAACTCGCCGACATGACTATGAATATGGAAGGCGATAACCTCCAGAAACTTGGCGGCGGTAAGATAACTATGATGGCCATGAACTTTGAACGTGACAACTTTGGCAAACTAGGCGGCGATAAGCTCGCCAAGATGGCGTTAAACATGGAAGGTAATAACTTCGGCGAACTTGGTGGTAAAAAGATCGCTATGATGGCTATGAATATGGAAGGTGGTAACCTACAGGAACTTGGTGGTGACAAGATAGAGTCCATGGCCAAGAACATGGAGATCAATGATCTTATAGACGTTGGTGGAGATAATATAGCAGTAATGGCTATGGAGATGGGTGGGGATAAACTAAGTGCTATAGGTAACGAACAAGCCAAAGGCATGGCTATTGCTATGGATAATACTCATATCGAAACTCTAGCAAGCGACCAAATAGTTGGTTTGGCCAAGGGTATAGATACAGATGAGATCGCTGAAGTTGGTAAGGAAAGACTATTCACAATGGTGGACAGCATAGAAGTCGATGTAGTAAAAGACCTGGGGGGAGATAAACTATCCTCAATGATGGGGGCGGTAGAGGGAGATCAGATAACAGTATTAGCAGAAGAAAAGAAAGTTTCTATAATAGACACCCTCGACGCTAATTTCTTCGATGCAGAGAGTGCCGACTTCACGGCCATAATGGAGTCTATACCTGAGTCTGAACGACCGTCCATTCCAGAAGACAAGATAGGTAAGACTAAATTAAATGAAGCTGAAAACTTGAGTAGTGCATTTAGTGGTAGTTTGTTCTAAACAAAGACCGTAAAAATGCTTAGACTCTGGCTAATTGGTGGAGTAACAGGGACAGGAACAAGTTTATTGTTCCTGTCCTTTTATTATCTCTTCACTTTTGACAAGGTCTTCTCTGGATGGGAATTCATACTATCTCTATGTTCTCCGGCTATCGCTGCAACACTGACAACGGTTCTTAGTAAATCTAAGTTCTCTACAACTATCATCTTATTCCCAATAGCATACCTAACTTTCTTAATTCCTATATTTGGCGCATCGTTTGGAGCATCTGGAAACGATCAACTTGTACAAATACCTTTCCTGGCATTTATTGGAGGAATATTCTGGACTACACCCTTTGTGGTGACAAAGGGAATAATTAGATTAATAAGAAAGTGAGTCTATTCAAATCCCAATTCTTTCAATCGTTCTTCTAACTCGGCTACACGATCCTTCATCTGCTTATCCTGTTGCCTTCTTTCGCTAACATCTCTAATGATTGCAGATATGCCGGTAGGTATACCTTGATCATCTTTTGACATAACTATAGTAAATTCTATAGATATCCTGCTACCATCTTTCTTAATAGCAGGCACAGAGAGCATATCCTCTTCATATTTACTATGTCCTGTAGCCATAGTGTTATTAAAACCATCCCAATGACTATCTCGAAATCTATCCGGTATTATTATGTCCAGCGTCTGGCCTACAGCTTCCTCGGGGGAATATCCAAACATCTTATTTGCACCTAGGTTCCAGATTTGAATTACACCATCTGCGTTGGTTAGGACGATAGCGTCTTGAGAGTTCTCAACTATCTCTCTATAGGAATATAGATTCATATGATTCACACTTCATCCTTTCTATTCTTTGATTTTCTGTAGATTACTTACATATGGATTATTTCCATATCTATTCCGACATGAATCACCGGGCTCAAGTAACCACTTTATTAGCATAAAAGAACCTATAGGAAATAATAATCCTGCCAATATCCACCATCCAGATCTGTTAACATCATGCAATCTTCTCACTCCTAAGCTCAATGAGGGAAGCAATGTAATACTTCCTATCACGCCTGAAACAGGTCCG
Organism: Chloroflexota bacterium; assembly: GCA_002717805.1. Classification (GTDB taxonomy): domain Bacteria; phylum Chloroflexota; class Dehalococcoidia; order Lucifugimonadales; family UBA2985; genus UBA2985. The sequence goes on along the minus strand of PBBS01000017.1, from coordinate 29,615 downwards.
ACAACTAGGTGAAATATAAATGTATCATTTGATATATCAATCAGGATCGCTATTACCATAATAGTTGATCTGAATAACACCCACCACAACAACTCAACCCTAGTCGCCCTATCTGAAAATTGAATATACCTAATGAATGAGAGTTTTACCGAAGATAAGAATGCCATGATTGACCTCTGATAGTATGCCTATTATATTATATTCTAGGTTATAATCTCCCAGCATACGTTTTATAACAACTACCGAAAAGGATTATATAAACATGAGAAAGCTCCCTGTCATTATTTCAATATGCATTATTGCTCTTATAACTATCATCGGCTGTGGTGGTAGTAGTGAACCTACTCCAAATATAGATGCTACTGTTGAAGCAGGTGTAGCAAAAGCCATTCAAGAAGGTCCAACTAACACACCTCCTCCTCCTCCAAACACTGCTACCCCAATACCAACCACCGTAATCAAGCAAGAGTCACAGACGGAGTCTCCCAAGAAAACCCAAGATAAGCCTGATACCAATATAGTGTCTGATACTAAAAGTGTGATGGATATCTCAAGCCTCGCAGCAAACCCAGCAATGTGCGATAACGCTACAGGTGACATGGTAGATATGTGCAAGGAGCACATGCAGGGTATGATCCAATCTGACCCTGCAGCATGTGATAACCCAACAGGAATGATGGCGCAAATGTGCGAGATGATGGGTAATACAGGCGACATGTCGAACATGAAAGACATGATGGGAAACATGGGGGGCATGGACATGAGCAAAATGATGGAACAAATGATGGGTGATATGTTTGATCCATGCAAACAACTTGAAGGCTTTGCCAAGGAAATGTGTGAACAATCTTTTAAAGAGAACCCCAACCAGAAACCTACAGAAGATCCAAATTTTGGCAAGGCTGACCCTAATGCTCGACTAGCTACTGACGAGATCAACTATTCAGAAATTTATGTACCAGCATACGATCCCAACAACATACCAAAAGTAGCTAAAGCCAACTTCACGGAGCTGGACAAATTCTCGAGGATGTCAAAAATCAGGTCGGCTGTAGGCCACGATTTCTCCTATAATACACCCGAATACGACGCTAGTCGTGCGAACTGTAAGAGCATGAAACATTACTTTATGCCACAGGGCGTACCAAGGGAACAATCCAAATACCAAACAACTCCACATGCATTTGAATGGATGTCTATCAAAATGTTCTCACCAGTAGATGGGAGATTAATCGGTGTCTACTATGATGAGAATGACTGGGGTACAGAAGCGAAGTTCACGATTGCCTCCAGCGAATACCCTGGATACTACTTCATGTTCTTCCATATTGCACTAGACTCTAGCCTAACGGAGGGATCCATAGTCCAAGCTGGACAGCAACTAGGAACTATAGGTGCTGAAGATACCTGGGGTGAAATCGCTGTCTCTGCAAAAATCGGAAAAGATGACCATAGGTTACTATCATTTCTCCAAGTTGCATCGGATGATGTACTAGATGAATATCAAAGTAGGGGAATAAGCACAGCCTCAGATGTAATCGTCACTAAGGACCAAAGAGACGAAAACCCTAAGGCATGTGATGATACCGAAGCAGGATGGTTTATAGGGAGTAGCAGATCTGGGCTAACAGATACGGCGTTCCAAAAATGGGTCTTCGAGAGTGATGAAAACTGGTTCTTCTTCGATTAAAACCCTTCTTTGCTACAAGGCCTAAGCACCCGAGTTTTTACAGGACTCTATACTGTAAGAGTCCTGTTAGTCAGTAACAGGCGTAGTTACACCATTCACTTCGCGTATTGCACTATATCTGCACCCTGGGACTATCATATCCTCTTCGTTATATATAGAGGAATCACCATCCCAAGATTCATAGCTAACCATTAAGTCCTGAATACTGGATTTCAATTCGGTTGCTACAGACTCATCCAGATACATTGTTGGACAATAATTTGTCACACCAGAGTAATCATCAAAATACTTAAATACAGTCAGCTCCGTCCGTCCATTAATACCTGAGTTATTGTGTGAAGACCAGTTCCCGACGTACCCAAGCACTTGTCCTGCCTCTATCTGCGTACCTACGACCACCGTTTCTCCATTTATCTTAAGTGGAGTATCACAGAAAACTGGATCCTTGCCAGTTCTGTCACAATCTATACTAACTATATGATCAATCTCAACTCCCCATTTCGAACCGCTAGATGGAGCAATTATCAAATCCCAATCATCCTGAGTGTAAGCCCCAGAAGGTTGCCAGTCTAACATTGTGACTACTCCACTAATCGGAGCTATTAATACAACATCCGCCGGAGCCTTAAATTCGAAGGTAGGATTATCATATTGGTTTGAAGCACCTCTGTTGTGAATGTATCCAAAATCATCAAAAATTGTGAGCCCAAGCCTCTTATCATATTTCAAATCTCCAAATGTCTTGCTGGAAGAATCCCAGGGACCAAAATTCTCAAACATCAAATTCTGAAGAGAAGGTTCCTCATCAACCTGTTGCCCCATCATTCTAGCCATCATACTGCTCATATCCATATTGCCGCCCATGCTTCCCATCATCTGTCCCATCATGGCCATCATATCTGGAGTAGCAGTTGGTAAGGGTGTAGCTGTAGGAGCGTCTTTAACATCAGATTCAATATGAACTTGATTAAAAGCAGATGCAGCACCTATTCCCATTAGTCTATCTATAATTTCAGGGGATCCATTTATATATGCAAGGTCTAACGGTGTAGCTCCACTGTTACCAGCCGTAGCATTTACGTTTGCACCCGTATCAATTAACAGATTAACTATATCTATATTACCCATTATCACAGCTACATGGATCGGTGCTTTCATGTCCGCATCTCTGATATCTGGGTCTGCGCCGCTGTCCAGTAATAACCTAACCATATCTTTACTGCTCTTAATTATCGCCATATGTAGAGCACCAGAGCCACCTATAGTAGGCTCACTATCTGGAACCAGACTATCTATATCTACTCCAGCTAGAATAAATTCATTAGCCTTTCCCAAATCGTCATCTAACACAGATTGCAAGAATTCTATGGGACTAGGAGTGGGCTCAGGCGTCGGGGATTTCGTCTGAGTAGGACTTGCAGTTGCGGTTGCAGTCGGATCTGGCTGTACATTTGTGATTTCATTGACTGCCTTTTCCACTTCAGCCTGAACAGTGCTCTGGACCTCAATTACCTTTTCTACACCAGACTGAACTGTACCAGGGATATCTGCGTCTGGTTGTATATCTCCTGAACAAGCTGTAGAGAGAATAGATAACACAGCTATAAAAACTATCACATTAATTTTATTCATATAAATTCCTTACGTCATCTAGTACAATCTACGCACTATCGTACATAGAAACAGATACTAACCCACTCGCCACTCTGTCTCCATCCTGATTGTTGGCCCATACTTCACAATCAATTGAATGATTTGGAGAGTCAGATTTTCCCAATACTGAGCCAGAGCAATATAAAGTATCACCAGGGAACACTGGCTTAAGATATCTGGTCTTTAACCTGTATATTCTAGCCTGTCCTCCTAACCATGAGGTTGCTACTTGCCCCAAAAAAGCTGCCAACATCGGACCATCAGCAAATGCTTCTTTAAATCCCAGCTTCTGCCCTGTAGCACTATCGTAATGCATAGGATGAAAATCCCAACACACAGCTGAATACATAGCGAACTGTTCAAGAGTGATTTCTTTAATAAGTTCGGGTATCCCAGTACCGACATTAACATCTTCAAAGCCAACTAAACTCAAATTACTCATATTATCTCCCTATAATACGAAAACCATAGTATCCTTAGCCACAGCCATCAGTAGACCTCGTTGATTATGATAATGAGACTCAACTATGTAGAAAATCAACAAACCAGATCTACCTTGTTTCTGGTAGACATCTGATAGGAAGCTAGTTGTTGTTATGATATCCCCGGGTCTCGTAGGCTCTATAATTTCATAATCATTCTCTGCACGGAGACCACTTGGTCTTATACCTAGTTCTTTAAATATATCACCTGAAATATCTAGTTGTGCTACACCATGTTCATGGTGATTCCATTCAAATGGAAATGTCGGCGGACTGATTATCTCCCCAAATTGTGATGCTCTTGCATAATCTTCGTCGTGATATATTGGATCTGTGTCCCCAGTAGCAATCGCAAATCTTCTGAGCATACCCTTTTCAATTTCAAAAGGATCTGTAACGGTTACTTTTACATCTAGATGCTTTCTCAAAACTGAGACTATTGGGTGTTCTTCGATCATTTCACTCCTCCATGGAAACGCAGAATCCAGATCCAGTCTACTCAAGCATACAAAATTATACAATAGTGGCAATTACAATATGATCAGACTATAATACTATCATGCAGAATCTATTCATTGTGCTTCTATACTATATATATATAACGTCTACAGTCTATAGGAGTTATTAATACGATGCCTAGAGGCCCACTATATGATAGAAATTATTGGGAACCTAGGGTTAAGGCCTCTTTCGAACGATTACAAAATCCTCTATCTAACTCCGAAGCTTACCAGTCTGATAGAAAACCATATGCGAAAGAAGTGCGCTCGGATATTCAGAAACATGAAAATCGTAAATCCGCTAATCACAGAAGACAAGTTCCTGGAGATAAATGGATAAGCCGTATATTAAGCAGACCTATACCTGAGTATGCAAAATCTATACAAGAGAGATTAAATCGCCCATGGAACATCATGGAGGGATGCAGAGATCATGGTATCTCAACGGAATCTATAAACTTGTTGTTAGATATGAAGAGATGGTGCATAACAACCGGCCAACATCTCACTATTGGTGAAGCAGTTTGGGCAGATAAATTAAGGTCTATGCGACCTGAAACCTCTATGGGTAACCCATTCGAAGACACAAACGAAAATAATATTCCCTGGACTATAGATAGATACTATAGATGGGCTCAGATATATGCTACGAAAGAACGGTATTACAACGAATTGGGCTTGTCATCCGATTCTTCAGACTTAGATATGATGTTTCTTGGATTTCATTCACTTACTATGTTAACTGCTATGTCTATAGGAGTTGCCGATAATTTCTATGAGATACTTAACGAAGTGGTAGGCGGTGATCCTAACGTTGCCTGGCATGGACTAGGCAATCCAGTAATACAAGTTCTATACGATAACCTACCCCATGATGTAGCATCTCAGTGGCGCTATAGATTTGATGTCGAGATAGTTGGCCTATTAGAAACAGACCAATCGAGAGAATCCTTTGCTTTACTATTTACACATATCTGCAATGCCAGAATGTGGTCCACTTTTGAAACCAACCAGAAAGTTGATATCGCTAAACGATTGTGCAAATGGGTGCTAGGACAACAAGATAGGCAGGATTCTTTGTTTAAGGGACCAATTATGGCAGACATATTCTCGCCAGATAGTATATTAAGAGAAGTAGGATATATTACAGAATAGATTAATATGGAGTAACTTGTTATGACCAGAGAAGAAATCATGCAATCGATTGAGAAAGAATGGCTCNCCTTCATAGAAGTTTCAGAAAGTTTTCCAGAAGAACAAAGATATCTACCAGGAGCTGTTGGATATTGGAATGTATACGATGCTCTGATTCACGTAGCCGCTTGGGACGTTGAAGCAGCAAGGACTGTTGATAATTATGTCAGGAACAAATCATTACCGGAATGGCAAGAATGGCCTGAAGGAAAAATAGATGAATTAAATGAAAATATGGTNGCAGCTAAAAGGCAATTGCCTACGACTCAAATATGGGACTATTTTAGAGAATCGCATAGCTTTCTAATAGATTTCCTAGCAAGCTGCGATGAAAGCGTGTTTTCAGATGGTACGTTCACAGCAGAAGTAATAAACCAAGAGACTTGGCATCATTACAAAGGCCACAATCAAGATCTGGTAAATTTCCGAATATCATTAGAGTAAAGTTTCAAATATTCCTGNTTCCTTATCCAATCCTGGACTGGAAATTCCCAAATAAACCTATTGAATAACCCAACTGGTTTATTTATTGAAGTTAGACCTACTCTATATTCTTCAATAGAATCAATCAGATAGNTTTTTTGTGAAGTATCCAAAAAGTCTTTCAGNTACCCCATCAGATGATAAAGCACATTCGCATGTTTCTTGCTTGTCTCATCAAATCTCATAGTTTTATTCAGTAGGTCCTGATAGTCATTCAGCAAGTCAGACTGCACCCTAGTACCGGAAAGAGCAACAATTCTACCCAATTTAACTTGATTCAATTGGTTGTAAGCCATAAGGATACATTTATGAATGGTATGGAAATATACCNACCCCTTAGGCGTGGGGGTGTTAGATATAAACTCATCCCATCTACGATACATGAAATCCTGCCCCAATTGGTGAAGAGAATCAGCCATATTAAAAACTACTCTTAGATACAATCATTAGGATGTATTCTTGCCTGTCTCNGGTAACATTATGCCACAGAGAAATAATGTAATAGGCATTGGAGACACTATTGCTAAACCCAGTAATAAGGATTCTGTATTCTGTTGAACAATACCGACAAACATAGTGCCCAATGTGGCGCTTACAGGGAAAAGGGTCCTAGTAAGACCTAGGGAGACCGCAACTTGTCTCGGATGGAGCCTCATGTCCAATGGAATCGTTGCTAAAACCGGTGGAACTGCCATGGCCAAAACTCCAGCTAAAAACAGCAGTACACATGACAACATAAAACTCTGACTNTGTATCAATACAAAATATGAGATTGGCAGTAGTATGCCTGGTAACCAGACAAATGGTTTACGTAAACCTATAAACTGAGACATAGGTCCAGAGACCATCGACCCAAATATACTACCTATCGAAAATACGCCCATCATCATACCTGCGGTGGCAACAGATATACCAAGTCTATCTATTACAAATGATGGATAAAATGTCAGCATGGCACCAAAAGTAATCGCTGCTCCGCTTTGAGCAAAAGATACTAGCCATAGTGATTTGTGAGTAATAAGAACTCGAATTGGATTTCCAATATTTGCGGATGCATCTTCGATGCCTGACTGACCTTCTGGCCTTTTCTGGAATACAATCCAAATAATCGCTAGTATCAACAATGATATTCCCAGAACTGCGTAAAATATGCGCCAGTTACCAAGCGCAATAACTACTAGAGGCACCAGAGCAAAACCAACGGTCTGTCCAACGTGCCTTACAGTGAAATCTAAGCTATTAACTGTTGCATATAATCTGGACACAAACCATAGCGGAATAAATAGGACCTGCATCTGAATCCTACTAACAGACATCAATACAAAAATGAATCTAGCCGCAATTATGATATATACATTGGTCGCTATGGAATGCAGCAAACTAGCCACCCCCATGAACGATACACAAACAAACGTTACAATTGCCGGATTATAACGAGTCAGCCATATACTTGAAGGTAAGGCCATTAGCCCAAACCCTAAGAAGCCTGCTGAGCCAAGCAATCCCGCCTGAAGCGGAGTAACTCCCAAGTCCTCCCTCCATATCGGTATCAACACACCAACTGAGGAAAATATAATCACATTTATAATGTCCATGCTCCAGAGCATAGACATTATTACCCAGGCATATCCTGGCTGCTTATCTAATGCGTCTTTCCTATCATTTTCTGAGGGGTGTTCTGTGCTTCTGTGAGCCATATTAGTTCTATATAGCCTTCACGATTTAAAATATCCTAGGTTCAAAGCACCCCAGAGATACTTGCAGGCTAAACTNCTATACGGCTTCCANCTNTCAGCTATATTTATCAGNTCATCATCNTGNATGTCTTCGAGAGAATATAACTTCTTCATCGCCGACCGTATTCCTCCATCTTTGACCGGGAATATATCTTCTCTTTCCATCTGAAAGAGAGCAAACATCTGGGCGGTCCACTCTCCAATACCTTTAATCTTTTGTAATTCGGCCACAGCGTCCTCATCACTCATTGCGTATAACCCAACGAGGTCTAATCTACGATTGACTAATGCATCTGCAATACCTTTTATATAAGATATCTTTTGTTTAGACAAACCTATATCCCTTAATGAATCAGTTGGAATAGAAACCAATGACTCGGCTGTTATTTCATTGTTANCAGTAATATCCACAAGCCTATTGAATATCACAGTAGCCACAGTAGTACTAATCTGCTGAGAAACNATGGCGCGTATGAGTGAAGCACAATCAGAGACCTTGTCTCTGATCACAACCGATTCATCATGCTCGGTAACGTATCCTATAACAGCCGCCAAAGATATATCTGTCGATTGTAGGTAGGTGAGTTTATCCATATTAAACAATTAACAATCTATTTGTTANCNCCTATTTGTTCTTCGATTGCTTCTATCCTACTTAGCAAAGGAGGATGAGAGTAGTTAAGTATAACGAACAGTGGATGCGGTGACAGATTAGCCAAATTCTTGACAGATAATTTCTTTAATCCAGATATCAAATCTAATCCTTGACCTGTAGTGTCCACGGCCCACCTGTCTGCTTGATACTCATGCCTTCTAGAAATAGCTTGAAGTAATGGTGAAATCACCAAATCAAGTGGTGTAAATAGTAAAGCAAAAAATAGAATACTCGCGTATACAGAAGTTTCATCCATGAAGAATGCTTCAAACAACAGTGTGTTTTCCATCATGAGTGAAAGTAAGAACAGCATCATGCCCATGTGTAAGGTGCTCAATATCATACCCAATATTATATGCCCTTTCTTGCTATGGCCAACCTCGTGAGCTATTACAGATACTATTTCGTTAGTTTCAAGCTGATCAATCAAAGTATCAAAAAGAGCTATTCTCTTAGTCTTACCCAGACCTGTAAAAAAGGCGTTCGAATGTGCACTGCGCCTAGAACCATCTATAACATATATATTGCTATATCCAAATTTTACATCTTGTACGTAGTTAACTATGGAATCTCTTAACGCACCCTCTTCCAAGGGTGTAAATTTATTGAATATAGGCATAATCCATACAGGAGCTATAACCTGAATCGAAAGGGATACAAATACTACGAATATCCATACATATAGCCACGCCAAGGATCCAGTATTTTCAAAGAAATATAATACCCCTATGAGCAGCGGTATTCCTATTACGGCAGACAATATTGTTTTCTTGATATTGTCAACAATATATGTAGTGTACGTTGTTTTGTTGAATCCGAATCTTTGTTCTATTACGAAAGTAGAGTAGAGATCAAATGGAATACTGGAAACGGTGTTTATAACTGATATAGAACCTATAAAAACCACNCCCGTCCAGACAGAATTCAAACCTAATTCTCTAGCCTGTATATCTAGGTAATTAAAGCCACCAAGAAACCAGAAAGCCAGTAGTAATANGACTTTAAAGAATCCNACGACAAGGCTAAATCTTAATTGNGTCCTTGTGTATNCTTGAGAATGNCTATATTCTTCGGCATCATAGANNTCCTCCAANCCTGCNGGTGGCTCGCTCCTTANGGACNTTATATTCATAATGCTAGATATTGAACCAATCAATAGGTCCAATATAACTGCACCGATAATTATGAAGAATATGAAATTCATATATTCCTTATCCCTAGAAGGGACACCGAATGGGTAGTCTATCTCGGAGAAGATAACAAATAATTAGCGATCTTCTGTANAGNATTCCAATGANTCCTTGTAATATTCCCCTTGGTNATCTCTATTGTCCAGCCCTGNAATTTGTTGGGATGCGTATTAATCTTCACGTCACCAAATTCAGAAACAAATTCGTTTATTTCATCGTCTCCAGAGAANGCTTTAACCAATGGTTCTACATTGCNAGNGCCTTTCCATGCNACNCCNAGNACTTTCCCGAATATTGGGAATGATTTNCTCCTTATGGTTTTGATTGACAAAGCTTTATGGTCCANAGGGATTGTATCGTCAGGCACACAAAGCACATGNTTGTACCTAGGNGGTCCGTAACGATCTCTGCGCTTGGTCCTGATAACATTTATAAATGGTATCAAACCCCCGTCTATATCAATTATCCCAAGGGAATTTCTGCCAGGCATCCAACCAAGGGAAAGACCGATTGATTCTTCTGGTCTGCCTCTATCTGAAAGTTCAGCCTTAGCCCCAAAAAGTGAAAATAATTGCGCCATGTTATCTCGAGTTTTATCTCTAAACATTTCCCCAANNTTCATTCCGCCTCCTGTCGAAACNTTATNTTGATCCGGCTNACTTCCTGACANAGGGATTTCATCTGGATATTCNTCCTCCACCGAAAGTTCCTCCGTTAGTTGACCGGATGGAGATGATTCNATAGTGAAGGATTCATTATCGAAAGCCGCATTGTCAGAAGATTTGTCTCTCGATCTTTTGACTAGCATAACAATTATAGCAACTAATACTATCGGCGGTATAAGTGAACTGAGGGTAACAGATTCTTCCATATTTTCTTATCCTTGATAATGCTAACCGGATTTATTGCCAAGAAACGACCTCTTAAGGTCACCAATATTGCCTTTGCGACCATGTAAAACCCAACCTATTGGTGTGTATCTTACAAAAATATGATATGTAATAATACATATGATGATGGTTAAAACTATATTTATGGAAAACCCTATAATTGGTGCCAGNGTAGTCTGTTTAACAATTATCTCACCACCGATCACAAATACTACCACNAGGTGGAATAAGTATATCCAATATGAGGCATCTACGAAATAACTTACGAATCTACTACCCCTCTGGAATATAGACTGGGTCGCACCAATAAAACCTAGTATCAACAGTAGCGTAGCAACTGGTGACAGGATCAGGGCAACCANATATGTTAAACCCGCCTCCAGACTTTCCTCATCCAAAACTTGATCCANAATGAAAACCAANACACTATAGGTTGCGAAAAATATTGACCCAGCAACAATATAAAGTCTCCAGCGATGTGCTAACTGCTCAAGGATGTGAGTATTCCTATGGAAAAACCATCCAATCAAGAAATATGAAAATCCGAGGATAAAAAACGGACCCGGTATACCTACATGTGAATTAATCCAGTTGAAGAAAAATGGTCTTCCAACAACCGTAGTAGGAATCAGAAATACAAGTAGCCATAGCATGTTTACAGGCGAGCTGAAAAACCTGTCGAACTGTTCCGTCACACTACCATGGAATGGTCTNCGTAGCAGCTTTATCACCGTAATCAGCAAATACATCAANATAAGGTCATAGAGGAACCACAAATGATGTGTCTCCGTTAGCGAGCCAGTCTCGAANAGGATAAAGTTATATATTAAAGAGCCCACTATAAATGGTATAACTATTCGAACTGCCCGATTCTTCAGGAGATTTGTAACACCTCTNTTTTTAATCATNAGTCTAGTAAAAANCCCAGCNAGTAAAAAGAATACCGGCATCCTCCATAGGTGTATGAAGGTGAATATCCATCCTATAGTAACTGAAGTAAGAACCTGATCAGGATCTNTGGATTCGTAACCCAATTCACGGGACATATCTTCTAGATAAAACAAACCAGCGTGCAGGACAACTCCCAAAATCATAGCAAAAGCGCGAAGGGCATCTAACCCGTGGTATCTGATTTGNTTATTCATCTTGGACTACTACTTCAACGGGCCATATAATAATCCTTAGTAGCCATAAACTCAACTACAAACCAATACATTTTAGATAGATAGTCGACATTCAGCACCATCTATATTCGTATTATTGGTAAAANTAATNAATCCTATATGGCTACCGCAGNAATACCCAATACGATTATCAGAGTAGACGTTAATTTAATTGCAATAGATCCTCTCGAAGTTTCCTCACCAAGTGCACCAGTCCATATACTAGCGATCACAGTACTATACAATACTGTAAATAATGCCCTAACTCCGACCACGGCCGAAACCAGAGATGCAGGCCCAAGAGATAAAGCCCAAAGAAGAGTCATGAGTCCCAATTGGGCGGTAATAAATTCATTTATAAACACAAATAATAACGCTGGACTCCTATTAGAAAAATATGACTTTACATCGGACCAAGAATCTTTCCTAANTGCAAAACTAAGGAAAATTAGACCCAACGCCAACATTCTTAAACCATGCGTATAAAGAAGTGGTAATTCAGCTAGTGCTACTTTCCCAATGACATTTGCCGCACCAAACAAGAATGCAGAAACCATGAGTAGATAAAAAGACCTCTTTAAAAACATCCCTCGAATGCCTCGGCTAATATCAGCAGATATTAAAGCACTGCCTAAAACCGCTGCAATTATTCCTCCCCATTGTACTGCCGATATAGATTCATCTAGTATTACTAAAGCTAAAAGTGCAGCAAATATAGGTGAAGACTGGGTTACTGGAATTGTACGGGAAACTTCTTGAGTAAATAGAACTCGCTGCCCAATTATCCCAGCGCAACCAAACAAACTACCTGAAGCAAGTGCGTAAAGGCTTGTCATTAAAGTAACGTCTGTCGGAATGCCAGATATAGCCAGAGATACAATGCCAACAGTTGTCTGAGACATACCTATAAGTAAGGGAAGCGTCATTGGACTATGCGCGTACTTATAAATTACGGTTTTGTCTGATATGCCAACTATACCCGTAACACCGGCACTAACCAGCGATAATAATAACCAATCCATCTAATAGAACACCTTGAAATATANAAGCNTTAAAAAATATCATAACCNTTATAATAAGCAAATGATAGAATCAACAAAATAATGGAGGCAATTAGTATGTACGGAACTATTTTCAATCTGAAAATTAAACTAGGTCACGAAGAAGAAATAATGAATGTATTTAAAGAGTTATCAGATTCACCAAAACCGGCTGGCGCAGTCGCTTGGTTTGTAATGAAGCCAGACGATAAAGAGGATTGGATCGGTATAGCAGTATTCGAAAGCAGAGAGGCACATGTAAACAATTCAAATAGGCCAGAACAACATCAAATATTCCTCAAGATGATGGAACACCTTGAGTCAGAACCTGAGTGGACTGATGGAACCTATATAGTTTCAGATATTGTCTAAAACATATGTATAACTAAATCTAATCGAGCTCTATGATCTGATGGTTATTATTTTAGCCATCAGATATGCAATACATCTAGTAAATCCAGTCCAAGAGTATATCNTGCTAAATAGCAAAGCCAATACGATTGATGATCTTTTATCTTTCAATTACTATGTAGCAATAATATTCTTGGAGGAACATAATCGATGCTATTCTGGAGAGTCTTGACTCTATTAATTATACCGACGATCCTGTTAGCATGCTCTAGTGAAAGTTCCGCTCCGCCAACTGTAAATTTACAGGCTACTATTGAAGCTCAAGTACAGGCAACTCTAGAACACCAANAGAAACCTACNCCATTAACCACTCAAANCCAANATACTNCATCAATGCCTGACCCCACACTACAGGTCCAAGGGTCAAGCAAACTGGAACCCGTTAAATCTAACGATTCCTCTAACCGGGAACAGACCAGAACCCCAATTACCCGCGTCGACAAAGATCAGGCAGTTTCCTTATACCCACCAGATTCCACTCAAAGCTTACTATCNGGTGCCTTAGAATGGCCNGCGGGTTTTGGTAACTGTATGCAGGAATCTATAGGCAATCAGAAACTTGAATCTTTCAAAGACAATCCAGGTAATATTGGTGGCATGGACAAGGACTCCGCTGCAATCTGCCTATTATCAATCGAGTTGGATAGACCAGGATCCACAGATTATATTAAAGGTAATTCTAGGTATACAGCAAAAACACCCTCNAATGATCCTAATACTGGTGACAGCAAAACAAAACCAGCAAGCAATACCAAAGAATCATATAGCAGTCTAGATAAAGATCAAGCCACTGCACTATATCCCCAGGATGTAACTAACGACATNCTGTCNGGAATCTTGGAATGGCCTNTCGGTTTTGAGGAATGTATTCAAAAAACCATAAGTACCGAGAAACTTGCATCTTTCAAAGACAATACAAATGCTATTGGCGGAATGGATAAAGACGCCACAGCGATATGCTTGTTATCAGTAGAATTAAATAGTCCTGGTTCGACAGATTACATAAAGGCCAGTGCAACTGCTGANAAACCTTCTTCAGGTCATTCTGGTACTAAAGATAAACCAAACGGGTCAGATACTGGAAGTGGAAATGCTATAAGAGCTCAAGCCCAGGACCTTTTTGCGAGCACAGAATTATACCAGAATATGGTAGCTAATATACTAACAGGAAGCGCAAGCTCCCCATCAGGTTTCGATGAATGTATTTCTTCTGCGATAGGTGCTGATGCACTAATCATGATAAGGGCCAATGTAACGGCTGAGGCAATGGACAGAGACGAAGCAATGGTATGCCTATTCTCTCTAGGATACCAACCTGAAGAATTAATACTCTCAACTATACCGGTAGAAACCCTATCCACTACATATCAATATGGNAATTTATCCAACAAAACCGGCCCTTTTGTATCTAATCAGGATGCTGATATTGTATTGGGTGCTATAGATTTCAACACGACTGGAGGGCCACTACTATTTAATCATCCATCTGGNATTGCTACAGATGGAACTAGATTGCTCATGGCAGATAGTTACAACAACAGAGTCCTNATATGGAATACTCTACCAGAAAGCAACGAATCTCCAGATATTGTACTCGGACAGGAAAATTTCTATACGAATGCTCCTGGAACGGGTAGATCAAACATGAACTGGCCAAAAAGTATAGCTACTGATGGCGAAACGGTTGTAGTAACAGATACTTATAACGACAGAATCCTCATTTGGAATGAATTCCCGAACGAAAATGGTGAGGCTGCTGATATAGTTTTGCAAGGCTCAGACACTGGTACAAAACTCCTCAAGAACAATCTACTCTGGCCCTGGGGGGTCTGGACAGATGGAGATAGACTTGCAGTAACTAGTACCCAGCAAGGTGGCGTATTAATTTGGAATGATTTTCCAACTCGTGACAACGAATCTGCTGATATCAAGCTAACGGGTAACGGAGCATTAGGAACTCCCAGACAGATTACTAGCGACGGCAACTCACTTATAATCGGAGATCATAATGCAAGCGTGAACGGCCAAAGAGGAGTAGGAACATTTTTCTGGAAAACCTTTCCGGATAGAGATGAGAAACCCTATGACTTCTATATGAGTGACCCAATTGACCTAGGGACTGGGGCACCATGGATGAGAGGTGACTTCACCGCCGATTCCAAGCTACTTGTACTAGGCTCTGCTCTCTATGTATGGGATTCATTCCCCGAAGATTCTGATTCCTCTCCAACATTGACAGTGAATGGGGGCTATGAAAAATGGGGAGCAAGCTTCCTGAAAGCTACTGACCATACTGACCTTGCCATAGCAGGAGATAAAGTATTCCTGACTACTAACTACCACACTATATCTGTATACGACTCTATACCAATAAACCCTGAACAGAAACCAGATTTTGTCATAGGGGGACCTGATATATATACAAACACTCTCGAGAGTAATAATTTCTTATTCAATCCGATTCCAGCAACCGATGGTAAGAGTCTGTTCGTAGTATCAGATGCAGGCTATATGCATGTATGGAAAAATATACCTCAAGAGAGCGGCGTAGCCCCAGATTATATATATTCAATCGGACCAGACTCTATCGCGTTTTCAGTTGGAGATGTCACTCTATTCGATGAGACGTTGATCCTGGGTGGTAGAGATATGATACTTAAATGGGATTCGTTGCCTACATCAGGTGAACCTCCAGATATCCTCCTAGATGGTCAGGTTGGGTCTGTAAAAATCGGAAACGTATCTAATGAGTCACTTGGCATAACTGGAGTTGCCATGGATGAAAATTACTTTTACATGGCTCTATCCACAGATAAAATACATATTTGGGAGGGATTCCCTTCACCAGAGACCGAACCGATAGCAACTCTAGATAATATAAGAGCATTGAATTTGCACAGCGACGGAACATATCTAGTTGCTTCTAATGGAGATAAACACACTGTAACGGTCTACAGGGTATCCGATCTTTTAACAAATCCAAAACAAAATATTGTTGGTGGATCTAATATAAATGGAGCGGCCGGAGTTTACGTAGGGAATGGTCAACTATTCATCGCTGATAATGGTTTCAGCAGGATACATGTATGGAATGATGTAGAAAATGCCATACGAGGTAGGTCAGCAGATGCACTGATAGGTAATCAAAGCAGATACGATGCTCCCCAAATTGGTATTAACAAATTGTTTCTTCCAAAATTCCTAACCTACGATGGCACATATTTATGGGTTGGTGAGGTTAAATTCTCCAACAGACTACTCAGGTTTAGTCATAATGATGAGTAAACCCTTATAACCTAAAGTTCAAACACACGAAAGTTAATAGTAAGGAGCAGTAACATGCGAATTTTAGTTATGGGAGGTACAAGG
Source organism: Chloroflexota bacterium (assembly GCA_002717805.1). Classification (GTDB taxonomy): domain Bacteria; phylum Chloroflexota; class Dehalococcoidia; order Lucifugimonadales; family UBA2985; genus UBA2985. Next base: position 13,159 of record PBBS01000017.1, on the reverse strand, counting down.
TTCAACGGGTTACATTTGGTATATGAATTACTGAAACATGGCCACGAAGTCACTATATTGAATAGAGGTATAACAGAAGCACCTGTACCAAAAAACGTCAAGAGATTATTTGCGGATAGGAAAGATCCCCAACAATTAGGAAATGCTCTACAGAATCTCGAGTTTGATATTGTATTCGATATCAGCGCATATGTAGTGGAAGATGTGAAATATCTGACTGACATTATGGTTGGCAGAACAGGACATTACATATTTGCTAGCTCAACCGTGGTATATGCTGAAAACAATATATTACCAATAACCGAAGATTACCCTGTAGATTCTGGCCCTAACCAATCAGACTATGGAAAGAACAAACTAATCTGTGAAGATTTCCTATCTAAATTGTACCTCAGAGATCATTTTCCTATGACCATAGCCAGATTCTCGATGGTATTTGGCCCTCACAACAACCTCATAAATCGCGAACAAAGAATGTTCTTAAGGCTCTTGAGAAACCGAAAAATACTAATACCGGGTCGTGGAACTACTCTAAGCCAAGTTGGACATGTGGATGACGAAGCCAGAGCGCTGAGAATGATGGCAAGAAACCCAAATACTTTTGGTGAGATATATAACGTGACCGGAAAAGATTACTTCAGTGACGAGGGCTATGTGGATGCCTGTTCAGAAGCAATTGGCATTACCCCAGACAAATTATTCATCCCGGCAAACGTAATGGACAATATGCCAATGGAGATTAGGCAAACTCTTATACAGAGATTGGCTCCATATATACATAGATGGGATCATAGTACGTTGTTCAGTATGGTCAAACTAAAAGAACATATAGGTTATGAGCCTGAGTACACCTTCAAATCAGCTGTAGAGCAAACTTACAAATGGTTTGTCGACAATGACATCGAAAATCAAAGAGACTATGACTTCTCAGACGAAGATAAAATCATAGACCAGATCTCTTGATTCGAAGCATTTTTCTACCGAGGGAATAATTTTTGGACCAAACGTCCAAAAGTAAGACCTTGAACCAGCACTGAAAATACAACAACAATGTATGATGCAGTAACCAAAAGATCTCTCTCTGGAGAGTCCGGTAAGGATAGTGCCAACGCTACGGATATACCTCCTCTAAGCCCACCCCAGGTCAAAGCCGCTAGCACATTCCTGTCGAAAGGCACCAGACCGATAAAATGAAAAGTAAGACCAGGAATAGATATACTTATCAGTCTTGCCAATATTACTGCAGGAATAGCCAGTATACCCAACAATGCATAGTCCCAATCTAATTGTATAGCTACTACCTCCAAACCCACAAAAGCAAACAAAACTGCATTGAGTATGTCATCTATGAGCTCCCAGAAATTGTCGAGATAGTCTCTGGTTACGTCTGACATAGCCATAGACCTAGCTTTATTACCTATGATTATTCCAGCGACTACAACTACTATAGGGCCTGATATATGCAGAGCTATAGCCAATGCATATCCCCCTGATACTATAGCGAGACTCAAGAGAACCTCTACAGAGTGGTCATCTATAGGACGCATAAGCAAGAAAGCAAGCCAACCAAGCATAGCTCCCAGTAAGACCCCACCGCCCACTTCCAACAACAAAAATGCGCCTACATCTGAAAGAACTGGGTCTGTTCCTGTGAAAGCCACACTTGCAACAGTTAGAAATATCACAACGCCGACACCATCATTGAAAAGAGATTCTCCAGCCATTGTCGTCTCTAATGTCTTAGGAGCGCCAGCTCGCTTCAATATACCCAACACTGCAACAGGATCAGTAGGTGCGATTAATGTACCAAATAGTAATCCATGTATAAAACCAACTTGAAAACCCAATAGATTAGCTATATACCAGAAAAGTCCTCCAGCGATTACACCGCTAGTCAAGACACTTATAGTAGCTAGCGTAGTAATCTGTCCTAGTACGCCTCGGAGCAGCTCAAACTTTATGTGGAGCGCACCTGCGAACAACAGATATGCGAGTAATCCGTGCAGCAATACCTGATCAAAATGTAATGAAGCGACCGTATCCTTAATCAATACTGGATCTATAACTTCAACCGTACCAAGAAACACAACTATCAATGATAATGACAGAGATAAAGCCATCAATGCTATAGTCTGTGGAAATCTTATGAACCTGTGATTCACGTAACTTCCTATTGCTGCAAAACTAAGCAATAGTGCTATGGCATTAAAAGCTTGATCTGTATGGTTCATAAGTCCTCCAATAATACGCTAACATACTACACATAAAGGGCTCTTTTGTAATCCACAATAAGATTATTGGAGGTTGGAATTTAATATTCGGTGTATAATGATATTACTTAATCAATAGAGGGAGGGTCTATGATAAGTAGTAAACTGAACGATGCCTTCAATACACAAATAGATAATGAATTAGCTTCAGCCCATTTATATCTGTCCATGGCTGCATACTTCGAGTCTATAAGTTTGCCAGGCTTCGCAAACTGGATGCGTATACAACACCAAGAGGAAATGGCCCATGCACTAAAATTCTTCGACTACGTTAATACCCGTAACGGAAGAGTGATTCTTGGAGGTATATCTAATCCTACAACAGATTTCGAGTCAGTCGGAGCAGCTCTAATGCAAGCTTTGGAAAACGAACAAAAAGTTTCGGCAATGATAAATAAACTATATGAAATATCCAGCCAAGAGAAAGATTATGCATCTCAAGTGCTCCTAGAGTGGTTCATAACAGAACAAGTTGAAGAAGAGAAATCAGTAACTGACGTAATAGATCAACTTAGGATTTCTGGAGGAGAAGGAGCTGGACTGCTCATATTAGACGATAAACTGGCAGCCAGAGTCTCTGAGCCTGAACCCCCAATTCAATAAAATACAAATGGATCCTAGTGGCAATAAACGACTGTTTATTGCCATTGAGGTACCAATAAATACAATCTGCAACGCTCTCTCTGTTTTAGAAAATGTAGATCTCCGCGGGTTGAGATTGGTTAACAAAGAGAATTTGCATATAACAATCAAATTCCTTGGGCATACTCCAAATAGGTTACTGGAAACTGTAATATCTGGAATCGATGAGTCATCAACTGGCATAAAGCCTTCCGAACTCCAGATTCAAGGGCTAGGTGCATTCCCTAACCTAGCCATGCCTAGAATATTATGGATGGATATCAAAAGAGATATAGAGCCCATACTCTACATTAGAGAACGTCTTGATAGCCTATTAAATCTTAATGGCTTTAAAACGGAACAAAGAGAATTTTCTCCGCACTTAACCGTAGGCAGGTTCAATAAAAATGTGTCTAAAGGAGATTTGAGGATGCTAGATAAATGCATATGGGAAATCTCCCATTTGCCAGTATCATGTGTAAAAATAAATTCCTTGAATCTAATCGAAAGTACTTTGACGAGTCACGGCCCAATATATAAAATTAGGCACAAAGAGACATTCGATACGACCTAATAAATAACCTGAGTCTCTATTAGCTTAGATACTTCTTCTGAGGAAATGCCCAATATCTTTTCGAATATGTATGAATTATGCTCACCCATTAATGGTGCAGACTCAAGCCGAGGTTCAGGTCCAGATACGAACCTCCAAGGTAACACTGGCATCATACGCTCCACCCCATCTTTGTATATGACAGGAGACAAAAACCGTCTTTCTTTTAAATGTGGATCGTCAGCAAGGCCTCTAGGATTCAGAAATACCCCTGATGGAACACCCGCATTCTGCAACCTTTCCATTGCATCATATGGTGACAGTTCTCTAGTCCATTTCTCTATCAGAAGATCGATTTCAGGTTCTCTATCCTTCCTAGAACTTGCATCCGCATAGCCTCTGTCATTCGTAAGAGACACATCTCCTATAACGGTCACTAAGGATTGCCATTGTAAGTCGTTGGTAATCGCAATAGCTAGCCATTGGTCATCTCCAGCACAAGGATATATACCATGCGGCGCGTGCCTATAGTGCTTGTTGCCAATAGATTCCAAGTCTTTGTTATTCATCTGCCACTGCATTAACGCTTCAGGCATCATAGATGTAACTGCTTCTGCCATAGAAACGTCAATATATTGTCCTTCTCCTGTTTTGGATTTATGCTCCAGTGACGCCACAATTACCAATGCCTGTAATAGGCCAGTCATGGGATCGGACCAAGCACCCCCCATAATTGGCAAACCTTTAGAGTCAATATTCATATTAGACCAACCAGTGTAAGTCTGGACTAACGTTCCATAAGCTACTAGATCCTTATCTGGTCCCGTTCTACCCAGACCAGACGAAGTAAGCATAATGATATCTGGCTTGAGTTCTTTTAAAACATCATACCCAAGACCTAATCGCTCCATCACCCCAGTAGCAAAGTTATCTACAACCACATCGCTCGTGGCTATCAATTTTTTCACCATATCAAGACCTGTAGATGTGCTAAGGTCCAGATTACAGCTTAATTTGGACTGCCCCAAATGTTGAAATAACGCAGTTTCTCTACCTGGATCTGGTCGCTTCCTAGTCTCAACTTTGATTACTTCTGCTCCCATAGCCGCTAAATGCCTAGTACATGATGGGCCAGCTATTATCCAACTTAGATCCGTAACACGAACTCCTTGTAGAGGTAACCTGTCTCGAACCTCAGAACTAATAGGATCTCGTTTCGGATTTATTGTCTTGAGCCTCTCGAATATTTCGTCATTATGTTGCCCCAAAAGTGGCGCAGGACGAACATCGTTCGGCTTCCTATCTGAGAACCTATAAGAAACTGTAGGGTAAACAAGCTTACCTGCCTTAGGATGTTCTACTTCAGTAAAGAAATTTCTGTGTTCAAATTGTTCCATTGCAAAAACGTCTCTCGGAGTGTTAACTGGAAAACATGGTATACGAGCCGCTTGCGCTGCTCGAAATACCCCCTGTTTCGTCTGTTGTTTGGTCCAATCTATAAGAAGTTGTTCTAACTCATCCCAATTAGCTCCACGTTTAGCACGGTTAGAAAAACGCTCTTCACCAGCCCATTCTGGATTCCCCATTAACTCTATCAGCCTAGACCATTGGGCTTCTTCTCTAGGAGACATAGCCATATAACCATCTAAACAAGGAAATATACCATTTATAGTAGTTCTACCAGTGCCAGGCTTCCGTGTACGACTTACAGGTTCATTACCATAAGCTAATCCAGGTAGTGGTCCCACAAGCATATGTGCCACAACCTCTTGCATAGAAACGTCAACATGGCGCCCACCACCACCTCTTATTTGACTAAATACAGCCATCATAGTTGCAGTAGCAGCCGCAGTTCCAGAGAGAAATTCGGCCATATTGCCTCTTGCCCAAAGTGGTGTCTCAATCTTCGGGTTGTCTACAGGTCCAGTCAATTGAGAAGCGTAACCACCCATGTAAAATGCAATCAAGTCTGTTCCTAAATAGTCCCTATAAGGTCCACTCTGTCCAAATGGCGTTATAGAAGTCATTACTAAATGTGGATTTTCTCTAGAAATTACTTCGTATGTTAATCCCAGGTCTTCCAGTTCTCTAGGGGTGTTATTCTCAATTAGAACGTCACTTTGCCTCACAAGCTGAAGGAAAATACTCTTTCCATCGTCTGAAGCTAAATCTATTGTTACGCTTTTTTTATTAACGTTAAGAGATAAGAAAAGTCCACTTTTCTCAGAATCTTGTTGGCCATTTGGAAATGGGCCTGACAACCTAGTTGCATCACCATCTGGGGGCTCTATCTTAATTACCTCCGCTCCTAAATCAGCCAAAGCCTTAGAACAATAGGACGCGCTTATTCCATTTCCGAATTCAAGAACCTTTAGATCAGAAAGAACCTCATTAGCCAATTCTTGCCTCCTATAGTTAACTATTTAACGCCCAACGAAATTCGGCAGGCGTTTCTCAGCAAAAGCTTTGCCCCCTTCTGCCCTGTCTTCTGTCTGGTTTGCCAAGTGCTGAGCATAGCCCTGATAGTCATAAGCTACATCTACATCCTGAAACCATCCCTTTCGTATGGCTGCCTTAGTTAAACCAATAGATATGGTTGGTCCATCCGCTAGTTTAGCAGCAAGTTCCATAGCAGCCTCTTCTAATTTGTCATCTTCAACAACTCTGTTGGCTATACCATATCTTTCCATTTTAGCTGCGTCTAAGGGTTCACCAAGGAAAGCCATTTCTGTCATTACTCCTAAACCAACATAATAATGAAGCAGGTTAACACCCGTCCCCATTGCGCGTTTTATGAATGGTGTGGCAAGTAATCCAGTCTCTGAGACTACACGCATATCACATGCAAGAGCTAGGTTTAATCCTGCTCCATATGCGTGTCCCCTCAGCATACCAATAACGGGTTTAGGACAGCGTCTTATAGCGTGTACCACATGAGTGAATCTACCCCTCCCAAAAACATAACTTTTCACAGGATCGGTCTGATGATCTCTCTCATAACCTGGTGTGGCCATACCGCTAAGGTCATCTCCTGCGCAGAATGATCGCCCGGCTCCGCCAAACACTATCGCCCGAATATTCTCATCCCCTTCAAAATCTCTGATTGCATCTAAAAGCTCCAATCCCATCTGGACATTAAATGCATTCAGCCTTTCTGGACGATTCAATGTAATCCTGCCTATACGACCTAGTTTTTCTACAATAATCATCTCATAATCCATATGTGTCCTCCTCACAAAAATAGAGAAACAGTAAATTGTCTCTTAGGAAACATTTATATAACTAATATGTAATCATATTATCAAATCAGTCTTGTTTTATACAGTGCTCGGGCGGTTAGCTCAGTTAGTTAGAGCGCTTAATTCACACTCAAGAGGTCGAAAAATCGAGTCTGTCACTGCCCACCATTTTGTAGACATAATAAGGTAAGATATAAGTATGACAATAGTACTTGGCATCATAATCGTTGGCGGACTGTTGTGGTTCATATACTCATGGATTCTGGAGAAACAGTGGTGGTTCTATCATGCTAGAAGGATTTTCAGGGAAATTCAGGATAAACTAGACAGATAATTCGCATAGAGTAATATCTGATTTACTGAAGCTAGGAAGCGAGAAAATTCCTAATCTCTGACTCAAACTCCGCTGGCCTATCTTGCACGATTATGTGCCCAGCATTCTCGATGGTAACAATCTGAATGTCTGGCAGTATCTCGCAAAACCTTTGCTGTTGATCGTCACCCACTATGTTGCTCTCAGTGCCAATCATAAGCAAGAACTTAACAGTGACCTTTTCAACGTAGTGCCACAGTTCTAAAGGAACAAAGTCTAGCTGAATAACAGGATCCCTCTTCAAGCCTAGCTTTCCATTAGGAAGTCGTCTAACCGAATGATGTGCATTGTTAAGGAAAACTTCGTATTTGGCACGTTGATTTTGTCCCTGATAATGTTTAGCCCACTCCTCAAAACTATCGAATTCAGGATCACCAGAAGCTATTCTATCTGCGAAACCCTGCGAAATCGAAGCTGGCCTGACTGCGCCAACATCCTCCATGATGAGGTGAGTGACCTTATCGGGATGCTGTGCAGCATATACCAGGGCAACTCGCCCACCTGTTGAGCCTCCCAAAATTACTATGTTATTTAGACCTATCTTATCTACCAAAATCTCTACGTCGGAAGCGTAATCCTCTGTAGTGTAATTTCCCGTCCCTGCCCAGCTGCTGTCCCCATGCCCTCGCATATCCATAGCCAATACAAAATATTCTTTGCTCATATTGCGAGCAAAGTTATCCCACACGTGTGCTTGACTACTAATATGATGAAGCAAAATCATAGGAGGATTACTTGGATGCCCATACTCCAAATAATGAATCTTGAGGCCATTAGAGTCAAAATATTTATCTTTTGGGAATATATCATTCATACCTTATACCTGAGACGATTCTCTATTAGGCAAAGTGTTTGTGTACATACGAAATCCAAGTAATAATTTTAAACAACATCTGGAACCATGTATATATAGAAAACAGTTATGTCTATTAAAATGGTATATTAATAGAAGTAAATACAAAACTAATATTCAACAGGATTATACTTGGAGGTTTGCTTTGGAGGAATTAGAACCAGTAAATACCGCATTAGTTGTTACACCCCATCCTGATGATGCCGAATTCGGATGTGCTGGAACAGCTGCGAGATTGATATCAGAAGGTAAAAAGGTTTATTACGTAGTAACCACTAATGGCGATAAAGGCGGCAGGAAAACGGATATGACAGCTGAATATCTTATCAATGCCCGTCAGGAAGAACAAAAAGAGGCAGCTAAAGTAATAGGGGTTTCCGATGTAGTTTTCTTACCATTCGGGGACGGAGAATTGGAAGATAACCGGGAAGTTAGAGGTCAGTTAGTCTACTACATTCGAAAATTCAAGCCCGATATAGTTTTTACTACAGATCCTTTCCGCAGCTCTTTTTATATACATAGGGACCATAGAATCACGGGCCTCGTAACATTGGATGCCGTATTTCCGTACGCTAGAGATCTTCTTCATTTTCCAGAACATATTGAGCAAGGTCTGGATGGTCACAACGTCGATGAGATTTTCTTTTGGGGCTCTGAGAACCCAGATACTTTTATAGACGTTAGTTCCGTAATTGATTTAAAGATACAAGCTCTATTGAAACACAAGAGTCAAATGGGCGACTATATAAATGAGGCTGGTGGCGAAGAAGGTTTTGCAAACAGGATGAAAGAAATGGGTCGTAAACAGATAGTGAAATATGATCTCAAATTCGAGCATGCTGAGATGTTTCGAAGATACGGTATCAGAAGAATGATGTCCGAAGATTAAGAATATCCTTAGTCTCAAACCTGCCCAAGATCACAGCCTATTTCTCCTAAGTACTACGTAAGCAAAGAGGAAACTTGCTTCACGCAATATACCTATCAGCAGATAATCAATGCCCTTACATTCCTTGCTATTTCGTGACCACAGATACAAGTTTATATCTATAACGATTGACCTAATAAGGACCAATAAGGTATTGCCAAAGTAATCACTATGGCATAGCAAACGCCAGTCATTACAACTCCAAAAGCTAGAATCTCTGATGCTGAAAGATGGCCTTCCAAATAAGGAATAGTTGCGGACGGGCTCTGTGCAGGGTAATAAAGCACTCCATCTCCTACGATAGTTACTACTAACCCACATATCAAGGGGTTTAGCCCTAGACCATCTCCCACAGAAACCCCTATAGGGATAGCTAATGCCAGAAATCCGGTGATGTTAGGTATTACTAGCCTTAAAAGGCTTGACGCTAACATCAACCCTAACAGATTCATTATCTGAGAATCTCCATTGACCGGTATAAAAGTTAAGGCCTGGTTAGCTATCCAATCAGCTGCTCCAGAGTGTATTAATGCGTTGGCAAGACTTAATGCAGATCCCATAACTAAATAATTCGACCAACTCAATCTACGTATCCAAAACCAAAAATTCAGTATTCCTATCCTGGGTAAGATTATTACCAACATTGCGAATATAGCTGGTATAGATGGATGCCAGTGATGAATAAAATCAGTAAGCCATAGTGTTGAGACTGTAAGAAGTATTATGGCTGCCCGCTTTTCTCTCGACGAAAATTCTCGATCTTGTATGTTTATATGACTAGAGAGGTCAATACTCGGATTCCTTGGTCTATAAGCCATGTATATTATTAGACTCGCTATTGCTATAAGAACATAATAAGGTGCTGCCATTAGAATAAACCACCAACCCCATGAGAACTCGCTTTCCTGAATGCCACTTATTAGTCCAGCTGCTACAACAGGTGTCACTCCTCCAGTGAGAAGAGCTGTAGATGCTAACCGATTTACCGAGGCTAGGGCCATCATTATAGATCTAGCAAGAGGTGCCCTGCGACTAACACCAAGAACCTCAAATGCGGTTCGATATACAGGGATAAGTATTGCCCCCCTTGCTATCGCGGATGGTATCAGAAAAGTTGTGATAGGGAATGAAAGAATAGATTGCCAATAGAGAGATCTAGACCTGACAACAAATCTATGGGCCAATCTATCTGCCAGCCCAGACTGTGATAATGCCAGACCTAAAGTAAGTACTCCTATAAGAAACAAAACTACTGGCGACCTAAATCCGTGCATAGAGTCCCAGGGTCCCGCCCCTCCGGTTATTACTAAAACTATTATTGCAATTACTGATGTAATGCCGATCGGCAATGCCTCAGTACACCAGAGACCCAAGGCAAGAATTATCGTAGCCAAAGCATGATGCCCCTGAGACGAAAGACCTTCAGGGGTTGGCGCTATGATAATGACCAGAAAAATGCAGGCTGGTAAAGCAAATCTCCACCAGTTAAGTAACGAAGTCCTGCCTTTTATTATATCCATCAGCACTTCCCAAATACCAAATCAACTATGAAATTAATCGTATACTATTCTTGGTGTATCGAAAGCATTCCTACCCATGTAAATAATAACCCATGCATCATCATCTACAGGAATTTGTTTATGAATATCATTCGGAACATCAGGCCAATATACAAAATCACCTGGCTTTATAATAGTATCAATCGTTTGCACAACTTTGCTATGATCATCCGACTGTAAAACCCATTGAGAATAATATTGTTCTCTTATATAGCCACATAAGGCTCCCCAACTGCCATGATTATGTATAGCTGTTGGTGCATCAAATCTTGCCAATTGCAATACTGGGCCACTCGGTTCAGAATCCTCATACAAAACATATGACTCTGCAGCATTTGCACCTCTTCCACGGTGCTGACCAAATCTGAAGAGATCTTCTATATTAGAAAGTTTCGAAAGTGCCTCCGCGACCTCTGAAAGGGACTTGTCAGTTATTCCTTCTCTGTCTATCAGAGCTTTTGAAAAATTAATGAAATCGTTCACCTGTATATTTTCATCCATGTATCTCCAATTCTTGCCAAAACCCAAATACCTTTTTGGCACCAATAATCATATCATAGTGACTGACGAAGTATAGATTTACTATAAGACAAATCAAAGAGTATAATTCAGCATCAAAGGTCCAGTTAAAGGTGGATTATGCGAATTGGGATAGATCTCGGCGGTACCAAAATAGAGGCTATTGCCCTTTCGGAAACCGGTCAGAATCTATATAGGGAGAGGATTCCGACGCCTAAAGATAGCTATCTGGAATCAATAGCCGCTATTGGTTCACTAGTTTCTAAGGTAGAATCAATAGCAGGACCTGGAGACTCTATAGGTATAGGAATACCAGGTACTATTTCTTCTACCACCAATAAGGTCAAGAATGCCAACTCGCTTTGGCTAAACAACATGTCATTGGTCGCCGATCTGGAGAGCACCCTTAATAGGCCTGTCCGTATAGCAAATGATGCAAACTGCCTAGCTGTATCTGAAGCTATTGATGGTGCCGGTGCTGGATTCAATGTAGTTTTTGGAGTCATAATAGGAACTGGATGTGGCGGAGGCATCGCTATAGATGGTAAAGCTCATACTGGTACTAATGGAGTCGCAGGAGAATGGGGTCATAACCCATTACCATGGCCTAACGAGAAAGATTTAGACTACCAACAAAAAGCCCCTTGCTATTGTGGCAGAAGCGGTTGTATTGAGACTTATGTATCAGGCCCAGGATTCTCCAAAGATTACAGACTTCATACAGATCAGACACTAGAAGCATATCAAATAGTAGACTTAGCGATTAAAGGTGAAAAAACCGCTAAAGAATGCCTGGAAAGATATAAACAACGACTAGGAAAAGCCTTAGCTGGCATAGTCAACACTTTAGATCCAGATGTAATCGTTTTGGGTGGTGGTATGTCCAATGTTGAAAGCCTCTACGATAATATTGAATCCATAATGTCTGGGTGGGTGTTTGGTACAGAGTGCCAAACACCAGTACTTAAGGCAAAACATGGAGACTCGAGTGGAGTCAGAGGAGCTGCCTGGCTTTGGTGAATCTTAATCACCGTTTTCAGTTACTGAAGGCGTTGCTGAAGGCTTTTCAGTACCTTCTTCTGTAACCCTTCTTATTTGATCTGAAGTTATCATAGCCTGAGTCATCTGCTGGAATATTTGATTAGATCCACCGGCTCCATATGGTATAAGAACAGCATTGTTCTGGCCAGACGTGCCTATGTCTCTTAGTGCATCAAAATACTGAACCATCATAACCATATTCATAACATCCTGAGTCTCTACTTCAGATCCTGTAACTTGTTTCAGATCGTTTATAGAATCTTTGAAACCCTCGATTATAGCTGCTCTTTGCTGAGCGATGCCTTCGCCTTGTAATTTCTTGGATTCTGCTTCTGCTTCTGCACTCTTCACTTGCCTTATCTTGTCAGCTTCAGCCTCATTCTGGGCAGCAACTAGAAGCCTAGCTGTCGCGTTAATCTGATTCATAGCCGACTTTACATTAGGTGCGGGATCAATGTCAGTGATAAGAGACTTAATAATGGAATATCCAAAATCATCCATAGAATCCGATAAATCTGCCTTAATGATCTGAGCAAGATCTTCTTTAGTCTCAAAAACCTCATCCAATGTTTTCTTCGGTACCTCCCCACGGACTACATCGTACACATAAGAAGTTATCTGAAGTTCCACATCAGTTAATCTATAAAAAGCATCAAATATCTTATCCGATACTGCAATAAACTGAACAGAAACACCCAAATTCACGAACACATTGTCTTTAGTCTTAGTTTCCACTGGAACATCTAGTTGACGTATACGTATAGATTCCTTGCCAGCTACGCGCTCGATTAGTGGTATAACGAAGTTTAATCCTGGACCCATAATCCTACTGAATTTCCCAAGCCGCTCAACCACACCCATCTGCTGCTGGGGTATGATCTTAATGCTCAGGAAGAGCAAACCTACAGTAACAATTAACAATAACCCAATAAACTCCATAATGCCTCCTAGTAATTCTAAGAAATATCAACTCATGTTACTATCCCGAATTTAGGTTAGTATTCTATAAGTGTTTCCTCATCTCGATATGTAGAATGCCAGCTTCGGAAAATGTATCACCATGCTCTAGATAACCATGTTTGGAATAGAACTCTTTAACGTATGTCTGGGCATGAAGCATCACTTGTTTAATTCCTTGAGTACGAGCTTCATCTTCCAAGAATCTGAGAACCACCGAACCTACTCCGGTTCTCCTCAAAGGCC
>PBBS01000016.1 GCA_002717805.1 Chloroflexota bacterium | reverse complement strand
GGCGTTGGTGTAACAAGAATAACTTCCTTAATTGTAATGATCTCTTTGATAATCTGTGGTTCCTGTGTCAGAGTTGGAGGTATAGGTGTAGGTGTTCGAAGCACAGGTGTTGGTGTTGGAAGCACAGGTGTTGGTGTTGAAAGCACAGGTGTTGGTGTAGCAATCGGCTCAGGCGTTAAATTATCTACTGTTGTGGGTTGGTTGTTTTGGCTGATTGCGTACACAACTATACCGACTACGGCTACTATAGCTACTATTCCAACCACAGCTAACAGAGGATTGCTCCTGATTATGTTCTGGACAACATTAACAGGGCCATTAATAGTCCCGTCGTTTCTCCAGGATATCCTATCTTCAGGACCGTTATTTTCTGGTGGTTGGCTCAAGATTTATGCTCCTGATTATTCCTAATTCTGTTCAGCTGCCTGAGATAATTTGTATTCTTGTATATCTTCCTCAAGTGACGTCATAACAAATCTAAATTCCTCAGGAATTATGTCCAAAGCATTCTGAGGAGCCATAAGTGCAATATCAATATAAGTTGGTACCAACGAAGATTGAACTAGAGAATCATGGATAGATTTTTGGACAGCTGATCTTTGCGAATTAATCAACATTGTCTCCAAAGAGTCTCCAGATGAACTAGATATAACATCGGTAGATAACCTGGTAAGAGTAATAAGCAAAGCACCACAGATAATCATGCTTGCCAGGAATCCGAGAAATATGCCTCCTACCGAATCAACCCATCCCAACAGAAACATATTCAACATCCTTTTTGCTGTGCTCTTAATTATTTGAGACACTATGAATGCACCTACTATGATTACCGCATAAGATATAACTGTCGCTGTCGTGTCATTAGATACAGAATCAGTAAGAAGTGCCGATATATCACCTGACAATCGCCCTGCCAGCAAGATTCCGGCTAAAAGGCCAGTCGTCGTGAATATCGCACCAAGTAAGCCAACCCTCCATCCCATAAGCAAGCTTGCCACCGATACACCTATAATTACAAAGTCAATCCAGTTCAATCTCTTGATCCTCTTTTCATATCTGAATTATTAACCAAATCTGTCCATTAATATGAATCCTAATGCTGCTGCCCCACCTAATAGCCCTGCCAATCGGGCTATTATCATGAAGGTGTGTATTTTTTCGTTATTGCCTGATATCTTAACGTTCTGGGTTACATTCACAGAACCTTGTATTTCTCCTGTATTGACCCACTTTACCCCGCCAGGGGCTGATACGCTGTCCTCATTTGAATCCTCCTCATTACTCTGAGGTTCTGGTTCTTCTGGAGGATTAAGCACGGCCTGCCACTCAAGCCTCCTCTTCTCCATTCTATTTAGTTCCTCTTCCGTCAGGCCCCAGGTTATAGAAAAGACACCTCCTGCAAGACGCATTCCATACCAGGGAAGTGTCTCAGCTATCTTTTCTCCTAATTTATCTCTGATGTCTTCTCTTAGTTCTGTATTACCTCTTAATTCATCCAAGGTATGCTCTTCGACTTCCGGGATCACGATGTTCGATATAACTTCATTTTTCAGCTTGAGCGCAAGATCACTCTGTCTGAAGAAATTACTAGCCTGAAGCTCCGGTATGTTAAAGAGCCTATGAGCCTGAATCGGATCTACAGCAACCGTAACTGTAATATTAGCGGGAACTTGATGGCCGTCTTTAGTAATCAGCCTCACTCTGTAAGGATCATTCTGTTCCGAGTCTCTGACGTCTACTCCGAGCCAGAATTCGAGGGTGTGAGGTGATGCGTTTGTCCATAAAGCTCCTGGTCTGTGTGGGCCCATACCCACTATAGAACCTAATGCCTCTCCAGCAGTAAGGGTTGGATATACTCCTTCAGTAACTACCATATCCATTCCCACTGGCTGGATTTGCCCCCCCTTGAATAAAACTGCATATTCGTTAGGTCCGACAACTATGTTGCGTCTAAACCCCTGAAGGGCTGAGCCATGTAATATCCTGGCTATAATGTCTGGACCATTCCGGGACCATATAGACATACCCATCACCTTCTATCTATTAATAAGATTAGCGAAATAAGTAATTTGAGTTTTCACTTTTACTTATTCACCCCTAGCTTTGTTTATTTCCTTCAAAGCTTCACTTGTATCAGCATCCCTATGAGTTTCTAGGGCAAATGGTTGCGAATGAGCTGTGACAATAGAATTAACTTTTTCAAGATTTAGGATACTGGTCATGCGCTCTTCTGCAATTCTTGTAAACACAGACTCTAGCTGCTCCGAATCCATATTATTTAGTTTTTCATACATGGCAGACGAAGCCTGTTGTTTTTCCATCGCTTTCGTATCAAGTATTGCGTCTACTATGCCCATCCTGGTCTGAGTCGTGTTTATTACCTCTTCAGCTGCACGAATAGCTTTTGTCTGCCTACCCATTTCGTATGCAGCTCTGTCCACCTTATCCTTGCTATCAGCGTTAACGCCAAGATCTTTAAATTGATCGTACAATCTGGAGGCATTAGCTCTGTCAGCCTGAGCTATATCCCATCTAACGTTCAACGCCACTTTCTCTTTCTCGAGGTCTCTGACCTTGAAGTCCTTCAAACTTTTCACTGCTTTGTTACCAAACCACAAAAATCCCATAACTTAACTCCTTATTATTGTTATTTCCCCATCTGTTTTATTCGTCTTAATCTTCTTTCTGCGCTTTAACCTCCTTATCGCATCATTTAGCACATCTTCATCAAACTTATGGTACCTACTCATAGCCCATACACTACGACTCCTGTCACCTAAATCTGCTTCAATCTCTGAGACACAATCTAATACCGAAGCCTCATATTCTTTTAATCTCTGTACTTTCTCTTCAGTTGGTCCTACAGGAGGAGTTGCAACGTTAGAAGAAATTCGAGCATTATCCAAAACAGGGCCAGTCCTTTGTGTCTCCAACCAAGCATCAATATCTCTGCGTCTGAATCTCCAATTTCCAGCCATTTTGTAAGCAGGTAATTTTCCATCCTGAGCCCAACCGTAAACGGTCCTCTCTGCTATTTTGAGATAGTCTGCCAACTCTGTAAGTGTCAATATGTCGTTTGGCGTAGTCAAAATTCATTAACCTTTCTATCAAGTGAATTTATGTAAGCATTGCTCGCATACTACAGCATATGTCAGTATATGTCAAGATATAACAAATGGTTTATTTAAAGAAATCTAGAAATTATCTTGTTTAAGAACAAATATACATCCTCGCCAGGCTAAAATAGGGTTTGTTTTGTATAACCATTTAAACAGTCAGGGTCCATCTATAGGATTATTCTTGCTACAGTCATGAATCAAGATAAACTATCCTCATCCATTTGATGAAACAATTTAGCTTTAGCCTACAAAGACTGAATGTCCGCCATTTGCCCGCAATACGGCTCAATATATGATCTAGAAACAAGACATTTCCCTGACGTTTGTGTATCGCTTAGGTTCAATGCGTGCCTGAATATATTGTTAATGACATGATTTAACTATTTAAGTCCTTGGATGAATCCACTTCCAATTCGTTATCAACAGTATCGACTTCATAGTACTCTGGCTCGAGATCTGATGATGCTAATCCCCTGTTCTGGCGAAGTTGATCCAGCTTCCGAAGAGGTCTGTTAAGTTGGTTGCTTCTAGTACCTTGAAGGTTTTCAAAGGCCTTTTGCGTTTGGTTTATGTTCTTTCCAAGGCCTTCAAATGCTTTAGAAAACATGTCCCATTGATTCTTAAATTGGTTGAGTATAACTAACATCTCGTTCGACTGTTCTTCGAGTGCAAAATTTTCCACTGCTTGTCTTATGACTGATATGACTACTATAAGGGTCATAGGTGAACAGCATATTACTTTTGCCTTCTGTGCTGATTGAAATATTTCCTGGTCTTCACTTGCAATAAAATGAAATATACCTTCATTAGGAATGAAGAATAAAGCATAGTCGACTGCTTCTTCTCCACTATCTACATACTTAGTAACTTCCTTTATACGGGTACCTACATCAGAAAGAAAGTTAGCTTTGTACGTATCCTTATCGGTTTCAGATTCGGCTTTGATATAACCGTTGTAATTTGTGAATGGAAATTTCACATCCATATGTAGCTTCCTGCCTTGTGGCAGGAGGAACGTATAATCAGGTATACCTGCACCATTATCAAGTGCAAAATGCTTCAGGTAACTTACTCCCTCTATGAGGCCTTGGCTCCGGAGTATATCTTCTGCAGCATGTTCACCCCACTGACCCCTAGCCTGCGGATTGTTGAGCACCTTCTCAAGAGCATTTGTAGATTCCGCAACCTGTTTGATACCAACGTCCAACTTCGTATACTGTGTCTCCCTGTCTATCTCAACTTTATTTATATATTCAGTGACTTTGGCCATATCCTTGGTCATGGTTTCAAGTCGTTGGTCTATCAATTGCTTATTCTGAATCAAATCGCGATTATTAGATTCCTGCTGCGCTTTGAATTGTAATTCAGCCGTCGCTAAGAAAGTTTTCTGCATCTCGCTAATCACTTCATGTGATATCAATTTGAATTGAGATTTAAGCTCTGCATCCCTATCTGCATTGCTAGTTCCTCTCATTCCATGATCTATGCCAAGCAAAAATAGAATAGATCTCCACAGCCACCCAAATATTTTCAACATACGACTACCCCATCTTATTAAAGTACAAGATTCCCTCCAAAAAAGCTGATTACCAGCATATAAGATATTACAGAGCAGATGACAATTGCCACCTTAAGCCCTACCTTAAATATCTCCCTCATATCTACACTCATACCAACTGCACACATTGCGACCAGGAATGAGTGCCTTGAAATCTGCCTCACCTGGTCACCTAAATCTTCTTGAATAATTTCCAATGATCTCAATATTGCGAATAGCAAGAACCCGAGAACAAACCATGGGAGATATCTATTCAAAGGAATACCTTGCTTTAAGTTAGTGTCACCCTCTGCCCTAGCCTGACTTCTCGAGGTTCTTATAGAAACTATTGTTTGAGCAAGGAAAGCCAATGGCGCAAGCAATACAACTCTGCACAATTTTACGAAAGTAGCTACAGAGGCTGATGTCGCACTAACCGTAGCAGATGCTGCGTATACCTGCGACACAGCGTATACAGCCATACCAGACACAACCCCATAGTGATAGTCCCCTATCCCAAATGCAGGCACCAATAATGGAAGCAGGATAATCTGGGTTGCCCCGAGTACGCTGCTTATTCCCATAACTGTAGCAAGTTGAGTTGGAGTAGCTCCAATTATGGGAGTTATAGCTGCGGCAGCTGCGTTTCCGCATATAGAATTACTAACTCCTATTAATGTTACCAACTTGCCATCCATATTAAGAACCCAGTAGCCAACTAGCATGGCGACAATCATACTGCCAACCACACCAGTTAATATAAGTGCAAATAGAGGTAGCCCTGCACTAGTAACTTCAGGTAGGAAAATACTGGCACCTAGCATAACTATAGAGAGTTCCAATATATGTTTTTCTGCAAACTTAGCGCCACGTACGTGCCAAGTAGCAGATCGAAATACATTCCTATATAGAATACCCACTAACAACGCTATCACTAGGGGGTCTAAAAAGTTAACAGATATAGCATTTGCTACAACCGCTACAACAAGTGCAAGCGACGAACAAAGTAGCAACCCCGGCAAGTATTCAACTACCGATTTCGTCATAGCATATATCTCCCAGGACATGCAATCCCAAAGTCTTCCCGCAAAATAATAGATACAGAATTATAATAAAGCAACAATAGGTTTAATAACTACTGCAAACTCTACTCGAAATGGGCCGTCTAACCACTAGCGATTTGATATATATTGCGTATAATTATCCTGCCTGTCGTTCAGGCATGACGTCGAACGTATCGTATATTGATACCAGAAAGGAATACATGCTATACACGTGGGGTAAGATAGTTTATCGCTGGAGATGGCTAATCCTTGGCATCTGGATGATGATTCTGATCTTGGCTGTGCCATTAGGCAGCCTAGTAACTGAAGAACTAAGTAGCGGTTTCGGCAGGACCAATACAGAATCACAAAGAGGGCTCGACGTATTAGATCAAGATATGGGACTAACACAGTCTTCTGTAACTGTTGTTTACAAAAGCGAAACTTCAGTTTACACAGACAGAGACTACAAAGATGAAGTAGCTAGGTCACTACAAAACCTGGCAAGTGCACTCCCAGAAGTAGCTGGGGTTATGACACCATACAACACCGGTGATCCTTACATGGTATCCAGTGACGGAAAGACAATATACGTAGTGGTGCAGCTAGACCAAAGTCTCGACGACGCTATGGATGGAATGGGTAACTTAAGAGATAATCTCCACTCAGATTCACTTAGTGTATGGACTACAGGCGGTATACCAATATTCTATGACATGAATATCGTCAGCGAACATGACTTGAGAAGAGCTGAGACTGTCGCATTCCCTCTAGTGATGATAGTACTGATAATTGTATTCGGAAGCCTTATAGCCGCAGGACTACCATTAATGATGGGCGCTTGCAGCATAGTCGTTACTGCGGCCTTGATATACGGCTTAGCTCAATTTACTGATATGTCTCTATTCGTCCTGAATATAGCAACTCTACTTGGTCTAGGAGTGGCAGTCGATTACTCTCTTCTGGTGGTAAACAGGTTTCGTGAAGAACTAGCAAAACATGATACCGAGAACGCTATCGCTATAACTATGTCTACTGCAGGTAAATCAGTTATATTCTCTGCGATAACTTCAGTTCTGGGCTTATCCGGAATGCTCCTATTCGATTTCATGATGCTCAGATCCCTAGGAATAGGTGGTGTAACAGTAATGATCCTGTCATTATCAGTCGCTCTAACTCTACTCCCGGCCTCAATATCATTGTTAGGCCCTAGGGTTAACTCTTTAAGAATATTCCCGACTATAAGCGGAATGAGAAATTTCTATTTCTGGCACAGACTGGCCTCATGGGTTATGAGGCATCCACTAAGGGTCACAGTACCACTAATGCTATTCTTGCTAGTCCTCGGAACACCTTTTTTGAGAGTGAACCTAGGTGCGCCATGGGCTAATATACTGCCAGAGGACGTAGAGTCACGGCAGGGATTTGATGTATTGAGCGAGGATATTGGACATGGGGAAGCTGGCCCTATAATAATCGTGTACACCTCCCCTACAAGCGTTTTTGAAGCCAACAATATAAATGCTCTGTATGAAATGACTCAGAATCTATCATCTAACCCAGCGGTGGGTAGATCAGAAAGCATTTTCAGTTTGTACCCTGGCTTTACACTGACAGAGTACCAGGAGCGGTTTGCCGATAACCTAAGCCAAGTAGATCCTATATCAAAACAAATCATCTCTACGTATGCAAACAGCAATGCCACTTACATAAAAGTTGTTCCATCCTTTGAGATCATGTCAGATGAAACTAAGGAACTTGTAAGAAGTATTCGGGCTTACGAATACGGTGGTGATATGACAAGATACGTGACTGGCGGAACAGCAGATCTGATGGACAGTATTGAAGTGATATACGGTTCATTCCCTACAGCTGTTATGTTTGTACTGGTGTCCATATACATTGCCCTATTGCTCCTATTTAAATCCGTTGTACTCCCCATGAAAGCAGTGATCATGAATGGTATGAGTATATTTGCGACATACGGTGCCGTAGTCCTCATATTCCAGGACGGCTATTTCCAAAGTTTACTTGGAATAGACACACTAGGATACGTAGATGCCGTACTACCTGTAGTATTATTCTGTATAACATTTGGAATAAGCATGGATTACGAAGTATTCTTGCTCAGTCGAGTTAAAGAAATATATGATGAAACTGGCGACAATACGTCTAGTGTGGCCTACGGCCTCGAGAAAACTGGTAGGATCATAACAAGCGCTGCACTAATCATGGTCTTAGTCTGCGGCTCATTCGCTTTAGCAGATATAGTGATTGTAAAAATGTTTGGCATTGGTCTCGGATTGGCTATTCTAATAGACGCCACCTTGGTTCGAGCATTATTAGTACCTGCCTTAATGCGAATCATGGGAGACTTTAACTGGTGGGCCCCATTCATAAATAATAAGAAAAGACCAGGAACATCATGATTTCTGGGGAATTTATGTACCATTGTTAAGAGTATCTGATAGAACTTATAAATGGCTTACAGTAGCTACAGTTGGCGCTGGAATATTATCCAGTACACTAGATGGAAGTATAGTTAATATTGCCTATCCGATCCTAACTGATGTGTTCGACACAGAAGCATCTACAATACTCTGGGTAACTGTTGCATATCTAATCGTAAGCGCCACGTTAGCATTACCACTAGGAAGCGTAGGAGATATACTGGGACGCAAACGCTTATTTGTAGGCGGATTTATCGTATTCACAATTGGATTAGTCCTAGTGACAATGAGTCAAAATATAGGTCAATTAATCGGATTTAGAATACTTCAAGGGATCGGCCAAGGAATGATGCTTGCCATCAGCAACGCTTTGATAGTATCAGCATTCCCGGACCATGAGAGAGGGAGAGCACTAGGTATCAATGGGGCAATGGTGGGAATAGGATTAGCAAGTGGTCCAGTCATAGGTGGTTTTATATTGGAATTCTTCGACTGGCGAGCCCTATTCTGGACGAGAATACCAGTTGGCATATCTGGTCTCCTAATAGCACTAATTGTACTCAGGCCTGATACTATCCCCACAGAGAGAAGAAGGTTTGATTATACAGGCGCAACCCTACTTATGATCGGATTATCTAGTCTACTACTACTAATAAATAGAGCGCCGATAGATGGATTTTCTAACCTGGTTATTGGATTATCTATATCAACAGCTGTAAGCTTACCATTATTCTTCCTTGCAGAGCAGAAAACAGACTTACCTATATTCGACTTTGGTTTGTTAAAACAGCGCATTTTTGCTATGGCTGTAACCAGCTCACTCCTCCATTTTATTGCCCAATCCGCATTTCTTTTCTTAATGCCATTCTACCTGCTGCAAGGACTAGGAATGAAACCAATAGAAGCGGGGCCTCTTCTAATGACATTGCAAATCACACGTCTGGTCTTCTCTCCACTGAGTGGATTCCTATCTGATAGATTCCAGTCTAGAACAATATCAACTTTCGGTCTCATAATAATGGCAACCGGTTATACGATTTTGATGAATCTAGATACTGATTCGTCAATAGTAATTATAGTATTTGGGCTATTTCTTGCTGGGTGCGGCAGTTCGACGTTCCTTCCACCGAATAACAATGTCGTCATGGGTTCAGTAGGTAGGGATAGAATAGGTATGGTTTCAGCCGTCATACCGGTAGTTAGACAGGTAGGTCTATCGCTAGGAATAACAATCGTAGGCACTGTTTACACGATAAGAGAATCGTTTCATTACGAAAGATTAACTCAAGATATTGGTGGTGCTACAGCCCTTGCTGAGCGAGCTGTCATAAGTGGTTACGCAGACGGATTTGCAGTAGCGCTAATGTTCGTTCTGATTGCAATAGTTACTTCAGCATCCAGAGGGCTGAGGCCACTTCCAAGAGATACCTACACAACATAAAAGAGTAACTGGACCTACAGGAAACTAGCCCTCAAATATTACCAACAAATACAAATCTAGGCACGAACTCAAGCTATGTTAAACGCCAATTGGTCCTATTTTAATTCCTATAGCTCGAGCGACCATCTATGAAAAACGTCCCCGTCATCGTCCCCTATATTTGTTATAGATTTGGTTCTGAGGACTCTATAAACATATATCCTATTGTATCCATCAGGCTGGCCTTTCGGTAAACCAAGAAAATCTTCTGTCACTTCAGCTATCCGCCAAAATCCACCCCTTACCAACTCATCCTGTTTTTCTTTAAACCCATGGTTCTCATAGACATCTGGCCTCATACTAAAAATTATGAAGCCGTTCGATTTTGTAACTCGTATCAATTCTTCCAGAGAGGATGCTGGAGCATGACCAATCGTAAGCGTACCAACGCATACCACCGCGTCAAATAGATGGGTATCGAATCCAAGATCCTCGCCTAATACTTTCTGATGTAGAGCCGTATATACCCTTTTCTTCTCTGCTTCTGCCAACATGCCTTTTGAAAGGTCTATTCCAATTATATTGTTGAACCCCAAGTTGTGTAGTAATTGACCAACCAAGCCGGTTCCGGCACCTGCATCTAGTATACGATTTTGCTTATTGGTAACGTATTTTGTGACGAGTTCTGCCACTCTAGAAGGCAACTGATATCCATAGTGTTCTGTAATATCAGAATCGTAAAATCTAGCCCATTCATCATATCTCTTACCGAGTTCTTCTACATCTCCAGCAGATTCATATACCCACTGAACTCTCTTACCTACATCTTCCATCATGGTGTACGATCAACCCCCTTTAACTATCTCTTGTATGTTCTACTCACCAAGTAGCCGAGTCACCTCAGTCGAGCGCTGGCCTAGCATCTTGATAAGATTATCTCCTGCCTGCTCTATGATCTGATTAAGCTCCAAACCCTTCAGTTCGGCTACCGCCTCCGCCACCTCCAATACATGCCTGGGTTCTGTCCAATTTTCACGTTTCTTTTTGAATGGCTGAGGATAACAATCTGTTTCTAATACTATAGCATCTAGCGGGATCTTGCGGGTCACCTCCTGGAGTTCCTTAATCCTAAGAAGTGGCCTGGCAAGTGAAATATAGAAACCCATATCTATACACTTGTATGCAGTATCTAAGTCTCCCTGAAAATAATGTGCTGCCCCACCTAATGCACCCGCCTTCTCTTCTCTCAACACATCCAGTATCCATGGATAAGCAAATCTAGCATGATATATTATTGGTAACCCCGTTTCATGCCCAAGTTGAATGTGCATACGGAGTACGCATTCTTGTAAATCCTGGCTAGGAGCCCCCTCCATCCCATCCAAACCAACTTCACTAATTGCTACCACTCTAGGATCATCGAGCATATGACGGATCTCATCAATATTTTCATCGCTCGGTTGTTTCTCTATATCCATTGGATGTATGCCAACTCCAGCAAATAGGCGAGTATCCAAGTTAGCTAATTCGATAGCCTTCCTGCTCGTTTCTATTGTTGTGCCAGCTAGAATAGCGCCGGCCACACCTGAATCTTGAGCTCTGTCTAATATCTCTGTTATCTCATCTCTTGGGTACTCAAAAAGATGGGTATGGCAATCGAATAATTTCATTTGTCTAACTCTATCTAAATTAAAGTAACTAAGCTAAGATTGATTCCTGATTATAACCTGTGATATACAATTTTGTACTGTATAAGCAAATTCCTAGAACCTTATAACCTCAAACAAGCATCCAAACACACGTATATTTTTAGAATCATCAATAATGTCTAATAACAAACTTTTTTACGGGTGGTACATAGTATTAATCGTTTTCATGACCAGTATGATTACTGCTGGGATAGGTGGATATGGGCTTCCATTTTTCTTAAAGCCCATGAGCGAAGAGATGGGTATATCCAGAACTCAATTCTCAACTGTGACCATCTTCAGGCTTGCAGCACTGCCCCTGATCCCTTTTCTAGGCTCATTTGTCGACAAACGTAACGGATCCAGGATACTAATATCTTTTGGGAGCTTAATAGCTGGGCTCATATTAATGGGCACATCATTAGTACATGAGTTATGGCATTTCTACTTGATATACGGAGTGCTATTCAGCATAGCTCAATACAGTATGGGTGGAATGCTAGTAGGTCCAGCAATCTTAGCGAAATGGTTTATTAAAAAACGTGGCCGAGTGATGGCTATAAGTGCTATGGGAATATCTGGAGGAGGGTTTGTGATAGCGCCTCTTGCTGGATGGTTGGTATCCGAATACGGATGGAGATCAGCATGGGTTGCATTAGGGATAGTTATGATAGTTTCCATAACGCCAATAAGTGCATTGCTTATGAAACGCCAACCTGAGGACATAGGTCTGTTGCCAGACGGGATACCAAACTTTAATGATGGCACGACGAATGGCGACAATAGACCTGCCAACAGCCAAATTGAGGAATACCCCTGGACTCGCAAAGAGGCCATCAGGACTAAGGCTATGTGGATTCTACTAGGAGTACAAACGCTGGGAGCGATGTCTCTAATGCCAGTTCTGCTTCACCAGGTCCCATATATACAAGATAAAGATTTTAGCCTATCTACTGCGGCAACTGTAGCTACTACTCTCGCTGGATTCGCTATACTCGGTAAGCTCGTTTATGGGTTTCTAGCAGAGCGATTTCCTATAAGATATGTACTATCCGCTTCCCTAATTCCAGCCGGCGTATCGCTATATATACTTGTGGTAGCAGACAATATAGTGATGCTTTACTGCTATGCAATATTCCATGGTTTAAGTATGGGGGGCTGGCCTCCACTAATGAGCGTAGCATTAGCTAGCTATTTTGGAAGACAAAATGCAGGGGCAATAAGGGGTATAGTTACCCCAGCGGGAAACATAGTCCAACCTTTTACCCCTGTACTTGCAGGTTGGATGTGGGACACGTTAGGCAATTACAATCTATCGTTCACGATATTTGCTGTATCATGGTCTTTGGCGGGTATACTTATTCTGTTTGCAACGCCACCAAAGCCTCCAAGCAATGACTCATAAAATAGTTTGCAAAAATAGACTGGAGAATAATATGTCGTTTATAGAAGATAAGTTAAAAGATATGGGACTTTCACTTCCCGAGTTGTCACCACCAGTGGCTAATTATCTACCAGCAATTGCTACAGGAAAACTGGTATTCATGTCAGGGCATGTACCACGCAATGCGGATGGATCTTTAATTGTCGGTCGAGTTGGAGATGATATGTCTGTCGATGAGGCATATGAAATAGCAAGACACGTAACATTATCACTCCTTGCGTCGCTGAAACAAGCTATTGGCGACCTAGACAATGTAAATCGCATAATAAGAGTATTCTGCATGGTAAATGCCACCGCTGAATTCTCACAGCACCCAGCAGTGGCAAATGGGGCATCAGATCTCCTAGTCGCAATACTAGGTGATTCAGGAAAACACTCTCGAATAGCTGCAGGAATGGGAAGTCTACCTGGAGGAGTACCAGTCGAAATAGAACTCATAGTAGAATTAAAAGGATAGGTGTTAGCATGGAAATCAATATGTACAGCCTGCTTTCAGGTGCTCAAGAAGCAAGTGGAACCGTAGTTATAATAGATGTATATAGAGCATTCACTACAGCTTCAGTAGCGTTCTCTAAAGGAGCGAAGGAAATAATACTGGTGTCAGAAATAGAAGAGGCCATAGCGCTGAGAGAAAATGGTACTGGTGACTTGTGTGTAGGGGAAGTTGATGGCATAAAACCTATACAATTCGATATGGGCAACTCGCCACACGAGCTAGCAAACGGCGATGTCGAAGGTAAGATTCTAATTCAGTCTACCCGTGCAGGAACTGTAGGTGTTAACGCAGCAATAAATGCAGATACAATATACGCTGGATCGTTAGTAAATGCAGCCGCAACAGCTAGGTCAATATTGGCATCCAAACCTGAAATTGTAAGCATCGTCGCTATGGGTTCGGCAGGAAAATATAGAACCGATGAAGATGAACAGTGTGGATTCTATATAAGAAACCTGCTCCAAGGTAGAAAACCCAACCATAATTCTGTAGTAGACCTAGTGGAAGCCAGCGAAGAGTCTCAGAAATTCTCAGATCCAGGTCTTCCACACTTTCATCCTAACGATAAGAAATGGGCCTTATCGATAGACTACTTCGATTTCTCTATATCTGTAAATAAAGAAAATGGATTGTTAATAGCTAGGCCCAGATACGATGCCTGAATATGCTTGATAATATCTGAGAAACTTGCCAGTATAAAAGAGAACATCCATGCGCCATTACGTATATCGTAACAACAATGTATTTAGCTGGTCCAGATATCGATATAGATTGTTGACGTCTAGTTAACAATTATGTATAGTGGGCCGGTGTTTATAGTCACCGAAAGTAACTCATACAACTGGAATGAACTGAACAGAGCCCAGTCGGTACTCTGGACGACCTGCTCTTGTATAAGCCATGCCTATACGGCCGGGTAATCGCTACAAGAAACTGAAAAACCAGGAAATAACTAACCCAGCCCAGGAAATATACCTAGGGCTTTTTTCATTTACATAGATATGACTACACAAGTTAACAATATAGGTGGAACACCTGTTAATCCACCAACAATACTCAGAACACACAACTTAGCTGCAATATCCGTGCTAATTGGCTCATTAGCATTGGCTGTATATATGTCTGGGGTTGACCCTGTTCTAGCACCACTATGGCTACTTGGTATCATGGCTGGATTCACTCTTCAAAGAAGCCGATTCTGCTTTGCTTCGGCATTTAGGGACCTGTTTCTATTTGGTAACAGCAAGATTTTGAAAGGAATTCTAGTAGGGTTATCAATATCTACAATAGGATTCGCAATAAATATGTATGGGATGGTCCCATTCCCAAACTTTGGAGTCCTGCCCTCAGAGGCAAATATACTTCCTTTCGGCATATCTACCATATTCGCAGGAATAATATTCGGCTTTGGTATGGTTATCTCTGGTGGCTGCGTTTCAGGATCTCTATACAGAATGGCAGAAGGATATATAAGTTCATGGGTATCAATAGGTGGAGTTTTAATAGGATTAGGTCTGATATCTCAGTCATGGAATTGGTGGTGGACCAACTTCATTTCGAATGAAGAGAAGATATGGATACCTTCAAAACTAGACCTCGGATACGGGGGAGCTGTTGTTGTAACCCTATCCCTGCTCTTTATAGTATTTCTGTTTCTGGTCTGGTGGGAGTCACGCGTAGGTCTTTCTATGCCTGACATGAAACGCAAAGAGGAACCAAACGATACTTTCAATGAAAAACTCGGTTCAATATGGAACACTATATTCGTACGAGGATGGTCACCAATAGTTGGCGGAGGAATTCTAGGTGGCATCGTGGTGCTAATGTATCTCAGTCATATGCCCTGGGGCGTAACCGGCGAGTTAACCAGATGGTCTAACAATATTATGACATTCATGAACATGGCTCCTCCAGATGCTCTCGGTCTAAGTGAACTCGGGGGATGCGCTGGTCGAGCCGATGAAAGTGGTTTTTTTAGTCATACATTTGCTGTAACAGTTGGTATTCTGCCAGGAAGTTTTATAGCTGCACTGTTTTCTAGGGAATTCAAGCTTAGGTTCCCTCAAAACAGAAAAAGATATATCCAGGCACTAGGAGGCGGGGTGATAATGGGATACGGAGCTGGATTAGCAATAGGATGCACTGTAGGAGCATTTTTCTCTGCAGTTCCGTCTCTAAGCCTTAGTGGATGGCTTTTTGCAGCATCTTTAGCATGCGGATCGTTTATAGGAGTACAAGCGATAAAGAGGATAAGCTAACAATTAATTATTGGAATCAATCTATACTGGAGGTGATATATGGAATTGGATGTTCGTGGGGAAATATGTCCATACCCAATGATGAAAGCAGTAGAGGCAATGAAGAAACTGGAGGGTAGCGACTCGGTCGTTGTCATAACTGACCATGCACCTTGCCTGGAAACTATTCCTCCTCAAGCTGGCAGATTCGGTTACATCTGCGAAATAGAGGAAACTGGCTCACCGGAATGGAAAATATCCCTAATACCAAAAGGAGAAAATCAGGAATGAACCATATCAAAAAAATACTAATGCCATTGTTACTGACGGTAGTACTTGGAGCCGTAGCATGCAGCAGCGCAGATCCTACATCCACACCAGCACCTGCCCCAGTTAATACTGCCGTGCCCACAGATACTCCAAAACCACCTGAGACTGCAAAGATACTTGCTTTTAGCAATTCTAGCCCACACGTATCAGTTATAGATGCCGAAAGCAATATGGTACTGGAAACCAAAGACATAGAGAATTTTACAAAATGGACCTGGAACGACGATAACAACTATTTTGACGGTACTCACGTTTGGCTGGGTCTGAAGTATCCTGAGGCTGATGATGCAGTTGTTATTGCATTGGATGTAAACACGTTGGAAGAAAAATCCAGGCATTCGGTTGGTAAAGAAAAGAAGAATATATACATAGGTAAATCATCTAAAGCCGGAGTCATACACGTTGGAAAACAAGGATCGGCTGAGATAGTCACTATTGATACGAAAGCCCATCAGGTACTACACACATGGAAAGACTTGCCTCGAGGACAAAGCGAGGACGGTGTAGTATGTGACGCAGACGTAGTAGAAGGATCAGACGGAGTAGAGAGATTCTACTACCCTACCCTAGACGGAAACTCAGTAGTCATGGTTGATGCCCACACTGGTGCAGTCCTTAAAGAGACCAATAGTCCAGAAGGAGCTAGGCCCGTTATGCATACCAACAACCCGAAAGACGGACGGATGTGGGTTCAAGAGATTGGTAGCCATACAAACGCGATATATGACCCTCTAACCCTTGAGCTTGTGAAGAGAATACCAGCTGCTCAAAAACCCGTTGTAGGAACTTTCAGCCCTGATGGTTCACTGGCTTACATAGGACATGCCGGTGACCCAATTGTTCAAGTTATAGATACAGAGACACTTGAAGAAGTTACCAGAGTAACTGTTGGTAACTCTCCAAATAAGGTCGCTGTACATCCTAATGGAAAGTATATATATGCGAACGCTTCAAAAGAGGCATCGATAGTAATTGTCGATACTTCGAATTGGTCTGTAGCTGGTCGCATAGAATTGGAAAGTAATCCAGGCGGAATGTTCCTCTGGGCAAACGAGTAAACTTCACTAGAATGACTACACAGTTTACTGCAACCGAAGCTTTGGAACTGGCAAATGATGGAAAAGCCAGGATAGTGGATGTCCGGGGCCCGAAACCGTTCGGGATCGGGCATCCTCCTGGGTCTATAAGCCTACCGTACAGTGCTAGGGGACTTGAATCTAGACTCAGCATTCTGATTAGCCCTGATAGGCCGATCATAATCCTGGCAAATGAATTAGACCAACTTGATGGGGCAATCGAGCAACTAAGCGGAAGCTCATTTCAGTTAAGAGGGGCTATAGAAATCGATAAAGACTCATCAGGGCAGAGTGAAATACTCTCAGTAACAGTCAAGGAGGTGTCAATAGAAGAATTACTTAAGTCTGAGTATCAAATACTCGATGTTAGAGAACAAATAGAATGGGAAATGGGATATATACCTGGCTCAATCCTGATTTCGCTTGGTGAACTGAGAAGCAGAATGGATGAACTAGACCCTAATGTTGGAATAGCCGTTATATGTGAAGCCGGAATTAGGAGCTCATCAGCAGTTAGCATCCTTCAAGCTAATGGATTCACTAACGTTGTTGATGTTCCAGATGGAGCCGCAGGATGCAGGTCGGCAAACATAGAATTTTCCTACTACGATGGATAAATATATCGTATATCCAAGAATACACATAAACTACTATATCGGAATAACAGTAGCTATATATAGAGGAGAAAATGATGAATAATAAGGCTGTACAAATAATTGGAGCACTGATAATCGGTTTCTTAATTGGATATGTGATAGCTAATAACGCAGGTAATGCCAAGATAACAGAGCTAGAGGATCAGAAGAGTTCTGTTGTTGTAGAAAACAGGCAATTGACAGAGAAGGCTAAAGATGTAGATGCACTTAAAGCAGAATTATCAAGGCTAAATCTAAACTCAGCTTCAGGTGGAGGAGTAAACTCCAAAATGATGCCTCATCCTGACACCGGAGAGCTGTCTGTAGAACTCCAAGAAGTATTCAGTTTTGACAACAATCATGCTTTTTGCAGGGTAGATAACAACCCAGAGGCATTCATAATGCCAACCTTCCAAATGGGTGAAGTACTTATAGAAGAAAACGAATTCTTCATGGCAATGTCCACGACAACCATAGAGGAATTTAAGGTTACAAAAGGAACTGATGGTCATAATGAGATCCTAATTACTGGTGGACTAGATTGTTTCACCGAAGTTGCAAAGGCTAACCTTACTATGGGATCCAGAGAAGTAGCCGAGTTTGCAGAATATAGAATCAAGGCAACTGATGCTGGTTTAGGTGGGGGACCTGCCGGAGATACTTTTGAATTTACAGTATTCTTCGAACCAGACACTGCACCAATCAACTACGCCATATTCGGCCCTGAATTCACCTTCACAGGTGATATGATCGACGGAGAGATAACCATACCAGAACCAAGGTAAGCGTAATCATGATGCCGGTATATAAATTTGTGAGACCCTACTGGAATAATCCGGAGGGTCTCACCTTCTCGGACGTAAGATTCACATTCCCACTGATTGTCGTGTCTGTCATAGTTCTGAGTATCGTTTTGTCGTGCTCCAGCAACGATTACCAGGTAGAATCTGTTGCATCTGTAGAAAGTCCCGGCATAGTCAGGCACGCCAATAACCAAGATCTAAAAGATGGCAAGATACCCCTAGAAGAGCTACTGGACATCGGGGAACAAATTTTTCGGGCATCTTTGAATACATTAGATGGAGCAGGCAACTCAAAGACACGACTATTACCTAATCAAGACAATATATCAAAGATAAATGCACGCTTTAATAGAATATCTGGACCAGATGCCAACTCTTGCATGGGATGCCACAATTTACCTAGTGTTGGTGGAGGAGGAGACAATGTTGCTAACGTTTTTGTATTAGCTCATGAATTTCCCAACGCCAACTTTGACAAAGGCCCTGGTGATCTCTACGAAACTCATAATTTACTAGATATAGGTAACGAGAGAGGGACTATATCTATGTTCGGTTCCGGGTTAATAGAGCTTCTTGCAAGAGAGATGACTACAGACTTACTTACCATCAGAGACAATGCAAAGATCCAAGCAATGGAGGAAGACAGGCCCGTAACATTACCAGCAATTACAAAAGGAGTTTCATTTGGGGAAATCACAGCTTGGCCTGATGGTCTAATAGATAACTCAAAAATTGAAGGCATAGATGAAGACCTAATAGTAAGACCATTTTCTCAGAAAGGCGTATATACTTCGCTAAGGGAATTCACATTAGACTCCTTTAATTTACACCATGGTTTGCAGGCTGAAGAAAGAGCAGGCAGTGATATAGACGCAGACCAGGATGGAGTCCCAAATGAACTGACTATTGCTGATATAACGGCGATCATATTATTCCAGGCCACTCTAGAAGCCCCTACATTTTTGGAACCCAAGAACGAAGCAAGTAAGGAAAAAGTGAATCGAGGCGATTGGGTATTTTCTGATATAGGATGTGCAGTATGTCATAGACCATATCTAGAACTAGAATCACCTATATACAGAGAACCTAACCCATTCAATCCTGCAGGGACTTTGTCTGATTACCCTATTCCTGATATATATGATATTGATTTGACTAAAAACTCAAGTACAAACTCTGTCACAAGGAGCCGTGAAGGAACAATCCTCGTACACGCGTTTACAGATCTTAAACGACATGATATGGGTCCAATACTTGCTAATGAAAATCGGGAACAGCGTTTTGTAGATCCAGCATACTGGATAACAAAAAAGCTATGGGGAATGATGTCTGAACCCCCTTTCATGCACCATGGTAGAGCGACCCTAATAGAAGAAGCGATAGGTATGCACATGGGTGAGGCAAATGAGTCACGACTAAATTACATGAGTCTATCTGATGCAGACAAATCCGCACTAATTGCATACATATCTACCTTTGGTAGAAAATAGAACACTAAAAAATAGATAGGAGATCAGCTATATGAACAACAGTCAATCTGCTATAACACTGGATATGCGCGGTGAGATATGCCCGACCCCACTCATCAAGGCGATGGAAGCCATGAAAGGCGCCGAAAAAGGACAATCCATAGATATGATCACTGATTTTCTCCCAGCGATATTAACAGTATCAAATGCAGCATTGAAGGAAGGCTGGAATATAAACGTAGAATTGATTGCAGAGAAAGAATGGATTGTACGCCTGATCCCATTAGCTAATAAAACCTAATCCTACAGCCTTACCTAGCGACCTTTGAATACAGGATTCCTTTTCTCTCTAAAAGCCCTTACACCTTCAAGGGCATCTTCTGTCATATTAATGACGTATCCTGTGTAATGTTCCATTTCAGCTGAAGCTATTTGTGCTTCCTCCGGATACATAGTTTTATATACCATTCTCTTGGCTAACATTTGCGCAATAGTAGGTCCTTTGGCGATCTTATCTGCAAGTTCCATAACTTCACCCATCAAATCTTTGGCAGGTACTACTTTGCTAACAAGCCCTATTCTATAAGCCTCATAGGCATCTATCCTGTCACCTGTCCACATTAATTCCAACGCCTTCTCAACACCTACTACTCTGGGTAACAAGAAATTCAAACCTCCGTCAGGTCTTCTACCAATGTTAGTCTGAGCTACGAAAAATTGAGCCTCTTCAGAGGCTATTCTTATATCACATGACAATGCCAAGCCCATACCTAGTCCAACTGCATAGCCATTTATCGCAGCAATGATTGGGCGCTCACATTGTGTAAATGCTATTTGATAGTTGTTTTCTGGATGAGTTAGTCTAAGAGGTGCAGCAGGCCTACCGGATTGATTGGCCTCTACATTACTGGCAATACTAGTAACGTTTCCCCCTGCGCAAAACGACCTACCTGCACCAGTTACTACTATTACCTTCAAATCTGGGTCCTCAGGTAACTCTCTGGCCAATTTCACGAGACCATTCGTCATAGCTGGGCTTATAGCGTTAAGTTGATGTGGTCTATTTAGTGTTATAGTCGCTATTCCATTGTCTCTAGAAAGTAACAAATCTTGTAATTCTTCCATTCCATTCCTCCTATATTCTCTTATATAGAACCCAATCCCACCGCTCGAATCAAGCCTACTGTTGTTCTAGATACACCAAACCATTAGTACCATCTACAGATATAACTGAACCGTCCCAGATAACTGCTGTACCATTAACAGTCCCTACCACTGCTGGTATCCCAAACTCTCTAGCAACTACTGCACCATGTGACAATTCACCTCCGGTGTTGGTGACTACAGCTTTTATTAAGCCCAAATATGGCGTCCATGGCGGTGTGAGAGCCCTAACCACAAGCACATCCCCATCCTCAAGTGAAACAGCCTCTTCAAGAGACTGGATCACCCTAGCTCTGCCTTTATATACTCCAGGAGAAGCTGGCACTCCTTTCGCCTGAACCCTAGTTTGCCCTTCCTCTGGAATATAGGAGATGTCCTCTGCATTAACTGGTGGAACACCCATATAAATTGGAGGATAGGTATTCCTATATATTGTTTGAAGTTCACGCCTGTTATTTAATTCGTTGTCCTGGACGATAACGCCTCCTTCAAGTGCTGTAACTAATTCATTTCTGGTATAGTAAAACACCTGATCTCTGGACGACAATTTACCTTTCTGGCACATGTAATCTCCAATAGATAGCCACCGAGCCCTAGATACGTAAACGCATCTCTGATCACAAAGTAGGTTATGATCCTCGAGATTTGGTATGAGTTCTTGGGCAATGCCCATCAACGTTAAGAGATCCTGATTTTCCACATTTAATGTATCTCTTAGTTCTTTTTCTAACACTAATCTTCGCTCAATCTGAGTCTCTGTAATATATCTAGGATTCTTGGAATCATCCTCTTTAGAGTAAGAAAGTATTATCTCTATAGGAATTCTGGATCCTTCCCCCCAAGTAGGTAAATCCTGAAGTCCGTTATTAGATGTATGCCCAAAATTATCTAGCATAGTTGTCATAGATTTCTGAAAATGTAGCCCGAAAGATGTCTTGGGCAATTCTTTCTCTTCCCTAAATGGCTCAATCAAAGAAGGGTCTTCTCTTAGTATTCGACTTAAGTCCCAAAGAGCATAGACTCTGTCTAAAGACTTATTTTGAAATCCTTGGAGTAGAGATATCGCATCCATACGACGCCCCTTCCCAAATATCTCAATGTATCTATCAACAAACCGAGATACGGCTAGCCTGGAAGGGCCCACGGCGCTTCTATGAATGCCTCCAAACACTCTTCTGTATTCTGCATCATGAGCATCCAGAGTCTCTGCCCACTTACCTTGTGTCACTTCTTCTGGGTCAAATCCTTGCAGTATATCTGCCAAATCATCCATCTGAGGGAGCCATTCTGTCCTCCATTTGCGCAAATCCTGCACTGTTTCTGGAGCAACTATGCTACCAAATGGACTAACTGCAGCCCCCATAATATCCTGTCTGGAATAATTTACTCCATTAACCACAATCGCTTCAGGTATATCACGATCAGTGGGCTCCGTCACAACTCGGCCTGTGTGCTTCCCTGTAGATATTAGAGGTGTATGTGCGGCTGGGTTATGCTCATCTTGTAAAACCCAAGTGTATTCCTCATATCTGGGGTCGGGTAACTTAAATATAGAATCTTCCATCACATCTCCATAACATCTGGTCGGTATATGAGACTTATATGTATAACAACCATGATACCCGAGTTTATACATGCTAGGTTTTAGTATACTATCTATACTAAGACTTCGGCTTCTCGTAAAATCTATTCTTAAGCGGGATATATGTCAATAATTTGGCTTGGTGATGTTTCAAGTACAAATCCATTATTTGTAGGAAACAAAGCAGCAAACATAAGTATTTTGTACAATGACTATAAGATACCCCCAGGATTTGTGATACCTCCAATAAATGAAATTCGGATGGAAAATGGGGTCATAGTTGTACCACCTCAATATTCGGATAACATCGCATGGTCATATCACAAATTATGTGAAGTCTCTGGTGTCAAGAATGTTAGTGTAGCAGTCAGATCATCCGCTCTAGATGAAGATGCTCAAGGATCATCTTTTGCGGGTCAACATGATACTTACTTGAATATCAGAGGAGACGACGAAGTCAGAGATGCCATCTCTCAATGTTGGTTATCCTCCTACTCAAAACATGCTTTGTCCTATAGAGAACATCTCGGGCTAGATGATAACAAAGAAACTATGCCTGTGCTGATCCAGCAGATGATAGAATCAGACGTCTCAGCAGTAGTTTTCAGTATTAATCCGATTAACAAAAACAATAATGAGATCTATATAAACTCTACATTCGGACTTGGAGAAAGTTTAGTTGGAGGAACCGTAAACCCTGATACGCATATTATAGACAAATCTTCATCTTCTATTATATCAAAGCACATATCTAGAAAAACTGTTTTAACTGCTTTCAATGTCCAAGGTACTGAAGAAGTAGATTTATCTAGTGAAATGCAAAATAAACCATCAATAGATCAAAGTCAGGCATTGAAGCTAGGCAAATTAGCGATTGAGTTAGAAACCAGAATGGGGTGGCCAGTCGACTTAGAAGTTGCTTACAAAGACAACGAGCTCTATCTGCTTCAATGCCGTCCAATTAGTAGTTGATTAAGCTAGTTGGAGATAGAATTACTTAGAATCGGCTAGATATACCTAAATGGATAAGGCGTCTCTTGCAGCGCTATTGCCAGCAATGCGTCCAAAAGTTGCACCTGACATCATTCCCGAACCTGAAGGATAATTCCAGTGCCATAATCCACCTAGCATCTCACCTGCTGTATAGAGACCAGGAATTGGCCTACCAGCAACATGCTGCACTTGGGCAGTCTGAGGTTCTACTAATAGTCCCCCAAATGTAAATGTGATTCCGCAACATACTGCGTAGCCTTCAAAGGGTGGCTCTTCTATACTAATGGCGTAATTACTTTTTGCTGGGGTGATTCCAGATGTAGATATACCATCAGTCCTAAAAGCAGTCAGATTGGCCGAGCCAGGCTGAATAGCACCGTTGAACTCCGCTACAGTATTAGTAAGACCAATCGGGTCTATTCCTAAACTATTTGCCAATTCCTCCAAAGTCCCTTTAGTGTCACCAGACGCAGTCCCATATGCCGATAAAAGGCCCATCCTTCTGGTCTTTGCATCGAATATCTGGAATGCGACACCTTGTGGCTGGGTCAGAATTGATCTACCCATCTTTGCGTATGTCATAGCTCGTATATCTTCGCCTTCGTCAACAAACCTTTGACCATTTACATTCACCAATATGCCAAACGGATAAGCATATCTATTCCATTCTCTGCCACCAATACTTTGGGATGAAGGAAGGCTATATGTGGGTCTATTCATATCCTGTGGGGAGGCGTGACAACTACTCCAACTTCCATACGGCATAGCACCTATGTCTAGTGCCATCTCTAACCCTTCTCCTGTATTATATGGAACGCCTCTCATTTTTACTGTATCCCATTTTGCTCCGAGATATCTTGCTCTCATAGCGGCATTGCCCTCGAAACCACCACTTGCCAATACTACTGCTTTGCCATAAATATTTACTATCCCGTCTGGGCCTAACGCTGTTACTCCAGTAACTCTTCCTCTTGAGTCCTGAATCAACTCGAAGGCGGATGTGTCATAGTGCACCTTAGCTCCATTGCTTTCCACAAAGTTATAATTATGGTCCTGAAGGCCAAATCCGCCTCCATTCATCAATATCAAATCTCCTGCGGTTGGGTCGCCAGAGTTTGAAACCCAAGAGTTCCCTTTACTTCGTAGCCATCTTATTGTGTTATAAGATTCTCTTACGTGTATGTGAACCAGGTCTTGATCACTTTGCCCCTCTGTAGCACGCATTATTTCATCCCATAAGTCAGCCTGTGGCCTGCCAGGTAATTTATCTGCCATATCTTTTATCGTCTGTTCAGATGGTTCATTAATTAAAGGGACTAGGTCTTCTACACTATCGAAAGCAAATCTCATATGTGAGGTAAGTGTGCTATTGCCACCTCTCTGGGCTCTGGGAGCTTTCTCTAAGATCCCAACCTTCACGCCAAGTTCCAATGCTGACATAGCAGCACAAAGCCCTGCATTACCTCCGCCTACTATAAGAACATCATATTGAGCTGAATCCATTTTCCCTCCTAGGAGACATAGCCAAGATTATTTCGTAAACCATACTGTCAATAAGGTTTACTGGATACCACAGAAGATAATAATTATCTATAACGTCGGGGTCAATATGAAAGCGTTAGTAATAGACACCAAATCTAATTTATAAGATACTCTGTGATAGTGTTGAAATTGATTCCAACAGTTAGTTACTCTAACTACAATGTTGATACAGGAGAAAATTGTTAAGATGCAACAAAAACTTCAGCAAGGAGACAAGTTTCCTTCTATAACGCTGAACCTTATAAACGGCAATACCTTAACCCTACCCGATGAAATGCCCACTAGGTATGCGGTAATTCTTTTCTACAGAGGGCATTGGTGATCTTATTGTAAGTGGCAGTTAGCCGCTTGGGAGCAAAACATGGAAGAGCTCACATCGCTAGGCGTTAGTGTATTTGCAATAAGCGTGGACAACGCAGATGATACTAAAAATATTGTCTCGCCAAATCTTTCATTTAATTTGGCATATGGAGCAACCATTGAAGATGCCAACGCCATCGGAGCATGGTGGTCAGCTGAAGGTGATGACAGAGAATATATACAACCTTCTGAATTCATAATTAACCGTGGGGGTACTGTGCTGGGATCTATGTACGCATCAGGTCCCGTCGGTAGATTTTCACCTGAAGAAGCAACTAGGTTGATAACAAGTCGAGAAAAAAGAATTATTGAAGAACAGATACATAACCAAGGTGGCTCCGAAAGCTAATTCAACTATGAAGTGTGTCACTAGGTCATGAGAATAGGCGTAATAGGAGTTGGTTTCGGTACCACCGTTCATATACCTGCTTTTATCTCTGAAGGCTTGGATGTTGTTGCAGTTTGCGCGAGCAGAAAAGAGAGAGCACAGGAAGCTGCAGAAAGATTTTCTATTCCGAATGTCTTCACGGACTATAGAGATTTGCTTAACCTAGAGAACTTGGATGCAGTAAGCATAGTCAGCCCTCCTTCGCTCCATAAAGATATGGCTATAGATGCTATTAAAGCTGGAAAACATGTAATATGCGAGAAGCCGTTCGCCCTGAATCAAGATCAAGCATATATGATGTGGCAGCAGGCAGAAAATAGTGATGTCACATGCATGATAGCACATGAATTCAGATATGCTTCAGCAAGAATGCGAACCAAGGAATTAATTGATGAAGGATATATAGGAAATCTCCATATGGCATTGGTCAACTTGGTAAACGGACCCAAAGACGGCTTCAAGCCTAGAAACATAAGCAATAGAGATCATGCAGAACAAGGAGGCGGATTCCTCTGGGCTCTAGGCTCTCATTATATTGACTGTCTAAGAACTTGGTTTGGTGAAGTTTCATCCGTCAGCGGCCAAGTGCATACGCATTTCCCAGAGCGCACCGATCCTGCCAATGGACAATCATTAATGGCGACATCTGACGATGCATTCACGTTCACACTTGCATTTAAGAATGGAGGATGGGCAACCATGAATGGAACGAACGCTGCTCCATTCGGATCTGGAGGCAACATCGAGATATATGGAAACGGGGGAACTTTAGTAACACCACATCAAGGAAACGGGTTCAATCCTCCGCCACATGGAATCCTCTTTGGTGCTAGAAATGGAGATGACGGCCTGAAGAAGTTGGAAATTCCCAAGAGACTCGAGTCAATCTATGACGACCGGGATGACAGATTGGGACCATTTAGACTATTAGTCCAAGAATTCATTGCTGGAGTATCAGGAGGATACTCTCCTAGACCAAATTTCTATGACGGATACAAGTGCCAACAAATATTAGATGCTATAAGAGAATCATCATCAACTGGCGCTAGAATACGGATACCCAACGATTGATATGACTAATAAAACATAGAATAAGGTTCATATTGCTAGTCACTATAGACAGAAACTAAACTATTAAATACAATCCACAACGTGCCTTGTCATCATAAACGATTGGTGGATTACGAAAAGTTATGGAAATAACACCGGGCGTACATAGAATTACCGATATAAATGGCAGTAATGCTGTTCTAATCGTAGATGAACAAATGGCAGTTGTAGATACTGGTATATCTGGTAATGGAGAATCTATAGCTTCCTATATAAAAAGCATTGGACGCGATCCCAGGGACCTGAGATGGATCTTAGTCACACATTTTCATTTTGATCATTCCGGTAGCGCTCAGGAACTACATGAACTTACTGGTGCCAAGATAGTATCTCACAGGGCAGAAACAGAACTGACACCTGAAGGTAAATCTCTACTTATCAAAGGAAACGAAGGCGCTGAAGGCCCCCCGAAGATATACAGCTGGCTGATGGGAAGACGTGGCAATAAGAGAACTCAAGAAATAAAGTATCACGATACGGAGGTTCACGAAACTGTTGAGGAAGATGATGTTATACCTTGCCTTGGTGGCATTAGAATAATGCATACTCCAGGTCACACCCCAGGGAGTATCTGCCCCGTACTCGAGGGACCACGGGTATTATTCCTCGGCGACTCTGTACTAAATAACATCAATAGACTTAGCAGGCCTCTCATGTGGGATAGGAACAGAAGAAGGGAATTAGACACATCACTAAGAAGATTGAGAGAATTAGATTCAGATGTTGCTATGTTTGGCCATGGTCCGCCTTTAACAGATGATGTTAATAATAAAGTCCGGGGCCTAACGGACAGACCTTACGACCTTCCCACGTGGAAAATAGTATTGAAAAACTGGCGTACCTTGCGAAAATGGCGTGAGACAACAAGTAAGCCCGGCCACTGGGGTGCTGGTCCTAAATAGATATCAAGCTGATTTCCATTGCTTACCGAGCGTGGAAACCAAATGAGAGGCAACAAATAGTGCGAAGGTTAGTAATCCACACGATACACCAAAATATTTAATTTCATCTACCAAAATAATCCTGAAGTTATCTATGATATTAATAGTAGATATTGTGTACTCAGTAACAATGTTACTTACGAATAAATCAGTCCAATCCCCCTCGTACTCTCGACGTGCAATCTGATTTTCCAGATCAGTTATCAATGAAATTATGCTGTTAGATAAAACAGAATCAACAGATATAACAACAGCTAACATAACCAGAGACGCAACAAATCCCAACAGCAGAATAGCGCGTATTTTATTTATATAATCACGTGCAACCAAAAGTCCAATCATCACAAGCAATACAAGGCTCAGCAATTGCATCACAAGAACCCTACTAGCATTGTTACTCAAGATATCTCTAAGTTCTTCAATTTGGCCTGTATCAAGTTTACCGTATTCCATCATATGACGGATCAAATCCTTTTCATCATAAACCGAGGCTTCCTTAATTAAATCCCTGATTTGATTAAGACGTACTACTCCGTCAGGTCCAAGTTGAGATCGCAGTTCTTTATCTGTATAAACAAATCCTTCTTTCAATAAAGCCCTTAAGTTTTCCATCGATCGCAATATCTCCATTCCTTCTTCTGTTCTGGAGAGCTCTGCAATCAAATCATGTTTACTAATCAGTAGATTGTGAGGTATTAAATCAGAAATCACAGCTTCTATAGGATCCCTATATTGATCTACTAGAACGGTGATAGCACCTTCAAGTATCGAATTAATAGCTGAACCTTGTGACGCCGTATTTAATAGCTTAGCTTTAATTATATCTAAAGTAGGATCTACAGCCCCAGAAGAAACTTCCCCAAAATCCATAGATAACTCAAATTCATCGCTAGAACCCATAAGATATGATGCCAACCCATCCAGAGATTGACTATCAATCAGGTCATCAAAGTTTTTGGAAGCGACAGTTTCATTAACAATATATCTCAACTCATCTACGGAAAGGCCTACAGAAAATACGCCGAAAAGATCTATCTCCACAGGTTCCGCCACAGATCGATTTATAAAGCTTTCAACCAGTAAATCACTAATATATTCATACCAACGACCTAGTGCATCATTGGCTACACCGTCTATGTATATTATGGAATCTTCTTCAAACACTCCATCAAGATTTACTGTTATAGAAAATGTTTCAGATTGGCCTGCAGCGTAAGGCACAAATTCCGGTATAGCCTCAATTATCTGGTTATTCAGCCACTCGTTTGGAATAGATTGCGCTATGATCTCAGCGTCTATATCTGAGTTGATGACAGAATTTGTTACCCCTTTAGAAACGATCTCCAAATCCACAATCTCTTCTTTATACAAGATATTTACCAGATTTAAAAGTGTAGATTCAATAATCCTGTCCATATCTATACCTAGATCAAACTCTTCTTGATCCCTCCTCATATAGCTAAGAATCTCTTCTATAGCTCTTCCCGTCTCTGCCTCTATCACATCCATAGCAATTGATCGTTCGAAGGCATAAGCCAAATTCTTACTGTCAATCTCGATATCTAGTGGCTGTCCCGTACTATATTCAAGGTGATCTTTCCAAGTATCAATAGTTTCAGTAACGCTACGACGGAGTGATCGTTTAAACTCCGTTTCGTACACTCCATTACTAATCAGATTTTGCTTAATGAAATCCGGCTCGATCAGAATGTTTATTGATGTGAACACAGAAAATGCAGGAATGGCTAATGCTATAAACAGGATCACCAGTGGTACTGATATTATACGTCTCAACCAAATCATCTTTCGATCCAATTATTCCTCTATATACGGTATACACTTCGTATTCTGATTAATACATATAGTACTTTAGTTAGTCATCTGACTCAAACTAGAAACCACACCCATAATTCACAAAATGGACTATAGAGCCATTTCGACTAGTCAATATATATAGATCTTTCTTTACGTAATCCATATTGTAATCAGCATAATTAGCTGTTATTCGTACGAGTTTCAGAATTCAGATTTGTTTATAAAAACTTAGGCACAAATAAAATTGCACATACTTGTATTATCTGGTAACATGGTCCACTGAAAAGTTATTCCTACTCGACGGTGAGTAGAGAACATTAAAAGGAGCAATAGTAAATATGGCTACAGGCAGAGCAGCCTCCCAAAGACTGGAGGAGCTCCAACAAATGCGAGAAGAGTCAGCCGTTGGAGGCGGACAAAATCGTATAGATCAGCAACACGACAAAGGTAAATTAACAGCAAGAGAACGAATAGCACTGCTGATGGACAGGGGCTCATTCCAAGAGATAGATTCATTTGTGACTCACAGGGCGACGGACTTCGGAATGGATGAAAAACACTACTACGGAGACGCAGTGGTAACCGGATACGGAAGGGTCAATGGAAGACTTACATTCACATTCGCCCACGACTTTACAATACTTGGTGGGTCCGTTTCCGAGGTTGTCGGAGAAAAAGTCAGTAAACTTATGGACCTTGCCGCTAAGAACGGAGCTCCAATAATAGGCCTGAACGACTCAGGTGGAGCACGTATACAGGAAGGCGTAGCCAGCCTGGCTGCATACGGAGAAATAATGTATCGAAACGTCATCCTATCAGGAGTCATACCACAGATATCTGTTATTATGGGTCCAGCAGCCGGTGGCGCTGTATACTCCCCCGCTCTGACAGATTTCATATTCGCAGTAAACGGTACTGGCCAAATGTATGTAACAGGCCCAGATGTCATAAAGGCAGCAATAGGAGAAGAAATAACCCATGAAGAACTTGGCGGAGCCACTACTCACGCCACTCGCAGTGGGGTAGTACATTTTGCCATAGATAGCGAAGAAGAATGTATAACTCAATTACGAAGATTATTGAGCTTCCTTCCTCAGAACAATGGAGAGGATGCTCCATACTATCCTACCGAGGATCCAGCAAGTAGGGCAGATATTGAATTAAGAGACATAATACCTGAAGATTCATCTCGGCCCTACAATATGAGAACAATCATAGAGCGAATAGTGGATATGGGTGACTTTATGGAAGTTCACCGCATGTACGCCCAGAACGTTATAGTTGGATTTGCCAGAATGGATGGCAAGACAGTAGGCATCGTCGCGCAACAACCAGA
Organism: Chloroflexota bacterium; assembly: GCA_002717805.1. GTDB lineage: Bacteria > Chloroflexota > Dehalococcoidia > Lucifugimonadales > UBA2985 > UBA2985. The sequence continues at coordinate 45,402 of PBBS01000016.1, read as the reverse complement.
ATCTATGGCTGGGGTACTCGATATAGACAGTTCCACAAAAGCTGCTAGGTTTATTAGATTCTGCGACGCCTTTAACGTACCTATAGTTACACTAATTGATGTACCAGGATTCCTACCAGGATCAGAACAGGAATATGGTGGATTAATAAGACATGGAGCAAAATTACTCTACGCTTACGCAGAAGCTACAGTGCCTAAAGTAAGTGTTCTGATAAGAAAGGCTTATGGTGGCGCATACATAGTAATGAGCAGCAAGCACTTGAGAGGTGATGTTAACTTAGCTTGGCCGTCCGCAGAGATAGCGGTTATGGGACCTGACGGAGCCGTTAATATCATATATAGAAATGCTATAAACGAGGCTGAAGACAAAGAAGAGACTAAACAGCAACTTGTAAAGGAATACAGGGAGAAATTTGGTAACCCTTACATAGCAGCCAGCCGAGGTTTCATAGACGATGTCATAGACCCATCTGAAACTCGTCCGAAAATCATTGCCGCATTGGACATGTTAAAAAACAAACGAGACGCGCTTCCGCCTAAAAAACACGGTAGCATACCTCTCTAGAAAACCAATCCATAGCTGCAATCGATATTCTATCCAACCAACTTATGAATTTGGCTTTTATGACTATTAATTGCATTAATCTACTTAAAATGGAGGCTATCTGAATAGATGAATTCTTCAAATCCCGTAAAAATAACTGACACAACCCTGCGGGATGCCCACCAGAGTCTGGCAGCGACGCGTATGCGTTTATCGGATATGGAACCCATAGCTGCAGCAATGGACGAGGTAGGCTTCTGGTCGCTAGAGGTATGGGGCGGTGCTACGTTCGACGTCACCACCAGGTTTTTAGCAGAAGACCCATGGGATAGAGTGCGAACACTAAAGAAATTGGCTCCTAAGACGCCTCTGCAAATGCTGCTAAGGGGCCAAAATCTAGTAGGATATAGAAATTATCCGGATGATGTAGTCGATGCATTCATAGATAAGTCGGCTGAAGTTGGCATAGATATCTTCAGGGTTTTCGACGCCTTAAATGACGAACGCAACTTCGAAACAGCTGCAAAAGCAATTAAAAGAGCAGGAAAACATTTCCAAGGGACTATATGTTACTCAGTAACTGGCCCTAGAATGGGCGGAGACGTATACAATCTGGACTACTTTATAGATAAAGCGCGTATACTAGAACAAATGGACGCTGATAGTCTGTGTCTTAAAGACATGGCAGGCCTCCTTTCCCCTTATGACGCATACCAGTTAGTTAGTAAGCTTAAAGAAACAGTTTCTATGCCAATCCACCTCCACACCCATTACACTAGTGGAATGGCCTCTATGACAGTTCTCAAGGCCATAGAAGCAGGTATAGACATAGTGGATACATGTCTATCTCCCTTTGCTCTCAGGACATCCCAACCAGCTATAGAGCCACTACTCGTTTCACTTCAGGATACCGAAAGGAGCCCTGGTATTGACCTTGATAACATATTGAAACTTGGTGACTATTTCGAATCTATAGCCCCAAAATATAAAGAACATTTCGACACCACTCGATTCTCAGTAATAGATACAAATGTATTAAGCCATCAAATACCTGGAGGTATGGCAAGTAATCTTACTTCTCAGTTGAAAGAAGCAGATGCGCTCGACCGAATAGATGAAGTATATAAGGAATTACCTAGGATAAGAAAAGAACTTGGCTATCCTCCATTGGTAACACCAACAAGCCAAATCGTGGGAGTCCAAGCAGTACTAAACGTCCTGTTCGGACGTTATGAAATGGTTTCCGGGCAAGTAAAGGACTACGTTTTTGGTCTTTATGGGAAACCACCTAGGGAAATAGACCAAGAAGTAACATCAAAAGTTCTCAAGGATTACGACCGCGGTCAGAATCCAGTATCTGGTAGAGCAGCAGACTATCTAGAACCTGAGATGGAACAAGCAATAGAAGATATAAAGCATATCTCGTCAGATATGTCCGATGTTCTGACATATGCACTTTATCCTGTAACGGGGTTACGATTTCTAAAATGGAAATACGGACTGGAACCACTGCCGGACGAAATGCAACCACACGAACCTGCTCCACCTAGTGAAGCTTCTCAAGGAGACAAAGCTGCACCGTTACAACATGCAACCAATGTAACTCCACCAGCATCTAGCAGGCTCTTCAACGTATACTTAGGCTCGGAAGTCTACCAAGTGGCCGTAGAACCCGTTGGAGGTACGAAAACAAGCCTTCCACCTGAATCTTTCACACCTACGCAACCAAGTCAAAGTTCTCAGACGGTTCAAGAATCAGAAAAAACCATAGATCCGTTACCAGAAAGTAAACCAACTGAAGCTAAAATACAGACTTCTTCGGCATCAGGCACCAAAATACTTGCGCCTATGCCAGGAATACTACTGAGATACGGTGCCGAGATAGGAGCGCATGTCAAAAAAGGAGATGCAGTGCTCTATCTTGAAGCTATGAAGATGGAAAATGCGATACCATCACCTATAGATGGAATAGTTAAGGAATTTAGCGCCCTGCCGGGCAATTGGGTTGCTAAGAACGACGTTCTGGCGGTGATTGAATAGATTAAGAGTAGAAAAGAGCTACCAATAGATTATATAATAGTAGAAGGGCAATCAGATAATAACATCTATTTACTGAAATTACTGAAAATCCTCAGTAGGCGAAGGAAGAAGGAGGGTGGCACAATGGCTGATAAAGAAGTTATAGAATCCGCTAAAGAACACTTTGGCTCACTGTTGGAAGCTCAACTAAAGCGAATTGATGGACTCAAGAACAATCAGGATTGGATTGATTACTCGTCTGCAAAGCCTATCATTGTAGGCATTCTCGGTGGAGACGGTATTGGGCCTACAATCACAAAAGAAGCCCAAATTGTTCTTGAACATCTTTTGGCAGATCAAGTGAAAGCTGGAAATGTCGAATTTAGAACCATCGACGGTTTAACTATAGAAAACCGAGCTAAGCAACTGAAAGCTATACCGGATGATGTACTGGAAGAGATAAAGAAGTGTCATGTAACACTAAAAGGTCCTACGCACACACCAGAGCAAGGCGACGGATGGCCCAATATAGAAAGTGCAAATGTCTCAATGCGTAAAGAACTAGACTTATTCGCAAATGTGAGGCCTGTGCGTATACCGAAAGATAACATAGACTGGACTTTCTTTAGGGAAAACACGGAAGACATGTATGCCCTTGGCAGTCAGGGTATTAATGTCACAGAGGATCTTGCTATGGACTTCCGTGTCATAACCACTCAAGGATCCAGAAGAATACTAGAACTAGCATTTGATTACGCCAAACGAACTGGCAAAGATAAAGTAACAGTAGTTACTAAGGCCAACGTCGTAAAAACAACTGATGGGAAATTCCTTGACATAGCAAGGGAAGTATCAGAAAAGTACCCTGGCATCAGCTGGGACGGCTGGTATATAGACATAATGACCGCAAAGTTACTAGATACCTCACGCCGCCACGAGTTCCAAGTACTGGCTTTACCAAACCTATACGGAGACATACTCACCGACGAAGCTGGTCAGATTCAGGGGGGGGTTGGAACCGCCGGAAGTGCAAATATCGGACTCCGATACGCCATGTTTGAAGCAATTCATGGAACAGCTCCCAGAATGGTAAATGAGGGCAGAGATCAATTCGCTGATCCGAGTTCAGTATTACGGGCAGGTGCAATGCTCCTAGAACACATCGGGTTCCCAGAACTTGGTTCGAAACTTCACAAAGCGCTCGACGTATGCGGACAATATGAACGCAAAGTCGTCATGACAGGAAGAAACACAGGAGCCACTAGTAGAGAACTAGGAGAATACTTGCTCAACACTGTTATGCAACCGGACCTTGAAGAGAGATGGAATCGATACAGTGGGATCTCCTAGGATACAATTAGGCAAACCAAGGTTGTAATAATTTATATATGGATTTATAAGGAGGATTTGAAGAAACGTGCGTAAGAAGATAACGGTAGTTGGGGCAGGAAATGTAGGAGCAACAGTAGCACAACGCTTATTTGAAAGAGGATACGCTGATATAGTTCTAGTGGATATAGTAGAAGGCCTTCCTCAAGGTAAGGCTCTAGACATGTTAGAATCCGGACCTGTCCTAGGTACGGATAGCAAAATCACAGGAACTAACTCCTATGAGGACACGGCAAATTCTGATGTGGTAGTTATCACTGCCGGAATAGCTCGCAAACCTGGCATGAGCAGAGACGATTTACTCTTCACTAACATGGACATAGTTGGTGGAGTTGCAGAACAAGTAGCAAGATACTCTCCAGAGTCAATAATCATTGTAGTATCTAACCCATTAGACGCAATGGCACAGCAGGCTCTTGATATAACTAAATTCCCTAGGGAAAGAGTAATAGGTATGGCTGGCATACTGGATACAGCCAGATTTAGAACATTCCTCTCCGAGGCTGTAAATGCATCCGTAGAGGATGTCCAAGCATATGTTTTAGGTGGACATGGTGACACTATGGTTCCCTTAGTGCAATCTACTAACGTAGCGGGTATACCTATATCAAAGCTGTTGGCACCAGATGTACTGGAACCTATAGTACAAAGAGCGAGAGATGGCGGTGCAGAAATAGTAGGATTACTCAAGACTGGTAGCGCTTTCTACGCTCCCTCAGCAGCTGTTGCCCAAATGGTCGACTCTATAATATTGGACAAGAAGAGAATAGTCCCTTGTGCCGCATACCTTAAAGGCGAATACGGCATCGATGGTCTATATATAGGAGTGCCAGTCAAACTAGGTGCCAAAGGTATAGAGGAGATAATTGAGGTAGAACTCTCTACAGATGAGAAAGCAAATCTAGATAACTCCGCCGCAGCTGTAACTGAACTAATAGATGTCATGAGCAAGCGTGGCAGCTAGATATACTTATATCTGCTTTGGGAACAGTAATTCCCTAACTAGTATATTGGTGCTACTGATCCTATAATTTCTTTACTGGAGGAGATATGAGAGAAATTCATGTATCTGATATAAGAGATACTGTCTCAAGAATGTCACAGGAAGCCAATTTCTTCCTACCTGATGACGTATTAGACGCACTGAAAAAGGCTCGGAAAAATGAAGAGGCCCCTAGGGCCCAAAAAGTCTTGGACATGATAGTCAAGAACTCCGAAATAGCTGCAGAAAAGCAAATAGCACTATGCCAAGATACAGGTACAACAGTTATATTCCTAGAAATAGGTCAGGATGTGCACCTAATCGGAGGTCATCTTATAGATGCCCTTTCAGATGGGGTCAGGTCTGGATATAAAGAGGGTTTTCTGAGAAATTCAATAGTCAACCAACCATTCTCAGCGCGAATCAACACCGGAGACAACACCCCACCTATAGTACATACAGATATAGTCCCAGGTGAAGATCTTAAAATAACTATACTCCCAAAGGGCGGTGGCTGTGAAAACATGAGCCGACTTGCGATTCTTAGGCCAGGAGACGGGAAAAAGGGCGTAATAGATTTCACATTGAAGGCCATAGAGGAATCTGGAGGTAACCCTTGCCCTCCCCTAATAGTAGGAGTTGGCATTGGTGGAACGGCAGAACATGTAATGCACATGGCAAAGAAATCCCTACTTAGAAAAGTTGGGGAGCTCAATCCAGACCCTGAAGTCGCAGAACTTGAACAGGAGCTACTGGAAATAGTTAACGCTAGTGGGATTGGTCCTCAGGCTTGGGGAGGTAGGTCTACTGCCTTGGCTGTAAACATAGAAACTCACCCAACCCATATAACCTCACTCCCAGTTGGAGTAAATCTACAATGCCATAGTGCTAGGCTAAAGACTGCCACTATATGAGAATATATAATATAAGAGGGCTATCCTTATGAAAAAGATCAATACCCCGCTAACTGAAGAAGNTATAGAGAGCCTTAAAACTGGGGACGAAGTCCTACTAACAGGGGTGATCTACACAGCTAGGGACGCTGCCCACAGGAGAATAGTAGAGTCATTAGACAAAGGTGAAGGTACACCNATAGATCTGAACGGTCAGATAATCTACTATGTTGGACCAACACCTCCAAGACCAGGAGAAGTTATAGGCTCNGCAGGGCCAACAACAGCTTACAGNATGGACCCATTTACTCCAAGAATGTTGGAACAAGGAATCAAAGCAGCAATAGGCAAAGGTGGTAGAAGCAAAGAAGTTAGGGAATCNCTAATTAGCCATAAAGCAGTCTATTTCGGAGCAATTGGAGGNTCAGGAGCATTGCTCTCTGAGACCATAAAGAGTGTAGAAGTAGTTGCTTATGAAGATCTTGGCCCTGAAGCGATTCGGAAACTGGAAGTCCAAGATTTTCCTGTAATAGTAGTGAATGATATATATGGTAACGACCTATTAGAGCAAGGTAGGTCCGAGTGGAGACGAGAAATATAAATCAATGCGCCATTCTAGGCAATGATGTTACCGTTGTAAGAATGGGATAGGCAGCTTTCTAAATATCTGACCTAATTCGCGGTTCTCCCAGATAAGTAGTATCTGGCTGGCTATACATATTGAACTGTAAGTTCCTACTATTATACCGATCATTAACACCACTAAGAAGTCAATTATTGTAGAACCACCAAAGAGCATAAGCGCCAATATTGTAAACAGTATAGTTAAGCTCGTGTTTAGAGATCTACCCAAAGTATCTTCTATGCTAACATTTATGGCGGTTGATAGGTCTCTTATGACGTTTCTGCTCAATGTCTCTCGTATCCTATCAAATACTACAATTGTATCGTGGACACTATATCCTATTATTGTAAGAATACCTGCTATAAACATAGCATTCACTTCAAGACCCCAAATACGACCTAGTATCGAAAACATACCCATAACGATCAATACGTCATGAATCAACGCAATTATCGCCGCAAATCCATATCTAAACGGTGAAGGAATTCTTCTAAAAGCCCAAGTTATATAGAAAAGTATTGCCACTGCTGCTATTGCTACTATTATCACTGCATTTCTGACGGTTTCTGCAGCTATTGTTGGAGAAACCGAAAAATAATCACTGTTTCTAATTCGAACCCCTAGATCCTCATTTACTCCGTTAAGTATTTTTTCGCGTTCTGAAGTCTCAGCCGTCTCTGTATCTGCTAGGCTAACAATTCTTATGAAATAACTATTATCCTCGACCTTTTGGATTACGGTATCAGTATATCCTAGCCCAGATAAACTATCCCTGAGTTCCCCTTGATCTACGTCTTTTTCAAATTCTAAGGTCATAGAGGCACCGCCAGTGAACTCAAGCCCTGGGTTCAATCCACCGGACATTACCAATGATGTCACCCCAATGATGATAATCAGAATCGAGGATCTCACGAACCAATATCTTTTACCAACAAAATTCACTGCTAATTATCTCCGTTCCCTGCTGCCTGTGGAATCTTCTTCAGGCGAAACATTTTTTCGTACGTTTGTATATACCGATGGCATACGTCCCAAGGGTGTTATTGCTACTATTCTAAGGAAAGTCCTTGTTACTATCAAAGCAGAAAACATGCTTATTGAGACTCCAATAAACAAAGTCAAAGCAAAGCCTGTTACAACTCCTGTTCCCAATCTGGTGCCAAACCAGAACAAAATTGCGCACGTTATGAATGTAGATACATTACTATCTCGTATTGCAGGCCAAGCCCTATTAAACCCTGTGTCCAACGATGCTATAAGACTTCTTCCTGATCTGATCTCTTCTTTCATACGCTCGAATATAAGTATATTTGCGTCCACAGCCATACCTATTGATAAGATAAATGCAGCAATACCTCCCAATGTTAATGTTATGGGCCATAATTTAAGTATTGCAAGGACTATAATTCCATATATTATAAGAGCTATACACGCTATTATTCCTGGAAGCCTGTAGTAAGCTGCCATAAAGAACAGAACTAAACCAAGTCCAATAAGTCCAGCTACCAAGCTCTTTCGAAGTGAATCCTCCCCCAATGTGGCATCTACCTCTTTCTCTTGTATCAATACTAACGGGATTGGCAGGCGGCCGGATTCTAGTTGAATCGCTACAGTACGGACACTTTCAGGTGTAAAATCTGGTCCCTGGATATATGCCCTGCCACCAGTTATAGCTTGTACCGCAATTAGATCAATCACAAGTTCATTATCCAAGAAAAAGGCCGTCCTATTGTTTGTGCCAGCTATGCGTGAGGTATGCTCTGCAAATATTCTCGTACCTTCACCATTAAATTCTATATTAACAACTGGCAATCCGGTATTAGGTTGTACTCCTGCGTACGCCAGTGCCAAATCTTCACCTGTCAAACCTAAATCATTATCAACATGATATTCAGGATTTTCACATCGTTGAGTTAAATCTGAAGGATCATTCTTACAGATCCTTTCTTTAATCTCAAGTTGAGCTGTTTGTCCGATGAGTTTTTTAGCCTCTTCTACCCCTCCGGATATCGAATAGAGAATATCTATCTCTGGGAATGCTGTTCTTAGCTTTACTTCTATAATATCCCTTTCTGCCACTTTAACAATCTGTCCATCGGAGTCAAATCTGGCAGGCTCCAGGGAAGGCAGCTCTACATCGTAGCTTAGGGAGTCTTGACTATCTATAGATACAGATGACCTATCTATGGAGTCAAATACGGCTTTCAATTCTTCAAGCGGAATTGCCTCGGAAAATACTATATTAGCTTTAGTCACACCCACCCCTGGGAGTTGTATTAGTATCCTCTCAGGACCCATCCTTTGTATACTCGGCTCGGAAACTCCAAAAGCATTAACTCTACGCTCTATGATACTTAAGACACCTTCCATCTGTTCATCTGTGGGCTCCTGATCACCGTCTTCAAGCTTCGTCTTGTATACTAAATGACTGCCACCCTCCAAATCCAAGCCAAGCCGCAATCCTAGAGGAGACTTTTCGCCTCTCTCCAGGTCAATGCCAGCTACTTGCAGTCTGAACTCTTGAAAGCTCAATGAAGCAGTCGCAAGGGCTGTTATAAGTAATATAAATATGAAACTACGAAGTGGAAATCTGCGCATTTGTCTTTCTCAGGGCTAATCGTTGTATATTCTACGCCACTAAAACAAAAAGACCAACCCTTTTACATGGATATATTTAGCTTTTTTCGATTCATTTCAATCTAACAGACAAAGAGATACTTACTCGAGTCGAACCAAAACTCCTAAGATTTCTAATTCGACTCACGCAAGTATCTACGAGTAAAATCACCGGTATATCTATACTGCAGCTGTGCGCCTATGTCCATTTCGCCTGAGGAATGGTGGTATGTCCAACTCAGCTTCGTCATGGATATCTCCCATAGTCATTTGTATTATGGCGTCATCCTTTGGTATAAATACTTCCTCAGCAGTTGGAAAACCAGTGGCTACCAAAGTTATTTTGACTTCATCTTCCATTTTTATGTCAGTGACAAGACCAAAGAATATATTTGCGTCGGGATCAGCGGCTGATCTTATGACATCTGCTGCAGCCTCTACTTCCATAAGTGAAAGGTCGCTTCCGCCACATACATTAAACAAAATTCCTTTAGCCCCATCAATAGAAACATCTAACAACGGACTACTTACGGCTGCTTTAGCTGCGTCTACTGCCTTATTTTGACCAGAGCCATGCCCAATGGACATCCATGCTGGCCCTGCATTACTCATTACAGTCTTTATATCAGCAAAGTCCAAGTTTATTTCCCCAGGTACCGTAACCAACTCTGCAATGGACTGAACACCTTGACGTAGCACATCATCTGCAAGCCTAAACGCGTTTTCCATGGTAACTTTTTCATCACACACCGAAAATAGCCTATCATTTGGTATTACTATCAATGTGTCTACTTTATCTTTTAATTTGGCTATACCTTCGTCTGCTAATTTCTTCCTTTTCGTACCCTCAAAACCAAAAGGCTTTGTAACAACAGCAATAGTTAATGCCTCAGCCTCTTTTGCAATCTCAGCAACTATTGGTGCAGCTCCAGTACCAGTGCCGCCACCCATTCCTGCAGCGATAAAGACCATATCTGAGTCTTTAACAGACTCATATATCTCATCCCTACTCTCTTCCGCAGACTCCTTTCCTATTTCAGGGTTACCTCCTACTCCTAGTCCACGTGTGAGTTTATCCCCCATCCTAATGCGCATTGGAACTTCGCTTCTCATTAAAGCCTGAGCATCAGTATTAACGCCGAGATATTCCACCCCCTGAACTCTTTCTTTAAACATTCGGGTCACAGCGTTGCAGCCGCCTCCGCCTACACCTACAACCTTTATCCTGGCAATACCATCATTCTCCAAAGATTGACTACTCATGGTTAAACCTCCTTATCTGACTTTTGATACTATGCTTCGCAGAATCCAATAATCCTAAAATTCTTGTCATTAATCTTGATAAATACCCCCTGTTTTTGACTTTGCTTGTTGCATACCATTCGTTAGCGCCATTACTTTCAGTATCGGCTATTAGAAGGCCTAGAGCAGTCGAAAATGAGGGGTCCTGCAAGTCTGCAGGAATCCCAGAATGGCCACGAGGCAAACCTATACGCACTGGTTTACCAGCCATCTCTTCAACCATCTGAACTAGTCCTGGAACCTTCGCAGAGCCACCAGTTATTACAATGCCTCCCGGAGGGACTCCATCCAAACCACATACTTTCAACTCCATAAGGACCAGATTAACTAACTCTTCAACTCTATCTCTCAGAACGCTACATAAATCCTGTCTCTTTATATCAAAGTGTGTGCCAGGTACGAATCCAGATAACTCTATTTCATCATCTGGATCTATTCTCGAAGGTTCGACATTGCCAAAAATTATTTTTGCTTCTTCAGCAGAGGGATATGAGGTATTGAATGCTATGGCTATATCTCTTGTTAACTGAAATCCACCTACTGGTATTATCCTAGAATGCCATATATTACCTTCTAGGAAAACTGCCATGTCACTTGTACCACCGCCTATATCCAAAACCACCACACCCATTTCCAATTCTTCAGGAGCCAGTATTGCCTTAGCACTGGCAAGTGGTTCTAACATAATGCCCTTAACTTTCACCTTTGCCTGGGAAACGGCTTTTATAAGACTGTCTATAGGAGCTGCACTACCTTGTATAATATGAGTCTCCACCGCCAAAGTTGAAGTATGCATACCTGTCGGGTCTCCGATGCCCCAATGCCCATCTACAGCATAAGTTCTAGGTATTATGTGCAGAACCCTAGAATCGTCAACATCCATAACCTGATAGTCAGATGAGGCTTTAAGTATTTTCTTTATATCTCTTGAGCTAACTGGGTTATCGTAATCTCGGTTATCAAGCGTTGCGATAGTATTTGAAGAGTTTATATGACTACCAGTTAGGCCCACATTGGCAGAGTGTATTTTGAGTCCAGCATTAAATTCGGCCTGTTCAACAGATTCCTTTGTGGCCTCAGCAACTTCACTCAAATTACTTACCATGCCCTTTTTCATTCCTCTAGACGGCACCAATCCAACGCCAAGGATTTCCAATTGGCCTGACAAATCTAGACGCCCAATAACTGTACAGACCTTTGATGTCCCGACATCTATAGCCGTATATATATTGTTTTTCCTCATCTCTTTAACCCCTTTCCCTCATCTCAATCTCTGAGGGTTCTGGTACAGGGGTAAGAACACAGCCGGGTGTAATGGTTGGGTTCGACCACTAACTTTTATCGCTACTTATATTTGCCCCGCTTTTTTCTGCGTTCTAACCCCCAAACCAGTATTATCTATTAGGAGGACATACCTCCTAAACTCGCTCAGCTACCCGCATCCGGGCGCTTCGACTTCTTGCATTTGCACTGACCTCCTCTTGGGAGGGGGATATTATTTTCTTATTTATCAACTTGAAGCTTTTTGACTCACGGCTTTCTTCTCGAAGGAAGCCTTTCACCATACGATCCTCAAGGGAATGATAGCTAATCACTACCAATCTACCTCCAGACCTCAATAACTGTGTCGTCTGGCTCAATGCATGTTCAATATTCTGCAATTCACCATTAACTTCCATACGGATTGCCTGAAATGTCTTAGTAGCAGGATGTATTCTTCCCCTACGCCCATGTACCGCTCGGATAACTACATCTGCTAGCGCACGAGCTGTTTCTATAGGCCGGTTTTCAATGATACGCCTAGCAATACTCCTAGCCCTGTATTCCTCACCTAACTCCCTCAGTACACTAACTAAATCCTCGTAAGAATATTCATTAACAACAACAGATGCAGTTAGTTCCTGCTCTCCGCTAAACCTCATATCTAATGGGTCATCTGAATTAAATGAAAAGCCTTTACCTTCTCCCTGCAATTGAAGAGATGACAAGCCAAGGTCAAACAATATCCCATCAACAGAATTTAGCCCCCTACTGGCTGCAACTTCAACAAGATTGCCAAAATTGTCATTTACTAGCATATGAGTACATCCATAATCTGCCAACGATTTCATAGCCCTGTCGAGAGCATAGGCATCAAGATCCAGACCGAGAAGCCTCCCATTAGGGCCAATCCTTTCGATTATGGCTTTTGTATGACCCGCTTCCCCAACAGTGCAATCAACATAAGTCCCACCTTGCCTTACTTGAAGGCCTTCAAGTGTTTCTTGCAATAGCACTGGTATGTGATAAACCATAGTTGTCCCCTTAATATTCCCTGGCTTCAGTAGTCTCCGACAACATAAATGCCTCGGAATCCATTGCCAACAACTCTTCCGCCCAAGATTCCTTAGACCACAATTCAATGTAAGTCCCAGATCCAGCAAGAATAACGTCTTCTTTTATATCCGCATAATCTCTTAATGTTTGCGGCAACTGAAATCTGCCCTGTCTATCTGGCTCAATCTGATACGCTCCGGAGAAATTAATTCTCCTCATACGCCTGTTCTTAATCTGATTTATGGACCCCCTCATTACTTCCTGAGCACGAGATTGCCATTCACTGGGAGTGTATATCTCTATACATTTATCCGGACTCTTCGTTAACACAAACCCAGCCTTGAATGCCTCCCTGAAACGCGCAGGAATGGAGATCCTCCCCTGAGGATCTACTCTATGCTCGTGCTCTCCCAAGAATCCCACGCCAATCAGAGTCAAACTATTATTTCCTTTTTATGCCTTTTTATTCCTTTTTGCTCCTATAGAATAACACAGATTCTTGATATTGCAATACCTGAAAATTATAGAATTTGGATATCCTATCCATCCGAGAGTTTTAGAATTGTGAGCTTATTGGGGTCTTGTTTTCGACAGTATTTCTCCCGCAAGAACTAAGGCGGATTTGACATCTTTTATATTACCTGACATCTGTTCTTCGTAAACTAAATCAAGAACATAACCAATTACGGGGCCTGGTTCAATGTCGAATTCTTCGATTATCATATTGCCATTTATAAGGCTTTTATATTGATTGTTTGTAGAAGTCCTATTTGACTTATGATCCAATATATATCCTATTAAAGAACAATGGCGAGACCAGTCGCTTTCTTCCACTTTATTCGGACCTTTTGCAGAAAGATAGTCTGCAAGGTTCAAATACAGGGTATCAATGGCATAGTCTCCCAAATCTCTGTAATACCGGTATATAGCCCTGTCAGTTGGCATCATATTGATACTACTCATTTGGGTAGGTCTGAGATGTTGATTTATCAGAGCATATACAAATTCAATGGCTTTATTACTAAACCTAAAGCGCTTCAAGATACCTCGTGACACTTCAGCCCCTTCCTTGTCATGGCCTATGAATCTGATCTTATCTTTAGCATCATCAAATGTTTTAGTGGTCGGCTTTGATATATCATGCAGTAACCCTGCAACCTTTAATATTGTGGCCCTAGAAACCCCATCGCTAAATTCTGAGTGGAAATGATATTCTATCTGGTCATCCCATGGGATCTGTGAAATGATATTATGACCGAAAATATCTGCACTGCCATCCCGAGTAATAATACCTATAGAAGTTGGCATCGACATAGAATGGCCAAATACATCTGCGAAATGTTCCTTAGGTTGAATTACACCTTTACAATCCTCAAGCTCAGGTATCAATACAGACAATAACCCCAATTCGTCTAATTCCTTGATCTTCTCTGAGGAGTTCCTACTCTGGATAATCTTAAGAAATTCTTCGCGAACTCGTTCATTAGATGCTTCGAGCAATCGAGTTGCGTGTCTTTGTATCAGAGATCTAGTATTGTCTGTTAATACAAAATCCAACTGCGCCATTAATCTGACTGCCCTTAGAAGCCGAACAGGGTCTTCTCTAAATATGGTGTCAGATACACACTCTATCCTTTTGGATACAATATCCGCTACCCCATTATATGGATCTATAACATATTCGAGATCTATCTTTGGCAATGCATGAGAAAGAGAAACAGCCATGGAGTTTATTGTAAAGTCTCTAGCTGCCAAGTCTTCTTTTATATCAGTCAAACATAATGACAAGTCAATGTGAAAATACGAATCTATTTGCTGATCTTCGTATTCATCGATAAAGAAGAGTCTACTTATATGTCTCTCTTTATCTAATTCCACGGCTTTACACCCTAGATAAGACGTAATGTCGTTAATAATATCTTGGTCTGAGTTCAGTATTACTATATCTATGTCTCGAGAGATTTCCCCAATGATTGAGTCCCGAACATACCCACCAACTATATAACCGTCTACCGAACGTGATTGCAGAAATGAATTTACTTGAGAAAGAATCCTATGAGATATCCCCACTGTTTATACTTCTTCTCCATAAATCATATTATCCATATTCATTTAGCATCTTGTGATGTCTCGCTAGTTTGGTACTCTATTTTCCATAATTGCCCAGAATTTTCTAAATGATCAATATAAAGTATGCCATTTATATGATCCGTCTCATGCTCCAATGCTTGAGCAAGAAGCCCTTCTGCCTTGATCCGAACTTGTTTGCCATGTCTATCTGTAGCCCTAGCTCTTACTTTCATAGATCTAACCAATTCACCCCTGTAGCCTGGTATACTAAGGCAGCCTTCTTCTACTATCCTTTCACCTTCCCGTTTAATAATCTCTGGGTTTATAAGCACTCTAATCTGATCTTCTTCTGGTATCTCTATTATTACTATTCGAAGTAGAACACCGACTTGATTAGCTGCTATGCCAACTCCATTAGCAGCATGCATAGTATCTATCATGTCATCAATAAGTTTCTGCGTTGAATCATCTACCTTGGTAACTTTCTTAGCTTTTTGCCGTAGTATGGGATCCGGTAAGGTGCGAATTGTAAGTAATGCCAATTTATGTATCTCCTGAGCTCACTATATGGTTATCTAAATCAAAATCATTATAATTTGGGTTATCGCCTGTGTAAATCTAGTAATTATTTACGTCCATATACTAAGACCGTATTCACAACAATGAGATTGGTTCAACGTCTACAACACAATCTTTGGGTATATTTATCTCTTCGACTACATCCCTACTATATCTTCCCCTGATTAATATATGCCACCTGTATCTACCTCTAAGTCTATGCGGGTGTGCTGGAGAAGGGCCAATTACATCTATGCCTGATATACCTTTTTCCGCTATGCGCTTATCTATTCTAACAGCTAACAAATTAGCTCGTGCCTCACAAGCTGAATCATTATTATGAGAAATAACCAACCTGACAAGTTTCTCAGAGGGTGGAAGCTTATGCTGAATTCTATAGGCCATCTCTTTCTTATAGAATTGATAATAATCCTGGTCTGCCGCAGCCTGTATAACATAGTGCTCAGGATTGTATGTCTGTATTACGACATCCCCTACAGTAGCACCCCTGCCAGCCCTTCCTGCTACCTGACATAGCAACTGGAAGACACGTTCGCTCGCCTTAAAGTCTGGTAAGAACAATCCTATATCGGCTAGTATAACACCTACCAAACCAATATTTGGGAAATCCAAACCCTTAGCTATCATCTGTGTGCCAACTACAACTTGTGCTTGTCCGGATTGGATTTTATGAGTCATGGCTCTGTGGTCCTTATCGTTAGCAACTACATCACTATCCCAGCGCAATACACTAGCCCCAGGGAATTCTTTATAGACCTCATCTACTATCCTTTGAGTGCCTAATCCGAGATAGCGGATTCTCTTGTTACCACACTCTGCACATGAATTAGGCATATCAGAGCGTGCATTACATCTATGGCAAAGTAGTTTATCTACGTATGTATGATAAGACATAGCCATATCGCATCTTTTACAATGAACTACGTATCCACAGTCTCTACACTGCACCAGGCTACCACTGCCCCGTCTGTTCAAATACAGCATTACCTGTTGGCCAGAATCAAGTGTTCTATACATACTATCGAATAGCATTTTGCTAAATATGCTTCTGTTACCTTTTGAAAGTTCATCCCTCATATCCGCAACATAAACATTAGGTAAAGACCAATTGTACTTTAGATCCTCATGCCTATTCTGATATCCAACTCGCTCTGGTATTGATATAAGTCTGTATTGCCCACCTACTGCTTTGGAATAGGTACCTATATCAGGTGTAGCGCTACCCATTACAATTGTAGCTCCAGTAATAGAGGCCAACTTCAAGGCAACCTCCCTAGAGTGATAACGTGGAGCTATATCGGATTGTTTATACGCATGCTCATGCTCTTCATCTATAACGATAAGACCAAGATCCTCCAGCGGAGCAAATATGGAACTCCTAGCGCCAATGACTACGTTGTATCTCCCTTCCCAGATACCCCACCATTGGTCATATCGCTCCCCATCGCTTAGCCCACTATGCAAGACCGATACCTTACCAGGGAACCTAGACATAAACCTACCAACTGTCTGCGGGGTTAGAGATATCTCAGGAACCATAACGATGGCTCTTTTACCCATACTTATCGCTTTTTCCAAAGCCTTCAGATATATCTCCGTTTTCCCACTACCAGTTACTCCATGTACTAAGAAAACTTGAGACTTTAACCCCTCCAATGATTCCTCTATCTGCAACAATGCAGATGCCTGATATTCTGTAAGCACCGGGGGATTATCCGGATCGACTTCGATGCCTAATAATGGGTCTCTCTCAAAACGTACCCGTATCCTAGATATCAATTTTCTGGATTCCAAAGCCCTGATAATACTGCCCCCAAATTGCTTCACTAGCATAGATCTTTTTATAGGAGAATTAGCGTTAAGTAGATACTGAAGAGCAGATATTTGCCTGTTAGCACGCTTGGGAATATAGACCCAGATATCGTTACTAGATATTGCATCAGCAGAGACAATTGAATATTCAATATATCTTGGTCTCGTTTTAGGCTGAGACCATTCCCAATTTAGAGAAATCACAGAATCTTCAACAAGTTTTCTGAGGCTAACGCTGTACTTGGATCCTAGATCTTTCAATAGCACCGTTGTTTCTGTTCTGCCTTTAGCATATAGGTAATCCAATATATCGTTTTGATATACATTTAAACCATCTCTGCTAATAGTTTCATTTACTTCCAGATAGGATATGGATCTAGATCGAGTGACTGGTGGAGTCATTAAAGAAACTGATTCAAATAAGGGAGCTCTGTAATACTCACTAATCCACCTAGCCAATCTAAGATGAGTATCTCTAATAACTGGTTGAGAATACACTGCATCCAATACATCGCGTGTTTCTATTCCATCTGAGCTATCTTTTAGGGACAGTACCACTCCAGTTACCAGACGCGGTCCAAATGGTACTCTAACAATCTGGCCGGCAGAAATTGCCATGTCAGTGTCGAACGAGTAGGTAAAAATCCGATCGTAGCCAGCTGGGGCATCGACAGCAATCTCTGCAAATTTAATCATTGTCTCGAATCCTCTAAGGCTATATCGGCAAACCTTTCGAATTCTGGGTCTGGCGCATATTTAGCGGCGGGATCTTCTTCTGTCTTCTTTGAGACGAGCTGCCTTGCCATATAGCGATCTCAAATAGTATGGTCTCGCCTGCCTGGATTTCTGATGCCTAACCAACTTTACAGATTCGACAGATGGAGAGTAGTACGGGAATGTACGCTCTACGGCTATGCCATGAGATACCCTTCTAACAGTAAACGTAGACCCTAAACCTCTTCCACGCTTTCTGATTACGTCACCCTCGAATGCCTGTAATCTCTCTCTTTCACCTTCTCTGACTTTAACAGTCACTGTGATTCTATCACCCTGCCTGAACTCCGAAATATTAGGATTCGGAGTCGTAGGTATCACTAAATTCAAATCCATAACTATATACCTCTATCTGGTTTTCACCAATAATCAAAAACGTCCATACATTCTACATGCGTCACACATTTAGTACAAGTATCGTCCTAGAAATATAACAACAGAATCCGATCTAATAACCTGATCCAAGCATATCATCTAATATCGCAACCAGTTCATCTTTAGTAGATGGACCAGTAAATTTCCTAACCTTATTCCCTCTCTGGTCAATGAAAACTTTTTCAGGAATACCTGTGACGCCATACTCTACTAATATTTCCCCCTTGGAGTCCGGTCCTGAGGGGTACTGAACATCAAATTCCTCTATATGGGCTAGTGCATCTTCATCTCTATCCCAAATCGATATCCCGAGAAATACAACCCCTTTGTCTCTATATTCCAAATATACCTCAGCTAAGACGGCTGCCTCTTTTCTACACGGAGAACACCACGATGACCAAAAGTCCAATACGACAACATTGCCCCTGAGTTCTGATAATCGTATTTCTCTATCATCATAAAGATCTAATGAAAAATCTGGTGCAACCATCCTCTTGATTTTTATTTCTCCAAAGGAGTTATTTACTCCCATGCTTTGAGGCACACCGCCAGACCCTGCAAGGGAGAATGCTAATACTAAAAATAAACCCATAAAGAGTGAGAGAAGGCTAAATACTATTAGGTTCCTCATATTCATATTGATATCTATCCCTATGCGTATATTCTTACGGATGCTTTGAGCTAAATTACTTCATAAACGTCCGTTTGTTTAAATCCTAAGATTAACGATTTTAGTTCAGTCCTCTCTTGGATATATTTAGATTCTGAAATGTCTCCAGATGCAAATAGATTATCAAGCTTACATATTTCTTCAATGATTTCGAGAGATTTTGGGTCATCTAGCGAAAATAACCCTCCTGCATGTGCATGCCTCTTGTTAAATAACAGGAAAAAGATCGCCAATAGTATGCACACCAAAAAAATTCCTATTGCAATGGGTGGAAATCTATCACTCAATATTGTTCTCATCACAGACTGAGCTATGGTTGGTTTGGGTAGTTTTGTAAACTCTATAGAGACAGAATCTGCAGGGGGTATTTCACGAGCTTCTATCCTATGGTACATAACGTTTCCCAAGATTATTGGTTCCATTAGGTCTAGTTCGTCTGACCTAACTCCTATTATCCCGTTCCGTACCAGTACGAGAAAGACTTTGCTACCAAATGGAAAAGATTTCTCAAACGATAGGAATTCTCCAGAGTAAGGATGCCTGTACTCAAATATAATCTCATGAGTCCCAGGCGGTATAGGTGCACTTATGGCAAAGCCTCTATCTACCTGCAACACAGCCCCTCCAGATAAATTGCTTTGGACATCCAGATCAACCGAATTACTCGGCAATGAGAATCTTATCAAACTCATAGGACCATTCTTCGCAACATCAGCCCTAAAAGTCCTATCACCTTTATTTTCTAAGGTTATAATCTCCATTGTATTGATTAGAGAATCTCGAGAATCGACTTCATTTATAACAGTTGTGTACCCTAATATATCTACAAGATCACTGTTGTCAGTAATTTCATATACTCTCAAAGTAACATCTTCAGAAAACATCGGGCTTGTTATACTTACAGAATATTCTATATCTCTGTAATCTGTCTTCAGGTCATAGGAATAAGAATCTTTGACAGGTATGTTCTCTATATGAAATGTACCTTTTTCAGTGACGCTATCTTCCTTGATTGCTACGAGCAGATCTCCGTCATATATTTCCAAGCTAACGATGATGCCAACCGGCGTATCATTCGTATTAGTACCGTTTATAACACTACCAGTTATACTTGAGGTTTCATTTCCGTAGGCAAAGGAGGCTGAAATACCAAATATGATTAGCAAGAAGGACAATATGGCAGAATATTTCCATATTGCTAATATGTTAGTCGTCATAATATAAATTCACAAACACCTAAAGCAAATTGGGGCACTGACTTCAATTAATCCATTACAATTTTCACATTCCTTTAGATCACCCAATGTTCCATTTATACGCCTATTGCTAGATACTTGGTCTTCTATTTGATTCACCATGTAGCTAATATCTGCTATTATCTTGCTTCGATCCATCAAAGCAACTGCAGCAGCTGTGCGTCTTTTACCAATAATATCAATATATTGTACGTTCGTTATATTTCCCAATTGGTAATCGGATATAGCTACTCTTATCTCTTCGTAACACTGAGTTTCTCTATTTGCAGCATCATCTAGCTCCACAAGCATAACTGATTTATTAACAATATAGATCTTACTTTTAATAATTGGCCAAATTATCAATAGTACCGAAATAATGGCCAATGCAGCAGAAGACATTACTATCATGTAGATATCAATCCTTAATAATCTTCAATTTATGTATTCCGACTCAACCTGTGTGGCCATAGAGCAATGAGAACCCCTAGAAACAATATAGGTCCTGCTATCCACATCCACATCACCAAAGGGTTTATCCTTACTCTAAATAAAGCTCCGTCATTTTCTAACAATTCTCCGGGTATTATATACAGGTCCTCTACCAATGTAGATCTTATAGCTGCACGAGTAGATGCCATATTAAATCCTGGATAATAGCTCCTCTTCGTTGTATAAGTACCAAGGAAATCTTCTGCTCTATATACTTCAACAACAGCCCTAGTCTCTACTCTATCAACTCTATCTGTAACCTCATTAGATATATATTTCAAACTGTAATCACGAATTGCTGCGCTTTCACCAGGTGACAATGCTATATCACGCTGAACGTCATAAAAACTTGATCCAGCTACACCAAGCGCCAAACAGACTACTGCCAAGTGCACTATATACCCACCATATCTAGGACGATTACTCAACACAAGATTAACAAATGCGACCAGATAATTTTCACCCAACTGATGCCTAGAAATAATACCCCTAAACCACTCCTGTAATATACCTCCAAGAACAAAAAGACAAAGAGAAAAAGATATCAAGGCAAATATCTCTCTTATACCAAAGAGAAACAGAATAACAATCGAGACCACAGACAACATGGACGGATAAAATAGTGCCCTCCGTATAACTCCAAATGAGGATCTCCTCCAGGGTATATATGGTGCAATGCCCATCAAGAATATCAATCCCAAGAATAACGGCCCATTCACCTGATTATAGAAAGGAGCACCTACCGTGATTATCTCGCCAGTTGTCAGTTCAGATATAAGAGGAAATATAACCCCCCATAGAGTGACGAACGAAACAGCTAATAGCATTAAGTTATTCAGCAGAAAAGCAGATTCCCTTGAAACCGCTGACTCCAAGTTCTCTTCGCTTTTCAGACTCTTGTACCTCAAGAAAAATATTGCAAATGATATAACCACTGTACATCCCATAAACAACAGGAAAATCCAACCCAAAGTAGACTGACCAAAAGAATGTACGGATGGTACAGGACCTCCGCGATTGATAAACATACCGAATTGTGCAAATGCGAATGCTATGATTATTAAAGCCATATTCCACATTCTGAACATACCTCGCCTCTTCTGAACCATGATCGAATGTATAAAAGCTGTCATAGCAATCCATGGCATAAAGCCAGCATTCTCAACAGGGTCCCAAGCCCAGTACCCTCCCCAACCAAGAATCGTATAAGCCCACCAAGATCCTAGTAAAAGACCGATACCCAGTAACGTCCAGGAAACCAACCCCCAAGTTCTGCCGGCATCCACCCATTCATCCCTAGTCCTACCAGAAATCATTGATCCCATTCCAAAAGCGAACGGAATCGAAAAAGATATTAACCCTGTCATCAATACAGGTGGGTGTATGAACATTCCAGGATGAGTAAGCAATGGATTAATGCCTTGCCCATCCAAGGGAGTGAATTCAAATTTGTCGAACGGATTAGCAAGAAAGGCCATAACAGCTAGAAAGAACAACATCACCAACATCAATACGAAATTAACATATGGCATGATGTCTTCAGAAGCTATACGCCTATAATATATAGCTATTGTACATAATATAGACAATGCCAATGCTATAAATAAGAGAGAGCCTTCATTACCTGCGTAGAATGCAACCCACACATACTGAACATCCATTGCTCTGCTACTGTGATTCGCAACATATTGAACTTGGAAGTCATTAGTCACAAAAGACCCTACTAAACACGCCGTAGATACAATACATAGCAATGATATAGCATATGTGGCTTTATAAGAACTCTCAACAAGTAGAGGTGAAGACCTAGTTGCTCCCAAGACTGACCCTAATCCTGAGTAAACTGATACAGCCAAAGCCATAAATAAGGTTATATTGCCTAGCTCAGCCATGCTATATTGATTCCTCCAAGCATTCTAATTTCTGTCCACTCCAAATTCATCATAGAATTCTCTCTTTAGTTTAGCAATATTCGTATCCACTATTTCCAGATAAGGCTCCAACTCTATGGACCTTCCATCACCTGTTTCATTGCCAACCTCAGATACTGTATTCCTCATAGACCTTATAACTACCAACATAAGTATGATCCCTAAAGCGATAACTACAGGCGGGATAATCCAAACTATTATATTGAACCCTTTAGCCGGAGGCTTGGCCAATATTGCATCACCATATCGTTCAGAAAAATAACTCAGGATATCTTCCTTTGTTTCACCTAATGCCAATTTTTCTCTAACAATATCCCTCATCTGCTTAGCAATAGGTACCTGGGATTCATCTATCGTTTCACTCGGGCACACCGGGCACATGATACTTTGGTCTATACTTCGTGCCAAGTCTTCTTGTATATCAGATTCAGTCAGTTCTGAAGAATAACAGGCAATACTTATAAGCAAAGTAAGTATTAAAAGGATTGTATAGCCTATAAAATTCGGGACAATATTGGGGGCGATAAGGCTTATCTTAATCAAGAGAACTCCAGTGAGACTGTTGCAATTGATCTGAATCTATATAGTAGTGCACCTAAGATACGCCTGATATGGCTGTCGCCTTCCAGGTTTTGGTACTTATTGCCCTTGGAGTACACGTATGTAGTCGACCAGCTTCCAACGTTCCTCCTCAGAGAGAAGTTTGTTGAATATAGGCATATTACCAGGTCGTTGAATCTCAGGTAATGGCGGAACACCGTTCTCTGCCATAAGTGCAGCAGTTCTTCCGCCTAAGCTGACGAAATCATATATTTCTTGATCTGAGCTGGCCGCGCTTGTAAGAACAAAGTTAGCAGGTGGTATTCCCTTGTACTTCAGTAATATAGCCCTCATAGGTCCGTCACCTTCACCAAGACCACCATGACACATTACACAGTTAACTCTGTAGAGTTCCTTCCCATCTTCTTCAGTTTGCTTAGTCCTAGTAGCTCTGCCAGTATCCTTAATGTCTACGGTTGTTGCAGTACCACCAGGCACGAAGTTAACTACTCCTCCAGCTGGTGGCATAACATACGGAGGCTCCTGAGATCTATAGGACTGACTGTAATGCATCTCTCTGAAGATATCTAATTGGTTTGTACCTCTGCCTATAGTATTACATCCGCTAGCGAGCAATAAAGCCAGAAGCAGTACTGGTAGTGCAATCTTTAGAAATTTATTTTTCAGACCTATCATTATATTCGAGTATTCCTTTAAACTTATCTACTTATAGGTAGCCTTTATCTAACCACGTCATCAGCGTTTGCTTTTCTAAGTGCCGCTTCAGCAGCTTCCAGCTGCCATTCGGCCTCACACGTGACCTCAATGCCAATGTAACCCTCTGTTATTCTCTTATCGTAAGGGGCCATTAGTGGCCTAGGCAGTCGTGATTCGAATATTATACCNAGTATTGTGAATAAAACTGCTCCAAGTAAGGTCCCTTCGTAGGTTATTATAGTCATGGCAGGCAATGCGAGTATCGGCTTACCACCAGTTACTATCGGCCAGGCTATCTGTGTGCCAGCAGTCAAAAGTATCGCTACGGTAAATCCCATCATAGCTCCAATAAATGGGAATACATACAAGTGATGCTTTATTTCTTTCTCGCCGAAAGCCCCGTCTGGGTATGGAGATCCAGTTAGGACATCAAAGCTGTCCTGACCTAACCCAGCCTCTGCCAATACGTCGGTCGCATCGGCTGCTGCCTCAGCGCTACTAAATAGTCCTATAATACTNTTATTTGCCATTTTTTNCCTCTCATACTACTCTTCTCTCAGAACAGCAGGTACTTTCCTTTTACCTATTTGAATGTAGTCTTCCAATATAACGCCTTCTTTTGCGTCTCCAATTGGTATCAATGGGAACAATTTTGTGAATAGAAGGACAAGCATAGAAACCATGCAAAATGTTCCAATTACGATTGCTATCTCTACTGGGCTAGGAGCGTATGTACCCCACGAGAAGGTAAAACCTTGTTTCCTTGCAAGCCCAGGCACTATTATTAGAAATCTCTCAAGCCACATACCAACGTTTACCGATATTGTAGTTATAAGCATCCATTTCATACTCCTTCTTACACCCCTGAACAGCCAAGCGCCTACGGGGAAGACGTACCCTGTAATCAAGAAGGCTATAAACATCCATGACCAAGGAGGTGTCAGTATTTGCATTTCTCTAAGTGCAATTTCAGGAGCCTCCCTAGCATAAAGCCCGAACACTATCTCAAGCCACAAGAATAGGAACCAAGCAGTAGCAACTACAATCAGCAACTTAGTCAGTGCGTCAATGTGCTCTGGTCTTATATAATCATGCCATTTAAAAAACGGTCTTAACACAATCATAAAGGTTACTACACCTGATACACCTGAATGAACTGCGCCAATAACGAAATAAGGAGCGAACACGGTGCTATGCCATGCCTCTACGGCGATTGCCATACCGAAGTCCCAGGAAACTATGCTGTGTACTGAAACGAATATAGGCAATATAATCGCTGACAATAGAATTCCAGCGATAAGCTGAAGCCTCCATTGCCTTGCAGTACCTCTCCATCCGAGAGCTAATACCGTGTATATAGGCTTTCTCCAGCCCGTCACATGGTCCCTAGCAACAGCTATATCTGGGATCAACGCTATGAACACGAACAGTATACTGCTTGTCAGATAAGTAAAGACAGCCGCAGGGTCCCAGACAAGAGGCGTTCTAATATTTGGGAATATACCTCTAGCCCAGTCATATGGAAAAACCCAGTAGAACACACGCCAAGGTCTTCCAGCGTGTATCAAAGGCATAGTCATTGCCGTCATAAGGGAGAAAACTGTAAGAACTTCAGCTGCTCTTGTAGCTGGTCTCCTCCACTCTGCTTGCGTTAGCCTAAGTATCGCCGACAACATAACACCTGCGTGGCTAATACCAATCCAGAAAACGAAGTTAGTTATGAAGAAACCCCACATAACTGGCCTATTTAGACCAGTAACTCCGAGGCCCATGTAGATCATATATGCAGCTGCCCCGAATCCTACTAGCACAACAGAGCCAAGTGCACCGATAAGCAACCAGAACCACAAGTGATTCTCGTTGATAGAGCGCAGAAGGTCTCTATTTATTTCGGCATCTGTCAGTGGTACTCTTTCCTGCATTCCTACGTTCTCCTGAACTATTAATTTTCTTCTTGTATTATTCTGGCTTACCTAAACTTCTCAGTTCTGTCTTCAGGAACTTTCGCTTCCGCTGAAGCATCATCCCTTCTTTTATTTCCCATATAGAAAGTACAGGAAACAACCTCGTAGCCATCATATATACTAGGACAGCACCTGCGAGTAGACCAACTACTGTAGCAAGATCCATAATCCCAGGCATATTCGCTTCCGGAGCCACCTTAAGTGCATGTAAAGTTACATCCTCTATAGAGAAGGCCGGAACGTAGAGTCTCATCATATTGCATAGCTGACCAACCAGTATTATAGATGCTGCTAATGTTGGACCCCAATCTGTTTTCCTTATCGCATTCCAGATCAATATTAGGAATGGTACAGGGAAACACAGTGCCCACGTAAGCATGAATAACGGTCTGTAAGTTTGAACCATCAGAAAGTCCAGTACTCCCTGCTCAGCTGGTGTTCTACCGTACCAGTACGTGAAGAAACTTGACCACCAAAAATAGAACCAGAGAAGGCAGGTGGCGAGTAACATCTTACTCAGGGCCCAGAATTGATCAACCTCTATGTATGCCTCAAGGCCTCCAAATCTACGCAGTATAAATAATGTAACTATTAAGGTTGCTATTCCTGCCTGGAAACCACTGAGAGCATGGAAAGTAGGATAGATGGCGTCTTTCCAGCCTGGTATCAAGGCCATACTAAAATCCACACTTATCATACAATGCGTGAATATCAACATGAGGAAATAGAACCCACCCAGTACACTTATTCCACCATTCAGAAGTACCCACTGCCTCTGAGTTCCTCTCCAGCCCATAGCAAACCTACGGTACCGACCATGTTTTGAACCCTCTTCACTATCTCTCATCGTTGCTATATCCGGGATTGCAGCAAACCACAGGAGAGCAAGACCCGTAATTACCAAGGTTGCTAGCGATACAGTATTCCATATATGAGGGCTGTTCCCGGGGAAGTCAAACCATAAGCTAAGCCTTCCTTCAGTGCTAGGAAGCACCCACAAAAGCGGAATGTATATTATAAAGTTAAGTAGACCTACTATAGCGAAGAGCTCAGACACCCTAGCCAATGACCTTCGCCAATGAGCCTTTACCATTCTCAGTGCCACAGAGATTAGAACCGTAGACTGAGCTGTTATCAGCATATATCCAACTATTGAGGCGTGATAACCCCACTCGTTTCGGTCATCAAACCCATTCATCACTCTAAGTACAACCGATACTATACCAACGGCGAACAGCGCAGCCAAGAGGCCTGTGATTCTCTTGAATCTTGGACCAGTGGATGACTGTCTCCTTACATTGTCCTCTGTGACCTCAGCTTGAGTCATATCAAGGACTGCTGGCATAGGTATATGGTGAAGTTCATGCATGGGTAGTAGCCTCATGTCCGGTATGGATGTCAACTTTCTTAAGGTATATGACATTGGGTTCAGTTCCAAGTGCCTCAGCCAATCTATAACCTCTACCGCCTTCTTCGTACGCTGCCTTCTTCATTCGTGAAACCTGACTATCTGGGTCTAGGAAATCTCCAAACACAAGACAACTTGATGCGCACGCCTGAACACATGCCGGAGCGAAGTTACGTTGCTTCAATTCTTGATCGGTAATCTCTTTACCGTCTATACCCTCTATCACTCTTTGAGCTTTATGCAGCCTCTGAACACAGAAGGAACACTTCTCCATTATCCCCCTGTCTCTAACTGTTACATCAGGGTTTAGCTGGTTCTTAAAACTCTCAGGCCATACTGGCTCCCAGAAGTTGAAGAATCGAACCTGATAAGGACAGTTATTACCGCAGTATCTAGTACCAACACAGCGGTTGTATATCTGCACNTTCATACCTTCATTATTATGGTAAGTAGCATACACAGGGCATACAGTTTCACATGGAGCGTTTTCGCAGTGTTGACACATAACAGGGATGAANTTTGCCTTAACATTTGGGAATTCACCTTCCCAATATCTTTCTANTCTTATCCACTGATGAGCCCTCTTGGCCTTGAAACTAGTAGCATCATTTATAGGGACATTGTTCTCAGCGTGGCAGGCCACGACACAATCCTGGCACCCTGTGCATCGATCTATGTCTACNACCATACCCCATTTATGTCTACGCTGTATCGCCTGAACCATTCTNTGTCCTCCTAATCACCATTCGATCTAATGAGACCCGTGGCCATGACTATCGCCATCTGGGCCTGTAATCTGTAGTATATGACGCTCTTCTACTTCGTATGCCTCNACGGTGCCCTCAAACTTAGGAATCCTCTCTCCATCACTGTTTCCTAGGTTCCGAACACTTACCCTAGTTGCAGCCCAGGCAAGCGAACCGGTCCCATCATCAATCATATTTGCAATCACTGACATTACGTTCTCGCCAACACCAGACGCGTATTGCCCGACCGTATGACCTTGGCCAAATGGCATTGAAACGGTCCACGGAGGTACTCCAGGATGCACGTAGGCTGGTCCTTTAACTTTCAGCCCTCCTGCACTTAATTCTANTAAGTCGCCTTCCTTAACATCCATGCTTTCTGCAGTTTGCTTGTTTATCTCAACCCAAGCCTCCCATGTCACAGAGGTTATGGGGTCTGGAGTCGCTTGCAGCCAAGGAAGGTTAGATAATGAGCCGTCTAGTAGTGANTTTGAAACGAANGGTATTAGGTTAAAGGTATTAGCNCCATCTCCTGTTTCCCCTCCAAATTCTATGGATGGCCAGTCATTATCCATTTTGTTTATACTACCCGAAGAGACTTTTTTGGCGTCCACATCCCACCAACCACCTCTTTGCAGCACTCCTTGCCAGAATCCATCAGCACTATCTGCTGTAACTGACCCTCGAGATTCACTCCAAAGCTGATCTGCCCCGTTTCGGACCAACCCTCTGATGGTGGGNTCATCATTTATGCCAAGCTGACTAACAATACCAAGTCCAAGCGATTCGCTCAGATGTATTATTTCGTCACCNAATGATCTCGCCATTTCTGCGAATGGAGTTACTATAGGCTGTTGTAATCCTACAACCTGATATCCAGGGCCTGGGTTTGGAACACTATCACCCCAACCTTCGAGGTAATTCAACTCCGGTAGAACTAGATTTGAACTATCAGTAGTTTCGTCTATAGATGTAGCGAAAGTGGCTACAAACTTAGCGTTACTCANGAGAGATGCAAACTCTCCNTTACCTGCGAGCCCATATACAGGGTTAGCNCCTCTGATTATCAATGTTTCAGCACCAGATGATGCCAATTCGTTAATCTCCTTAAGCGTTGCTGNCTTACCTGCTGCCAATACCTCTTCTGTATTTAAGGCCTCCAGTGGAGACTCAGGGTTGAATATCACCCCACCAGATTTATTCAGGTTATTCGCAAGAATGTTCAATGTGTATATCGCTTTTAGGTTNAATTCCCCGCTAGTGTAAGCACCTGCGGAACCTCCGCCTATAGCCAAACTTGGCTGGTTATGTGAATCAACAAAAGCGTGGGCCANCTCTTCAATCCTATGTTCATCGAGGCCAGTGGCNTCATGGACTTCTGCAGCAGATGGGCTAAAGCCAGATAGATAATCGGCNCCTGCGCCGTCTGTCAGNTTCGAGACTATTGCTGATGGNGCAAGTCCATCCCTCATAATCACGTAAGCAATACTTGCTGCCAAGACACCTTCGCCTCCTGGCTTTATAGGAACCCAATTATCAGCATTTGCCGCAGTCGTAGAGAACCTAGGGTCAACGTGGGTGTGAACACCTCGTTCAGAATGACCCTGCCGGAATTCTCCGTATGCAGACGCATATCTAATTGGAGATTGCCATGTCGATAGGAAATCAGCCCCAAANGAGAGGATGTATTTCGCGTTGGCTATATCAAAATCTGGGATCCGTTTCTCACCAAAGACTTCTTCAGTGACTTTGGCAAGAACCCCCTCTTCAACCGTCTTAAATGCCTTATGACTCGCACCGCTTGCCCCAGCAAATTTTGATACTAGCAATGCAAGGTGACCATTCAATGGATTTGTAATTATAGAAGTNCTGCCACTCGATANGTTATCAGCCANAAGCTGCCTTGCTTCTTCCCAAGATATATCCCTGAACTCTCCAGACCTACTCTCCCTGTATTTAGGAGAAGATATCCGGTCTGGATGATAAAGTGCCTGAAGCCCTGCTTCACTTCTCGCACTATGCTTACCTTGGTTTATAGGGTAATCTGGATTTCCTTCTATTTTCTTCGCCCGGCCGTCAATAACCCTAACTATAACCCCAGCATCTCCTGAGTCCTGACCGCAGATAGTGGCATACCAATTCTCTGCTCCGAGGGCCAAGCCTTCTTCTGGCATACCTAGAGGGCTCTCGATCTGAAGCTCTTCATCCGGTATGTTAC
Source organism: Chloroflexota bacterium (assembly GCA_002717805.1). Taxonomy (GTDB): domain Bacteria; phylum Chloroflexota; class Dehalococcoidia; order Lucifugimonadales; family UBA2985; genus UBA2985. The sequence goes on along the minus strand of PBBS01000016.1, from coordinate 15,185 downwards.
AGCCATAGAATACCACTGCTCCCAGAGTAGAGGCTCCCGACCATCTTAAAAACTGTCTTCTAGTTAAACCCANTTATATAACACCCATCTTTAGTAATGACATGTCGTACAGTCCGTAGGAGCATCGTTTGCTCTGTGGCAATCTACACAATCTCCCATCTTAAGGCTGCGAACCTGTTTAACTTCNTCCATGGAACCAATGTCACCGTGACATGTAGAACATACTGCTGAGGCGAACATAGCATGCTCCCCCGATGNCAGCGTATTATCAGGATCAGTAAAGTATCTTATATGAGCCTCGTGAACGAAGCGTACGTGGTCTGGTAGCCTNTGAACTCTTTCCCATCTTATTGGCTCTGAGTTATTCCAGGCTGCCAGCAATTTTTCAACCTCTGGCAGGTCATTGCCTACTGTCTTGTGACAGTAAACGCAGAACTCCACAGGAGGTACGCTAGCGTAAGGGCCTTCGGTAACCGCTCTGTGACAGTAGGTGCAGTCAAGTCCGAGGCCATGCATTTCTTGGCCTTCCAGATCCAGTTTCGGATTGCCGTCATGATCTACCAATACACCGGTACCAGCATGAACAGTATGTGGGAAAGCCACAGGCTGCTCAGGAGAGCCCCCAAAGCCCAAAACTTCAAATGGAGTGCTCCACCATGCCCTAAGAACAAACCCTAAGGCCACATGAACCATAAGCACAGCTATGCCAATCGTTATAACCAGCCCGAGTATAAATATGTATTTCCGTCTTAACAATTTAAGGCATGCCCCTTAATTAAATTTTATTTGTTTCNCTATTAGCTTATATCCAAAACCTATCCCAGACGTCTTCCATAAGACCAGCCCTTGATATGAAACTTATTATAGAAAATGCAACNCCCAACATTGCCCCAAAGGCAGAGTAGTAGAAGAATTTCCTGAAGCGGTTGATACTGGAAGGAATATGACCAGTAATAATCAGTGATGGGATTATGGCATGAGCCATNAGGAAGTTAAATCCGAAACCAACNGAAAACAGAAGGAACAACCAAAGGAACTTAAGCCAGCTGCCTATTTCACTCCAAGTCTCNCCAGTAATATACTGTGGNTCCATGTTCACTCTCTAGTTAATTCAGTTTTTCGGAACAATCAAGAAAGGAGTCTAGTAGATAACTCTACGAATGTAAACCCCTTTTACCAGCTATTATTTACAAATTAGGCTTTGCAACAAGTTTCACATAGTGTACAATCGTGACATCGAGTTAGTCAATAGAGTTGCCGCCTAATAAAATTGACACTACATTAATAGGCAAATCATGGAGGTATTAAATTGGCAGAAAAGTCTGAAAGCTTAGATTCAAACGGAACTATCACGCGAAGGGATTTCATATCGAGAGCTTCATTCGGCATGGCCGCAGCTGCCACATTCGCTACTTTCACCNGCAAAATACCAGGAACCTCAAAGAAGAATAATGAATTTGGTAGCTCTATATTTGAACCAAGAGTAGGATCTAGGTTGAAATTCTGGGGTAGATGGTTTGACAGATTCAGGTTGAAATAATAGTACGAACATAANTATAACCACCCACTTCAATCAGGATAAACCATTAATGGTTCTTGGACAGTAATGGCAACTACCAGTTTTACTCACCAACATCACAATTGACGTCAATATTGCGCGCTGATATACTTCTCACTGTCCATAGGCGGTTGTGCTGAGTAAATAGGAAGGCGCAAACAAACAGTTCCACCTCTGGGCCAGAGTCCTGAACTGGTCTCTGAAACTGAGTACAAAGGAAGCTAACTTGCAGCAAACTAACAAGCCCCAGTATAGATCTCTGAAGAACATACTAATCATCGCAGCATCTTGTCTCCTCTTAATTTCTGCAGGCGCAGCTTGCACTGAGGACAAAGAAGCCACACAGTCTGACCTAATACTTGCACAGATAGGAACTGCAGATAAAGACATCCTGGATCAGACCGGAGAAGAAATAGTAGTATACGCAGTAGACATAGAATCGCTGGGCCAATCCTTATCTCTGGCTACAAATCAAGAAGATAAGATAGACGCAGCCACCAAATATATCAGAGACAGAAACAGAATCGACTGCATCCTGGACGGTATACAAGATGCGATAACAGAAAACACAGACATAAGCTGCTCTGGTGTGGTAACTGTCGAGTCGAGTGCGAGACATGGCCTGGAAAGTGTGTCAATGCTCTCAGAAGCTATAGAAGACAAGAGCAAGAACAACTCAGAAGCCCGATATATATTAAGTGGATACCTGGACATTTGGTCTACAGTGAAAAAAGTAGATCGAGTAGAGGAAAGCCTTGAACAAATGGAGCGATCTAGAGCCATTCCGTTATTCGGGAGTCTTGTGGAGTCTATCCATAAATTCCCTATCCTATTTGAAGGTAACGAGATGGTTCCTGCAAGCGACATAGATGAACTTCTGGTCCAATTCAAAAATACCCCAGAAGATCAAAAGAGAACCATGGTGCAAAGCTACCTCAAGAATAATAACGTACTAGACTAGCCATTACCCTACACAGAGTCACCTTAAAAACCTAAAATCATGTCCTTCCGAAACGCTTCTCTAGATAAGCTGCCGTCAAATGAAACATAGTTGGTCGCCCATGAGGGCACGTATTCGGTTGCACACATGCTCCCAAAGAGATTAGAAGAACCTCCATCTCATCTCTGGTCATTGTATCTCCAGCCCTAACAGCCGAATGGCATGCAAGCGACTTTGATAGGTTTTCCTGCCAATTAAATTGCTCCTTGCCAACTGCAATCTCTTCGAGTATATCTAGGAAAACTGTACTCGGATCATAATGTCTAAGCGCTGAAGGTATAGACCTCAACATAACTGCATTTGACCCGAATTCCTCAAAGCCAAAGCCAAACTCGTTCAGTTTCTCATTATTATTTGATAGAAAAACAAATAAATTAGCCGGCACGTCTACAATCTGAGGAGTGAGTAATCCTTGTACTTCAATTGCTCCGCTTAAAATCCTATTGTTGATATCTTCATACAAAACCCTTTCATGTGCGGCATGTTGGTCAACCAAGAATAAGCCCTCTGGTCCGTCTGCAACAATGTATAATTGTTGTGACTGACCTATGACATACATCGATCCTACTACTTCCCTAGGAGTATAAGAGAACGACTCTATAGAGGGTGATGGAAATATCGGCATATGCCCCTGGAGGGATCCATTATAGCTTCCACTATGTAATGAACTGACAAATCCAGAGGTTTGAGATATATCATTAGGCTGCAGGTTTGGCAATGGGCTAAAATTCAATAATGATTGTCTAATAGACTTCTGCAAAGTTGAGAACACATCACTCTCATTGACAAANCTCACTTCTGACTTTGCTGGATGAACATTCACATCTAATTCGTCCGCAGGGACTTCTATATTTATTATTGCCACTGGATGCCTTCTCTCTTTAAGGAATCCATGGTATGCCTGTTCAACAGCAAAAGAGAGCGAGCGACTTTGAATAACGCGACCGTTGACCATCAAGTTTATATATGACCTATTAGACCTAGATATTTCTGGAGGGCCTATTAGTCCTTTTATTAAGATTCTATTTTCTTCTCCATGATTGGCACCATCGCTTCCTATCTCAATCAAAGATGCCGCTACTTTATACCCATATACATCTGAGCAAACTCCTCGAAGATCTCCTATACCTGCTGTAGAAAAATTTCCTTTCCCATCTATAGTTAAGTTAAACTTAATGTTAGGAAAAGCGATAGCAATCTGCCTAATAAGTACTTGTATTCTATTGGATTCTACCGCAGATGTTTTCAGGAATTTCAGCCTAGCCGGCATCTTACTAAATATATTCGCTACTGTGATGGAGGTACCTACAGGACTAGCCTTCGGACTCGCTTCTATGACATTGCTACCATCCATTCTAACGAAATTACCCGATATACTATTTGCGTCCCTAGTAGTTAAATCAATATCTGCAACTGCTGCTATGCTGGGAAGTGCTTCACCTCTGAAGCCCAAGGACGTTATATTCTCCAAATCATTTTCATCGGATATCTTGCTTGTAGCAAACCTCTGAAATGCTGTAGAAATCTCTTCCCCNGGNATACCAACACCATTATCAGTAACAGTTATATAACTTAAACCACCTTCACCGATTTCTATTGAAATACTATTGGCTCCAGCGTCTATAGAATTCTCAACCAATTCTTTTACAACGGAGGAAGGCCTTTCTACTACCTCTCCAGCAGCTATTTTGGAAGCCATATCATGTGATAAAACCTTAATCGGCATATAAATCTCGTTCCAGTAATAAAAAGGTTGGGGAGCTAGGAGTTAAGAGTAAAATCTGGCCTTTGATTCGAACTAACTGAGGATATGAATTGATATACCTTATCCATATCCCTATCATCTAATTTCTCATAAACGTAAGGTGTAATCCTAATCCCTCCAAAAAACCTGGTGATTTCCAAATAGTCATCTACTATAATATCAGGCCTTGGATCTATACCAAATTCTTGCATCTTCCTTTCATAGTCAAAAAGCGGCTTGTGAAAACAATCAGTAACATATTGTTCCAGATTATGTCTCCTAACCTCTAGCCAGCGAATACCAACCCCAGACCATACGTAAATGTCATGGCCATCCTCTTTCAATTTCCTGAATGTATCTTCAACTTTAGGTCTTAATTTCCCGTCCCAAGTTATAAGTGTGTAATCACAGTCAAAATATATATTCATAATTAACCCAAATTATATTTTTCCCAATTTATATATTCAAGGGCATTTTCTAATAACTTATTGATTTTCTCGTGCCATATCCTGAAGCTTGTGTAAAGCATTCAAAGCATCAATAGGCGTCATATTAGAAACATCCAATTCTAGTAAGTCTTGCAATACCGGATCAGGAATGGAGAACAATGGCTGCTGCCTAAAGTTAGACGGAAGACCATCAGACTCTAGCTCTTCCAATAGATCCCAAGCCCTACCAACAACAGCGGAAGGCAGCCCAGCTAGTTTAGCGACATGCACCCCATAACTTTTGTCTGCTCCACCAGCAACTATGCGGTGAAGGAAAACCACATCCCCATCTTTCTCTGATACAGCAACACTATAATTCCTTATACCAGGAAGGAGCTCCGATAATTTCACTAGCTCATGATAATGAGTTGCAAATAGGGTCTTACATCCAAGTCTAGGATTGTTATGAATGTATTCAATAACCGCTCTGGCAATCGCTAACCCATCATAGGTACTAGTACCCCTGCCTATTTCGTCTAAGACTAACAATGATCGATGAGTAGCATGACGCAAAATAGCAGATGTTTCAATCATCTCAACCATGAATGTAGACTGACCAGTGGAAAGATCATCTTGCAGTCCAACTCTAGTAAATATTCTATCAACCAGTCCTATCTGAGCTGATCTGGCCGGGACAAAACTACCTATTTGGGCCATCAAGACTATTAATGCAACCTGTCTTATATACGTCGATTTCCCTGACATATTTGGTCCTGTAAGTATAATTAGTCGTCCATCCTCATTACTCATCATAGTGCTGTTGGGTACAAAAGAACCTGATTTGCTAAGCCTATCCAGCACTGGGTGCCTTCCTTCTTCTATAACTATAGCGTTACCTTCATCCAATGCAGGTCTAGTATATCGGTATCTTGAAGCCACATCCGCAAATGAAGCAAGAACATCTATATTGGCAACAGTTCCAGCTGTCCCAATAACATTTGCAAGATACAAAGACACTTCAAGACATATATCTCTATAAATGGAACTTTCCATCTGATTCATACGCTCCTGGGCGTTCAGCAATATATCCTCGCTCTCCTTCAATTCCACGGTAATGAATCTTTCAGCGTTAGCTAATGTCTGCCTTCTGATGTAATCTTCTGGCACACTGCCCAGGTTAGCTTTACCTATTTCTATATAATATCCAAATACTCTGTTGTAACCTACCTTGAGAGATCTAATACCCGTATTTTCTTTCTCCCTAATCTCTATATTTGCTATGTATTCCCTATTACGTTTCCAAGATTCGCGTATCTTATCCAACTCATCTGAGAATCCTGGTCTAATAAGTTGGCCTGTTTCCATACTTTGAAGATTCGATTCATCTATAGATCTTTCAATAATAGATACAACTTCATCACAGGGATCCAAATTATCACTATACCTATATATCTCTTGGAATGCTGAATCAGCTAATATAGCCTTCAATTCTCTAACGGCAACGAGTCCATTCTTAAGGGATAACATCTCTCTTGGTATAGCTATCCCACTAACCACTCTGTTTAATATTCGCTCTACATCGGGTATCAACCTGAGAGTCTTCCTTAGCTTCTCCCTCAAGATTTGATCATCATGCAATACCTGAACAACATCCTGCCTAGCTTTGAGATCTAAGATATCCAACAACGGTTGCCCAATCCACGATCTTATTAGTCTACCTCCCATAGGGGTATTAGTTTCATCTATAGCTCCCAACAGTGAATATTCTGTATTCTTAGATCTCTCACTCGCATATAGTTCAAGGTTATTTCGAGTATTGGGGTCCAGTATCATATATGACTCTGGAGAATAACTTATTAAGTCCGTTAAGTGAGATAAGGATTCATGTTGAGTCGTGCGGACGTAATCTAGTATTAAAGATGATGCAAGAATCGCCAAAGGGCTATCTTCTATGCCATAAGGCTCGAGAGAAAACACGTCAAAGTGCTTTATCAACAACTCTCTAGCAAGATCTATCCGCCTACTATGATTCTCGACATAGGTGATTATATCTTCTGCGATAGGAAAAGGCAGGGGCTCTCCTTTTGGCAATAAGAGTTCAGATGGGTTAACTCTATCAAGTTCCATGTAAAATTCTTCTAAACCTATCTGAGTAGCATAAAATGCTCCCGTACTTATATCCACGTATGAAAATCCGGCTTGATCTCCATTGAATGATACGGAGGCAAGATAATTATTTAGTCCCTGATCCAATAGATACGGCTCTAACACAGTACCTGGTGTTACCACTCGGGTAACAGCCCTTTCCACTAGCCCCTTTGTATTTGTGTCACCTATTTGCTCACATATAGCTACTTTATGGCCAGACTTCACTAGGCGAGCTAAGTAGTTATCAAGGGAATGATACGGTATTCCAGCTAATGGTATCCGATTACCTTTACCCATTTCTCTGGAGGTTAGTACAATGTCTAATAAATCCGCGGTTATTTCCGCATCCTCATCGAATGTCTCATAGAAATCACCCATACGAAAGAGCAGTATTGCATCTCCATGATGCTTCTTTATATCAAGATACTGTTTACGAATCGGTGTATGGACATTCATAATGAGCCCGCCTATAGTTTACGAACTAAATCAGCCAGAAGTATAGCAAGTATTAACCGTATTACATCTATGTACATCACATACAAGAGGTAACCAAGATACTACGACCTATTAGGCCCTATACCTTAATCAATTTGACGGCGCTAGGTAGCAACGTCGGCACGTTCGACATAGGGTCAGGTTCGTCACTAGAATCCAATGCTGTTGCCAATTCGCCAAACAAGAAAGTTGCTGACACAGTTCCAGGGTAAACCTTGTCATTCAAACTGGCCCTGGCCCGCATAGTTTCAGAGGCAGATGTAACCTCAACCCAATCCCCATCTGATACACCTAATCCTGAAGCATCAGAAGGATGTACTCCTAATAGTTCTTCCCTATTTATAGCATTTCTCCTGCCATTGAGCTCAATTTTAATCTCCCTTTGGGGATCATGGAGAATTCTTCCTGGTAGGAAAATGAATGGGTATTCTTTATTAGACATCGACGGGTTATCTTGCATTACCATTGCCGATAATGCAGCTTTACCATCCTTGAATCCGCCTTCGTACAGTATTTCAGTGCCATCGTTGTTCTTGAGATCTAGTGGCCACTGGATACCATTATTCGTTCCTGATGAGGCAGGTAACATCTGACTCGGCAGTGGAGATGCACCTATACCTATAGGCATGTTAACTTCAGCAGAAATTAATCTGCTGTATGATATTCCCGTGTATTCTGTAACTAATCCAGATATCTCATCTAATATTTCTGACGGGCAATGGTATTCGAACCCTTGTCCCTGCATAGCGTAAGCGATCTGAGCAATTATCCACCAGTCAGGCATAGCTTGGCTATTTGGAACTTCCAATATTTTCACTAATGGCTGAACCCTTCTTTCGAGATTGGTATAAGTGCCTTCTTTCTCAGCAAAAGTCACAGAAGGCAGCACTACGTCCGCACTATTAGTAATGCCAGAAAGGAATGTATCTTGCACAACCAAGAAATCGAGTTTCTCCAGTGTCTCTGATACGTTGCCCAGTAATCCATTGTAGTAGGCAGGGTTATCTCCCACTATCAGCATGGCCTTTATTGTATCTTTATCTATTGCGTCAAACATTTCTTTGACGCCTAACCCATCTGTAGATGGTATCTCAGCTCCCCAAACAGAGGACACCTCGGAAACTGACTCATCTGTAATACTTCTATATCCAGGAAGATAATTTGGTACGCAACCTACATCCCACGAGCCTTGATCATTCGTACCACTTGTTAGAGGGTATATACCGCCATTCCTTTTGCCTATATTCCCAGTAACCAATGAAAGGTTAATCACGGCTTTGGAAAATTCTTCAACGTGGCTATCTGGTATAGTGTCAAGCGCATAAACTATAGAAGATGCGTCACTCGCTGCAAATTTCCTAGCCACCGATCTAATATCGTCTTGTTTGATACCAGTAATATTTTCTACTTTACTAAGATCATATTGCCATAACGACTTTTTCATCTCCTCTATATCTACACAATAAGATGATATGAATTCCTGGTCCTCAAGAACCTCATCGACAATAACCCGGATGATTCCTCCAATTAGTATTCCGTCTGTACCAGGTTTTGGTCTCATCCACTCTGTAGCATATCGTGTAAGTTCGACTTCTCTTGAATCTATGACTATAAGCTCGGATCCATTCTTGGCGGCTCTCTTTATTGGCACAGACAGTACGTTGTGCTCTTCGGTGACATTTGTTGATATTGCCATTATGAAAGGAGAATTTTCTAGATCCCATATAGGGTTAGTAGCAGCCCTGTATCCAATGGCAGATCTAAGAACTTCTGCCATGGCAGATTTTGTATTTGATGGATGGTCCACATTATTAGTTTGCATCACAGATCTGGTGAATTTCTGTACGAGGTAATTCTCCTCATTAGTACCTCTATGGGAGGCTAATGCAGCAAATTGGTCACCCACGTAATTACTAAGGTTATGAGATATATAGGCTATAGCCTCTTCCCATGTAGCCTCTTGAAGGGCGTCACCATGCCTGATCAAAGGAGTGGTTATCCTTGCTCTGCTGTTTACGTAACTAAAACCAAACTTACCTTTGAAACAAGCCTGTCCATGATTGGCCGCAGCATCAATCTCTGGTATAGCTCTGATCACTTTGCCTCTCTTGTTAACTTCCAGTTTTAATTGACAACCTACTGGACATAACGAGCAAGTGGTAGACACCCTATCCGTCGCCTTTTCCCATTTGTATTCTCTTTCTACTAGAGCTCCAACCGGACATACATCTATACAAGAACCGCAGAATTCGCATCCTGATTCTAGTAGTGACAATCCCTGCGAAGGTCCGACCAAAGAGACTCCGGCTCTTTCAGTGAATGTTATGGCGCTATCAACCCTCAGTTCTTCACAGGCACGTACGCATCGCCCACAAACTATACAAAGGTTATAGTCAAGATCGTAGAATGGATCTTTATTCTCTACAGGCAGATTTCTATATTTATAAGTCAGTGGAGTAGTCAGGTCCATACCTATGTACTGAGTAGTGTCCTTTAACTCGCATCTCTCATTTTTTGGACAAGCCACACATCTATCGGTCACCCCAACGTGGCGCAAGCATATGTCTTGTGGTCCACAAAGTTCTATTCTATGACATGTTAAACATCCATGCGGATGTTCAGATACAACTAATTCCATTATGCCTTTACGGGTATCCTGTATTTGATCTGTTTTGGTCCAGACAACCATGCCTTCAGCCGCTGGAGTGGTGCAAGAAGCAGGAGTACCTCGAGCGTTTTCGACTTCTACGACGCACATTCTACAAGCCCCAAAAGCCTTCATACCGGGGTAGTAACAAAGGTATGGTATATATAAGCCAGCGTCCATAGCAGCTTGTATTATAGTCTTTCCCCGTTGCGTCTTTATTTCATTACCATCTATTTGTAAGGTAATTTCGTCAGGCATAACGCTCCTTATATTCTAAGCTCAAGTGGTTGAGCAGATGTCCATCTAGATCTTGTTCTTTGTGGTGTTATCATCAGGCCATCACACTGACCGGTCCTGCATATCTTTTGTTCCATATGTTCTTCAAATTCTTCTGGGAAGAATTTGAGTGCGGATTGTACTGGATTCCATCCTAGTTGACCGTGTCCACATAAGGATGCACCTGCCATATTCTGGCCTACGCTCCGCATTAGAGCCAAATCGTCAGGTCTACTCTCGAATTTGCATATACGTTCCAGTATCTCTATCAGATTTGTCATACCTAGTCTACATGGGAAACATTTACCACAAGATTCATACTGGCAAAATGCTATAAGTAGACGAGTCATATCAACAGCACATGCTCTGTCATCTGCCGCTATTATACCGCCAGAGCCCAAGATCGCTCCGGCCTGTGCCATTGCCTCAAAATCCAGAGGAATGTCTATTTCAGATGCACTCAGAACACCTCCCAGGGGTCCCCCAGTTTGCAGGAATTTTAGTTTGTGCCCACCGGGAGCATCTCCAGCTACATCTTCCATAATCTCTTTCAAGGTTATGCCCATAGGCACTTCTATCATTCCAGGTCTAGTTATGTTACCAGAGATACATAGTATAGCAGTGCCCTTACTTCGTTCGATTCCAATGTTAGAAAACCACTCTCCACCCTTTGAAATTATCTCAGGTACATATGACAAGGTCTTTATGTTGTTTATATTTGTTGGCAATCCCCATACTCCAGATTGAGCTGGGAAAGGTGGGCGGAAACGAGGCATAGCTCTCTTCCCTTCCACAGATTCCATTAGCGCAGTTTCTTCTCCTGCTACGTAAGACTCTCCCGTTAGGCTAACTTCCATATGAAAACTAAACTCACTACCCAGTATGTTATCTCCCAGTAGCCCAAGTTCATAACAATCGTCTATAGCCTTCTGGGCTCTATCAATTGGGCCCTCATGTCCGTGCCTAATGAAAACCACACCGTTACTAGCACCAGTAGCATATCCTGCGAGTATTGTTCCTTCTACCAGAGTGTGCGGATCACTTTCCAATATTCCTTTATCGTTATAAGCACCCGGGTCACCCTCTTCACAGTTGCAAAGTATGTATTTTGTAGGTCCCGGAGACCCTACAAGGAAACTCCACTTCGTCCCAGTTGAGAAAGCAGCTCCGCCCCTGCCCCTAAGGCCAGAGTCTTGGACCTCTTTAACAACCTCTGAAGGGTCCATTCTGGATATAGCTTTATTGAGAGCGGCATAGCCACCTCTCGCAATATACTGGTATATGTCTGTTGGATCTATCTCGCCACAATTTCTCATAGCGACTCTTACTTGATGTTTCCACATAGGCAGAGAGTCAAGAGATGGTACTCCGTCTACTGAAGATTCGCCAGAATAGGCTAAAGCCATTTCTCTGGGAATTTGATTATTAACAAGATATGAATCTACAAGCTCGGGAACTTGGTCTACTGATACATTCTTAAAGAACACCCGTGGCTGTCCCGCCTTCACAATGTCTACAATTGGTTCAGCATAGCACAGGCCAATACAACCTACTGGGCTTATATTCGCTTGCAAGCCACGCTTTTCCAATTCAGCAGAGATAGCGTTGATTACATCGTCTGAACCGGCAGCATGCCCACACACAGCAGTCCCTATCCTTATCCAAGGAGTATCACCGGAACTTAATTCTTGATATTTCTGCTGTGCTGTATTTAATAATTCTTCAAAACTAGGCATATTCATTCGCTTTGCATTTTATTGGGATTTGCCATTCTCAACGTCAGATATCATACCGGATATCTTATCCACAAGTGCGCTACCATCAGTTCTCCCAATTGATTGAGGACTAATCATCTTACCATCTACATGTACGACCGGCCCTTGAGAACAAGCTCCTAGGCACGTACTATACTTAAGAGAAACTTTCTTGTCTGCGGTATCTCCTTCTTCCGACAATCCCAATGAATCCAGCGTAGATTTCAGTATACCTCTCGCCCCAAGTAAGTGACATGTCGGCCCCCAACATATCTCTACCACATGCTCTCCCGGAGGAGTGAATCTGAAGTTTGTGTAAAAAGAAGCCACTCCCCATACATCGTTAATAGTGGATTTAGTATATAGTGCAACCAATTCTATGGCCCTAGGGGGTATGTAGCCCAACTCGTCCTCAACTGCAAGGAGTGAAGACAGTACAGTCACAGTCTTGGCATTCTTATTGACCAATGCGTCAGTTATTTTATCTCGAAGGTCTTCTGAAAGTGCCGACAAGGTTCCCCCCAAATCAGGTATTTTCTGACCTCTGGAATCTTAGCATAACCTACTATATCCTTCAATATATTCGGTGGCCTGTTATAGATATATTGATTTAATGAACAAAAAATTCCTGCATCCCATAGGATTACATCAAGATTTCGAAAACCACTTGGCCCGCAGAAACGCGGCTGATGACAGTAATAAGAAATCTGGGTGTTCTACACTAGTGTCATTCATAGCCATATTAGTCGCACTCTATGTTACGGCATCAATAATACTAAATCTATAGTAATTGTATTAAGTATCAAGTCAGATTCTTACTTAGTTCCTGTATGTGATCCGGAGTGACACCACAACATCCACCTATTATATTTGCCCCTGCAAGAATCCATCCGTGAGCGTAGTTACAATATTCATCAAGACTGCTTTCTACCACGGTCTCCCATTCGTCATTAGGGTCTTTTGATGGTTCTATGGAATGAGCGTATGCTCCTATAGGAATGGAGGTTTCATTTCTCAATATCGTTAATCCAGCTTGTGTATGTTTCATGTCGGAATGCATTATACAGAAAGCAGCAACTCCGTCTATATTCTCAACTGCTTCTACGGCTTCTTTTATAGTTTCATTTCCATGTTTGTCTTGACGAAGGCCCAAGCAGAGATCTCCATCTGCGGATTCAGTTATAGAATATCCTACCCAGATTGGTAGCCCTAATTCCGAAGCCGCATTCGCAGCGGCTCTGGCATCTAACGTTCTAATGAACATCTCTAATATGAAAAAATCTATTCCAGCCTCGGCCAATATTTGCGCCTGCTCACGGTAATTTGCTAGAGCTTCTTCATATGAAGGAATTACATTAGGATCACTCATAGGGAAAAACGTCGACATAGATCCAGCGATAAATATATCCTTATCAGCTTTGACATTTTGCCTAGCTTCTATCGCTAATTTCACAGCTTTCCTATTGATCTCTGATGTTTTGCTATCCAAATTGCCTTTCTCTAGACCCTTTCTACTAGTCCAAAATGTATTGGTTATTATTACTTCTGCCCCAACACGAATGTAATCTTCGTGTATCTGCCTTATGACATCTGGATGAGTTAAGTTTGCTCTCCCAGACCAAGTATCAGGACAAAGCGGGACCCCTCTTCTAGGAATTTCAGTCCCAGTTCCTCCATCAATTATCACTAGATCTCCAGAACGTAATCTATTATGCAAGTTATCTATACTAGCCAAACCTACCTCCTGCAATTAATTCATTAAGCTCTTGAATTTGATTGATTCTTACGAACAGGTAACACAACTAAACCTGCGCTTATCGACAATATCGCCGCGAGTATAATTGCACTTTCCAAATCAGTACTTGCTAATATACCAGCAAGGATTGCGCCCAAAGCAGCGAACCCTTCTCCAAGCGCAGAAATTATTCCCAAAACCGTTGACTCACGATAGCCTATCCTCTCTAAAGCCATGGCGATTATCGCTGAGCGATTGGATAGCATCAGCAGACCAGTAATTATCAAAAGTGGAAATATTACTAAATTCCCATATGCAAATATTACTAGATATGCACAAATGCCACCTGCTACTAAACCACCAATAGCAATAGGCTTTCTACCTAACCTATCTGATAAATGACCGACCAGTGGGGCCGCCAAGGCTCCTCCCACTAAGAACAACGAAAAAGCTAATCCAGTTATACCAGAAGAAAAACCTTTAACCTCTTGGAAATAAAGTGGGCCCATACCCATAAAGGCAACTATCGACATGTTGTGCAAAATAATCATGAGCAATATCAATAAAGTTCCAGGTTGCATTATCAATCTAATCAAATCATACATTGCCATATCTGAAACCAATTCTTTTGCAGGTGCTATAACCATAGGTGCAAGTCTAATGAAGATCAGACCCATAACTATAGACGGTATAGTACTTATTTGAAGCACCTGTTCCCAACTCAAGAACATAAGTAGACCACCAACCATGAGTGGAGCTGCGACTTCGGCAACTGTGCCCCCCATCATATGTACGCCAAGTACAAAACCTCTCCTACTTGGCATCCACTGAGTCATTGCTCCCATAGCAACTGGGTGCCATGCAGACGCACCAGCATTCGCGAGTGCCAAAAAACCTAGCACAATCCAATAATTCTCTGAAGAAGATGCCACAAGTTGGGTTACTGAAACCCACCAAAATGTGCTAAGCAAGAATACACCTCTACTGCTTAGCCTATCTCCTATAACTCCAGCCGGAAGGTAAGCAATCCCAGCAGCTATCTGCCTTGCAGCAAACATTACACCTACTTGGAAAGGACTCAGATCCATGGACAAAGCCATTGCTGGTGCAAGTAGCCATAAAGCTCCTCCTCCCCAATCAACAGCACCATGTCCAATAGGGAATGCTAAAAGGTACAACCATTTCTTGCTATTGTCTGAAGTCTGCATTATGTACCTACATTCTAAAAAAGAGACCTCTCACAACATAGAGAGAGGTCATATTTTGTGCCTATTTTATTGGTGGAGGTGAGGAGGCTCGAACTCCTGACCCCCTGCTTGCAAATTATAGGTTTGCTTGTAACCAGACGTAAACCCATGTCTCTTTTTGTGACTAGATTCTATGCTATTAGTTAACTGATG
>PBBS01000015.1 GCA_002717805.1 Chloroflexota bacterium | reverse complement strand
TAAATCTTCATCCATATAGACAATCAAGAATATATTCAATCCATTATGAGCCATAGCCCGAACGCTAGTTAAAACCACCATGCTTACTATAGTCCCATTGGTGAGTAGGCCTCTAGCAGACTTTAGGTATGTATATATGTCCTGCGGCTGCCTCTCTCCTTCTTCGCCGATTTGTCTCCCATAAAATACAAGAACTGCGAACGCGCTCAGCACTGCTGGGGCTACCAACATCAGAGCTACTGTCCTCCAACCCAGACCACCCCATTCTATTCCCCAAAGGACGAAGCCACCGAGCATTACGCCCATAACTATTGGAGATATACTATCTCCAACGGAACCTCCCATTCTATGTATGGCCAATGCGGTCGCTCTCTTTTCGGGATACATGGCACCCAATGTTCCAAATGCAGGTGCATGCCACAATGATGTACCTAGACCCGTTACAGCAACTCCAAGTAGG
The DNA here is from genome assembly GCA_002717805.1 of Chloroflexota bacterium. GTDB lineage: Bacteria > Chloroflexota > Dehalococcoidia > Lucifugimonadales > UBA2985 > UBA2985. The sequence goes on along the minus strand of PBBS01000015.1, from coordinate 34,630 downwards.
ACAAGCCAGTAACTACTAGTTGCTCCGATTATCAGATATCCAATTGCCAGGCTCATAAGGCTGCAAAATAATATAAGTCCGACTTTACTACGCCACATATCAGCCATAATTCCAGCGGGTATATTCATTCCAGCACTCAGCACAGTTCTAGCTGTACCGAATAAACCTACCTGAACGTCTGTGAGTAACATAGCTTCCTTGAACGAAGGTATCAAAAGCAGGAATGCCTGTTGATAAAAATGTTTAAGTGCGTGGCCCATAGCAAGGCCAATCATTAGGCCATAGGATTTCTTCTTTTCAGGTTGCATCGTTTATTACTTTCTAGTTGTGGTTGCGCTCAATCGAAAAACACACGATACATACCTTATATCTACTTAGGAGATTAGTAAAGCCTAATTATCATGAAATGTTACTGTAAAGCTACTTCAACTATTCCAAATAGAATATATTAAAAATACTTACATAAGAAATCCTCGACCGCCACTATCATATGAACCGGTCGAGGATTTCTTGTATCTTATACCAATAGAACCTACAATTAATCTGGTGTTGCACTCCAGACAGTCGCCTCCACGTTTTGAGGCATTGTACCTCCGGATATAGCTATTTCCGGCTTTACACCTGTTATAGCCCTAGCTCCAGCCCTACCTTGAATCTGTTGAATGCTATCTGTATGCATCCAGAAGCGCGTCCTACCACTTCCCGTATTACCACCACTAGGCGAAACTGGATTCGGCCCCTCTATACTTATATCACCCTGGAAAAAGTCCAACCCTTCTCCCCTTTGTACACCTCTATACCTAAGTCCTTCCAAATGGAACAGATGGAAAAGCGTAAATCCATCATACATATTTTGGAATGACACGTCGTTAGCCGTAATACCAGCGCCTTCATACAATTGTCGGCCCATCATATCACCGGCAGCTTCTATATCATCTAAAGTAGGTGCAACCCCCCTAATCCTAGGCCAGGTTCTCGTGTGATTCAGGATATAAACTGGCTTTTGCTTCATATCTTTTGCTCGTTCTGCTGTAGTGAATAGATAAGCAGCTGACGCCATGATCGGGATATCGTTATCAAATAGGTTTGCTGGTTTCGCAATCCACCTAGCTGAAATATAATCCTCAACGGTTATTACATCTGGCCTATGTTGGGCAAAAAATCCTTCAGGGAACAAGAGACCATTCCTTTTGGAATTAACAACGAAAGGAGCCATCATATCGTGATTCTTACCATACTTTATGCAGTACTCGGCAAATTGGCTTGCCGTACCATAACTTGCAGGCGCTCCCCACAAATTAAATTGACCTCTTCCAGATAACGTGTCTTCTGCTGCTGCCCCGCCCTGATAATATCTACCAGCTAGGTTATGCCAACCTTTAACTACCAAGCAGTTGTTGCATAGACCGTCTCCTACTGCTTGAGCAGCAACTACCACACAATCTGACATACAACTGTGATTAGCATAGGCCGTGAATTTGATGTTCTGTAATCCTGGCACATTTTTGATAACCCATTCTGCGCTTAGCTTAGCTATACCATCCAATGGGTCGTCAGTTGGGTTGAATGCATTAACCACATCCATAGGAACCGGATCACCCTTCTGCCAGTGAGCCCCAGTAGTTGTATCGGCATCTAATACCAATCCGTCTACCTGATCTGGTGAAACTCCTGCATCTTCCATAGCCTTCTGTATCGCTAATATTGTATTAGCCCCAACGCTGTTCTCAGCCAAGCCGTCCCATCTTCTAGCAGTCGGAGAATGGCCAATCCCTACAGCGGCTACTTTGCCCCTATGCTCCCAGACTCCGAGTCCCTCGCCGTCTCTATACATTGACTGTGGCGCTTTTTGTGTAGGTCCTGTTGTCATGACTAACCTCCCAAATATATGTAAATAACTCTATCCATTTGTGCCATTAAAATCAGTTAACTACTTCCCATTCAGGAACTTTTTGACCCGTAGATGGTGTTTCTTGGAAAATCACCCTTACGCTAGCTCCAACTGGAACCTCATCTACTGGAACTCCAGGAAGATGAGAATACAAAACTATTTCCGGATCTTCTTCCAATGCTATCAAAGCAACATTGAATGGTTGATCTATCTGCAACATCTTCACAGGACAATCATGAACAACTCCATAAGTCCTTATCTTGCCTCGCCCACTCATTTCCCGCCATTCCAAATGTTCACTGGATTTACATTCGAAGCATTCTGGTTCCGGAGGATACTGTAGATAATCGCACGCCTTACAGGCCTGCATAATTAGCCGCCCTTCATTACAAGCATCCCAGAAAGGCTTGGTCATCTCGTCAGGTACAGGGGATTGTTTAGGCATATGTTCACCTCACTTACAAGATTTCATGCGCAACAATATATTAACTATATTCAAACACGCAGTCAATCAATGGTACGACATAGGACATTCATACTACTGATATATACGCATATCGTCATATTGTTCCGTAGTGATGGTAAAAATAAGTACGACTAGTTATATATAACTAACAATATTGAACTGAGTAGTGATACTATGCCAATTACTTCTACTCTGGATATCTTCTGTTTAAATATGAAGATGGTTATCACCGTTGTAAAAATTATCTCCGCCTGCCCTACTGCCCTTACTGGAGCAGCCAACTGCAAAGCGAATGCAGAAAACCAGCAAGCGGTAGATATAGCCGCGAAAAAACCAGCAGCCAAACCTACTTTCCACAGCCTGAGCGCTGCGATGAGTTCATTCCTTCTGTATATGAAAAGATATAAACAAACAATTATTGATTGCCCTACTACAGCAAGTGCTGCTCCTGTTGTTGCCCTAACCAAGAATCCAGCTTCTGGCAAACTGTTAATCGCAGCCCTGAAACCAAGTACACTACCAGCCAAGGCAATACCACATAGTATTCCTATTAGAGTTGCCTGAGATCGTAATCCGGCTGCCAATTCTACTATAGATAATGATTTACCACTAAATGAAAGCATTACCACAGCTAAAGTGCCTAGGAATATCGCTAAACCAAATTGTAGGTTAATTGCTGCAGCCAAGATAACCGCCTCAAAGATAGCTGCGAAGAGAACTTCTGTTTTTGAGAACGCAATGCCTACCAAGAAATTTCTATAGCTAAAAAGTTTAACTAGTAAAACTGTAAATATTATCTGAGCTATGNCACCCACAAAAAGCCACCCAACTGATACAGCGGAAGGCATCGGGAAAGGATCATCGGAATTTGTGAACACTAGGAAGAACCAGAGCCATGCGAAAGGTATGGCATATATAAATCTGATAGCCGACGCCCCGTAGTCACCTAGAGGACCTTTCATCTGCCTCTGAATGGCAGTTCTAATTGTTTGGGCAAAAGCAGCCGTTAAAGTAATGGGAATCCAGAGTTCCATCGTTATAAGTCCTTAGCCTGCTCTTACCACTGAACGAACATCGGCATAACTACATGTACATAGTCTTCAGATCCAATCGGTTTCAGAACACCTGGACTAGAGGCTGTAGTAGTTTCTAAGGCGATCTCACCTCGCCCGAGCACACCAAGTACCTCAGTCAAGTACCTCGCACTAAAGGCTATCTTAGATTCTTCGCCTTCTACAGAGGCATCAATGTCACCGTGATTATCTCCACTCTCCTCAGCTCTTGATGCAACAGATATCTTACCTGGGCTACTATCTGATCCAGGTGCTATATGCAACCTAATTATCCCTCCTCCATCTCTAGCGAAAATAGATGATGCTCTAGTCGCCCTAGTAAACTCTTGGAGGTCTACAACCGCTCTAGAGGTGTAGTCTTGAGGTATTAATTGTGAATAGTTCGGAAACGTGCCCTGAATTAGTTGTGATACTACCTCAATGTTATTGAGATGTATCATTATCTGGCTTCTCGAAGGAGTCACCATCAGCTTTGCAGGCTCCTCTTGGTCGCCAAGCAATCTCTGCACTTCACTGAGCGTCTTAGCAGGAACTATAGCCTCAATGTCCTCTTCTATAGGTTCAATCAACGGTCCTTTATATACAGCAAGCCTGAAGCCGTCGGCACCTGCCATAGTGAATTGTTGGCCAGATATTTCAAGCTTTATTCCTGTCAGTACAGGCCGAGTTTCTTCTGTGGCAGCCGCCAAAGCTACCCTGCTAATAGCAGTTCGAAGAATTTGAGGGTCTATAAGAGCAGCGACTCCGTCCTCGACAGAGGGTATAGGCGGGAACTCACTCGATTCCGTACCATTTATCTGCGCCTCAAATCTCGCACACTTAAAATGGATTCCTGCTGGTCTGGATGTCTGCTCTAACTCTATTTTATCGTTAGGCAAAGAACCCACGAAATCTGTAAGTAACCGAGCAGGTATTGTAACTGAGCCCTCTTGTTCTATCTGAGCCCCTACCCATGTAGTGACAGCCAATTCCAAGTTGGTTGCAGATAGTTTCAACATAGATTTATCAGTCTCTATCAAAACGTTCTGAGTTATTGGCAGTGTAGTCCTTGTAGCAACTGCCCGACTCACAAGTGCGAGCCCTCTATTAAGATTTTCCTGCAGACACGATAATTTCATTGGAACTCCCCAGACGGTAAGCTGCAGGTAGTATAAATCGACTACCATATACAGTCAACAGATACATAGCTAGACTACATGCAGTATATTAACGATGCACCTACTGTGACAAGTATTCCAATTCAGTAATTACTTTATCTACATCCCAATCTGATTCATCTCCAAAATCCACACCACTATAGAAAGCTCTTATTTTGCCTTCGGTGTCAATCAAAACTACCTTATTTGTGTGCGCTATATCATATCCATGTACGTGAACAGAACCATCGTCGTGTACATGATCAAATGATTTAGTCAATTTTTGGAAAGAAAGTTTGAATCCTCCGTTAACTACATCTCTAATATCTTCAAGATCACCGGTCAAGAATCTCCAATGATTATAATCTACTCCGTGTTTCATCCCGTAGTCAGATAAGACACTAGGGGAATCATGCTCAGGATCTACACTAAAAGAAAGTAGTATTACGCGATTAGACAGCTTATCATTAGAAGAAATCAAGTCCTGCACTATTCCGAATCTTGGTGTCAAAACAGGACAAGACTGAGTACAACTGGTAAATACAAAATTCGCCAGTACTACCTTTCCTTCCGTGTCTATTTTGCCATACTTATACCCGTGCTGATCTACCAGGTTAAAGTCCGGCAACGTACCGTAAATATCCAATTTAGGTTCCTGATCTTGACAACCGTAGACCACAGACAACAGTACTAAGATGACAAGTATAAGTAATTTGGTAATATTTTTCTTGATAATCATTTGCCCTATAAAACTACACTATTAGTGCTTTATCTATAACCAATCCAAGAAATAATATACCCAGATAATACGTAGAATATTTAAATAGCCTAAGAGCCCATACATTCTCAGCTGTCATATAGAGCTTGACGGCAATATAAACAAAAACAATCCCAAGTGGTATCGAGAATGCTGCGTATATGTTACTTGCCAATTGCATCGTCAATGGGATAAAAGTTACTCCTATGAGTATGAGGGAATATATAAGAGAATGGCGGATTGTAACTTGCTCGCCTCTAACTACAGGCAGCATTGGAATATTAACTTTTTCATAATCTTCTTTGACTATCAGCATCAAGGCATAAGCGTGAGGAGGAGTCCAGAAGAATACTATAAGAAAAAGTATTATTGCCATTGCGTCTATGTTCCCAGTAATGGCGACCCAACCTATTAACGGCGGGAACGCCCCAGCAGCGCCACCAATCACGATGTTCTGATCGGATCTCCTTTTCAGATATATACTATATAGAACAACGTAATATACCCATGCCACTACCGACAGATAAGCTACCAATGGATTCACATACCAAAGCATAGGTATAGAAATAACGCTGATAACAAGGCTGAAAATCAACACTCTAGTCGGAGTTAACTTGCCAGAAGGAAGAGGTCTATTGCGAGTCCGCTTCATGACTGTATCAAGTTCCCGATCTAAATAACAATTGAAAGCACCAGCACCCCCAGAACATAGGTATCCTCCAATCAATAGTGCTAACGAAACACTTAGGGGTGGCAGTGCACGTATCTCTCCACTAGCCGCTAACATACCAGCAGCTGTGCTAATCATAAGTAACAATCCTATCTTGGGTTTAGTGAGTTCAAAATATGAAATCATTTGTGCCTTTCCGAATCACTTATGGGTACGTCATCTGGATTATACATCTTAATACCCCACAATACTCCAACCAATGAAGAGGAAACAGCAAAGAATACTGCGGCTGTAGTAAGATGTAATGCCCTGAGTTCTGCAGGCAATCCCATAACAACATTACCTATACCAAGCAATATTTGTACTGAAAGCACGTACATCATTGCTCTGGCAATTTTATTTATAGGAACATATTTTACCTGCCATGCCCTGAATAACACCACAAACGCCAAAATAAAAACGATGAATGCAAAAACTCTATGAATCATGTGATTCCATTGTATCTCAGCCATATCTGCAAATGGCACACCGCATAGAGGAATTGCTTGACAAGCCAATGAAGATCCTGTCCGGGTTACATACGCACCAGACAGTATCAATACATATGTAAGAAATAACAACCAAAGTATTATTCTCCAATAACTGCCAACCCAATCCATTACACCCTCGCCCAATTTAGCGTCGTGATAGTCATATGACAGTGCCACTATTATTGCAAGAAGACCAACCAATGCCGTAGCAATACCGGTATGTATGAGTGCAACCATAGGAGATATTTCCGTAAGAACAGTGTAGGCACCAAATAATCCCTGTACTATAACTATTATTGGGGTAAAGACAATGAGCTTTAGAATCATGTCCTGCATAGAGTATCTGGCGAGACCAGAAGCAAAAAGAAACAATATAAATACTCCTGCGAGGGCTCCTGATAATCTATGAATATATTCTATCCATGCTGTGATATCCATTGGCGGAATTATCTGGCCATAACACAAAGGCCAATCTGGACAGCCAAGGCCTGAACCAGTTACTCTAACTACGCCTCCCATAGTCGCAGCCATTAAAGCTGATATTAATGCAGCCCACTTGATCATGTGGAAAGAATTTCCTAATTTAAACTTTATATAACTCAATATGACCTTCCCGAAATTCCCAATTCTCATGTATCCTTAGACTCTTCTTGCTGGTACCACTTATAGAACACCACTCCTATAGCGGGTACAAAAATTATCAACCAAGAGAGCTTCATTATTATGCCTCCAATTTGTTGGTCGGCCAAGTGTGTTATCCCCCATAACTTGGGTGTATTCTCATAAAACCCGTAAATAGCTATATTCGAAAATGTTATTACTGCAAATAATGGCGTTTGCACTAATGATATGAGTATCAAATACAGCATCTGCAACTGGTAAGACAACCTAGGTAATTCTGGAACGGGGCTTAATATTGGCCACCACATTATTACAGCTGTAACCATAAAGAATATATGCTCCAATATGTGCACAAAATGTATCTTTAGAGCTCCATCGTAAAGTGATGGAAAATGCCAAATATCAAAGACTATATTAAAAGATATAAATGCAATAATTGGATGAGTCAAGAATTTCGCCATCGACATATTATAACGATACTTAAGCACAGGGCTAATAAGCCATCCAGGAGTACCAAGCAAAAGTAAAGGTGGGACTATCAATGTTATCAATATATGCTGCAACATGTGAGCCCCGAAAAAATAACCTTCGGCAAGCTCGTGGACTGGTCCTGCCAAAGCAAACAACATTAACATACATCCAAAAGTGAAGCAGATAACGTGTCGCTTGGTTGGTATATTATCCCGAGCAGTTATTTTCTCTCTCAGAGGACCAACAAGAATTAGGTAAGTTCCTAGTAGAAGGGCTACTCCCGAATATAAATCTGGGTGCCAGTGCCAATACCATATAGAGAATGAATCCTCAGACATAACTAACTACCCCAAATTTACTGGGTTATCTCGAATGCGCCAAACATAGTGAAGCTATGGCCAGGGAATGTACATACGAATTCGTATTTACCTTCGGAAGGTACTTGGAAAGTAACTTCTCCAGATTCGCCAGGGTTTATCAGATCCGTGTGAGCAACAATGCGGTCGTCACTAGGAATCCAACCTGTAGTAGCTGCAATCATACCAGCTGTGGCTATTTCAAGCCTTGCCGGTCCCGCAGGAACCAATACCCAGTTATGTTGTTGAGCTCCAGCACTGTTTACCAATTTCACAGTTATATGATCACCTGCTTTACCAGACATTGTCTCCTGGTCAAAAAATAATTGATCGCCCTTTGTGCCAATCTCTATTGTCATAGTCGAGGCCGCAGATAAATCTTTAGAGGTTACAGCCGCTTTTGTATAGGCATGATCTGATGTTGTACTAGAATCGTGACTTGCCGTAGTTTCTGCCTTAGCTGAGGTACCCTTGCGTCCATGATCATTTGAATGAGCGTCACTTGAGTGCGCATCAGAGCCATGAGCTATCGTATCTGTAACAACCTCAGGTGAACCGTACCTACCTTCCCCTAGAGCACCGAATAAGATAAGAAGCGCAAATATAACGCCCGTTGCCAAGGCCAACCCGCTAACAAAAAATAAAGTGAACAACTTATTGTCAAATTTTAGGTGCATGTAGAACATAGCAACCATCGCGAATTTGATTGTCGACATAACCACAAATATTGGTATTATTAATCCCCTGAGTGAATCAATATAGAGTATAGCTACCTCTGCCGCTGTTATTAGAGCGAGTGTAACAGCTATTTTGGCGTAAACAGCCGGAGTAGGATGAGTAGACTCTTCATGACTGGATGCCATTATCTATTCTCCTCTGTCTTCAATTTAGTATACCTAGTTCTATTCGTATAATGTTCCATTGATTAAGTTCCTCCAGAGACTCCAACAGGAATTAGGTATACAAGTGTAAATATAACAATCCATACTACGTCTACAAAGTGCCAGTACAATGCTGCTATATCTACCATCAAACCATGATCCTTAGTAAGATCTCCCCTGTACGAGTAGAGAAACAATGAAACTAGCCATATAACACCTACAGTAACGTGAGCCCCATGAAATCCTGTCGTAGTGAAGAAAGTAGTGCCAAAAAGATTCGTTCTTGGAGTAAGTCCATAGTGCACTGCGAATTCCCTGAACTCGTAGAACTGAAATCCAAGGAAAGTAGCACCAAGTATGGCGGTACACATTATCCATATCCTGAAATTCTTAACGTTACCCTTGCTTATCGCGTTATAAGACATAACCATCATGAAACTGCTCATGAGCAAAACGAATGTACTGGTAGATGTCGTAGGGATATCTAATACCTGCAAAGGTGTAGGTGTACCGGGAGTACCCTGGCCATAGTACACAAGGTATGTAGCTATAAGAGACCCAAAGAACATACACTCAGATCCTAGGAATGCCCATATGAGCAATTTCCTATGGTCTAAGCCAGTAGTAGTTTCATGTCCCGTATTTTCAGTTATATTTGCCAAATTCCAACTCCCCTAGTTTTCCAACTTAATGATCTTCTGACGCCGTAACTGGTTCCATAGACCAGGCATATATACCTACCATTGTCACAAATGCTCCTAGAGCAGCCAGAGGATAAGAGTACAGCATGCCATATGCAGCTGCAGTTAAACCAATGGCCATCACCAACGGCCAGTACGACGGGCTGGGCATATGTATATCATGATGCTCTTCTTCCCCGTATCCGGCACCAGTCCCCTGTTCTCCTGCTTCCCCGCGTTGCTTCTGTTCCCAGAACGCATCTCTGGAATTCACAATTGGAATTTCTGCGAAATTATATTCAGGAGGAGGCGAAGGAATTGACCATTCTAGGGTTCTAGCATCCCATGGATCATTACCAGCTATTTCACCTTTTCTGAGGCTTCTGAAGAAGTTGTGCACGAATGCTATAACTCCGGCGGCTAGTAGAAACACTCCTATCGTAGCCACTAGATTCCAGAAATCCCATCCATAAGAAGAATCGTATGTATATTGACGCCTAGGCATTCCGTCCATGCCCAAGAAGTGCATTGGAAAGAAGGTTACATTCATACCTATGAACATAAGCCAGAAGCTGACCTTACCAATACTCTCGCTAAGCATACGCCCTGAAGCTTTAGGGAACCAGTAGTATATACCACTCATTATCGCGAATATGCTACCACCGAATAGAACGTAGTGGATGTGTGCCACTATGAAATATGTGTCTTGTTGTTGGGCATCTGACGGTGCAATTGAGTGCATAACTCCACTTAAGCCACCAATTATGAACAGGAATATAAAACCTATGGAAAACAACATCGGTGTTTTCAGCTCTATATTACCGCCCCACATAGTACCAATCCAGTTAAATATCTTCACACCCGTGGGAACGGCTATTGTCATAGTCGTAAGAGCGAAAACCGAGTTTGCTATAGGTCCCAATCCTACTGTGAACATATGGTGACTCCAAACCGCCCAACCCATAAATCCGATAGCTATACCTGAGAAAACTATCACCGGATAGCCAAATAGCGGTTTCTTAGAGAACGTAGGTAGTATTTCAGTCACTATGCCCATCGCAGGTAGTATTAAGATATAGACTTCCGGATGACCAAAGACCCAGAAGAGATGCTGCCATAAAACAACATCAGCTCCTGCATCAGGGTTAAAGAAATTGAATCCAAACCTTCGGTCTAAGAATAGCTCTATCAATCCAACCGTGATCACAGGAAACGCGGTAACTAGCAATATCGATGTTACAAGTGTCATCCATACAAAAACTGGCATCCTCATTAGAGTCATACCAGGAGCTCTCATATTAATTATAGTTACTATGAAATTCAGAGCTGCTGCGACTGATGAAACCCCCAGAACTCCAAGTCCAAGTGTGTAGAAATCCATACCATTACCAGGGCTAAATGTAGAACTGGTAAGAGGAGCATAAGCGAACCATCCGGAATTTGGAGAACCTCCCAAGAACCAACCTGACTGGAACATCAAGGCTCCTAAGATGAATATCCAAAGGCTAAGCGCATTTAATCTAGGAAATGCCACATCTCGAGCACCTATCATTAGCGGTATTACAAGATTGAAAAACGCAGCGCTGAGTGGCATAACTCCCAAAAATATCATAGTGAGCGCATGCATAGTAAACAGTTGGCTATATATTTCAGGGCTAACTACTGCGTGTTCAGGTCGAGCCAATTGAAGCCTGATAAGAAAAGCCTCAAGTCCACCAATTAGGAAGAAGGTGAATGAACTCACTCCATACATAATGCCTATCTTTTTGTGATCTATTGTAGTTATCCAACCCCACACTCCAGTGGTGCTGGTAGGTCTACGCAGAACATTAGATATAGAAGCCATAGATTACCTTCCCTACTTTTATTTCAATCCTCTAAGATACGCCACCAGTGCATCGAGATCACTATTGCTAAGAGCGAGGTCAGGGTTGATGTAAACAGCTGCCTCGTTAGCCATTATTGTACCGCCTTTTAAGTCATCAGGGTTCTTCAGCCAAACTTTTAGGTTCTCATTGTTATTTTCTTTTATACCTGCCGCCAGCGTGCTTCTATTGCCAAAGTGAGTAAGATTAGGACCCCTTAATGCAACTGCATCTGGGCGTCCCTGTATTGCATGGCATGCAACGCAACCTTTTGTCAGGAATAGTTGGTATCCTTCTTTCTCAAGGTCAGTTTCAGGATCTTTCGCATTAGATTTCTCATGTTCCACCCATGCGTCAAATTCGTCCTGTTCATCCACATGGACCCTAAATCTCATCCAAGAGTGTGCTACACCACAGAACTCTGCACACTGTCCATAGAAGGAATCCTTCTCAGGTGTACTAGGATCTGCATCTGTAGTGTCTGCCTTAAACCACATAGTAGTGTTCTTGCCTGGGATTATGTCCATCTTACCGGCAAGCTTAGGAACCCAAAAACTGTGCAAGACGTCTTCAGACGTCATATTGAATTCTATATTAGTACCGACTGGTACGTGGAACTCATTCGCAGTAGACAGACCCAGATCTGGGTAGTCGAATTCCCACCACCACTGATGAGCAACCACATTTACGACAAGTTTATCCTCACCTTCCGGGGGTGCCGCAATGTAGAATTGATTCTGGACTGTGGGTACTGCCACCGCAGCCAACAGTATTACAGGAATTACTGTCCATGCTATCTCAAGTTTTGTATTGCCATGAATATCCTGAGGCGGAGGTGCACCAGGTCGAGCCCTGAACTTGAATACAGTATATAGTAGCCCACCAGTTACAAGGACGAATACCACGGAAACAATCCAGGTGAGCAAGTTAAACAGGCCCATCTGAGCTTCCGCAACAGGGCCATGACTATCAAATGTAGATTGTGGGTGTTCGGGGGTACACGCAACGAAAGCTGACACAAGCAGCAAACTTGCAAGAGCCCATACTATTGTCCTCAGCCTATTATTTATCAATTAACATACCTTAGTCATGTTAAGTTTCTCGCCTCACAACTCCCTCGCACCACGGTTCCAAACTCTATCACGATAGACAATCTATTTCAAGCATTTGTAAGACTGTTTCTTACAAATTCGCCATTAAGTTAAGTATTGAGATCTAAACGATTCAAGTCCCATCACGGATTCAAACCTAAGAATGATTTGGTTACAGTTATGAAATCCTCTGGTTTGTCAACGCTAACGGTATGAGCAGCTCCATGAACATCTACTGACACAAAATTTGAGTTAGCCTGAATCATCTTATCTATAACTTCATCTGAAAGAGTAATACTCTCGGTACCTCTCACCTCTAATATAGGACATGTTATAGATCTAAAACTATCCCATAACCGTTTTACAGACTCAGGGTCTTCCATATCTCTCAGAGGAGTGCTGTACAATAACGGATCAGCCTTCCATTTCCATATCCCGTCTTTACCCTCTGCGAGCCTCTCTCCGAGGTCTTGTCTCAACCTGTCATCTGATGCCCATTGGTTATTCTGCCTAGCCCAATTATAGGCCTCATCAAATGAGCTGAATTCCGTAGGTGTGGGGGGTCGCTTTCCTCTCATAAGTATGGACTGTTCGCTTGGCTCCATCCCTATATCTACAAGGATTATCTTTTCAACCACCTCTTGATTCTTAGGAGTGTATAACACAGAATTCCAGCCCCCCATCGAGTGGCCAACCAATATAACCTTTTCAAGTCCAAGTTCATTGATTATCTCTCCCAAATCCTCTACAAACCTTTCCCTATCGTATCCATCTCTAGCCCATTCACTTCCTCCGTGACCCCTCTGATCAAATGTATAAACGTGATAATAATCTGACATAGTCTCAGCAAATTCACGGAAGATCCCAGACTGGCTAGTATGCCCATGAAGACATATCATAGCTGTCTTTCCGTCGGAACCCCAATCAACATAACGAAGGTTTACTCCATTTATCGTGACAAATTTTTCTTCCGGATTTCTATCTGACATATAAAACCTCGATTATTAATATATAGACCCATCCATGCTTGCCCCCAATTATAAAGGATAATGCTGCAGCGGATAAAGATGCCAAATCAAACTAATTCATTACAAACTGCAAAAATATCGCAATTTATAATGCAAATTATACGTATGCTACAATATAGGTCAGCCACGAAGAGCCACAATAAATATATTTGTAATCCATCTGGCGCTGTGATCGAGAAACTATTAATTGAAAAACCGAAAACCTATATTTTACGGATGGTGGTTGGTAGCAATAACGATCTTCACTATGTCAGTTGTCATCACACCCATATTCCAAGGCCTGGGAGCGTTTTTTGTAAGCCTGGAAAGGCATTTCGGTTGGAGTCGAACAATACTATCTGGGGCTTTCTCACTAAGCAGGGCTGAAGGCGCTATATTGGGTCCTATAGAGGGATACCTAATAGATACATTAGGGAGCAGAATGGCCGTCTTAATTGGACTTTTGATTCTTGGTATTGGTTTTGTAGCCCTAAGTTATACAGATAGTATTTTATGGTTCTATATATCATTCCTAATAGTATTTGCAGGAGCTGGCATAGGTGGATTCATGCCCCTAATAGCAGCAATAAATAATTGGTTCATTAGAAAGAGAACCACTGCAATGGCTATAGGGATGACTGGTATAAACCTGGGAGGATTACTAGTACCGCTACTTACATTTAGCATTGTATCTTTAGGCTGGAGATCTACATCTTTAGTAATAGGGATAGGGGCTTTAATTCTCGCCATACCCATATCCTCAGCGATCCGAAATAGACCAGAAGAATACGGATCAAAACCAGACGGTATTGACGAGCACGAAATTAATGAAATTGAATCAGAGTCACCAATCAATCTGGATGAAATAGATTTCACAGTAAAGGAAGCCTTAAGAACTAAGGCATTCTGGGCTATCACTGCCGCCCATGGTTTCTCAGCTGTCTCAGCGGTAACAATATCTGTCCACATAATCCCAGCTCTAACAGATATAGGTATATCACTGCAGTTTTCTGGAGTTATAGTAAGCATATACACAGTAGTTGGTGTTATATTCCAACTACTAGGAGGATATGCTGGAGACAAACTCTCAAAAACTAGACTTATAGCATTTTTCGTTACAATTCAAGCTCTTGGAATGTTTGTGGTTGCTACAGTCCCAAATATGTCTGGAGCGATATTATTCGCTGTATTATACGGAGCAGGATTTGGTGGAAGGATACCTTTACTTACTTCAATAAGAGGGGAATACTTTGGCAGGAAGAACTTTGCGACAATTTTTGGAGTATCCCAAGTGCCAATGAACCTGGCAACAATGTTTGCTCCAATTGCTGCAGGCTATATATTCGATGTACAGGGAAGCTATTTCATACCATTCTTAGGGTTATCAATACTTAATATGTTAGGAGCCTTTTCTATACTACTCGCACAAAAACCATCGCATCCGAATAATGCCACACACATCACTTAATACAAGACTAAGATGAAAGATGAATCTTCATTAATATCGTACCAGACATTAATTAAACAGCTCAAACACGATGATCCCTATATTGCAGGATGTGCAGCTTTTAGTTTAGGTCAATATGTACATTTCGATGCAGCCCCAGTACTACGTGAGATTGCCCAAAACGAGTCTTCTTGGGTACGGGGATGGGTGATATTTGCTCTAGGCCGAATACAAGATCCTCAAGATTTACCAATAATATCCACGGGGTTGGGAGATATTGATCCATGGGTGAGAGAAAAGTCCAGCGAAGCATTAGCTAATTTCCAAGGAACAGCCGCTAATGATTTCCTATTAAACCTATTAAAACATAAAGACAGCCAAATCAGGGCATGGTCAATCTACACAATAACCAAAAGACCAAGTCCTGATCTTCAATCTATGGACCTTATACCAATGTTGGAGGACGAATCTAGAAGTGTGAGGATATCGGCAGTCAGAGCCCTTTATAAATTAGGGGACAAGGACCACCTGGAACAGGCAAGGATGTTTATCAACGATCCTGATATACATCTAAGAGGTGCTGCTAATTATGCCTTAGGAATCTTGGGCAATAGCTCTACAGTGCCAGATCTCCTGAGATCGCTTCGTGACCCTAGTGCTTGGGTTAGACGCAATGCCGCATGGTCTATAATGCAATTAGGAGAATCCCTGGACGTTCTATCGTGTCTCGATGAAGATCCAGATACTGGGGTAAGGACATTCGCAAGATACGCTAAAAAGATCATTGCTAGACGTAGTGACTAAGATCTGCAACATTGCTAATCTATATGTACGTTTTGTGCAATTACAGCCACACTATTGGTAAATGCTTTATCCTAAAATAACTAGATGGTAGAATAGCATGCGTTCTATCGGCCAAATCTGGATATTCAAATTCTGAATCAAACTGTAAATAGGAAACATGATGCAATCAAATTACCAAAATAGAGAGCTACCCAAAGCATATGACTCTCAATCTGTAGAACAGAGACTTTATCAAATGTGGATAGACGGCGGCTATTTCACTCCTAAAATAGACCCTGATAAGACGCCTTTCGTAATAATGATGCCTCCTCCCAATGTCACTGGAGAACTTCATCTAGGACATGCACTTACAGCTACACTGGAAGATATAATGATCCGTTGGCACAGAATGAAGGGGGATTCCACCTTGTGGCTCCCAGGAGCAGACCATGCGGGTATAGCTACCCAAGTAGTTGTAGAGAGGTCGCTCGCACAAGAGGGCCTTACACGACAGGAGCTTGGGAGAGAGAAATTCTTGGAAAAGGTCTGGGAGTGGGTGAACCTTTACGGGAGCACAATAGACGAACAACATAAGAGAATTGGAGCATCATGCGATTGGACTAGAAGGTCATTCACACTAGATCCTGGTCCAAGCCATGCGGTACAAACCACATTCGTAAATATGTACAAAAAGCAATCTATATACCGCGGTGAAAGAATAATTAACTGGTGTCCCAGATGTTCGACTGCCCTATCAGATTTGGAGGTTGATCATCAAGAAGAACAATCTTTTTTATACCACATTAAATACCAAGTGCAGAACCAGAATACAGATCTTATCGTGGCAACTACACGGCCAGAAACTCTTCTCGGAGACACAGCTGTAGCTGTAAATCCAGACGACCACAGATACAAAGCTCTTATTGGTTCGAACGTTTTGTTACCTATAATAAATCGTCCAATAAGAATAATTGGAGATGAGGCAGTAGATCCAGATTTTGGCACAGGTGCACTAAAAGTAACGCCTGCTCATGACCCTGTAGACTTCGAGGTGGGACAAAGACATGGCCTAGACTTCATCAATGTTATGAACCTAGATGGAACCATGAACGAGAAATCCGGCCCATATATTGGAATGGACAGGGTAGACTGTAGAAACAAGATACTAGAGGATCTAGAGGTTGCAAACCAACTGGAACAAATGGACCCATACAACCACTCGGTTGGTCACTGCGGGCGATGTGGCACATTAGTTGAGCCAATGGTTAGCAATCAATGGTTTATGCGAACAGATGAGATATCTCAACCGGCCATGGAAGTCGTACTTAATGGTCAAATAAAGATAATCCCTGAAAGATTCTCACGGGTGTACTTAAATTGGATGGAAAACATAAGAGATTGGTGCATTAGCAGACAATTGTGGTGGGGACACCGAATACCAGCATGGTATTGCCTGGAATGCTCTGGGTCCAAGATAGAAGTAATAACACCTGTAAAAGGCAAAGAAGGCACAAGCAAGAGTTCTACATTTCAAGATATGCTGAATTCTGGCATTAGCAAAGAAGATATAGAATCTAAAGCAAGTCATATACTAATTGGTATGGAAGCGAATCCAATAGTAGGTATGTCAAAACCAGATACATGCGTGTATTGTGGATCTACAGAGATTCTACAGGATCCAGATGTATTAGATACCTGGTTCTCATCTGCATTATGGCCACATTCTACAATGGGTTGGCCAGACAACACGGATGATTTCAACTATTTCTACCCGACAGCCGTAATGGAAACAGGATATGACATATTATTCTTCTGGGTAGCAAGGATGATAATGATGGGAATAGAGAACACAGGGGAAATACCATTCAGTCACGTATATCTTAGTGGCCTTATCAGGGACGAGCATGGCATAAAGATGAGTAAAACTAGGGGTAACGTAATAGACCCCATAAATGCTATCGATAACTACGGAACAGACGCACTCAGATTTGCCCTAACTACTGGAAATGCCCCTGGCAACGATATGAGATTAAGCCAATCCAAACTAGCTGCAAGTCGCAATTTTATAAACAAAGTATGGAATGCAGCCAGATTTGTTCTTACTTTGCTCGAGGACAATCCATTGGAAGACGGATTGGATGTTATTGGTACAACCCATACACATGACAGATGGATAATCAGTAGGCTAAACAAAGTCACTGCAGACGTAAATCAATACATCAAAGATTTTCAGTTCGGAGAGGCACAAAGAGAAGCTCACGACTTCTTCTGGAATGAATTCTGTGACTGGTATATTGAGATGGCAAAGATAAGGCTAAGATCTATGGAGCCAGATTCCCCTATGCCTACACTAGTACATGTTCTTGAGCAATGTTTAAGACTAATGCACCCCTTCTTACCGTTCATCACTGAGGAATTGTGGCAAACTCTCAAAGTTAGAATAGACACAAATGATACTATGGGACCCGCTGTAGTGATCTCACAATATCCAGAACCTGATGAATCACTTACTGACAATAGAGCGGAAAGTCAAATAAACCTATTAATCGACGTAGTCCGATCTATAAGAAACGTAAGAGCAGAATTCAAAATACCAACAAATGTAGCTGTCGCGAGCATAATCGAAACTGCAGAAAATGAATACTCATTAGAAGATCAACGTCAGACGATCGAAAACTTGGCCCGTACAGAACCATTAATATTTCAGGTGTCGGATGGAGAAATTGCTTCTCTAGACAATACTGCAACCATAGTATTAAATGGGGCAACAATCCTCATATCTCTGCAAGGACTCGTAGACACAAAATCTGAGAAGGACCGCTTATCTCGCGAAGCAGAAGAATGCACGAAGAATATCCAAAGTCTGAGTGGGCGCCTTAATAACGCTCAATTCTTATCTAAGGCACCAGAAGAAGTGGTAGAAAAAGAGAGAGAAAGATTGTCGGCATTGAAGGAAAGAAAAGACCGTATAGACCAATACATAGCTCAACTAAGCCTGTAATTAATTATATCTAGATAATACTAGTTCAGAAACCCTTAATTCCTTGCTTCTCAAGGTACCCAATGGCTTTACGTGTGTCGCTAGCAATTCTAGAACCATCACTATTGGCCAGCCTATATTTAAATAACCAGTAAGTGAATTCCTTGGACTCTGTCAAAGTCATTTTCTTACGTGATACCTTAGGATTATCCATAATGAATTTCTTAAGTAGATCCTTCTGTTCTACACCATAGAGCCTATTGAAGGCCCTCTCAGCTATGTTTCGACTACCATTCAGTCCTGAACTAATAGACCTCTTAACCTCTTCTTGTTCCATAGATCTAAGTAAAGCTTCTTCCACAACTATTCCATACCAGTAATTTAAATAGGCACTGTACTTATTGGAACCAAGTAACCGTTTAAAGTCATTGGAAGTCAAATCTGATCCTATATCACCATGGAACAACAGTGCTGTAGAATCTTCTTCTGATATTAGCCCTTCCACTTCTATAAGCAATCTCTCTGCCAAAACCAACCAATCGAATGCTTCACCTGCAATTACATATTTGTAATGCCTTCCCCTGTACTCTTCCTCGGGTAGAGTCCACATTTCTATAGATTCCAGCAATGCAGAAATCCAATTGACACCTGCAACAATGGATTCCTTAAGGTGCTTAATAGCCCTAAGTGCGTTAGGATCTAATATCTTCGATTGATTACTCAAATAATGAAATTCGCTTTCAGGTGGATTGTATATTACGAGCAACTAAACTAGTGCCAGTCTTTTGGCCAATTTTTATGACCTATCACTCTAAAACCTGTAACCCGATCTTAAGGCTTTTTCATGAGGCAATCGCATGACATCGCTTATATTTCTTGCCACTACCACAGGGACAAGGATCATTGCGACCAATTTTCTTCGAAGAAATATCAGAAGCAGCTTCTTTCTGGAGTTGCTTGGAAGCAACTTCGCTTGTAACAGTATCATTTGATCGTCGACTAACTGATCTGGTCCTATTACTTTTACTTTCACTATTATCAACCCCAACGTGATATATTGTATGAACTATATCATGCTGAATAGTTTTTAGAAGGTTCTGAAACATATCATGACCTTCTTTCTTATACATAACTAGAGGATCTCTCTGACCGAAGGCATGTAATCCTATCCCCTGCCTTAAGTTTTCCATAGACGTTAAATGCTGCACCCATAGTGAGTCTATTGTTCTCAACATAGCAAGTTTTTCCAATGTCCTTGTAGACTCAGAGCTAAACTTATCCTCGCGCTCGGAGTATAAATAATCGGAATGAGCGATCAATTTATCTATAACTTCATCTTTATGCAAGTTATGTAAATTCGCTGGAGCTATGTCTTCAGGAACATCAAATATCGTTCCCAGTTCTGCTATGAATGCATCAGTATCCCAGTCATCACTGTACTCGCCGGTCAGGTGTGTACCGACCATTTCCGAGATCTCAGCATAAATCATGTCCTTTATATTGGACTTCAAATCACTGTCACTAAGAATCTTGCGCCTCTCCGAATATATAAGATCTCTATGAGCATTTATTACATCATCGTATTCCACCAGATGTTTACGCATATCAAAGTGATGACCTTCGACTTTAGTTTGAGCCGACTCTATAGATCTATTTATCAAACCATTCTCTATAGGGGAATCCTCACCCAAACCAGCCCACTTCATAACCCCTTTAACTCTATCACCACCAAATCTCCTCATAAGGTCATCTTCGAGTGACATATAGAATCTTGTGCTACCTTTATCCCCCTGCCTACCTGCCCTACCACGAAGTTGATTATCTATCCTTCTAGAATCGTGCCTTTCTGTCCCAATTATATGCAGTCCCCCAATATCTAGTACGAATTTATGATCACTCTCCCATTTTTCCCTATCAATATCTGCACCTAAAGGATTTCCTCCTAGTATTATGTCAGTTCCCCGTCCAGCCATATTGGTAGCAACAGTGACAGCTCCAGGGCTGCCTGCCTGAGCTACTATTGTCGCCTCAAGTTCGTGTTGTTTAGCATTCAATACCTGGCACTTAATTCCCTTCCTTTTTAGCATAGCCGCTATAGCTTCAGATTTTTCAATTGATACGGTTCCAACCAAAATAGGTCGCCCAGTTTTATTGATTTCTTCTATATCCCGAATTATGGCATTGAATTTTGCTTTTTCGTTCGGGTATACAACGTCTATAAAGTCATCCCTAAGCATTGGCTTATTTGTTGGGATAATTACTACTTCTAGTTTATATATTTTCTCCAGCTCTTCAGCTTCAGTTGCTGCTGTGCCAGTCATACCGGACAACTTTTCATACATGCGAAAATAGTTCTGTAAAGTTATAGTGGCATATGTAACGCTTTCTCTCTGGACACGAACTCCTTCCTTAGCCTCTATTGCTTGATGTAAACCGTCTGCGTATCTACGTCCTGGCATCAATCTTCCAGTAAACTCATCTACTATTACAACCTCTTTATCCCTTACCACATATTCCCTATCGCGCTGATATATAACTTGGGCTCTTAGCGCATTCTCTATGTAATGGGTGAGAATAAAATTCTCTGGGTCATATAGGTTGCCAACATTAAGTGCATTTTCCATATTGGCTATACCAGCATCAGTCAACGTTATAGACCTAAGTTTTTCGTCAAGCGTATAATCCTGACCCTGAATCAATCTAGGTACAAGCCTGGCAAAAGTCGCATACAATTTCGTGGATTCTTGCGCCGGGCCACTTATTATCAAAGGAGTTCTAGCTTCATCAATTAGTATGTTATCGACTTCATCTACTATGGCATAGCTATGCCCCCTCTGGACCTGTTGTTCGGTTTCAACGACCATGTTATCTCTGAGATAATCAAATCCAAACTCATTATTAGTACCATACGTAATATCTGCGTTATATGCATCTCTCCTATTGACCGGTCTCAGCTTATTCCATCCGTCAATATCACTCTCAAACTCCTCGTCGAACAAAATAGAGGAATCATGTTGTAAACATCCGATTGACAGGCCCAACATCTTATACACTGGCCCCATCCACTGAGTATCTCTTCTGGCCAAATAATCATTAACTGTGACTAGATGAACACCTGATCCGGTCAAGGCATTCAAATACACTGGCAAAGTCGCGACCAGTGTCTTACCTTCACCCGTTTTCATCTCAGCTATCTTACCTTGATGAAGTATGATGCCACCCATCATCTGAGAATCGAAATGTCTCTGGCCAAGTGTCCTCTTCGCTGCTTCCCTAACTGATGCGAATGCCTCTGGGAGCAAGTCATCAAGATTCTCGCCATTGGCAATCCTATTCCTAAAGTCATCTGTTTTTGACAAAAGATCTGCATCGGAAAGTGATGACCACTCTTCTTCGAGTGAATTGATATCATCAACTATCGGTCGGATCTTCTTTAAAACTTTCTCATTCGAGTCCACCAAGAAACCAAGAACCTTACCAAACATATCTCTCCAATCGCCTACTCAAACATTTCACCTACTGACAAACCTTCATGTATGCGACTTATAGCCTCACCTAGTAAGGATGCTACAGATAATATTGTTATATTCCCATTCTTCTTTTCTTTCGTAATTGGCAAAGTGTCAGTTACAACCAACTCCTTTATTGGGCTCATTTCGACTCTTTCTACTCCCGGTCCTGACAATACAGGGTGAGTAACACAGGAATATATTTCACTCACACCAGCGTTCTTCAATGCTTCTGCCGCAGCCGTCAATGTTCCGGCTGTATCTACTTCGTCATCAAAAGTCAAAGCTACTTTCCCGTGGACTTCACCAATGATATTCAGGGATTCCACCGCCTCCTCATTGCCTATTCGACGTTTCTCAATTATTGCAAGAGGAACTCCTAGTCTAGCAGCCATGTCGCGAGCCCTTTTACTGATACCTATGTCGACTGCAACCACCACCATATCTTCCGAAAGCCCTCTCTCTTTAAAATGTCTAGCCAAAATCGGTAAAGCGGTCAATTCGTCTACAGGCATATTAAAGAAGCCCTGTATCTGTCCTGCATGTAGATCAATAGTTAGTACTCTATCTGCACCTGCAACGGATAATAAATCTGCCACCAATCTCGCAGTTATGGGAACTCTAGGTTGATCTTTCTTATCAGTTCTGCCGTAGGCATAGTATGGTATGACTGCGGTAATCCTACCAGCAGAAGCCCTCTTAGCTGCATCTATCATGATAAGCAATTCCATAATCGAATCATTCACAGGACTAGCGAATGGCTGTATTATAAATACATCTCTTTGCCGAATATTTTCTTTGTACTGGACAAATGTATTATCGTTACTAAACTTGAATAATGATACATCCCCAAGTGGTATGCCTAGATAATCGCACACATCCTTAGCCAATCCTGGATTAGCGCTACCACTGAATACTTTAAGTTCATCATAGTTCACGGTCATTTATCGAGACTCCTCACATAATATATGGATTCTTAACCCTGCCGATTATAGCATAGGGAAATTAACATAACTCTGATTATAATTAGTTTTGAGAAGTGATTCTGTCACAGAAATCCTTTATGGCTGAAGTTGCCTCATCCCACTGCATGATCCCATGCCCCGCACCGGTGATTGTGACAAATTCTGAGCCATATATATGATCTGAAAGTTCTTTGCCAAGTTCATATGGAACCTGAGTGTCCATATCACCATGTACCAGGAATGTCGGAAGTCTTATATCAGACAATAAATCTCTCAGGTCTGAACCTATGTATGCCGCTTGGTTGCGTAATTCTCCTATGTAATATGAGACCTTATCTTCTCTGCTAAGTCCATTGATAAGTTTCTTAGCTTCCAATTCCTTTGCAGCTAACATATTCGCTATTCCTGGAGGCCTCGGATTAGGCCCAACATTCAGAAGGTAAAATGGTTTTGCATCTATATCTTCATTATTCAAGATATCAAATGTCCCCTCTGGGCCATGTTCCTTCAGCAGACCATATCTACGGTCCAATTCTAATTCCGCATCTACTCGTCCAGGATGATTCCATACCCTAGCACTAGTATTAGGTAATACTAGTGCTATTAGACTGTCTTGATATTTAATGGAATATTTCAAAGCTATAGGTCCACCTGCAGAAGACCCTACTAGTATGAGTTTTTCTATTCCTAATCGTTCTATCAACTCTCTAAGATCCTGAACAAACACATCTAGTGTATGTTCAGTATTCGTATATTCTGACCTACCTGCAGACCGTCTATCGTAAGTTACTACTGTATACGAATTCTTAAACTTGCCAACCCATTGTTCCTCTCTCGGAGATACTGTAGAAGATGCTCCGCCATAGCCTCCGTGGACATATACAATGGCTGGCCCGGATCCTACCATTTCATAGAATATATCTGCTCCGTTGATATTAACTATAGGCATACCATACTCCTTATATTACAAAGCTTATCAAGTACCAATCCTGATCCCTCTACCTGACGAATGTTTCATGGTTTCTATAGCTGCTAGTACCGCCATATAACTTGTTCTAGGATTCTCAGGATGCGGAATATTTTCCATTGTAAAACGCATAATCCCACTGCTGCCACTTGCATAAATTTCATGGACATTACCAGAAACTTGAGGGTCCGCTACGATCTTTACCATAGTGCGTATAGGACCTATACCAGCCAGACTGATAGTAGCAGCGACATTTATGTTAAACGGAAACCTCTTAACTGCATCCAGGGCCGTTCCGTAAAATATCTCTCTGGGATATTTTCTGTCAGAGTCTTTTTTTATATTGCCCACTGATATGTCTAAGATTGTATCTGGATGTTTCTTAGTAGTTAAAATAACGACATCCAATTGATCTCTACATGCCTTTATAGCATCTATACCACCTACCGCTCCTGATGGGACAAAAATCTGAGACCCCGATTCTGAGGCAATACTATCTAATTCTGCATATATATCCCCATGTAAAAGACCGCCGACACTCATAACCATAAGGTGTTTACCAGCTAAAACTATGTCCTTAGAGTATGACTGAATTGCATCAGGGCCAGCAGCCTCTATTACTAGAGATACATCAGCGTCAAGAAGTATCTCCTCAATAGATTCAGTAACTCTAGGATTAGATAATAATTTATTCCTCAATGAGATAGACCTAGATTGATCTAGATCATATAAGGCTGAAACTTGAGCCTGTTGACACTCATCTGAATCTATGAATGTAGCAAGTTCAGACCCTATTGTGCCGCAGCCCAAGATCGCAACTCTAATTTGCCTATCCATATGGTTCATATCACTCCATATATTATCAGTTTATGGTAATCTTATATATATCAATATCAAAGGATTGGATTGTATTAATACCATACGAACTAATTAGATCTGTCCATTGATTGAATTATGTGAATTGCCCTGATACAAGTATGTCAACAACACAGGAAGATATAATCAATTTAGAATTAATAGAAGGTGAATCTATAATATCTGTACTGCCTGACGATGTAGAAGACCAACAAAAAGGTGCATCATATAAGAACATATTACTACTTACGACCAAAAGATTAGTAATACTATCAAGATCAAAACAACCGGAAGCGCTTACATTCATCAGCATAAATGATATCGATAGAATAACCGTGGGTGAAGAGCGTGATCACTGGAAAGTGGTAGCAAGACCATGGCTGATGATAGCAGGTGCTCTATCCAGCATTTATATAATACAAATTATGGCTATAGCTCTAACTATAGCATTAGTTCTAGGAATATGCGCAGCATACCTATTGGTTGACTCGAGGAATAAGCTTCAATATGAAAACATTTCTGTATTTACTAACAACATATCCCTTCGTATGCCATACAAGAAAAATCAACGCGAACAAGCTCTGGAATTTGTAAATGCTTGTTTTAGCGTAAAGAATACTACAGTGGTTTCAGTCAAGAATCATGAGCTGTTAACTGACTCATCTGACCAAGACAGATATATATCTGACACACGACATACTTGATTTAAGCTAGTCTATGCCGAGTTTTAAGCTAGGATTAACATCCATATCTACAGTGTCGATATGGCCTCTACCACCCTCAGACATAAAATAAGCACATGATGCTATCATTGCTCCATTATCCGTGCATAATCTTGGTGATGGTATGAATAAGTGTAATTCAGCCTTGTCCTTGAACATCTGGCGTAGTACAGAATTGGCAGCAACTCCACCTCCAAGTAATATACCCTTGCAATTGTATTCTCTTGCCGCATCTATAGTCTTAGCAACCATAACCTCTGCCAATGATAATTGAAATGCAGCTGCTATCTCCACGACGAATTCCTTATCATATTCCCTTTTGTCACTAGAAGGATATATCCCAGTTTCTTTGGCTTTGTTAAGTAAGGCAGTCTTTATACCACTGAAGCTAAAGTCATATGTACCTCTAAGCCACGCCCTAGGTAATATCTCAGTTCCTTTCGCTGCCTCAGCTATTTTCTGTATTGCAGGCCCGCCTGGAAAACCCAATCCCAGTACTCTTGCTGCTTTATCAAAAGCTTCTCCCGCAGCGTCATCACGCGTGCGCCCAAGAAGTCTGTATGAACCATGGCCACTCATCAAAACTAAATCTGTATGTCCACCTGAGGCTATCAAGCATATAAGTGGAAAACCCGCTTCTGTCTCTGGGTTTCTACCTTCTAACCAATTAGCATATATATGCCCTTCTAAATGGTTTACTCCTATCAACTGCAAATCTCGGCCAAAAGATATAGCTTTTGCAAAATTCACCCCAACCAGTAACGCCCCAGCTAGACCTGGGCCATTGGTCACGGCAATAGCGTCTAATGCACTCACATCAGTATCTGCTTGATCAAGCGAAGATCTAAGCGTAGGTACTATCTCGAGCATATGTTGTCTCGAGGCTACTTCTGGGACTATTCCTCCATATCGTGCATGAATCTCAACTTGGGATGCAATAACATTAGACATTATGCTACGTCCATCTTCTACTAATGAGATAGCAGTTTCATCGCATGATGTCTCAATACCTAATATTTTCATCGCAAACAAGATAATATATTAAAGGTATTTTATGGTCAATTACCTGATCATCAATATAGTCACATATCAGACAATAATGAATAGAAATCTGTATCGAATACAATCCCTCCATTACACTGTTACTGATAAACAACCCATGTTAACATCTTTAAATCATGGCTATGGACCGTAAAGAAGAAGCCCGAGAAAGAATCCGAGGATTCGTCATATTGTGGCTATCCATGTTCGTAATAGCCGGTGGCCTAGGTATGGTTGTTCCAATACTCCCTGTCTTCGTACGAGATTTAGGAGCATCTGGTATTTGGCTAGGGCTATCTTTCTCCGGTTTTGCAATAATACAAACCCCATTAACTCCAATCGTGGGCAGATTTGGAGACAGACTAGGAAGGCGCAAATTCATAATAGCTGGATTATCGATATACATACTTATAGGCGTTGCTTTATCGTTAGCGTCGACTTACCAAATGGTAGCGTTATTGAGAATGGCAATGGGACTAGGCGCATCCTTCATGTTCCCTTCCGCATTAGCAACTATAGGTATCCTGTCACCAAAGTCAGAAGAAGGTAAATACATGGGTTTATTCATGGTGTCATTCACAGGTGGATTCGGTATAGGGCCTTTAATAGGAGGAGTCATAAAGGACACATTGGGAGCGGAGTCAGCTTTCATATCTATGTCCATTGCCGCATCAGTTGCATTACTAGCCTATATATTCCTGATGCCGAAGGAAAAAGCGTACGGCGCTGACGAAAATCATGATATACCTTCATTGTATGAAATGTTGAGCAACCAAACCACCATATCATTGTTCATATTCAATCTCTCATTTGGAATAGGCTTAGGTGCAGTTATGACGTTCATTGCTATCTTCATGACTGACAAACTCATGGCAACTGCAACGACCGTGGGGCTAGTAATTGGTTCTAGACCTATACTTTCCAGTATACTGCAACCTCTACTAGGCAAATTAGCAGACACTATGCCAAGACAGCGATTGGTCTTCTCAGGTGGATTGATGCTGGCACTAGCGACAAGCCTAATACCATCATCTGATACCGTCATCGTACTCTTAATCTTTTTCCTTTTACTTGGACTCGGAGAAAGTACTGCACTACCTGCATCATTAGCAATAACTACCGACCTTGGAACCCAATATGGCCACGGCACGTTGATGGGCTTTGCAAATGCTATGTTAGTATTCGGACTCCTGGTAGGATCCGTAGGGGGAAGTATCTTGGCTTCAATAACAACAATCGAAGCAGTGTTTAGATTCACCGGCTTTGTGACTTTTGCTATGACAATTGTATTTCTAATGACATGGAAAGAACCGCGGGTGCAGTCAAATGTATTACAGGAAAGTAATTAGTATCACACCTATACATAAATGGAGATATAAAATATGACAACTTACTTAATTATGGCTGATATGAAAGGTGATTTCCTAGCAAAAAGTGGAAACATATACAATAATTTTCAGATGCTTGGATATGTAGATGCTGACGAACACTTCAATGCTGTAAAGACCTTCTTTAACAATCCGCAATTTCCGATCGAATGGCAGGATGTAAGATATATATGGGCAGAATCTTTAGACAACAGTTATCAAAATGGCCATTACGGAGAACTAGAGAAAATCCATGTCGAAGATCTCACTGGATAATATAACTATGGCTTTGACTAGAAGATATGATAATTGTAGTATAAGGGACCGGAACTAGGAGGGATGGCAGAGTGGACGAATGCGACGGTCTTGAAAACCGTTATATGCGCAAGTGTATCGTGGGTTCGAATCCCACTCCCTCCGCCGTATTATATAAAGCCCTTCCAATGCGATCCCACTTACCCTATAGTCTATAGTAAAATAGTTCAACTGAGTGGTTATTACAGTAGCCTAGCTTCTGTTGCTAATAAAATCCTCCAAGTGCTACCATATATAAAGCCAACTGCAAGATAGAAACCATCATTGATAGGTTTAGGAGAAACTGATGAAAATAGGAATTCTTTCAGACACACGTATACCCAGCGTTGCAGCAGAAGTACCACAAGAAGTGGCACGCGCCTTTGAAGGCGTAGACATGATTCTTCATGCAGGAGGAATACAAGCTACCCGAGTCCTAGATTGGCTTGAGAAGATTGCTCCTGTCAAAGCTGTAGGCAGAATCCCCGGTTTCCAAATGGAGTCTTCATCGCCTTATGGATTAGAAAGTATGGGTGACAATAGGATAGCTGAGCAACAAGTATTGCAACTAGAAGGATATACAATAGGAATGGTAAATAGCCTAGATCTACATAGCCTCAATGACGATGTAATGCCAGGTATAATTGCAGCAAAAAACTTCCCGGACGGAACTATACCCAGTAACGTAAGAAGTGTATTTGGGACTGATGTCAATATAGTAATCTTCGGGCGAACGCTTGAAGCTATGATAGAGGAACATGACGGAGTTCTATTTGTGAATCCTGGTAGTCCTACTTTACCGAAAAACTATATGCGACTTGGCCAGGTGGCTATATTGCATTTATCCAAAGAAACTAGGCAAGCAGAGATAATAGAATTAAGTACATTAAGTTAGCTCACTGACATTATATGTTTTGCACAATCGTCAAGCTTGACCTATATAAAACAATAAGGGGAGCCATCTAAGTATGGCTCCCCTTATTTCATGAATGCTATTACAAGATATCCATAGCTGTTTAGTCAGGTGATCCTGACCAAACCAAGGACACTCCGCTATGCGGGAATGTAGCAGCGGATATCCCAACCTCAGCTGGGAACTTCATCTGCCTGGCACCTGCTCTATTTTGGATCTGCTGTATAGAGTCAATATGTAGCCAGAACCTCGTCCTGCCACTCCCAATGTTACCTCCACTTGGAGATATGGGATATTTGCTATCATTGCTGATGTCCTGNGTCTCGAAGTATTCCAAGGCATCTCCTCTACCTATGCCTGCNTAGCCACCAAGACCCTCCAAGTGCAGTACATGGAACATACCGTANCCATCATACATATTCTCGAAGGACAAGTCATTAACGCTTATTCCTGCAGCTTCCTGATAGAGTCTGCCCATTCTTGCAGCGCCCTCTTCACTTTCTTCCAAAGTATGCTGAAGGCTTCTTGGCCTAACAGTAGATTGAGCATGTCCCAAAATGTAAACTGGTTTCTGTTTCATATCTGCTGCCCGTTCTGGCGTAGTTAATAAGAAGGATGACACACACATAATAGGCATATCAGCATCATACAGATTGGCTGGTTTAGCTAGCCACCTTGCATTCAGATAATCCTCTCTGCTCACCACATCCCCCGGTCGATTCTGTGCAAAGAAACCTTCAGGGAAATTAAGACCGTTTTTCTTCGAGTTCACAACAAAGTTGGCCATCTTTTCTTTTTGTTGACCATACTTGTGCAAATATCTCTGAAACCTTGTGGCCTCTGGGTACACTCCAACAACTCCCCAGCCTGTAGTCCATTTCTCAGGACCCGTTATTGTGTCACCACGAGCAGCACCCTGTCCTACATAATATCTACCCGAGAAGTTATGCCATCCCCTGATAACAAGAACAGTATTGGCGAGGCCACGTACTATGCCCTCGCTACCAGCTACAAGTGCTGGTGCTGTGTCACCTGGAGCGTGCATTACAAACTTGAGATTACTCAGCTCCGGCAGGTTATTCATTACCCATTGTGCACTAAGCTGGGCTATACCATCCCTATCATCGTCCGTAGGTTTGAACGCAGCAGCCATTTCAGCTGGTACATCTCGACCGTCTGGCCAGGGTTGAGGCCATCCTGCCCTTCCAGTAGTGGTGCTTTGCACTACCACCAAACCATCAATCTGGTCAGGTGCAACGCCAGCGTCCTCTATTGCCCTTCTAGCAGCTATTAAAGCGTAGGACCCGAGACTTGTCTGTGGATCACTATCCCATCGTCGGTCTGTAGGAGATACCCCTACTCCAACAGCAACAGTTTTTGCTCTTCCTTCCCAAACACCAATGCCTTCTTCAGTTCTAAACCAATCTGCCGGCATTTCTTTAACTTCTGGTGCCATTAATTTACCTCCGTTATATATTTATTATCATGTCTTCTAGTAGTGTGAGAAACCTATCCTACTACTCTGAACTCAGGAACTTTCTGACCAGTGCCTTGAGTAACTTCAAATTCCACCATCACAGGTGCATCTATAGGCACATCGTCCAATGGTGTTCCTGGTAGGTGTGATAATAATTTGATCCCAGAGTCGTTCCCATTATCGTCCAACAACCCAATTACAGCGGCATTAAATGGCTGATCATCGAAAAGTAGAGGAACTGGCGTATCGTACATGACAGCGTAGGTATACACGAATCCACGACCGCTCATCTCTTTCCATTCTAGATTAGCCCCTGAACCGCATTGAAAGCATGTCGCTAACGGTGGCTGTTGTAGTCTATCGCAAGCTGTACAGTTTTGTATAACCAGCCTATCTTCGTTACAGGCATCCCAAAAACCTTGGTCCACCTCTTCGGGAACCGGGGATTGTTTCGGCATTCGTCACCTCTCTTTCAAAATCTCTTGATTAATACATAGTAACTAAATGCACAGGCCCAGTCAATTGCATAATATTTTTCCGTATATTTTTCGCTATCATGTGTAGTTTATCGTAAAGCCTAAATTACAGACAAATTACTCGCTAATATTATTCTCACAGATGTAAATTATCGAATGACTTGACTGAATATCTGTCTAATGCCAGTTATCAAACACGGGACAGCAAATAGTACAATGAATATAATCCCCATATTCCTGTATCCACCTAATGCTACAAGGTATGCGAACAGCAAACAAGATATACCAAGTGCGACGGAGATATACGGTCCTATAGAACCAAAAGTCTCTCGCTTGAAGTAGGATGATATCCAGCTCCCACCCAGGAATGCCAATATTGAACTAATCAGGAAACCGAGTACTAACATATATATCCTTCTTAATTTGCCCTCTAGAATGGGTTAGGCATAACGCCAACTGGAACCTCTATCAACACAGGCTTGTTGAGATTAATTGCTGTTTCTATGGCAACTGACAAGTCCTGAGCTTCTCGTACTCGCATACCCTCTACTCCGTAAGCTTCGGCTAATTTCATAAAGTCTGGATTTTGAAGTTCCACTCCAAGCGATGTGTCTTGAAATAAATCTCTCATGTCTCTCTTGACGTTTCCATATGCACCATCGTTAAAAACAATCGCTACTACGTTAATACCAAATTGTGCGGCAGTTGCCAATTCTTGAGAATTAAATAGAAAACCTCCGTCCCCAGATATGGAGATAACCGCCTTTTGAGGGTTAGCGACTTTGACTCCGAGAGCAGTCGGGAAAGCGGAACCAAGGTTTCCTGTATAGGAAGAAGTGATATAACTTCGAGGCATATAAGTTGGGAAATGCGCCCTAGCATAGTATGCAACTATAGTCATATCTGTAACCAATATCCCATCGTCTGGAATGCCTTGTCTAAGAGCATCAACCAAAGATGCCTGAGGTTCTACCCGTCCAGCTGTATCGTGAATCCTAGCGTTCCTAATACTCTCAAATTCATCACGCCTGGAGACCTTAGGGGAAGCTACACTCTTTAGACTATGGAGTAATTGATCTAGAGCCAATTTGGCATCACCTACTATTGGAGTTGTTCTATCGTGATTCCTGCCTATTTCCTCAGGATCTACATCTATCTGAATGACTTTTTGGGATTCTGCCGCCCTAGCAGTGGCGAATCTAGTGCCTACTGCCAATATCACGTCACAAGAGTACAGAAAATCTCTGAGAGGGTCTTTGCTCTCTCCTGTCGACCTACCTTGAGGAGTCCCTAAAGACAAATAATTTCTATCTGATATTGCACCCTTACCTTCCGGTGTGGTTAATACCGGTATTTGTAGATATTCAGCCACTGCTAATAGTTCATCCGAGGCATCCGCTAGATGTACTCCACCTCCAGCCCATATAACAGGATTCACCGCATTTGCTAGTATGGATACCGCTTCTTCCACAGAAGACCCATCAATTATCATATTAGGTATTATCAAGGGTTCATAAGTATTATCTTCAGTAAATTCTGCAAGTGCTTCAGGAGGGATCTCAATTTCCACTGGCCTAGGTCGACCTGTCTTCATTTCATAAAATGCCCTCTGAACGCCTCCGCTAATATCTTCTGCATACATAATCCTGGATTGCCATTTTGTAATAGGCCGAACAATATCTAATTGATCATTGATCTCGTGTAGGACACCAATATTTTTTGATATCTTATCTCTATCAATCTGACCGGCAATTACCAGAACTTGCGACGAAGCGGAGTAAGCATTTGTAATGCCAGCAGAGGCATTCTGGAGGCCAGGACCAGGAACAACCATGGCTACACCGATATTACCACTGGATCTAGCATACCCGTCAGCCATGTAGGTCGTTGACTGTTCATGTCTAGTATTTATAAATTGCATGTCTGGATATTCTAGAATAGGCATAACAGCATGATACATCTGCACTCCTGGTACTCCAAAAACAACTCTTACACCCTCATTGTACAAAGATTTTATTAGAGCCTGCCCTCCAGTAACTTTATCTCCGTTAGTCTGATCGATCTGTTCACTCAATGTATCCTCCAAACTCAGTTCGTCTCTAGATCAAGATATAATCATACATTATGCCATACCAACTCCATTTGTTATAAGGAATTACTCCCAGATTTTAGGTATAATTATTTGGAGGCCAAAAAGCCCACATAGGCTGTGACATATATCAATATAATATTATCTAAAAATATCTTGAGTAAGAAACAAACTAAAACAAGTAATTACGGATCTGCTGGTCGTAGTAGCCATGACTCTAGCAGATTCTATGCAAGTAGAATTCACCAAGATGTAAACAAGCCTGCCTCAATAGTCTATGAGGAGCAGATTATACCTAAAACTGTAATCAACAAGATATTCTGCAAGTCGAGTGAGTCCATGCAAGAGCTACCAGATAATAGTATCCATCTGGCAGTAACATCTCCTCCATACAATGTTGGCAAGATATACGATGAAGACATGACATTATCTGAATACAGATCATTCCTAAACAGAGTTATGTCCGAAGTACTCCGCGTCCTAGTACCAGGAGGCAGATTATGCATTAATCTAGCAAATATAGGTAGGAAGCCATACATACCATTAGCAACTTACATCACTCAAGACATGATTTCACTAGGATTACTTATGAGAGGGCAAATCATATGGGATAAAGGTTCAAGCTCTGGTTCATCCACTGCCTGGGGAAGCTGGTTATCGGCTACTAATCCAACCCTTCGAGACATCCACGAGTATATATTAGTATTCTCGAAAGGCATGTTTGAGAGACCCAAAATACTGGGACGAAAATCTACAATAAGTAGGGATGATTTCTTAGACCTGACCAAAAGTATCTGGAAATTTCCTGCAGCATCAGCAAAAAGAGCTGGACATCCGGCACCTTTCCCAATTGAACTACCCAGAAGATGTATAGAAATGTATACATACGAAAATGAAACTATACTCGATCCATTCATGGGTATTGGAACTACTGCACTCGCCGCTGAAAAGTCTGGAAGAAAATTTGTAGGATACGAATTGAATCCTGAATACATAAATATATGGGAATCAAGAAGTAAAGTGCAAAATTGAGGCACTCAAATTAGTAGTCCAAAATTATTTGGGAATCTATCGTCTATCCGCCTTAGGATCATATGAATTCAATATTTCGTACAAACTCTCACAGATAGATATATCTACCTCTGAGAGTTCTACATCTAGCGCACCTAAGGAATCTTCGAGGTGCTGAATGGAAGTAACCCCTATTATTGGAGCAGTTATCACCTGCTTACTCTTAACCCAAGCTAAAG
>PBBS01000014.1 GCA_002717805.1 Chloroflexota bacterium | reverse complement strand
TTATTATTCTATATATGAGTTGGCTATGACATACCAGAATAAATACTTTCTCTATAAGCCTTTGGGGTGTTCTTCTACTTTCCATTTTGTGAGGGTATCCATAGCGTGAGGCAGTATACCGGTAAGTACTTCCATAGCATCTTTTACTGCAGAAGGGTTTCCTGGAATATTTATGATAAGACAATGCCCGCGCACCCCTGATATGCCCCTACTGAGAACTGCAAATGGTGTATTTTTTTCACCATATCTTCTAATGGCTTCGTCGAGGCCTGGGGACAACCTATCAAGAACATTTTTTGTAGCCTCAGGTGTAACATCCCTTGGACCCAGCCCTGTCCCGCCTGTTGTGATTATTAAATCAACCTGCCTACTGTCTGCCCAGGCTATTAATTCACTACTTATTGATTCTATATCATCTTTAACTATCTCGTAATGAACAACATTAAATCCGAGTGGCTCCAATGCTTCCTTGATAGCAGGCCCGCTAGTATCAATCCTCTCACCTAAGGATCCCATGTCACTGCAGGTTAGAATTCCCAAATTGAACATATTCCCCACCATTGCCTAATAATAGCTAAAGAATATATCAGAAACCCATCAACTCACAAGAGCACTGAACTCACATATATTAGGTAGTATTAAATCGACCTATATTGAAATACAATAGCATTTGAGGCTGTTAAGTTTAGATCCCGCCCATTATACGATCCACATGTACAATCACACGAAAAAACATAGTTCCTATACCGACTTCTTGGAAACCTACGTTCCTGAGCTGCCAGACGAAGCATGCAGGCCCATATTTGTGGTCTTATGTGGCCTCCCTGGCTCGGGTAAATCGCACATTAGTAATCTCATTACCAAGAAACTCCCTATAGTAAAATTAGAAAGCGATTTTATCAGAAAGATATTGTTTCGAACCCCAACTTACAAATCTAGTGAGAGTCGACAGCTATTCGAATTTTGCCATGCATTGATATATCATCTGCTTTCAAGATCCTATGCTGTTCTATTCGATGCGACTAATTTGGTTGAGAGCCATAGACAAAATCTGTACCGTATATCAGATAAGAATGAGGCCGAACTGATAATCATTAAAACAACAGCTCCAGAAAACGTTATCTTCGATAGACTTACTAAAAGAGAAGTGTGCGTGAATAGAAATAGATTAGATAACTCAGATGCGACATGGACCACATACAAGAAAATGATAAAATCGTCAGAGGATATCCAGAGAGAGCACTTGATTCTAGACACTTCTCAGGATATCGACATAATACTGAACAAAGTTATTAAGAGAATTAGAGATTACATCTAAGTTAGTCAGTTAATACAGGTGAAAATACTAGAATAACAAATCTTCGTCACTATTTAATAATCCATTCTGTTTAGGAGTTCTAAAGTGAAATTTCGAGCAATTCAAGGTGAAATATTAAGTCAGGAATCTGAAGCTATAGTTTTGTATATTGGAGAGGACGACATCCTAAGCCATGAATTTATCTATGAAGCCAATAACAATCTAGAAAATTGCCTATCAGACATGGCCTCTCAAGGTCAACTCACTGGCAAGAAAGGTGAGTTAACTTTAATACACACGCTAGGTCATATAAATCCAAAAAGATTACTCATCGTCGGACTCGGGAAAGAATCAGATCTGTCATTGGACGTTATAAGAAATGCATCAGCACAATTTGCCAGGAGACTAAGATCGATTGGAATACAAAGGGCACACACAATTGTGCCTCAGGCAAATATGAACCAAATACAGCCATCACAGATAGCTGTAGCCATTACTGAAGGAGCCCTACTAGGCCTATACAATTTCCGTAAGCACACCGGCAAGGCTGATGCAGATCGATCTAAGCTAGATGAAATTGTATTTGTAGACAAACCCAGTGATAGGTTAGAGACATTCTCTGAATCTATAAGGATAGGGACAATAAACGCGGAAGCAACAATTCTAGCGAGGGATATGGTGAACCAGCCAGCTAATTTCATGACCCCATCGATAATGGCACAAATAGCCTCTGATATAGCCAAATCCAATACTTTGGACCTCGAAATATTCAGCTCAAGTGATTTGTCTAAACTCAAAATGGGCGGACTGCTAGGTGTAGCCAAAGGTACACTGGAGCCTCCCAAATTCATAATCATTAAATACTCTGGAGATCCAGATAATCCATCAAACAACATTGGCATACTGGGGAAGGGTATTACCTTTGATACCGGTGGCATCTCCTTGAAATCAGCTGCAGGTATGGTTGAAATGAAAGGTGATATGGCCGGTGCGGCTGCTGCTATAGCATCAATGCAAGCGATAGGTAAACTTAGACCCAAAATCAACGTTATATGTATGGTCGCTGCTACCGAAAACATGCCAAGTGGCTCAGCTCAAAAACCAGGTGACGTTCTGACGACATTCTCTGGTAAAACCGTAGAAGTAGATAATACTGATGCTGAAGGAAGATTGGTACTGGCAGATGCATTAGGATATGCATCTCAATTAGGACTCAACCGGGTCATAGACATAGCTACATTGACTGGCGCAATTATAACCTCATTAGGAGATGTATACACCGGTGGATTCACAAATGATCAGGAATTTTGGAGCCAGCTTATGGAATCAAGTGTAAGGACTGGTGAAAAATTCTGGTTAATGCCAATGCATGAAGACTATAAGCGCCAAAACATAAGTGACGTTGCGGACATTAAGAATAGTGGCGGAAGAAAAGCAGGATCTATAACAGCTGCCCATTTCCTAGCAGAGTTTGTCGAGGATATGAAGTGGATACATCTGGATATAGCTGGAACTTCCACAAGTGACAGGTTGACTGGCTATACTATAAAAGGTGCTACTGGGTGCCCCACCCGTACAATAGTGCACCTAATCTGTAGCTTAGGCAATGACAGCTAGCAATCCAAAACCACAAGAATATTGACCGCCCCCTATTCGGGTGATAGAATTTTTCGGCACGCATCTTGTTTCATGGTGGACGTGGCCAAGTTAGGTTAAGGCGCCAGGTTGTGGCCCTGGAGATCGAGGGTTCAAATCCCTCCGTCCACCCCATCACATATGTATACGGAAGTTAAAATTGTTGAATGATATCCCGTGGAGAGAATCCATAAACCCGAATATAGCAAACATTGAGATCGTTAGATATGGAGATACAGATGGATATGGGGGGATATTTAACATCAGCCTCAAGACAGGTAGGCTTATATCAGCCATCGCCCTACCTCATCACTATCCGTCTAGGACTGGACCTACGTGGGCCTATCTAACTAATAACGATGGTCTGACATTAATAGACGCAGGCTCTCAAGGTGCGCAACAAGCCCTAGAAGAAGCTCTGATTATATTGGGACAGGATATAAATGCCATAGACAGGCTTATATTGACCCATGGCCACCAGGACCACGATGGCAATGGGTACGAGTTTATCATTAATAGTCATTCTGAATTATGGGCTCATGAGATGTATTTTGATTATTTAGATGAAGATTTCTTCGACTACAAACTGGATCCCAGTTCGTCTTTGCATAGGATTGTTGGAAAATATAGGCAGGATATGCTGGATTGGCAGAAACACCCAAGCAATGCCCTGGCACATGAACATTGGAAAAAGCATCACGATAGGTATAAACATGGTCACTCAAGAATTATGACTGGGGATATAGTTTGCAAAAAGCTAAATGATGGTGATGTTTTCGGGGACTTTACATTTATCTATACTCCAGGTCACAGCGTCGATCAAGTATGCATATACACAGATGGTGTACTTTTCACTGGAGATCACGTACTCCCACAGATTTCCCCACACCCAACATTTAGGCAGACATTACCTAAAAGATTGAGCAAAAAATATAGCAAGAATCAATTCTTAGGCAGAGAGCATTTTGGGCTAGAAAGATATATAAGATCCCTTGCAAAAATACTCCTTCTAAATCCAGATACATCTGTTCTTCCAGCACATCGACTATACAATCACAATCGGTTACATATAAGAAATGTTAATCGTTGCAAAGAAATCGTTCGTCACCATATGCGCCGGTTAGAAAAAATTGTTGAAGCCTTGGAAGGTGGTCCAATCACGGTAGAAGATATAGCTCGGAAGATATTCATAAGCAGAAAACTCCTAGGTGGTGGCATATATGCTGCAGTCAATGAAGTGGTGAGCCATCTTGAACTATTAATAGACTCTGGTGACATTAGAGTTTCAATGAAAGGCCAAGTTGCCTTGACAGGCTCACGCAATTTCCATGCTTACATTAACTCAATAATTGATTAGAACAGCAAACGGATTCTATATCCTGACTATTGTATTCCTATCCCTCTCCCACCTGGATTTCAGATATTCGCTTGCATCTAGAAGCCCTTGTAGAGTCTTGTATTGACTGTCACTCAATCTACCAACCGACAATATCTTTGCTGCATCGGAAGCCGCCTTGGCTCCTGGGATCCTCTGGCCTGAGTCGGAAGCCCTCTTATTCCAAGAACTATCCAGACCCGCATCCCATGCCAATTCCTGACTAGCTGTTTCATAGGAATCTGATAACTCCACTGTAACATCACCTCTGCCACTTGGCCTAGTTACTTTGACTTCTGATGAATTCTCCAAGTATTTAGCGAAGGTGGTGTATCCTAGTCCACGGAAATCGAAGCTTGGGTCAAGCCTGGTGATGTTCTGATACAACTTGCTGCCCATTGTTCGTGCATCCTCATCCATTGCAGCCTTGAGTGCTCTGACAAGCAAGGATGCACCATCATCATTCTTAGACTCTCCTACCTCAGTATCCTTGTTCTTAGTATCTTGCTGATCAAGATAAAAATATCTATCGCAAGAAAGTACTAACGTTCTAGATACAGTCGATCGCCTTCCTCCACCAATTACGGTTTTACCAGAGGCTCTCAATTTGCTAACTAAAGGAACAAAATCACTGTCTGATGACACGATTACAAAGGTATCCACTGGTGCCTGATATAAGAGTTCTACTGCATCTATTGCAAGTCTGATATCGCTGGAGTTCTTGCCTGATTGAGTATTTTGGAATAGATGTATAGGCTCTATGCCGAGTTGCAATAGTTTATCTCTACTCCTCCCAGCATGAGACCAATCAGCGTAAGCCCTTTTTACTATAACTCTACCGATGTCAGATAATTGATCGAAAAGCCATTGTATTGAATTCAGCCCTACGTTCTCAAAATCTATAAGTACAGCTACTTGTTTATCTGATTCAGATATTCCATTTGACATTTTTCTAACCTTAATTCGAGTATATTCAAATCCTTACTAATTTATGGACATAAGTTCGATAGAGAAATTTAAAGCTTTACCTGCCATCGGATGATTCAAATCTATTGTCACTTTTTCCCCATCGTCTTTTATAACTAAACCCCTAGCCCCATTTTGAGATACTACCTGTTGCCCTACGGTTATACCCTCTGGAAGGGCCTCCTTGGACACCTCGACCATCAACGCCTCCATAATTTCACCGTATGCTTCTTCTGGCGTTAGTCTAACCTGCACTTTGCCTCCCACAACTAAACCTATTACAGCATTGTTGAACCCTTCGATTACCTGGCCTGTGCCCAAAGTAAATGTTAATGGATCCCTGCCTGAAGACGAATCGAATTGCTCTCCACTATCGAGTGTCCCTGTGTAGTGAACCGAGACATTATCCCCGTTTACGACTGCCCTATTATCATCTGTGGTCATTTCAGGTGTACTCCTATCATCTTGAACTTCGTTGATTGCAATTTCACCCCGATTCTCGGTACTATCAATTTGGTTACCCAAATCTTGTTCAGAACCATTTCCGCACCCAATTAATATGAGTACTAACGCGCCCAAAACCAGAATATATCTAAGAATCATATTAATACACCTAATTACTAAACAGCAAATATTCTAAGAATCTATGTTGTTAACTACATAACCTTAATTGGAATATACCCCTGAGATTTCACTATCCACCGATTTAATGCCACTCATTGACAGTGTTAAATTCCTCAATTCTGGTCCGGTCAATTCCTCCAGTCGCCCAACACTTTCAAGAAACCTGGTCCTCTCGCCACTGGTAATTTTATCGTTTGTTAATGAGTCAAACTTCTTAATATATTCGTTCCTACCCCAAGGGTTGTCCCCATATACATGAGCATTTGCGACAGCCTTCTCTCCTGTTATCTTAGAACCATCCTTGAAGTATACGGTAATATCCCCACCAAAAGCTTGTTCTTTAGGATCGGTCGAATGATATCTATGCTCCCATTTCTCGTCCAATGTAGTCTCGATCCTGCGCACCAGATGAGCCAAAGGCTTATTATCAGTGATACCCAGATAACTTTTCTCATGATGCCATTCTCCAGATTCCAATGCTCGCCCTATCGCAAACATTATGCTATGGTCTAACGTTCCTCTTGGAGAACTCAGATCGCTTTTCTCTGGATCATTTGCACCGGTCCCTATAACATTATGTGTATGATGGCTAGTTTTCAACACAATTTTTTCGATATTCTGTATCCCTCCATTGGATTCAATCTGGGGACGAATATCTAATGCCAAGTCTATTATGGCTTGACCCTGATATTCGAATGAGTGCTCTTTTGGATATGTTTTCATTATATTCCTAAGACTACCTGAATCTGTTGGTCCCAATTCGACAATATACTCTGCGTTAGGTCCATCCAGGAACTGGGCTATCAAACTATCAACTCCTTCGTATATAGGATTAGGACCCAGCAACCCATACATAGCACTGTTAACCGAATCCATAGATATTTCTGCAGAGAAGCCTGGAACAAATTCCTTTTGAGCACCAATTTTCCCTTTACGTGATTGCCGTGAAGAAACTGAGTTATGAACTGCAAAATTTATGCTGTTGTATATTTGGTCCTCAGTCAATGCGAGCATAGCACCAATGCCGGCAGCACTTGCAGCGGCTATATGAGTCATGTGATCAACTTTGTGCTTGTGTAAGCTTATACCTGTTCCATTACCCGTCCCAACTAAAGCTACATGTATTTCGTAGGCAACAACGATTCCTCTTATTAGGTCTGCACCTGAAATGTTCTTATTCTGGGCAATCGCAAGCAGGGGTGATATATTGTCGTCCGGATGAGAGTATTCGGCCGCCAAGTACGTGTCATCTTGATCTAAATATCTTACTGCAACAGCATTAGCAAAAGCAGCCTTCTCAGGAGCAAACCCACGACCTATATCAAATCCATATATTGTAGAAAGGCCAGTACCTTCACTAGCCAAAGCCTTGCTTCTGGCCACCATGACAGGCAATTCGTTAGCTGCAGCTAGAGCTATGGCAGCATTATCAATTAATCTATTCTTCACCATATCCAAGACATCTACGTCCACTTTAAAATCAACCGCTTGTCTTGCCAATTTTGCCATTGCCCAAGCTAATTGATCTTCTTTGTCCAAATCTCCACTTTTACCTTCTACCCTAATTTTATGCAACATAGCTTTCTCCTACAGCTAAATATTCAGCTTGTCATACTGTTAGAAACCACAATAAATTATTAATTCATATCGTCGATATGTGATATCGCCTCAACAGCTGCTGCTCGTTCAGCGTCAATTTTTCTATATCCTTTTCCAGTACCCATATAAACGTTGTCAACCATGACTTGCACTGTGAAGATCGGTTGATGCTCTGGGCCATACTCATTAACAATAGAATACTGGGGAAATCCCTTCTTGTCCCGTTGTGTAATCTCCTGCAGTAGAGACTTAGGGTCCTTAGCTACACCTTCTTTGAGAACCCTCTCCAATTCTGGCCTCAGAATTCTGATTGTAGTAGACCAGGCAATTTCAATTCCCTGATCTATGATGATTGCACCTATCAATGCTTCGACTCCTGCTGCAATGTTGGAAGATCTAGATCTACCCCCATTTCTCTCTTCACCTTGACCCAACCTAAAATAGGACCCCAAACCTAGAGCGTTGCCGACCCTCTCCAACGCCTCTCTCCTAACCACTGACGACCGAAGTTCTGTAAGTTCCCCTTCAGTTAGACTTGGATAGTTTATATAAATTTCATGCGCAATTACTAAACCGATGAAGGCATCTCCCAGAAACTCCAGCCTTTGGTTGGATTCTATATTTGGGCGGAGGTCTTCATGAGTCATGGATGGATGTGTTAGTGCTAAACTAAGCAATTTGTCATCACGAAACTTTACACCAAGCACATTTTCGAGCGGTTCTATATCTGTATTCATACTCAACAAGTGATGTGATCTATATTACCGATAGACCACTGAGACCCCATTTTAGTTAATACGACGTATCAAGTCAAAGATTGATATGCCGAGCACAATTGGATTGGATGATATAATCAGGTTAAGGATTTTATACCATGGACCTAGAAAAACTTCTTTCGAAAAGCCTAAATGCCAAGCAAACCTCCCTGTTGCAACAAGTGGCTAACGTGTGTGCAAATGAGAACATGTCTGTATATCTAGTAGGAGGTGCGGTAAGAGATACCCTATTGGGTCTTCCTGTACAAGATATCGACTTAGTCGTCGAAGGCAACGCACAACTTTTGGGTCTATTACTGGCTAAAAAACTAGGTGGAAATGTGAAGTCACATCCGCACTTTGATACAGCATCACTGACTGCTAAAGGAGTACAAGTAGATCTCGCAAGCGCCAGAAAAGAAATNTACCCGCAACCTGGGGCTCTACCTGAAGTGTCTCATAGTCATATATTAGACGACCTTAAGAGGAGAGACTTTTCTATCAATGCGATGGCTATACCAATCGGCAGTNATGCTAATCTCGAAATTATAGATATTCATGATGGATTATATGACCTCCAGAACAAGATAATACGCATCTTGCACGACCAAAGCTTCGCAGACGATCCCACTCGGATATTAAGAGGCGTACGCTACGAGCAGAGACTAGCTTTTTATTTTGATAAACATACAGAGGAATCGATATCTGCCAACCTACATTTATTGCCATATGTCAGCGGAGAAAGATTGATTAAGGAGTTTTATAAGTGGTACATAGAAGAAAATCCACCTACTATTATACAAAGAGCAGACGATCTTCAAATACTTAAATCAATCCACCAATCACTAGATGGCATAGGCCAGATCTTGGAGCCTATTGGTCGAGAATCAGACATCTCTAAGTTAGATACANACACTTGGTTAGGACTAATGTTTCATAGATCAGAGCTTAAACAGATGAAGGAACTTCAAAAAGTACTCACATTTTCTAGTGCCCAACTTAGATTGATAAGAGAAGTAATTGAATTGCATGAAACCCACAAGGCACTTAAGCGTAAAATCCAAGATAGAGAGTTGTACGACTTACTATGCTACTCAAGCAGTAAATCTATAGAAATTCATCTTATTTTNGCAACAAACCATATATTACGAGCGAATATGCAAAGATTCCTGAATATNCTTAGACATACAAAAACTAGCNTTACGGGAAATGACCTCCTACAAATGGGTATAAAGAAGAGCCCATTAATTGGGAGTATACTGGATTCTATAAGAAATGCGAGACTAAACGGATCTGTTACAAATAAGCGGCAGGAAATTGATTTTGTAAAGACTAACTATATTAATAATTAGCTTTGTTTATAGTCACGGTGCTAATCTCCTACTCTGGAATAGATACTGCTGAGCATATCCTGCAAAACCTCCCCATTTGTCGAACGCCCATTTGTAGAATTCTTCATATTTAAANCTAGAGTCAAGTAGGTACCAATCCTCAAATGCCCTCCTAATCCAACGGTCTATTGGGCATGCTTCCAGCTTATCCAAAGAAAACAACAAGACACAATCTGCAACTTTATCCCCTATGCCAGGAAGTGATTTTAGCTCCTCTTTAGCGTCTTCATACGGCATGTATTTCAGGCCATANAGATCTAATT
The DNA here is from genome assembly GCA_002717805.1 of Chloroflexota bacterium. Lineage (GTDB taxonomy): Bacteria > Chloroflexota > Dehalococcoidia > Lucifugimonadales > UBA2985 > UBA2985. The sequence continues at coordinate 32,328 of PBBS01000014.1, read as the reverse complement.
TGCCTGCTGCTATTATCTCTGCCACACGAGCAATGTACCTAGCCCTAAACCCAATCTTCAACTCCCTAAGAGGAGTCTCTCCTAAACTTGCTATATCCNCTGCTGAAGGGAAAACATACCCTTCAAATAGCCCTAACGTCCTTTTCGCACCGTAATTATAGGCAATAGATCTCATTGATGAGGATATCCTAGGAATATTAGAGTTAGCAGAACATATGAATCCTATCAAACATTCCCAAGGATCCTGACGAAGGATCCTTAATCCTCTATACGCTGATATGGCCTCCTTAATTCTCNCATCAGTACCTATAACTGAGTATATCTCTTCAATGTTATCGTCAAGCCTAAGAAATTTTGATACTAAATCTATGACATGCTGAGTTTCGCCAGCGTCATGCACTATCTTTAGGACAGAACCAAATTGACATAATGCGATCAAGTTTTCGCCAATAACGCCATAATGCCAATCTTCTTGCCGTTGCCACCTAAAAACCTGGCCACTTTCAAGGCTATGTCGAATATCTAGTGGTTGANCTATATTTAGTTCTATTATCTCGTGTTCAGCCATCTATTTATCTCAACAGGCATCTGTCTAAGTGATACTTTAGCCACAGCGGTCTCAGGAATAGACTCGAGAAACACTTTTCCGTATGACCTGCTCAGAATCCTTCTGTCCAGTATAGCTACTATTCCCCTATCTTCCTCACTACGGATTAATCGACCAAAACCCTGTCGAAAACGGATCGCCGCCAATGGCAATGCATAATCATTAAATGAATTGTCGACCAATTCGGACCTAGCCGCAAATATGGGGTCGGTAGGTACATTGAACGGCAACCTAGGTATTATAAGAGCCTTAAGTGATCCTTGTTGGAAATCAACCCCTTCCCAAAAACTTGATGTGCCAAGCAATAAAGATCGCTGATTCGCTTCAAAAGTNGCCATTAGCTGCCTTGGCGTACCATCAACTCCTTGAGCAAGAACTTGATACCCGAGAGCCTTTAACTTATCTTTGACTCCGTTACGCGCCAATCTTAGGGATGCGTGTGAAGTGAACAATACCATAGTATTTCCATCCACCGCCTGGCAAATGTCGATTATAGCCTTTACCAATGACTCCTGATGGTCCCAAGCGTTTATTTGTGGCATNTCNGTTGGTATAGTCAAGAGCACAGCATTAGGGTAGTCAAATGAAGAACCNAGGATCAATTCTTCAGCTGAATCTAAACCCAANTTGTTATGGATGTATTCTAGATTCCCCTGTATAGCTAATGTTGCACTGGTCAATACCACTGAATCTTTCTTACTATACATAGCTGTGTTCAGCAAGCCCCCGACCTCTATTGGAGCGCTATTCATAACAACATTAGCCTGNTTGCCGCCCTGGGATACCCAAAGTACCTTATCTATCTGCTCTTTTACCATAAATGATCTTAACTGCTCTTTTACATCTCGCGTAGACTTCCAAACATTAGAAATTTTCATTTCCAAAACACCAGCTGCAGTCTCATCTTCGATAATTTGCAATTCAAGCCGAGAATAGATTCTGTCCAAATTATTTTCTATTACAGATAATGCCAAATCTACATTCCCATGGGTTACCTCAACCGCATGCCACTCTCTATTTGACATGTTTTCTCGATTCAAACGAACCGTAAGTTGCCTTGAGTCAGCTCCGGTATCGTTTTTGGCTAGAAAGTTGGATACAGCATCCCAGAAGAACTCAGTATTGTCTCGCAATCTGGAATAAGAAGACTCCATTTCCAATACAATTTCATCCGCAATATTCATTGTAGATGTAGCAGACTTTGATTCTACAAGATATGAACGTATGCTCTCTATTATTCCATTTTGTCCATTAATTGAACTCAGATATTCATCTAAACTTAATCTAGATATACTCGACCCAAACTGCCTAGTAGCTTCGCCTTCTAGATTATGCGCNTCGTCAATTATAAGATAATCATATTCTGGAATTACACCATTGCCATCGATAATGTCTCTTAATAATAGAGCGTGGTTCACAACCACTAAATGAGATCCTTCTGCCGTTTCACGGGCATCCCTTAAGAAACAAGGTGCCCCATCTCTATAAGGACAATTTATTGAAGTCGCACTCGATATTCTACTCCAACTAGCCAAATCATGATTCTCTATGGTTATCTCTGACCTATCACCTGATCTCGTTTGTTGCATCCATACCAAGATTTTACAAGCCATCTTGGCATCTTCTCTACTCAAGGTTAAAGAAGATCTCATATTGTTAAACAGACGCCTACAGACGTAGTTATCCCTACCTTTTAGCAATGCAAACCGAAACTGCAAGAACGAATCGTCAACCCTAGACAATGCCTCCAGTATATTAGGTATATCCTTATTGATCAGCTGTTCTTGCAAATTTATTGTATTTGTAGAAACGATAACCCGTTTTCCCTCTTTCATTGCCAAAACTATACTTGGAATCAGGTACGCCATAGATTTCCCAACTCCAGTTCCAGCCTCCACTATCAATATTTGTTTTGACTGCAATGCACTGGTAACAGATTTGGCCATGGCAACCTGCTGAGATCTATACTTGTAATTCTGTAATGTTGATGCGAGTCCGCCATTTTCGATGAATAGTTCACTTATGTCACTAACACTGAATTCTATNTCNTCTGAAACAACATCATTATGCAAACCAACTGCTGGNAAATTTNCAGGGCNATTNNCTTTACTTACATCTATGTCAATCTGGCTTGTTATTTCAGGCCTACTATTCCTTATTCTGGAGAAAAGCCCTGCCAAACCATTGCCTGCCTTAGCCTGTAAGATAGACAATTCGACAAGTATTTCTTCATTCATAGACGATGCTATCTGGACCAATTTATTGAAAGTCTCTAGTGTGACCTTAGTATCGGACAAAGCTCTATGAGGTTCGTTATTTACAAGCCCCAACGATGAAGACAAGAATGCTAAACTATATTCTCTCAGCTGCGGCATCAGGATCGCCGCCATTTCCCTAGTATCGTAGCTCACTTCCTTATATATACCATTCTTAGCCAAGAAATTTATATCAAAAAAGACGTTCTGCCCTACTATGGGATGATCTCCGAGAAAAGTAATCAGGTCTAAAGATATGGAAGCGAAGGGCGGCGCTTCGTNAACTTGNTCTTGNCCTATACCGGTGAGTTCCATAATGAACGGTGATAATTCCTTATAAGGATTAACCAAAGAATGGAATGTATCTATTACGGTATCTCCCTTGAATTTAATTGCCCCGATCTCAATTATTTCATCAACATTGGGATCCAACCCTGTAGTCTCCAAATCTAGTGCTACACATATTTCGTTATATTGAAAGATACCTTGAACCATAAATACATCCTCTATATTAGATCACTAATTTCAGGTGATATAGTAGAACTTAGGTTACATCTTATGCCGAGTTTTACTAACTTAGACATAATGTTTACAACAAAGTCTTTATCCTCTGAAAATGTATATAAGCTTGGACCAGAACCAGTCATCTGAGTCCATTCAGCCCCGCAGTCCATCATTTTCTCTTTGTAAGATACTACTTCCTGAGAGAATCCATTATATAACTCTGCAAATACATTCCATGTATCGTGCCCATCTAAAGGTAGATTCTGACCAATGCGGTTAGCAACTGCCCTGGACAAATCTCCATTAGTGAACATATCAGCAGTAACATAGCTATACAATAGTGATGTCTTGTTTATCATGTCCAAAGATGGCGTAACTGTTAAGACATATAGTCTGGGGAATCCATTTATCGGTTCAACTATATTACCCTTTCCTTTAACTAATGCAGGTGCAGACGTCAAGAAAAAACTGACGTCAGAACCTATATGATCAGCTATTTTGAAAAGATCCGCTAACCCGAGGTTCAATCCCCACAGAGAATTGAGAGATAGCAAAGTACAGGCAGCATTACTACTCCCACCGCCCATCCCTGAAGACAACGGTATATTCTTTTTAAGGAAGATATCTGCCCCTCCGGTATACCCGGTTAGTTTACGCAAAGCACGTGCCGCCTTAACTATCAAATTGTCATTGTTCTCCATCGACTTTAAGTTTGACCGAAGGGTGATTCGATCTGCATAAGAAAATGTGAGTTCATCTGAAAGATCAATAGCCTGCATCACCGAAGCTATATCATGATATCCATCATTTCTTTTACCTATTATTTCCAAAGTGATATTGATCTTTGCAAAGGATTTTCTGGTCAGCATAGTAATCTACTTGTGTTTTATTATCTCGTGTAATCTGACCCAATCATCTATATCTAAATCCTGAGCCCTAGTTGTCGAAGGTATCTTTGCTTCGTTAAAAACCAGATCCAAGTCTTGCCCATTTAATCCTGAATACCTAGCCAGAGAATTCTTGAGCTGTTTCCTCCTAGAGCCAAAACCAGCCCTGACGATTCCAAAAAAGGAATCGGCATCACCTAAGTTGAATACTGGCTCGTCAAATACGTCTATTTCAACAATTGAAGACATAACTTTTGGAGGTGGGAAAAACGATCCTGGTCGTATTTGACCCAGAATTCTAGGACGACCATATGCTTGAACTGCTACAGATAATATCCTCATTTTGCCCTTGGCTGCAACAATACTATCAGCGACTTCTTTCTGTAAAGTAAGATACATGCGTGAAGGAGGCCGTTCACTCTCCAAGAAGTTGCGCATAATCGGGTTAGCTGCATAATATGGAAGATTACCTAGCAACTTGTAGGACCTGCTCTCCAGGTCTGGCACCCAGCTCCGCGCATCTGCGTGTATTACCCGTATATTAGAATATTCTCGAAACTTGACCTTCAAGTCATCTACTAAATCAACATCTAACTCTATAAGTACAACATTCTCACACCTAGCTAGTATCAATTCCGTAAGCAATCCAGTACCAGGGCCAATTTCTACTACAGTATCACCGGATTTTATATCAGCTGATTCAACTATCTTCCTTAGGACGCCTTTATTTACCAAGAAATGCTGGCCTAAAGATTTCTTAGGATAATCAAACCTATGTGATAAATTACTCAAATCGTTTTAAACCTTGCACTTAGGGAAACATCTATGGATTCAAGCCGTGCAACCCCACTTCGATCCTAGGGACTAAACATATCATACAGGCAATTCAAGCCAGGCTTCCCTGGAGCACCCACCAATATCTGCTTACCGCTGCTTCCTTCCGGACCTGACGGGGTTCGCAGCTCAGTGCCGCCCAGGACCCAACCATCTTAGTATGCAAATAAGATAGCGGTTTCGATCTAAAACCTAGGTAGGGTATTCCACCCTGCTATAGCGGATTGCAGGTACAGGGCACCGCTAGCTCCCCATGTAGCACGACTCCTGCTAGAATATGGGAGATAGTCTCCTATGTCAACGCAGACTCAGACCCACCAAACACATGCCAAATCTCATACTTGTTGAATCTACATACTTAGTTCGTCTTTATTCCAAACTCCAATACGTCTTCGTCTCTAGGAACATACGCTGAGGTTTCTTTACTTAATATCCCATTAACTTTCAAGAATAGACGGCCGGTATTTCCATTCGGGCAAATATGGCCATTCTTGTATATTTCACCATTTGGAAGTTCGATTAATTCATCTGTCAGGCTTCCTCCGGCCGTAGCCATGAACCTAGCAATATTAGCATTCCGACCAGATTCAATCATTTGCTTTGGGTGCAGATGTATCACACCATCACCGTGAGTATGTATACCGCCATCCGTATAAGGCAATATAGCCTGTTCTTCTCCACATATTGTTATGCTGTAGTCAGCATGCCAATGATCGCCTATCTGAGGAAATCTCACCCCTGCCTCTTCTTCCCCTGTTCCACTTAACAAAAAGAAAAGCAGGCCAAGTAATGATATACTCACGAGACCAATAACAATCCACGCCCCCCTGACCCGCGAAGAGCCCTGTTGATTTGCATTGCCCCCATTTCTCCTTCGTCTCGAATCTTCCATTGCTCTACTCCCTATTCTCTAGAGTTTTTGCTTTAATAACGTATAGATGCTTAATCAATACTTCTGTATAATACCCTAATTGTGATACACACTCATGGCCTATAGAATCCATAACACGAATTAGTACAAAAGCATTTATATCATGACAGACAGAAATAATAAAGAAACAGAGGACACATTGGAAGAGCCTTACCTGCAATATGTACTCTTTTGCTCCCGATTCATGGAGGAGCATGGGCATGCAACAGTAGTAGGCATGTTAGATGCAGTCGACGTCCAAGGTACTGTGAAACGTGGACAACCGAATCCTAGGAAAGTTTTCCCTATGACGGTGGTAATAGGTATCATTGCGCCACCAGGAACGTATGACGTTAAACTTGAGATATTCAGACCATCTGGTGGAATGTCAACTAGCTTGAGTCTGGATAACTTTAATATACCCTATGAAACTCAGCTTCATAGATGTATAGCAGATCTGGAAATGGAAGCCCCAGAGGATGGCANCTACANATTTAGGCTTATTACTAATGGCAATGTTATTGGCAAGGCCATTTTGCCCATAAGTTTCGANATCTTATATACAGATTAATNCCTCNGTACTTAGAAAGATACATTTTCCAAAAACTAAGCGNGAAATATTGATCAAAAAACACCCCATTTCTNCTTGCACCTAGATGCATATACCATCTATTATTTAGTTGANTCATTTGTNTAANTTACATCTGAAAAAACTCTGCAGCACCTCCCAAGGTGCCTGNGCACTAGCTAAATAGGAGCCTCAGTTCCTAACAGATCCCCATCAATACTTGCGCGCATAGCGAACAAACTAAANTCAACTATGGGGGTTACCAAAAGTGTCTAAANCTATCACCCANACCATAGCCGTAATAAGTGACGGATANATGAAAATGGACGGTGGAGCCGTCTTCGGGCAGATCCCAAAAACACACTGGGAAAAAAGGATCAAACCAGATAGATTGAACCGCATAAGCCTCGGTCTAAACTGCCTACTAATACGAACACCTGAAGGGAACGTGTTGGTGGACACTGGAGCCGGCAATAAGGAGTTGGGGAAGACACGTGAGGACTTCGGATTATCGTCTAGTAAATTGAACCGAAACCTAAAAAAGGAAGGTCTGGGAGCTAAAGATATAGATATAGTCTTGCTGACACACCTTCACTTCGACCACTCTGGTGGATGTACCAAGATTGACAGAACCGGTAAAGCAATCCCAGCTTTCCCGAGAGCAAAATATTACGTTCAGGAAGATTGTTGGACCCATGCTAACAATCCCAATGAACGATCTTATGAAAAGCATTACCCAGACGATTTCAAATGTCTAGAAGAATACAATCAACTGAACTTACTAAAAGGTCATTCTGAGATAATCCCTGGNGTGAAAGTATGGGAAACNGGTGGGCACTGCTCAGGACATCANATTGTACAGGTAAACTGCGGAGGCGAAAAAGTAATGTTCCTCGGAGATGCNGTACCAACTCCGTATCATATAGATCTTGCAAATATATCTGCGTATGATGAACATCCAGAAGAAACACTGGAACAAAAACGCGAGTTGTTGAACGAAGCCGCTAAAGATGGCTGGCTCGTAATCTTTGGGCACGGGAACGGTGACAGGGCGGGATACCTGGAGCAAAGAGCTGGGGAGTTAACACTCAGAAAAGTTAATCTGTAACCATTCTGCATAATTGGGCTGANTCCNATAGAACACTAATATGCCCAAACAACNCCTTGCTTGTCTAGATAGACTTCTNCTTCCGTAATACTGTTATACAAGACCTCCGTATTTGACGACAATACCTTTATGTAATTCCCGGTTAATCCAGACCAGACCTGCATATCCTGGAAATAACTCGGCTTTTCCCACAATATATTATGCTTAGAATGCGTACTTNTGTGAACAAAGGCGTTATTCTTTTGCCTAGCTAATGCCATTAGATCATGGACTCTATTATTCTTGAAGGAAGATGTGACCTGATTACTAATGTAATAAGCTGATGTACCTGGCCTTCTAGAATACGGAAACACGTGTATATCCGACAAATCCGCCAGTGTGCAAACCCTATATGTATCATCAAAACAATCATCAGTTTCGCCTGGAAACCCCACTATTACGTCAGTGGTTATTCCGGCACCTTCAATAGTCCCTGATATTAAATCAGTANCATATATGAACTCTTCACTAGAATATCGCCTCCTCATATCTTTCAAAATCCTGTTATTACCACTCTGTAATGGAACATGAAAATGCGGGCATAATCTCTTATTAGTCCATAANCCTAACAAATCAGTAGTTAGCTCTTGAGGTTGAATCGATGANACNCGAATACGTTCAATATTAGTTTTGTCCAATATCCTCGAGATAAGTGTATACAATGTTTCACCGGGTATTTCAAATCCATAGGAACCCAATTGAGTNCCAGTCAAGACAACTTCTCGGTAGCCTAGTTTCTCAATATTTCTTATATCCTCAATAAGTTTTTCAGGATCAACACTCACCTCCCTACCCCTCACCTTCGGTACGATGCAATACGAGCACACTTGGTTACATCCTTCCTGAATNTTGAGCATAGCCCTAGTTCTNGAATTGTCATTATTTATCTGTCCTACGGATCCACTCNGTATATNTTCNCTATCTTGACCCTGTAGAAANCTACTATTCTCAAGCTGNTCGAATATANTGACGATTCCATCCACTATGTCTTTCTTCTCTTTATTACCTATCACTAGGTCTACATCACCCATGTCCTTTACGGTTGAAGGATCTCGTTCAGCATAGCATCCAGTAACTACGGTGATTGCCTTAGGGTTTTTCCTTCTAGCCTTCCTAATAGAATTTCTAGCCTTGCTATCAGCAACATGGGTCACTGTACAAGTGTTCAAAATATACACATCCACGTCTTTATCTGAATTAATTACCTGGAATCCTCGACTCTCTAGCTCATTTATAAGAGATTGTGAGTCAGCCTGATTCAGTTTGCATCCGTGAGTCTCTATTCCCACTTTAATCATATGATATGTCCGCCATAATTTAATGATGAAACATTATATTATTTATGTATCCNCCTATCAAGAAATAGCATATTTCACTATTGACGCAAGGNGCTAAGAATATACTATTTACAAACCGAGGTATAAATCTGGTAAAATATGGCGGTTAAAGGCTTTGCCACTATATCTTGTGGCTATAGTAAACAAAAGGCCTAATCTTGGTATATTAGTGAGGNACGCACTATGAGTAAACGTATAGTCGTTACAGGTATAGGTATCGTAAGCCCACTCGGGCTGAATACTGAAGATACATGGCAAGGGCTTATTNATGGCCGGTCTGGCATAGACTATATAACTAGCTTTGACTCAGAGCTATTCGAAACACGAATTGCCGGCGAGGTTAAGGATTTCAATCCAAATGATTTCTTGGACCGAAAAGAGGCTCGTCGAATGGATAGATTCACACAGTTCGCNGCCGTTGCTGCCCAAGAGGCAGTAAGAAACGCAAANTTAGACATAACNGAGAACAATGCTACGAGAATTGCTTCCATGATTGGGACTGGAATCGGAGGCATTATTACTTTGTCTCAGGAATATCAGGTGTTGATTGACAAAGGACCCTCTAGAGTAAGTCCATTTCTGATACCAATGATGCTAGCAGACACAGCATCTGGTAGAGTTTCCATGATGACTGGGGCTAAGGGACCAAACTTTAATGCCGTATCATCATGTGCAACAGGAGCAGATACAATCGGAGAAGCATCAGAAATCATTCTAAGAGGCGAAGCCGATGTAGCAATAACNGGAGCTTCAGAGGCAGCGATTTGCCCAGTGGGAGTGGCTGGCTTCAATGCTTGCAGTGCTCTTTCTAGACGGAACGATGAGCCTCAGAGGGCCTCTAGGCCATTCGACTCCGAGAGAGATGGTTTTGTTATGGGAGAAGGAGCAGCTGTATTGGTAATAGAAAGCCTAGATCATGCCCTAGAACGTGGAGCCTCACCAATAGTCGAGCTAATAGGATATGCAGCAGCTGCAGACGCATACCATATAACTCAACCAGCTCCTGGAGGTGAAGGAGGAGCAAGAGCAATGAAATTGGCACTTGAAAAGGCTCATTTAAGCCCAAACGATGTTGAATATATAAATGCCCACGGTACTTCTACTCCAATGAACGATAAATTCGAAACCATGGCTATAAATTCGGTGTTTGGCTCACACGCTAAAGANCTAGCAATTAGTTCAACGAAATCTATGACAGGCCACCTATTAGGCGCAGGAGGAGCACTTGAAGCAGCAATTAGCTCTCTTGTTATTAGCAGAGGAATAATACCTCCAACTATAAACTTAGATAACCCGGACCCGGAATGTGACTTAGACTACGTACCTCATAACGCCAGGCAAATGGATGTAAGTGTGGTTATATCCAACTCCTTGGGATTTGGTGGGCACAATACCTGTCTTTGTTTCAGGAAATATTCCTAAGGCTAAATTCTGGTTATATCTCTGACTATTGGCCAATATGCAAATTAATAAAGAATGGAAAATTACCAAGAGAGTCTCGAACGAGACGTCCAGTGGACTAGGTCAATTCCCGCCATTAGTAGCTCAATTACTGTACAACCGCGGAGTGAAAACCGCAGAACAAGCTACAGAGTTTTTGTTGCCAACTAAAGATTCCCTTCACGCACCCACAAAATTGCCAGACATGGACGAAGCCATAAATAGGTTAAAAATGTCCATAGATTCAAGCGAAACTGTCGCTATATTCGGTGATTTCGACGCAGATGGAGTCACGGCTACTGCAGTGCTTGCTCTAGGTTTCTTGAAACTGGGTCTCAATATCATTCCATACATACCTGACCGTATCTACGAGGGTCATGGACTAAACACGAATGCTATTGACTACCTAAAGGATAATGGGGCCAGTCTTATTGTCACTGTAGATTGTGGCACAACTGCAGTAAATGAGATAGCGTATGCAAAAACTCTTGGGATAGATACTATTGTCACTGACCATCATGTCCCTCAAGAAGAACTTCCGGATACCAAAGCTACCATAAATCCACAGCTGGAAGGTCATTCTTATCCTTTTCTTGGTTTATCTGGTGTAGGACTCGCTTTCAAGCTCATACAAGGCCTATATGAAAACCTTGGTATAGAATGGGACCCAGCATTACTACAATTGGTGGCTATCGGTACAGTAACAGACGTTGCTCCTTTACTAGATGAAAATCGTTATCTGGTATCAGCTGGTCTAAACTCAATGGTCCACAGCCCATTACCAGGTATAAAGAAGCTCATGCAGATGTCCAGAATAGATAAGAAGGATAAATTAGGTACAGGAGATATATCCTTTTCCATAGGACCACTGGTAAACGCTCCAGGCCGATTGGACCATGCCATGAAGAGTTACCAAATGCTAATTTCTAGCAATGAACTCGAAGCCGATGAACTTGCCAATGACATAAATACTATAAATAAAACTCGCCAAAATCTAACTCAGCAAGCCGTAGCTATTGCGAGGAGTAAAGTATCTGAAGATGAACCTTTATCTAATATAACTCTAATCTGGGATGAAGAATTCAAACCGGGCATTGTAGGACTAGTAGCTAGTAGGTTAGTAGATGAATATTCGAAACCCGCAGTAGTAATAGCAGTCGAAGGTAATTTAGCTAGAGGTAGTGCACGAAGCACTCCAAATTTCAATATGGTAGAGGCTCTATCGTCATGTTCAGATCTATTTACTAAATTTGGAGGACACCCAATGGCCGGCGGTTTCACAATAAGAACTCAGGATTTACATTTATTGAAGACGCGTATGCAAGAAATCAACCCGAATACATTGCCTGCTAATCCTAGTCAACAAACGTTGAATGTCGACGCCAACGTAAGAATTTCTACTCTTACAGGGGATACTTTCAACATGATACGACTAATGGAACCGTATGGGGAATCTAATGCCGAGCCACTGTTCCTAACAACCGGTGTACAAGTATTAAGTGTAAGCTTCATGGGAAAGAACAAACAGCATATAAGAATGAGAATTTTACATCAAGGATCAGTTTGGGAAGCTGTGGGATTCAACCAATCAAACAATTGGGTTGATTCGTATAAAACTTTGGACATTGTTTATTCTGTTGGACTAGACACCTGGTCTGGCAGAGAGATCTTCAAGCTATACTTGAAAGACTTTAGGAACCCTAATCCTATGTAAATGCATAATACCAGGTATTTACAGGTTATCCCCTAATTATCTACTGACATTTATTTGAGCTCTGTAAACTAACAAAGGCAAAGTTATCGCTATGATAGCAATTGCTATCAGATGAGCTTCTTGGAGTCCCCCGAACCATATCTTGTCTTGGCGCACGAATTGTATAAAAAACCTTCCAAATGAATACATACATAATGACAGAGCTAATAACATCCCGTCTGGCTTTATCTTATCCTTCAAGAACCATATTATTCCCAAGACTACCAGGTTCCAGATCATTTCATAGAGAATGGCCGGGTGACTGGCATTCAATCCGTGTACCTTATTTGAAAGGCTCTCTGGGTGTGAGTAAATGAAACCCCATGTAAGGTTGGTTAGATTGCTCACATGCTCACCATTAATTATGTCTCCAATCCTGCCAACAGTCTGGCCTACCAATAACGCTGGTGCAGCTAAATCAGCCAATATACCAATTGGGTAACCTTTAATGTAAGCATATGCAGCCCCGCCAAGAACACCACCGATTATGCTACCAAATAATGCTATACCACCGCCCCATATCAAAAGTATTTGTCCTAAGTTATCTTGGTAGAAATCCCAACGATCTATAACATGGAATACCCGGGCTCCAATTATCCCGCAGATAATTACCCACACTGCTGTGGATTGGACCATATCTATATCAATCCCTTTCTTCTTAGCGAAGGAATTCACCATAAATAATGCTACTACTACTCCTAAGAAGGCAAAAAAACCGTGCCATGTCAGCACGAACGAACCAATCTCAAACATATCGGGATCTATTCCAATGCTTATCATCTAACCTCATCCTCAGTATTCTTCGATACCACCTCGAGGATTCTAGCTTGGCTCTTATTTCGCTGTCAAGAACAAATCTGTGCTAGAATGCGTCGAAATAGGAGAATCAGAGCGTGTTAGAACAAGTAAGATCTTTTCTCGCATATCTAGAATCTGAAAGAGGCACGTCAGTTAATACTTCATCTGCCTACAGGTCAGACCTAATACAATTAGTAGAATATATAGATAATCAACACAAATCCGTCAAATCTTGGCCGTCTGTAGATAAGGGCATAGTAACTGACTATGTAGCTTTTCTTAACCAAAGGGATTATATGTCAGCGACAAAACGTCGAAAGCTAGCATGCTTAAAATCATTCTTTAGTTTTCTATTCGATGAAGCAGTGATTAAGTTGGATCCTACTGAATATTTCAATGTACCTCGTGCAGGGAACACTCTCCCAAAGTCACTTAGTGAGGATGAAATTAAAATCCTTTTCGAAGAAATTGCTAAGGCTAAATCCCCAGAGTCCATAAGAGATTACACAATGGTAGAAATATTATATGCCACTGGTATGCGTGTTAGTGAACTTATATCTATAACATTAGGAGACATCAATCTCAGAGAAAATTANATAAGGTGCACAGGGAAAGGTTCTAAGGAAAGATTNGTTAACATACATCAATCTGCATCAGGCTTACTTGAATATTACATTTCCACCATTCGCCCAACTCTCATAAAACCAGGAATTTATCGGTCTAACTCAGTCCAACATGTGTTCCTAAGTCTCAGAGGAAACAAACTTACCAGGCAAGGATTCTGGTCTATACTNAAGAAGTACGCCAAAACTGCNGGATTGGAAACCAACTTAACGCCTCATGTNTTAAGACATACGTTTGCNACACATATGCTGAATGGTGGAGCTCCATTGAGATATATCCAAGAACTNTTGGGGCACAGTAGCATCGCAACGACTCAAATATATACTCATATAGCCCAAACTCAACTGCAAGATAGCTACGATAAAGCCCACCCTAGAGCAAATTGGCTNTAATGAAAACCAAAACATATGGCATAAAGAGTANGTTTTCCAATATAATGCGTTGAGTTAGGAGAAGATAATGCCAAATAAATCTCGTCGTGTCGCCTCTCGTCAAGCTGANATAGCTTCAAAGAAGCGAAGACCACCAAAGAAGNCCCGTAGCTATNCCGAAAATATAGAAGGNANTATTGATGNAGCCNANGCTGTTACAGAAAATGATGCNGTTATCCAAGCCTCAGAACCTATTAGCAGCATAAGAAAGCCAGNGAGGGTTACACCTGNGATTCAGAATAAGACTGTAAATANCAACCCATACATCTGGGATGAACTTAAACGTATTGGTGCCATAACNGCAGTAGTGTCTGCTGNACTTATANTTCTGACGTTCATAATGTAAGTTCACAGNTACCTGTATNAACACCTAACCTGAGAATGGNCCCAACTATCTCAATTCCTTAGGCAAAACAAAGGAGACGTTCTCATCTACTAGTTCCAGTGATTGAATGGACGAAGGTTTTAGTTTCTCTACGACACTATCTACGAGTCGCTCNGGAGTAGACGCACCAGANGTTATCCCTATGCGATCTACGTTTTCCAACCATGCGGGTACTATATCATCCGGGCTGTTTATTAAATACGAAGGGATGCCGAATCCTGCAGCTACTTCGCGCAGCCTATTGCAATTAGATGAATTCTGAGCACCTATGACCAAGACCAAATCAACCTTCTTAGCCATAGCCTTTACAGCTATTTGTCTATTGGTAGTTGCATAGCAGATGTCATTCCTCGTAACCAAGTTTGGGAATCGTTGTTTCAATATTGTTATAATTTCTTCTGTATCATCCACGCTAAGAGTTGTCTGAGTTAGAGCTACGACTCGGGATTCATCCTCAACAACAACAGATCTAGCAGCAATTGAATCCTCGACCAATAATGTACATTCGGGGGCTTCTCCTAAGGTACCTTCTACTTCTTCGTGTCCTTTATGCCCAACCAAAAGAATCGTATACCCCTCACGGGCATATTTTATTGCCTCAGCGTGTACTTTAGTGACTAATGGACAAGTTGCATCAAGTATATTCAAATTCCTTCGTCGACTATCATCCCATACTGTTGGCGAAACCCCGTGAGCACTAAAAATCACTGTCTGATCTTGAGGCACTTCTGCTATCTCGTCTACAAATATTGCTCCCTTTTCTCTNAGNTCAGCAACCACGTGTGGATTGTGGACGATCTCTTTCCTCACGTATACAGGACCATCTGTACGATCTAGGCTCTTCTCAACTACCTCTATTGCCCTGACCACCCCTGCGCAGAAACCTCTAGGTGATGCAATGATTACTTCCATTAGTACCTCTGCTAAAAATAGACCCCNAACACATTGGGGCAAANATNATTCGTATAGATTATATTACGTNAGAGCCAATAGAGCCAGTACAAGTATTTATTTACAAANAGTCCCNAAGNTAACTANATGGTTCTGCTATGATACAATCCGGATATGACAGATACTCTATTATCCAATGAATTCAAAACAGCACCCAATAAACCAGGTGTTTATATAATGAAATCAGCAGACGGTCATGTACTGTATGTTGGCAAAGCCAGTAAACTAAGATCGAGGCTTAATTCATATCTGGGAACATCAAGAAACAAAGATCCAAAGACTGCAGCATTGATGAGGTTAGTAGAAGGTCTTGACTATATAGTAACCTCATCGCCGTCTGAGGCACTAATACTGGAAAGCACACTAATAAAGCAATATAGACCTAAATACAACGTCAGATTGAAAGATGACAAGAGTTATCCTTACATCAAAATCACAAATAGCGAAGATTTTCCCAGAGTATTTATTACAAGGAAGGTAGAGAATGATGCTTCTCTATACTTTGGACCTTACGCAAACCCGGGTTCAGTACGAAAAACCCTCAAACTAATAAATAGGCTTTTCCCGTATAGATCCTGTGACAAGATAATAACAGGTAAAGATGATAGACCGTGTTTAGAGTACCACCTAAACCGATGCATAGCACCGTGTATTTCTGCTGCTAGCATAGGTGACTATAGAAATGTTATAGATCAAGTTATATTGTTCATGGAAGGCAAAAGCGATACTGTCGTAAACCAACTNACCAAAGATATGAAAAATGCGGCTAAGGAACTTGCATTTGAAAAGGCTTCTATTATCCGGGATCAAATTGAGGGCATAAGCCAAATACAGGAGAAACAAAANGTAGTATCTGCAGGTAATACTAACTACGATGTGATAGGAATAGCTAAGAATGATAAAGATACCAGGATAGTAGTATTGTTCGTAAGAAGCGGAAAATTGATAGGTAAAGAACAATTTAGCATGATAGGAATCATGGGAGAATCTACTCCCGACCTCATAAGTGATTTCGTAATTCAATATTATAGTTCGGTTCACCAAATCCCAGATCTTTTACTACTCCCATGTCCAATTANCCAGAAAGACNTTGTAGAAGACATGCTGNCTAGAAGCAGTAACAAGCGAGTCAAACTGAANGTACCNCTGAGAGGTCCAAAATTTGCTATGNTCCAAATGGCATTAGACAATGCTTATGTAGGCNTAAACAAATCTACGTCCAAATCNTTGTTTAGNAAAGANAATCTATCAGCAGCTATGAAATCTATAAAAGATNAACTGGATTTGCCATCTATNCCTTATAGNATAGAGTGTTACGATATATCCAATATTCANGGTGCTGTACCAGTTGGAAGCATGGTTGTCTTTGAAAATGGGCTAGCGAAGCCAAGCAGCTATCGTAAATTCAACATACGAACCAAAACTGGTATAGATGATTACGCCATGATGAAAGAAATGATAGAACGCCGGTTCAAAAAGATTATNGATCAGCCAAATAGTGAAAATATTTATAATGGGCNNNGTGATCAATCTTGGGANAATGCTCCAGACCTTGTTGTGATTGATGGAGGAAAAGGTCATCTTAATGCAGTTTCCGCAGTATTCGACAATTTGGGCATTAATACCATCAGNCTGGCAAGTTTGGCCAAAGAAAACGAAGAAATTTTCCTGCGCGATANGCCTGACCCGNTTATATTGGAAAAAACCTCAGAAGCGTTATATCTAATGCAAAGATTGAGAGATGAGGCTCATAGATTCGCTATAAGTCATCACCGAGAAAGACGGAATAGAATCGGTACCTTATCAATATTAGACACNATCCCAGGAATAGGTCCGAAAAGACGAAATGCTCTTCTAAGATATTTTGGATCTGTCGCNAAAATNCGCGAGGCATCAGNNTCNGATATAGAGAAGATACCTGGATTCAATTCTAATNTAGCTANNAAAATCATGGAGNTCTTTTAGGANTGTTCAAGAACGCACTAATTGGTTTCATTGTCGCAATTCTGTGCACTGTACCACCACTTATACATTTCATATCAGGTCCCCTAGGACCGTTCATCGGTGGATGGATNGCTGGTAGTAGATCCAAAGCTAGCCCTGAGCAATCTCTAACAATAGGGGTTATAATGGGTGCCTTAGTCTTAGGCCCAGTGCTACTGATTGNGAAATTTGGTTCATCCATATCACCAATAGAAGACCTCAATATGGATACTACCTTAGGCTTATTCATAGGCTTGGGAATCACATTCTACGTAGCGATCTTAGGAGCTATAGGATCTGCAATTGCCGGACATATGGCCAACAAGTCNGAATCTACTGACTAGATATAACTAAAAATAGGGGCGGTCCCTGGATGCCATCCACTTTGGAACCAATCCCCTATTATCTTTAACTTATACTGTATATTAGAGATAGAATCTACTAGTATGCAGGTGCAGGTGCCGTGCCCCACTCGGGATCTGGCTCCTCCCCATTAGCGAGATTCAACCAAGGCTCATGCTCAGCCTCCCAATACCACATATAGCTAAATCCAGCCTCTAGTGCAAACTGCTTATCTAAATCTCTATCGCCAGTGTGATAGTAGTAATCGGCTTCAAACTGTTCTTTTATGTCTGCTAACATGTGCTTAAGCGAAGTAAAAGCTGGAGTNATGCCTGCCCTATCCCAAAGATTCTGTTGAGCGGTCATTGATCTATCCGAGCTACTGCCGCAAATTATACCCGCTGCCTGGGCCTTTCTAACCATGTCCAATGTAATTGGCCCTGGAGGGTCTCCTACTTCCAATGTTCCATCTATATCAAAACTCATCAAAACTTTCTTTTCCTACTCTTACACCCTCTTTTCTATTTAGTTGCAGAATTAATCGCACAGAATCTCATTGTCTACAGTTGGTAAGCGTTTGTCAAGAAATTTGCTGTACAGGCGTATATACAAACTAAAAAGACTCCTATCCTAAACCCCAATACTCTGATTAACCCGATAAATCCGCTAAGGAATTCATGAGTCTAATGCAGTATTAGAGAACCTATATTATAATTGGGTGTCTATTGGTATAAACATATACGAATAGTTAGCAAAGAATATAAGCCCATTGAAGAATAAGACAGGTAGAAATGATACTAATTAACCTCGTGCATAATCTAATATCAGAAGCTATAGTCCAAGCAAAAACGGATGGCTTCATACCTAGAGATTACAATGTTACTTTCACCGTGGAGAGACCACAAAACAAAGATCATGGAGATTTCGCTACAAACTTACCCTTAAGACTCGCTGGCATATTGAAAATGAACCCGGTAGCAATAGGCGAACGAATTTTGCCTCTAGTAACAGGATCCCCACAAATACAAAAAATGTGGATCCAGCCGCCAGGATTCATTAACTTTTCTCTTAGCGAAAACTGGGTTCAGTCGCAGGTAGACCAAGTAGTAACCTTAGGAGACTCTTTTGGTAACACAGACTTTGGGAACAATGAAAAATTACAGGTCGAATTTGTAAGCGTAAACCCGACAGGTCCGGTACATGTAGGCCATACTAGGGGCGCCGTACTTGGCGACACTTTATCCAGAATTCTGGCAGCAGCCGGATATGATGTCACCAAGGAATATTACGTCAACGATACAGGAAACCAGATGGAAACCTTCTATCAATCTCTCTATATCAGATATAAACAACGCTTCGGACATAACGTCAATATGCCTGAAAATGGTTATATGGGTGACTACATGATAGATATAGCTGGTGAAATATCTGAGGAAGAACATAAGATACTATCACTAGAAGAAAGTGAGGGTATCAGGAAGATTGGTAAAATAGGCCTTTCTATGATGCTTAACAGGATCGAATCTGACCTGCAGCGTCTCGGGATAAATTTTGATGTCTGGTTTAGAGAATATATATTGCATGATAACGGCCATGTTACCGATATACTTAATCGACTTATAGAATCTAAGAATATTTCTGTGGAGGAAGGGGCAACTTGGCTAAAATCCTCATCCCTAGGTGAAGACAAGGATAACGTACTTATAAGGTCAAATGGATCACCTACATATTTTGCCGCTGACATTGCCTATCATTATGATAAATTTGCGAATCGACAATTCTCGAAAGTTATAGATATATGGGGCGCAGATCATCAAGGACATGTATCTAGGATGAAAACAGCCCTAGGTGCTTTGGGGTTAAATGAGGATAGGCTAATAATAATACTGTCTCAACTAGTAACCCTCAAACAAGACGACCAACTTCTTAAAGTATCTAAGAGAAGTGGCGATCTTATAACACTGCCTGACCTCCTTGACTACGTGGGAGCAGATGCATGTAGGTATTTTTTCTTATCTCGTTCACCAGATAGCCAGATGGAGTTTGATTTAGACCTAGCCAGGAAAGAATCATCTGAGAACCCTGTTTATTATATTCAGTACGCTCACGCCAGGATTTCTAGCATAATTAGATTGGCTGAACAATCTAGAATAGATATAGAAGATGGAGACGTAGAATTATTGACAAATCCTGCAGAAATAGCCCTGATCAAGAAAATCTTGACTCTTCCAGAACTAATTGAATCCATAGCAATAAACTTAGAACCACATCACTTGGCGCACTATTCTCAGGAACTCGCTACAGCATTCCACTGGTTCTACAGGCAATGTAGAGTAATATCTACTGACGTCGGAGATGAAAACATAACAAAAGCAAGGGCAAAATTGGTCAAGGCCTCTGGCATTGCACTTAAGAGATGTCTACAACTCATGGGTATGACTGCCCCTGAAACTATGTAAATAAATCTCTCTACTGATTCTAGCAACATATATGAATATACTACGTACAAATAGAATATTCTACGGTTGGTATATCGTTGCAGCAAGCGTAGTAATGAACGCCTATATAACGGTAGCTTTCGGTCTAGGCTTCAATGTATTTTTCCTACCCATACTCACTGAATTCGGTTGGAGTAGAGCCGTTACGTCAGGTGCTTTTTCCCTGCGTTCCCTAGAATCCGGTCTTCTAGCACCCATAATAGGGTTCCTTGTGGATAGATGGGGACCAAGACCAATAATCCTTATTGGTGTGTTCTTAGTAGGTAGTGGCATGATTATGATGGCTTATATTGACTCCTTATGGGGATTTTACGCTGCTTTCCTGATAGCTGCACTTGGTGGAAGCGGGGCTGGNCACGGAGTCTCATGGGTAGTAGCAGTAGCAAAATGGTTCNATAGAATGAGAGGTAGAGCTCTTGGCATTGCTATGCTTGGNCCCGTCATTGGAGGACCTCTTTTATTCACAATAGCCATTATAGATGAATATTTTGGTTGGCGCATTGCCACGTTAATATTNGGAGTAGGGGTATGGATCATAGGGTTACCTCTTGCTCTAGTAGCTCGGACCGAGCCCAGAGCATANGGCTATTTCCCAGACAATGAAAGGACTATAGATGATCCCAAGACTCAACCCGAATTAGATAGGCAATNTCATAGTGGAATGTCTGTTTCAGAGGCTCTTATGACAAGGGATTTCTGGGTATTAACGATACTATTTGCATTAATGTTCCTGGGGATAAGCGGACTAATGGTTCATTTNATACCACTATTAGAAGANTTTGCATACAGCTCAACTGAAGCAGCTACAATACTGGGTATATTATTTCTNTTGAGTGGCCTAGGCAGAGTATTTTCTGGATTCATGGCCGACTCATTAGATTACAGAAAAGTGCTAATAATACTTGTGCTATGCCAACTGCTAGGATTATTGATACTAACAAGATTATCAGAGCCCAATATATGGATAGTATTTATCTTTACGCTTACTTTCGGCATAGGTTTTGGAGGAACGATTCCACTAAGGCCATTTGTAATTATGCAAATTTTCGGAGGTAAGTCTTTTGGCGCTCTCCAGGGTCTCCTTCAAGTAGGGGCAATAGGAGCAGGAGTAGTCGGACCGGTATTCTATGGCTGGATTTTCGATACCACCGGTTCATACGATATAGCACTATACGCAACTATGGCTACAATCGCAATAACAATCCCTCTAACAAATTTCTTACATAAACCAGTCANATAGCTTCAAGTCAGTATTGCCAATTTGGTTGCCCGGCATAAGATACTGCCGTCAATACCACTCTCTCAGTACCATCTAGATTCATACGATATATCTGAGAACTGCCATCAATATCNGACATAAATAATATACTCGACCCATCCTTAGAGAATGCGGGATATGATTCCATTGCTGAGTTGTTAGACAATCCCTTCGCATTAGTACCGTCACTATCCATCATATAAATCTGGGTGTGCCCATCTATCTTGGCTGAATAGACTATATTTTTACCATCAGGTGACCAGTTAGCTGACATCTCTTCTGCAATTGTATCAGTGACCTTCACCTGATTTGCACCGGATAAATCCATTTTATATATATCAANTTGATCGTTTCTCTTAGACAGAAACAATATAGCGTCTCCGATCGGAGATACTCTNGGTATGCTATTCTTCGTGTCTAAACTAGTCAATCGAGTTTTCTGACCTCCATCAGCAGACATGACAAATATTTGATCATTACTTTCTTCGCTATCTAGATCCCGACTTTGAAAAACAACTGACTTGCCATCTGGAGTCCACGACGGGAACACATCATCACTTTCCGGATCGTTAGATAAATTTAATTGATCANTGCCGTCTGAATTCATAACGTATATTTCTAAATCTCCGTCTCTATCAGAATCAAACAATATTTTGTCATTTANTGAAGACCACTGAGGAGATGCATCATAACCCAATGAGTCCGTCAATTGAATATTACCCGTACCATCTTCATTCATTCTATATATGTCAGTATATTCTCTTTGATCATCGTAGATACTATGATAGGTTATTGGCTTTGTTGAATACTCTNCAGCACTTCTTAATCCATCCGGATCCAATTGNGATTGTCTACTTGTAGTAAGGTAAANCCCGTTTTGCCCAGAAGAATCTATCTTTACCAGGTTAGGATCGCCAGTTTCAAGA
This sequence comes from Chloroflexota bacterium, assembly GCA_002717805.1. GTDB lineage: Bacteria > Chloroflexota > Dehalococcoidia > Lucifugimonadales > UBA2985 > UBA2985. The sequence continues at coordinate 9,890 of PBBS01000014.1, read as the reverse complement.
GAAACAAATGTTATGGAATTTCCGTCATCTGACCAAGATGCAGAAAAATCTCTAGCTGTATTGTTTGTTATCCGTTCTATAACCGATTCATCACTGTCAAATTTATATATCTCTAAGTTCCCATCCCTACCTACTTCATCCATATCAGATTCAAATAATATATATTGCCCATTTGGGGAAACATCTGCGGAGCCCATAAATCCTATCTGCTCAGTTATACGATTCACGGTGAGACTATATATATCTATACTGTATAAGCCACTATTACCATCTCTATCTGATTCGAAAANTATATTCACTCCATCGCCATTCCAGACAGGATTAAAATCCCCCCAAATCGAGGATGTCAGATTTTTCTTGCTAGACCCATCATTTTCCATTATAAATATGTCAGCACTTCCATTTGAGTATTCCCAATACGCAATCTTACTGCCATCAGGGGACCAAGTAGGTTTTCCCCTAACCTGATAACTGGACCCATCTGGAGTTAAATTGACAGGGAACATATTGTCTGAATCTATCTTATATATATCCCAATAACCATCATTATCAGAACTGAAGGCTATTGATCTTCCGTCAGGTGACAAGGAAGGTTGTATCTCTGATGACCCACTATCTGTCAGCCTATCACTGACACTACCGTCCAAATTCATTACATATATGTCATAGTCACCAATTTCATTAGAAGTAAAAANCTGCCGTCCGTATTGCTTCCAAAAATTAGCTGATATATCTTTAATCGAGAAGTTACCACTCACTATGCTAGAATTTGTTTCACTCACGCTCGGACCGATCCACCTTGCAAATATCTTCTTGCCACCACTTTCTGTTAATTGCCTGACTCCCTGGTCTTCACTATATATAAACAATTCCTCTTGATTAGGTCCAACCTCTCTAGAAAACACTATACTTTCTCCATTCGGTGACCAATCTGCATATCTTTCGTCTACAGGTGCTTGAGTCATTTGTTGTAGCTGTCCTGTAGAAACATCTACACTATATATATTATATTTTTCATCCCTGTTTGAATGGAATACGAACTTATCCCCTGACCNATTCCATCTTGGTGCATCATCACGGAATTCATTGCTAGTCCACCTNACCCAATTGGCTCCATTATCGTCCATAGTGTATATTTCGTAGTTACCATCTTTGTTAGAACTAAACACTATCCCNGTACCATTAGGATTGAAATGTGGATATCCTTCAGTGTATTCATTATCTGTCAATTTGGTTTTCCCTGATCCATTCGCATTCATACTATATATTTCGTAATCGCCATCTGAATCACTTGTAAATACAATGCTCGTACCATCATGATTCCAAGAAGGTGATAAGTCGTTATAGGCGCTATGTGTCAGGCGNAGCTCATCTGAACCATCNGCATCCGAAACATATATATCCCAATTGTCATTGTGCCCTCTACTAGAAGAGTAAACTAACCTATTACCTGAAGGTGATAATTCACCCCATGCGCCTGGATATTCCTGCCTTGAGAGCAACCTATCACCTGTGCCAATACTATCTGTAATACCCATAAATGTATCAGNATCAACAGTGGGTCTAAACGTATAAATTATCTCATTACCNGCTTCGAAGAATATGTTCTGCCCTTCANCTATGATGTCGTATACATCATTCAGTCTTCTCACAGAGATAGCCAGACCATCAGCAACCATAATACCCATAAGGTCTCTGTCTGAGTTAATCAGTGGAGATCCCAAAGCTCCATCCCACATCGCTATATCATTAGTAAGGAATCCCACTTGAGACCTATATCCCAATGAAAATACTGCCGTATCCGGTGAGATAACATTGCCGACATAACCTAATGGACTACCTTGTACAGGATATCCCAGTGCCAAAATTTCATCTCCAGATGACAATGCCGTACTTGACCCCAAAGGAATGCTATCGAATCCTTCCCCATGGATCTTTATTACTGACAAATCTCCAATTTCNTCGTTTCCTAATACCACACCTCTAAGCTTAGATCCGTCATTCAATTCAACAAGTACACTGTTATCTTCAAAAACTAAACTATAAGTAGTTATTATTAAACCAGCTCCGTCGACTATTACACCCGTACCATAACCTCGAGAACCCACTATTTTAACAACGCTATTCCTTAAATCTGCCATTACATTGGAGGAGAATGTGTCTTCAGGCAAAATCGCAGCGGAATCAGGTATTGCANTACCAGAGATAGACGAATCTGAAGGTAATATGCTAGGGGTTAGTTTACTACGATAACTAGATATATCAGGTGTGATTTCTGGCTTCGTATATGGAGTTGGAATACTAGATCTTTTAGGAGTCTCTGTAATTTCAATTGGTTCTCCACTAATCTTAACGATATCACTTGTTTCTTCTATGACTTCATCATCGTCTGAAACACATGCGGATAAGATACAACATATGAATAGAGGCAATATGAGGGCCTGAACTAATCTCACGGATTTTAATCCCTTGGGGACCATATCAACTATATATATATAGAGAAATGTCCGGTAAGTAATTTACTCAAGCCAAATAATACCTCTATGTCCGTTAATTGGCAACTAAGCCCTGTTAATGCNTTTTTGAAGCCAAATTCTTTAATATGTGATATATTTCTCACAGGTANCATGATGCCTTTGGATACGGGNCCTTAGGTCTCTATATCCTAGTTATAATCTGTGGAATGAATACATGAAAAACAACCGCAATGACAATCGTATAGAGGTACCAGAGGTTGTAATAATGCGACTTCCCCAATATGTACGGGCACTCGGAGAACTTCTCGGGCGCAAAATTAATGTCGTAAGTTCTAAACAATTGGGAGATCACCTTCAAATGACTCCCGCCCAAATCAGGAAAGATCTAAGTTATTTCGGGAGATTCGGAAAACAAGGTAGAGGATACCCGGTNAAGTATCTCCTATCGGAATTGAGACAAGTCCTGGGATTAGACAACAAGTGGAACACTGTACTTGTAGGAGTAGGTCGTCTTGGCACCGCCATCATCGAATACCCTGGGTTTACACCGGAGGGTTTCAATATAGTAGCAGCCTTTGATACTAATGATAATCAGATTGGCAGTTCTGTCGGACATCTGCGGATTCGAGATTTATCAGAACTAGGCGAAGCTATAATCAGTCTGAATGTAAGCATTGCAATAGTAGCAGTTCCAGCAACCTATGCCCAAGATGTAATTGATAAACTTGTAGGATACGGAGTTAAGGCAATTCTGAACTACGCTCCTATCGGAGCCCAAGTTCCACACTATGTAAAACTCAGAAATGTAGATCCCATAATTGCGTTGCAATCNATGTCATATTATCTANGNTAGNTCAAATGACAATACACCGAACATCGTTGGGCTACTCATCNGCAAGTACGGTAACCGAGTTACCTATAACTTCCACGAATCCACCGCTCACTTCGAACNAGGTATCTTGGCCATCTTTTCTGACCGTTATTGCTCCAGATTTTATCTCAGTAACCAATGCGGCATGATGAGGCAGTATACCTAGATAGCCTTCCACTCCAGGAACCATTATTAGATCTACTTCGTCTGAAAACAATTGTCGTTCAGAACTTATTATATCTACTTTCATAAACCGTTCCTTNTCTATTNAGCTCGCATCGCTGCAGCAGCCTCTACTGCTTCTTCTATGCTACCTACCATGTAGAAAGCTTGCTCTGGTAANTCATCATGCTTACCATCCAAGATTTCACCGAANCCCTTCACAGTATCGGCAATCGAAACATATCTGCCTGTACGACCNGTAAACACTTCTGCAACGAAAAATGGTTGTGTAAGGAATCTTTGTATCTTCCTTGCCCTGGCTACGGTAAGTTTGTCCTCTTCAGACAACTCTTCCATACCAAGTATTGCGATTATGTCCTGTAAGTCTTTATATCTCTGAAGAACCTGTTGTACTCCTCTAGCAACCCTGTAATGCTCGTCCCCAACTACATTTGGGTCCAAAATTCTTGAGTTAGAAGACAGGGGATCTACAGCAGGATACAATCCTTGCTCAGTTAGAGCCCTATCCAAAGATATCGATGCATCCAAATGCCCGAATGTAGTCACAATGCCTGGGTCCGTATAATCGTCCGCAGGAACATATATAGCCTGCAAGGAGGTTATAGAGCCCTTCGTAGTAGTTGTAATACGCTCCTCGAGTGCTCCCATTTCAGTACCAAGGGTAGNNTGATAGCCCACTGCTGAAGGCATTCTTCCCAACAATGCTGAGACTTCCATGCCGGCAAGTATGTATCTGTATATGTTGTCAATAAAGAGCAATACGTCCTGACCTTCTCGATCTCTGAAATACTCNCCCATTGTCAGACCCGTGAGTGCTATTCTAAGACGAACTCCAGGAGGTTCATTCATCTGCCCGAATACGAGAACCGTGCTATCTAGCACACCAGACTCCTGCATCTCATGCCAGAGGTCATTTCCTTCTCTAGATCTCTCACCAACACCTGCGAATACAGAATACCCTTCATGCTCAGTAGCAATGTTGCGAATTAGTTCTTGAATTATGACTGTCTTACCGACTCCTGCACCACCATATGCCCCAATTTTACCGCCTCTTGTAAAAGGTGCAATGAGATCCAAAACTTTTATGCCTGTTTCCAACATACTAGCTTCGGTCTCTTGCTCATCAAAGGAGGGAGGCTGTCTATGAATCGGCCATCTCTCTTCAGCTTTAACTTCCCCTAGTCCATCAAGTGGGTCGCCAGTGACATTGAACAATCTGCCAAGTGAAGCAGATCCCACAGGCACGGATATTGGCTCACCTGTATCTACAACCTCAGTGCCTCTAGTTAGACCTTCTGTCGGGCCCATCGCTAGGCACCTAACCCAGTTATTACCTATATGCTGTTCGACCTCTAGAACAAGTTTCTCGCCAGAGTTGTCCAGCTCTAGTCCGTTGTACACAGATGGCAGATCATCAGGTGGAAACTCGACGTCTACAACCGTACCAATTATCTGAACTATTGAACCTTTAGTACCTTGTGCCATAATTCTTTATCTCCCTCTCGGATCGAAGTAAATTCTTACCCTTCTAGGGCAGCTACTCCTCCTACTATATCAAGAAGTTCCGTCGTAATAGACGCCTGACGAACTTTATTCATCAGAAGCGTTAGATCTTGTATCATTTCATTAGCGCTGTCTGTAGCACTACTCATAGCAACCATGCGTGCAGAATGTTCGCTGCCTATATTTTCTAATATAGCCTGATATATCTGCACTTCAACAAACTTGGGAAGCAGCGAATCTAGAACCTGATTAGCATTCGGCTCGTATATATACCCACTATTGTTACCGTCTTCAACCTCAATTGGCTCTACAGGAAGAAGTTTCTTTATTGTGGGTACCTGAAGTACAGTTGACATAAATTTACTATATGAAACGTATACTTCATCTACTTTTCCTGATCGGTAGTCTTCAATCACTACCTCTGATATATCCTGTGTATCAGATAAAGTTGGAGTATCACCTATGTCCATAACAAGAGACCTTACCTCTATACCAGATCTAGAAGCGAAATCTCGCCCTTTTCTACCAACTATAACTGAGTCTAAAGGTAGTTCTAAACCTGCCACAAACCTACCAAGGTTCCTGTTTAGATTCCCATTCAACCCTCCGCACAAGCCTCTATCAGGAGTGATATGTACGACTCTTATCTTTCTTACTTCGCGCTGTTCCATCAAAGGATGTACGTCGTCGCCTAGATCTCCAGATTGAGCTGTGATATGCCCAATAATTTGAGATATAGTATCTGCATAGGGTCTACTGTCTGTAAGCCTTTGTTGCGATCTCCTCATCTTCGAGGCAGCTATCATCTCCATGGCTCGCGTAACCTTAGCCGTGTTTTGAACACTTCTTATTCTATTTCGTATGGTTCGTATATTAGCCATTTATAAATCCAATTTTATGTTTATTAGTATGAAAAGGTTTTCTTAAACTCAGTTATTGCTGAAGTTAATGACTCGGTAATTTGATCATCGAGTTCTTTCTTTTCAACTATAGCTTCTATCACAGCGGAATGAGAGGATTCCATGTACCTATGGAATTGCATTTCAAACTCTCTTATGCTCTCTTCAGGTACGTCATCCAAATATCCGTTTGTAACAGCGTACATGATCGACACCTGCTTACCAATATTCATAGGTTCGTACTGCAACTGTTTAAGAACCTCGGTAACTACTCTACCGCGGTCTAATTGAGCCCGAGTTGCTGCATCCAGATCTGAGGTCCCGAACTGAGCGAATGTAACCAGTTCTCTGTATTGAGCCAAGTCTAATCTGAGTCTTCCCGCTACCTGTCTCACGGCCCTAGCCTGTGCAGCGCCTCCTACACGGGATACTGACAAACCTACGTTAACGGCAGGTCTTATACCAGAGTTGAATAAGTCAGCCTCCAAGTATATCTGTCCATCAGTTATGGATATTACATTTGTAGGAATGTAGCCAGAAACGTCTCCTGCCTGGGTTTCAATTATTGGTAAGGCAGTTAGTGATCCGCCTCCCGATGCGTCATCTAATCTAGCAGATCTCTCTAATAATCTACTATGGAGATAGAATACATCTCCAGGGTAAGCTTCCCTTCCAGGTGGTCGCCTTAGCAATAGTGACATCTGTCTATATGCCCAAGCATGCTTAGACAGGTCGTCATATATTATCAGGGCATCTTTCCCCTGTTCCATAAATTCTTCGCCCATAGCAGTCCCGGCAAACGGCGCCATATACTGCAAGGCTGCTGAATCTGAGGAGTTAGCTGCTACAACAATAGTATGTTCCATTGCCCCATAAGATTCCAGCAGACCAACTGTTTGTACTACTTTGCTCGCTTTTTGACCAACTGCAACGTATATGCATACGAGGTCTCCGCCTTTTTGATTTATTATGGTATCTATTGCTATAGCGGATTTACCCGTTGATCTATCTCCGATGATAAGCTGTCTTTGACCTCGTCCAATTGGAGTCATACCATCTACAGATTTTATACCAGTCTGCATAGGAACAGAGACCGACTTCCGGTGTGCTACGTCAGCTGCAACTCGTTCAATAGCTCTGTTACTTGCGGTATTTATTGGTCCCTTACCATCTATTGGCCTACCCAGTGCATCGACTACCCTGCCAAGCATAGCCTCCCCAACTGGAACTTCAGCGACTCTACCAGTCGATCTGACCTCGTCACCTTCCTTGACTTGAGTCTCATCACCAAGTATAACAACACCTACGCTGTCTTCTTCTAAGTTCAGTGCTATTCCCATAATTTCGTTTGGAAATTCAACCAATTCAGTGTATCGAACCCCGCTTAAGCCTTGCACTCGAGCAACGCCGTCACCTGATTCAATAACTGTTCCGACGTCAACCATGGAGACTTCTTTGCCAAATTCCTCTATCTGACGCTTAATTACTGACGTTATGTCTTGTCCACGAACTGCCATATTCTTACCCCTGCATCAAAAAATTGGAGAACGCACTTAACTTGCGCCCTCAGCCAAAGATTTTCTAAGATCCCTAAGCCGAGTCTTGACACTGCCATCTAATATCTTATCTCCTACCCTAGCTACCAGCCCAGCTGTCATTTCCGAATTCACTTCGGTTGTAAGTTCTATATCCTTACCAACAACCTCACTCAGAAACTTGGATAGCCTACTCTGACTCTGCTTTGTCATTACTACGGCACTCACCGCATGAGCCCTCTGAAGTCCACTCTCCTGATCAAGTATCTTGTTATACTGATTGAGTATATCTGCGACCAGGCTAGTTGTGTCCCTCTGGATAAGCATTCCCATAAGATTAACAACCAATCTATCTACTTCTCCTAAGTTAGTTGTAATCAAATCAATCTTTTTCTCTACTCGAATGTTAGGCATTCCAAGGAATGCCGTGATTCTCGAATCATCTAATATATCTCGACAAAGTTCCAGGCCAAGTTTACACTTCTCAACTGACTTGTTTTCGCTTGCCAGTTGATACAAAGCTAATGCATATCTCTTTGATGAAGGATTCTTAGCCATCTTATCTTACTTATCCCCTACTTTATTTCAGGGCTTTCCTCCAATACTTTATCGATTATGTCCTTGTGTGTTTTAGCGTCAAGCGATTTATCAATAATCTTTTCTGCGGCCAGTATTGCTAGTTCGGAGAAATGAAGCCTGACTTGATCGATTGCATCGTCTCGTTCTCTCTGAATATCGGCTTTGGCTCTTTCCCTATAACTTTCAGCATCCTGTCGAGCCTTTTCCATTTCTTCATCCCTATATCTGTCAACCATTGCTCTGGTTTGAGCTAATAGCGCCTGCCCTTCCTGTCTTCCCTCGTCCAGTTTCCTTTCGATATCTGCCTGTTGTGTGGCAGCTTCTTCTTGTACCCTTTCAGCGGCTTCTAAGCTTTCTCTAATCTTTTCGGCGCGCTCGTCCAGCATCCTAAGTATGGGCTTGTACCCAACCTTATACAGGATGATAAGAAGAATGACGAAGTTTACTAAATAAACCGCCAGACTTGGTAAATGAAATCCCAGGTCTGCCATAAAAAATCCTCCTGGATCTCTCTAGTCTACTTTAATTCTTAATTCAAATCCCTAATGTAACCTAAGCTACGAATATCAATACTACAGCGACAACCAAAGCGTAAATCGCAATAGCTTCAGCGAACGCTATAGCCAGAATCATGTTGGTGAGAATTGCTCCCCTTGCTTCTGGATTTCTACCGATGGCGTTCATCGCCGCCGCACCCAGCACTCCAATACCAACGCCGGGTCCTACAGCTCCTAGGCCGATGGCCAATGCTGCCGACAACAATTTTACTGCTTCTGCCTCCATGATTCCTCCTTATACTATAATAACAAGTTATTTTAGACATATAGTTTGTCTAATCAGCTCTTTCATCAATACCTCAGACTAATCCTGTTTAGTGTATAGAGCCAATACACCGCCCAAGATGGCAGCTAGAAGACCAACTGCCGCTACACCGAGTCCCAGGAAAATCACTTCCATTTGAAATTATCCCCCAGTTTAATAATATTCCGCCTCCTAATGCTCTTCACCCTCATGAGGGGTCACAGCAACCACCACGAATACAAGCGTCAAACCACCAAATATCAAAGCTTGTATCAATCCAACTAAGAGTTCCAATCCATAGAAAGGTAATACAGCCACGAACGGAATTAGGTAGGTAATCATGATTAGCAGAATTTCTCCAGCTGTCATGTTACCAAACAACCTAAATGTGAAGCTGACTATCCTTATGAATTCGCTGAGAAGTTCCAGTACGCCTACAAAAATGTCAATAGGAACTTGTGAAAAATTACCCTTACGTATATTTTCCGTTGGGAAAAATTTACTCAGATAACCTATGCCAAGTATCCTGAGACCCCAGTATTCTACAAATATAAACGACACTATTGCCAAAGCAATAGGCATATTCAGGTCGGTGCCCGCAGGCCTAAGTACATGTCTAACTAACTCACCCTCTTCGTTTAGAATGCCAAAAGTAGGGTAAATAGGAAGTAGTCCTGCCCAAGCATTACACAGGACGAACAAGAATATTGTAGCCATTACAGGGAAGAATTTCCTGGCATTTTCAGCTCCGGCCACGCCGTTAACAAAATTATACAGTGACTCTATAACGAACTCCACGAAATTTTGCAGCCCACTCGGTACAAGCTTCATACGCCTGGTGGCGAAGTAGAAAGTAGCAATTAAAAGAATTGTAACTATCCACGATGACAGGATTGTGTTCGTAAGCACAAGGCCATCCCCTGCTCCAATCATCCCACTTTCCGCATGATGGTCACCATGATGGTCACCATGATCATCCTTGGAATGGTCGTCTTTAGCATGATCATCCTTAGCATGATCATCCTTGGAATGGTCTGCATGG
>PBBS01000013.1 GCA_002717805.1 Chloroflexota bacterium | reverse complement strand
AGCTTGTGCTCTAACTCCTGCTCCGCCCGATACTAGATCAGCTTCTTCTACTGCAGGAAGGAGCCTTTGGAGATCTTTTGTGAATTCCTTTTTACTTATTGAACGCCAGAATTCTTGTAAACCAGTCCTCCAGTACCTGTATGACATATACCAGAATCCACTGTAAGTAACAGTAGAAATAAGTTCTGTCATATTCATAGAGCTCATAGTGTAGCCTTCTTTAGCGAAGGCCAATACTGCATTTGGGCCAGCCTCTATGCCTCCATTAATCATCCTTGTGAAATGAACACCTAAGAATGGGAAGGCTGGGTTTGGAACAGGATATATCAGACCCTTTACCAAGTAATCTTTATCTTGTGAAATGGTGTAGTATTCACCGCGAAAAGGTATTATTCGGGTGTCTATGGATTTGTTCATCATCTGAGCTACATTATCTGAATAGAGACCAGCGCAGTTTATGATATAGGACGAATTTAGGGATCCCTTGGTAGTCTCTAATACTATTGATTGATTATGCTCAATTATATTGAGTAGTTCGGTTTCCATCATTATAGAAACACCATTGTTTCTACATACTGCTGCGTAGGCTTCTGATACTTCCCTATAATCTATTATTCCAGTTTTCGGGCAATGTAGTGCCTTTATCCCGTTAACATATGGCTCAATTTCTAGGAGTTCTTCCTTATCTATCATTTTCAACCCTTCTACCCCATTGGCAGTACCACGTTCATGAAGGGTATTTAATGCTGGTAATTCATCTTCAGTGACTGCTACTACAACTTTCCCAACTAGGTCATACTTGACCCCATGTTCATCGCAAAATTCTTTCAACGCCTTGGATCCTGACACGCAGTTTTGAGCTTTTAGAGAACCGGGTCTGTAGTAGAGGCCCGAATGTATGACCCCGCTGTTATGTCCAGTTTGGTGTAAGGCTAGTTCGGCTTCTTTTTCTATTAGGCATATTTTGAATCGTAGGTTTTGACTAGATAATTCCATAGCTGTGGCTAGCCCGAGTATACCACCTCCAACTATAACTATGTCGTAATTATTTGATTTCATATTTCTCCCGCAGTGTTTTGTTATATTGCGGCAATAATAGTACCTAGCTATAATAGCATAGCTGGTATCCCATAACTATGGGAATGGTATTAGGGGTGAGTAGTAGAAGTTGCCTTGGCGGTTTCAATATTGCTTAGAGTAGTAAGGAGGAAAGCCGTGCCTATACAACCAGATCCAGATAGCGTTTTGGTAAACGCTGAACGCACAGAGAAATTCATAGTTGAAGTATTCAAGAAACTGGGGTTATCAGAATCTAACGCAAAGGATGCCGCTGAGGTTCTTATAATGGCTGATATTTATGGGGTTGAATCTCATGGAGCACCCAGATTGCCGAATTATGTTGCAAGGTTAAAGAGTGAGATGATCAAGTCTAACCCGGATATCAGGGTCGTTCACGAACTTCCCTCTACCGCTCTTGTAGACGGAGATCAAGGGCTTGGCATGGTGGTTGGAAGAAGAGCTATGGAAGTAGCAATAAATAAAGCTAGGAACACAGGAGCCGGGTTCGTGTCAGTTAAGAATAGTACTCACTACGGGATTGCCGGATTCTATGCTCGCATGGCATTGGAGCACGATATGATTGGATTCTCAATGACAAACGTTGGATCTGGTGGAGACACGCCACCTACTGGTGGAAAAACAGGATTCTTTGGTACTAATCCTATTGCAGTGGCAGCTCCAACTAAAACCCCGCCGGCATTCGTTATGGATTTTGCCACAACTGTCGTAGCTTTTGGGAAATTACAGATTGCAATGCGACGTAATCAGGAAATTCCTCTAGGGTGGGTTATGGACGCTGACGGTAATCCGTCTAGTAATCCCGCTGCAAGAGCCGACGGCGGATATATGCTTCCAATTGGAGGGTTGAAGGATACGGGAGGGCATAAAGGTTATGGTTTCATGCTTTTAGTAGATATCCTAACTGGGATCTTGTCTGGAGCAGCCGTGGGGGCAACAGCATCGAAGCTAGTGGACTCAGATACGGAGAGGGCCAGACCAGCTGGTGCTGCGCAAAATACCGGTTATTTTTTCGGAGCTCTGAGGATAGATGGGTTTAGGCCTGTAGAGGAGTTCAAAGAAGAGATGGATGAAATGTTTAGAGTTATAAGATCATCAGAGAAACTTCCTGGTTGGTAACGTATATATATACATGGTGAGGATCAGTGGGAAGCAGAGAAAGACCGCAGGACTAACGGCATCCCTTTGGACAGACCTACTTATGACGGACTCATAGAGATATCAAATGATTTGGGAATAGCATTGGACATTGATCAGTAAATTTATATCTTGCACAACTTATTGTAATTACATACTACAAATATAAGATTAGAGATTGGGGGACAGTATGAGACTAGTTCTTTATGGTGAAGAATTCCGTTTGGGATTGCTAAATGGAGATAGGGTGGTCGACGCCTCCTCAGTATCAGATAGGATACCGCATAACACACCTCAGCAGATGATTAGTAAACTTATTGGCGAGTTCGATAGGTATCGTTCTGAATTAGAGGGAATATTGGATAATGTTCAAGGTGTGCCTGCTTCAGAAGTTAGATTTAGGGCACCTATACCTCGGCCACCTAGATTGGTATGTATGGCAGGAAATTATATGGAAAATGGGACTCTTGAGAAGCCCAATCCGCTCAGTGCTTTTAATAAATCGTCTAGTAGCATAATAGGTGATTCAGATACTGTGACACTACCTGACTTCGACCCCAGAATATTCGAACATGAAGCCGAATTGGCAATTGTTATAGGAAAGAGAGCTGAGAGGATATTGGAAGAGGATGCCTATGATTATATATTTGGATATACGAATTTCATAGATGTTTCCCATAGAGGTCGTGATGACGATGGTAAGAGACATAATTTCTTTGATGGTAAGTCTTTTGATACATTTGGCCCCTTAGGTCCAGCAATAATAACCGCTGATGAAGTTGATGACCCACAGAACTTACCGGTTAAGCTTTGGGTTCAGGGTGATCTAAGACAGGATTACAATACTAATGATATGGGTCATACAATAAAGCAGACCTTGGCGTGGGTGACATGGGTGACCACTTTACATCCCGGAGATATTGTAGCCTGTGGAACAAATCACAGAGGTTTAGGTCCTGTACAGGATGGGGACCAAGTTGAAGTCGAAGTTTCTAATTTCGGTAGGCTCACTGTCAGCGTTAGGGACGATTTGAAACGATCTTGGCCGAGGATGACTAGAGCACAGATGGAAGCTAAGTAAGCAAAATATTTGAATGCTTGTTGCTTGCAAGGATCAAATAATAAAATATTAAAGCTTGGGAGGAACTATATTATGAGACTGGTACTTTTTGATGAAGATTTTAAATTGGGTGTACTCAAAGAATCCAACGTAGTAGATGTTTCCAGAGTCACAGAAGGAATGACTTACTTTTCCAAGCAAGAGATGATGAATTTCTTGATCAGGGATTTCGACAAATTTAGGCCTCAAATAGAAGATATAGCTTCGAATGAGGCAGGAGTACCTATAGGAAGCTTACGCCTTAGAGCACCGTTGCCCGAGCCAGCTAGGTTGGTTTGCATGGCTGGTAATTACATGGAAAGTGGTACTAAGGCTGGTTCAGGCCCAATAGGTGCATTTAACAAATCTTCAAGTAGTGTAATTGGTGATGGTGATACAGTTATATTGCCCGATGCTGAGGCAACTGTATTCGAGCATGAGGCCGAACTTGCCATAATTATTGGGAAAGTATCTAGTAAAGTTAAAGCGAAGGATGCTTATTCACACATCTTCGGCTATATGAATTTTATAGATGTCTCGTGTCGAGGTATAGGTCGTCCAGGAGCGGACAATTTCTTTATAGGTAAGTCTTGGCATACTTTTGGGCCTATGGGACCTGTATTAATGACTGCTGATGAAGTGCCAAATCCTCAGGACCTTGCCATAAAACTTTCTGTGCAAGGTGAACTGAGGCAGGATTATAGTACGAGTGACATGGATCATAAGATACCAGAAGTAATCGAATGGATAACTTCGATAACTACACTAGAACCAGGAGATGTTATTGCCTGTGGAACTAATCATAGGGGGCTGGGACCCCTTCAGGATGCAGATGTGGTCGATATGGAGATATCTGACTTTGGAAAACTTACAGTGACTGTTAGAGATGATTTAAAAAGGTCTTGGGTTAGGGAAACTCACGCCCAAAAAGAAGCTAGAGAAGCCTCTGGTAGGTGATGGTGCTCTACGATTTATGGCTAGGGACAGTTTGTTTTAACTGGTGGTACCCCTGGCGGGAATCGAACCCACGCGCCTGGCTCCGGAGGCCAGTGCTCTATCCGCTGAGCTACAGGGGCATGAATAATTTCGCTGACGTACTATTCTAATAACAGTCGTAGAGAGTCGTTTGAGGAAGATATTGGGGGTTATCCCAGGAGCGGATAATTTGTACTACCTTCTACGCCTCCCAGGGGCTTCATTCTTGAATGCAGGAACTAGTATCAATGGAGCCATAAGGGTAGTTATGATTGTCATCATAATAGATACCCCGAATATATCAGGTCCTATTATTCCCCTAGATAGGCCAATCCCAGCTATTATAAGGGCAACTTCACCCCTAGGTAGCATGCCTATGCCTACGCGCCATGATCCTATTCCATTGAAACCTGTTATTAGAGCGGGTATTCCACAGCCAATTACTTTTGACAGTATAGCTAGGATTGTCAGAACAGATCCAAACATGAGTACCCCAGTCATTGCAGATACATCTACCATCATACCCATTACGACAAAGAATATAGGTACAAGAGCATGATATACAGACATCACTTGTTCCTCTATGCGCCTAGCTATAGGTGTACCAGATAACGCTAGGCCTATAGTATAAGCACCTATGATCATGGCCAACCCAAAGCTTTCAGCTAAGCCTGCTGATAAGAATGCTAGTGATAATGCCAAAGCTAATGCAGCTCCACTTACCCTGAATGCATTTAATGACCTAGATATATAGTTTGATACCAATATTCCACCAAACATAAGAGCTAACCAGAACCCTATTGCTTTTACAGCTATTACAGCTATTTGTGACGTTGATATTGCTTCTCCTGGAGTTGCCACACCGATCACAACTGTAAGTATCAATATTCCCAAAACATCATCTACTACGGCAGCGGCCAGGATTGTGACACCTTCAGGGCTATCAAGCTTTTGTTGGTCACTTAGCACCCTAGCAGTTATTCCCACCGAAGTCGCTGTCATTATTGCTCCTATAAACAGGGCAGAGTAAATAAGCGCATCTCCATCGAGGCCAGCAGGTTTTAGGAGTAGTGTGATTCCTAAACCGAAAACAAATGGCAGAGTCACACCTCCAATAGCTACTAGTGTTGCAGGGCCAGAGTATTTTAGGAATTGTTTCAAATCAGTTTCTAGTCCCGCAGCAAATAAAAGAACTACCGCAGCTATTTGTGATACAGAGAATAGTTCTATTGATAGAGGTATTGCACTTGAGTGATTTGCAGCATGTCCCAATCCAAATAAAGGCTCCATGCCGAATATAGCTATACCTCCTAAAGCAAATGGTCCAATCAATATGCCTGCTGTTAATTCACCTAATACAGGAGGTATCTTTATGTATCTCTCGCATAGTTCCCCAGCGAGTTTGGCTGCTATTAGTATTGCAGCTAACTGGAATACTAATTTTGTTACTAAGTGTGTGAAATCTTGTTCCATTATGTTATGCCGTAGATTGATCTATTATTTACGCAAAGGGGGATTATATCAGAATAAATAGTATTTAGGTATTTTATTTCGTATACCATTGGCTGATAATCTCGCTAAGGTTGTTATTTATAAGGAGAGTATTATACAGTATTTGATAGGCGTAAATAGCTTCCACTCACAAAATGGGACTTGACATGCTCACTACGCATTAATATGATTACACGAAGTGTATCGAGCGAAGTAGAACACAGACATATCTTTGATTTCTAGAAAGGGGGTTGGTAAGTGAAGAAACTCTTATCATTAAAAGGGCTTGTTGTTTTAGTTCTCGTTCTTGTTGCGGCCTTGGGTTCCGGTACAGCTATGGCAGACAGGCAGGGTGCCGGCTCATCGGCAGCGTCTATGGAGACTTTGGCAGGGGCAAGCATAGTGACGAGTGCATTATGTGCAGAGTCCCAACCTAGGGAGACTCCTGCTCAGGTTACAGTTTGGGGTTCAGGTTTCGGCCCAGGAGAGCTTATATTGGTTAGCTTAGTTAAGACAGCTGACAATGCTCAAATCCTATTCTCAGGTGCCGTTAATGAATCTGGAGCATTTGAGATTCTTACTCAATATGCAAACAATCCTAAATCATCTAACCTGACTACTATGGCTAAGTACCCTGGCGCTGGTTTGTATACCCTCGAGGCTCTTGGAACGAGTGGTCGCATAGCAACTTCACCGTTGCAAATGACAGACGATAAGTGTTCCTAGGGGATTAGTAAACAGTCTCTGACTGTTATATTGGACTGAATAAGAAGAAGGGTAGGGAGAGACATTAATGTCTCTCCCTACCCTTCTTCTATTTTATCTTGGGANATGTGATGTCGGNANTTGGTACCCTGATTCTATACTCAGATCTCTGAATCTCCAACTGCTCTGACTACATGTACTTTNTTTATGCGCCTACCTATAGTGGATATCACTTTTATATCAAGATTATCAATGCTCATTTTATCCCCTGGTACAGGGATACGTCCCATCTGTTGGTACAATAGACCACCTAATGTATCAAAGCCATCTCCTTCTAATAAGCAACTGAAAGAGTCGTTGACTTCTTCAAGGGTTATCCTTGCATCCATGATAGCTTCGTTTTCATCCAACATTTCAATTAATGAGTCGGGTATATCGAATTCGTCTTCTATTTCTCCGACTATCTCCTCTAGAAGATCTTCTAGAGTGATCAGGCCAGCTGTACCACCGTATTCGTCAACGACGATTGCCATATGTATGCGTTTTTCCTGGAAATCTCTGAGAAGCTCATCCAATCTCTTTGACTCTGGTATAAAGAAAGGTGGATGAGCTAGTATAGTAAGCTTATATAATTCAGTGGAGGCAGATAGATGCCTGAGAAGATCTCTAGAGTGGATTATGCCAACTATTGAATCTATGGTGTCTTCGTATATTGGTATCCTGCTGTGACCACTTTCGGACATGAGATCAGCTACTTTTTCCAGAGACGTACTTTGGTCGGTAGCAACTATGTCCATTCTGGGAATCATTACNTCTCTAGCATTGGTTTCATCTAATTGTAGTATGGATTTGATCATCTTCTCTTCATGTGGATCTAATTCTGCTTCGGGGTCATTTTGTATAGCATCATCTGGGCCGTTAGCTGCTTCGTCTATTTTTTCTTTTGTGTAATTTGGGTCTCTAGAAAAACCGCCTAGGATGTTATCCAAATATACAAATGGGTATGCAGCTATAGATATTGGCCACAATATATTTGGAGTCACCATCCTTACTTTTGTCGAGCGTGCTCCAATAAATGGTCCCATATTTTGTGCTATTGTAAGCGCTATAACTGACACTAGAGTAACTGATGTGATCCAATATATGGATATGGTGTTAGTTGATGCCACAAGTGATATGAAGAATACAGAGGATATTAACTTAGCGATATTTCTACCGGTTTGAGTTTTGAGGGAGTAGAGTTTTTGGTTTAGGGACGGTTTAGCTAGTATTATGTTATCCCAATGGACGTCTATAATACTTACCAACATGAATACTGTCCAACATATGGTAGCCAATGAAAGNATAAATGTATGATCAGGATTCAATAATTATCACCTCCCATATATAACCTGAGTCTAATTAGATTCGTTCCTATCCTTGTGGGTTTTGATTGATTGTTTCTTTGCTAATTTTCTGGCCGGCATGCCAATCACAGTTACTCCATCAGGGACATCTTTTGTTATTACTGAACCAGCACCGGTGGAAGTATCATGGCCTATANTTAAGGGAGCTATTAGCAAAGAATCAGAACCTATAAATGCTCTGTCTCCTATTGATGTCTTGTGTTTACTCCTACCGTCAAAATTGCAGGTTATAACCCCTGCNCCAATATTTACCTCAGTGCCAACATCAGAATCACCCAAATAGCTGAAATGTCCTATCTGTGTACCCTCGCCTATGCGGCTATTTTTTATTTCAGCATAATTACCGATGTGTACATTGGNTTCGATATGACTGTCTGGTCTTATATGACTATATGGGCCTACATCAGTATTATTCTCTANAATAGAATTTTCTACTACAGACTGCGTTATTCTAGAATATTCACCTATAGATGACTCATTTACTATCGAGTTTGGTCCTATAACAGCATTGCTGCCTATATATGAATTACCACTTATAAATGTGTTGGGATATATAATTGAGTCTGATGATATATATGCTGACTCGTCTATGTAAGCTGGCTCTATGATAGAAACTCCATTTAGGAGCCATTTCTCGTTTATTCTTCGCTGCATCCGCTGCCTAACTATGCTTAAGTCTACGCCATTATTTACTCCGAGTGCCTGGTCATAGTCTTCTATTTGTAAGGAGGATATTATATTAGAATTCTCATTGGCGATTGGTATTATGTCTGTGATGCGATAATCACCGATTTCACTTGGCTTCAATTTGGTTAAGGTTTCTTTAAGACTAGATATTTTNAAACAATACACGCCTACATTGCCTTCANCATCACTAGCTCCATTTTTACCATCGTATTCGTTTATATGAGTTATATTATTTTTATTGTCCCTAACTATCTTACCCATATCTAATGATGGCATGGATTTGACTGTTAAGACACTTATATCTGATCCAATNCTGNTATGGAGNTCGATTAATCTGAGTATTGTATTAGCAGTTATAAGGGGGAGATCTCCATTTATTACCAGGACGTTGCCATCAGACTCTTTAAGCATATGTTTGGCAGAGTAGAGTGCGGCACCAGTTCCTCCAGGGCCATTATTTTGCTCTATTAATGTAATTGAGTCTCCTAAGGCGTGGGTGAATCCGTCTTCCTNTGCNGGTATTACTCCAACTATCTCACTAATGCCGGTATTCCTTATAGCATCAGCAACATAGCTCACCATGGGNTTGCCGCAAATAGGCTGAAGTAATTTTGGTAATTTGGACTTCATCCTAGTTCCTTTACCTGCGGCCATTATGATAGCTTGCCAATTATCCAATTGAAGTCACTCGGTAGTACAAAAAATGGGCACCCCATATATGCCATGTATTTGGCCGTTGGGCTACCCTTCTTGGTGGTCTCCGTCCAAGACTCATATTACTGGAATTTTAGCATAGTAAGGTTAATATGTCGAACAAGTATGTTGACTGACAACGTTGTTTTCTTCTGGGTATAAGATAAAGGGTCAAGAGTAAGATTAGATATGTGATGTGAACTAATTAGGCATAAGGCCAATACTATCTTGGATACGTTATATTATCGTGCCTGCTCTAATGTTGATAAAGTTGTTATCACCTAATTCATGGAAGANTGACTCCANTCTATATTGCCAGAAACTTGGGTTTGTTTTTGACTATCTTCTGAAACATATAATCCACCCTTCTCATTATATCTCAAATCGTTATTTACGAGTGTTGCGCCACCATTATTATTGATCATGACACCGCCCAGATTAAAAGATATTCTATTGCTGGTCAAAGATGGATTCGCACCAGTGGAAATTTGTACTCCAGAAAATGAATTAGAAATTATCTCGTTGGATTCTAATGTACCTATTGCGTTGTCTGAGATGATTACACCAGCTTCTCCATTCGATTTTATCGTGTTGTNTTTAATTTTTGGGTTACTGAATTCTTGTATTGCAATACCAGAGCGCTTATTATTGAATATATCATTGTTTTCTATATTACCCACCGCTCTTGAATGTATGAATATGCCAGTATGTCCCCCACCGTATATCTGATTCTCTAATATCCTTGGATTGCCGCCTTTTCTTATTTCTATACCAGCTAGTTTGTTTCTAGCAATATCATTTTTGGTTATGAGTCCTGTACCATTTTCATGTATCAGTAATCCAGCTTCTAGGCCATCGTATATTTTATTAGATGTTATTAGGGGATTTGAGTTGCCTTTAACTTCGATTCCTGCATATCGATTTCTCTCTATATAGTTATTTTCTATTACACCAGCAGTGTTTCCAGATAATAGTATTCCTGCATCATTACCTNCATAAATACGATTATTTCGTATCTGTGGAGTAGCAGCGCTAGTTATGGATATACAAGCTAGTCCCTTGCTAGATAAATTGCACCCAGATATTACAGANGAACCACCATCTACGCTNATACCAAATGCNTCAAAATTAGTCTCCTGGATGACTGTTATATTCGAAATGTGTGCAGACTCAGCAGTTATCACAAATACAGTACTCATATGCGACTTAACTATTATATCTTCTGAGTTCCCCTGTCCTACTATCTTAATGTTCTTGTCTATGTATATGCTATCAGAAGATTCATATACACCAGGAAGTATTAGTATCGATTGGCCTGATTTTGCATTGTCTACAGCTTTGCCTATAGATTGAAAGTCTGCAATTATATCGTGCCCCACAGTTATATTTTGGGTATGATNTTGCATTTCTCTTTTCGGCGGTATCCTATGATATAGGACGTTTCCTTCGACCTGGGGCACCCTTACCTTCTCTAACATCTTCCGCTGTCTCTTCGTCTATACCCTTATTCCATTTTCTATTCAGAGGATCAGAAACGCTGAATGAAAACCCGCCTACTTCTTCTATGTCTATTCTGAGTGTTTCCCCATTCTGCATTGCTCCTAAACCTTGGTGGTTGGTGCCAGTATATAAGACATCCCCTACGTCAAAACTCTCATACTGACTAACAAATGCTATGGATTTAGCAATGGAATGAGCCATGTCCGACGTATTGAAGTCTCCTCTCAATTCACCATCTACAGATAATCTTACTTGTAGATTTTGGGGGTCACTAATTTCATCTTTGGTTACTATACTTGGTCCGAGTGGAGCAAACGTCTTATGGGATTTATGTGTAGCAACCCCTCTCCATGCTTGAAACTCTGTTGGAGGGTTGTTTGGGTTGGCAGGCATGCGAGCCGATACATCTACCCCACAAGTGTAACCGAANACATAGTCTAGGGCACTATTTTCNNCTACATCTTTCCCGTACCTNTTAAACACTAAGACAAGTTCAGCTTCGTGGTGGAATATATTAGCATCATCTGTGGGCAGGATAACTGTCCCNTCTGGACCAATTACAGAATCCGATGATTTTAGGAACCCCCACATAGGTCCTGGTGCCCTGTGACCGAATTCTGTGAAATTTCCACCCATGCATAAAATCTTTCCTGGTTTTGGGAGTGGAGGCTGAATCGTAATATCTGTAATAGGTAGGCCTTGTTGTTGATCTGCAAATCTAACTAGATCCATTCTAATTTTGTCGAGATTTGTGATTATGTATGCCATAGCCTCTTGCCCCGTTTTGTTCTCTATTACATTGCTTATATCTACTACGTAATCATCTTTCAATAGCCCAGGTTTACCATTATTGAATAGTACGAATTTCATATTAAGCACTCCTTAAGTGATAGATCACTATATTTCAGCTCCACTGGGAATCATATCATATTAGATCGCTAATCAGCTAATTCGAAAAGGATAAGTGTTGTATGTAAATTTATATTGACATATGATAGCGTTAACGCTATCGTTTGTGTTATGAGTAAGGGTAGGAATACTATAGTGTTGGGGACGCGGATTTCGGATCTCATGTATGACGCTATAAGCCTTATCGCAGATAAGAAGGGGATGACTATATCTGAATGCGCTCGGGACATCCTTCAGCAGGATATGGAATTGCAGGTATTTATGTCTGAAATTCATAAGATGCGATCTATGCTTTGGAAGGACTTTATTGATTCTTTGAAGGACCGAGAATGATGTTCGATTTGGCTTAGGTGAACTAGCCTTGCCAGGCGNTATANGTCTGGTGAAGACNTGATAACTGGTTTTAGTGTGGGATTTCAGGTAGAATTCAAAAATTCCTTGTCATGGAGAGGTGGCCGAGAGGCTTAAGGCGCCGCTCTCGAAAAGCGGTTCCCGATTGTCTCGGGACGTGGGTTCAAATCCCACCCTCTCCGCCAAGTGCTAGATAGTTGGCGTGGGAACAGAGATAGAAATGGAGAGATGCTGGAGTGGCCGAACAGGCGCGACTGGAAATCGCGTAGGGGAGCAATCCTCTCGTGGGTTCGAATCCCACTCTCTCCGCCATTAACTATCAAACGAGGCTAGTTTGATAAGGATATTTTTTGTAGACCCGTCATCTTAGTTAAAGTTAAGGTTGATAATGATTATTAGGCGACTTTCCGGTAGGATTGGCATGCTGCAACTTATATTCTTTGTACCCATGATTGTTATTGTTATGGTTATGGTTTTGGTAAATAGCATAGGCACAAATGAATATGGTATGGCGAGGGATGAACGGATAGTTGTGAGTACCACTACAAGCTTGTATGACACAGGTTTGTGGGAGGTGATAGAGGATAAGTTTGAAGACAAATATGGTGTACAGTTAGATGTTATTAGCGGTGGTACTGGTAAGGCTCTAGAATTGGGTAGGAGAGGTGATGTAGATCTGGTAACTGTTCACGATGTGGATAGGGAAGAAGAATTTGTGAACTCGGGCTATGGATTGAAACGTCACGAATTTGCTTACAATAGCTTCTTAATTGTGGGACCGGAGTCTGATCCTGCATTGATAGAAAATCTAAGTGCAGAAGATGCCTTTAGACGGATAGCGTTAATGGGAAAAGATGGGGAGGTCGTGTTTGTTTCTAGAGGAGATGAGTCTGGGACACATTCTAGAGAAAAAGACATATGGCGAGGTCTGGGTTACGACAATTTTTATGAGGCAGATTGGTATGTAGAAGCTGGAGCTGGCATGGGTACCACTTTGATGCTTGCCGAAGAAAAGGGAGCCTATACTGTATCTGACATAGGGACATTCGTAGCTTTTGAGGATCAGCTGGATCTGGTACGGCTTGTGGATAAAGGAGATAACCTGAGGAATATTTATACTGCGATTGCTGTGAATCCGAACATAGACCCAGAGATTAATGGTTATGGTAGCAGAATATTGATTGAATTCTTATTGTCGGAGGCGATTCAATCGACTATTAAGGAGTATAGGATTACTGGCAGTTTGGACCAATTGTTCTTGCCGATAGAAACTTATGAAAATGATTGATTCGAAGATTATTCTGTTCGTATTTGTTTGGGAGGTATAAGGTTTCTTGGAGATAATTTGGGAGAGTCTGGTATCTGCTGTACAACTTATAGTTAGCCTAGATCGGGAGGTGATGGATATCGCTTTTCGCAGCCTTACTATATCTGGCAGCGCTACTATCATTGGAGGCCTGGTGTTCGTTCCAGTAGGTGGGTTGATATATTTCTACTCATTTAGATTAAAGAATGTTTTAATAGGTATTATAAATACATTTTTCAGTGTTCCCACCGTGTTTGTGGGACTGATTATATTTGCTACCTTCTCTAAGGATGGGCCTTTCGGAGTGTTCGGACTGTTGTTCACTCCAACAGTCATGTTATTGGGTCAAATAATGTTAATAGCACCCATAATTGCGGGCATGACAATATCTGCATTGAGCAGCGTTAATGAGGATATTAGAGATACTGCTACTTCGCTAGGCGCAAATAGGAGTCAGGTTATATATACCGTTATAAGAGAGGCAAGATACGGAGTTATTACAGGTTTATTATTGGCATTTGGTAGAGCTATATCAGAAGTAGGCCTTGCTATAATGGTTGGAGGTAACATAAAGAATTACACAAGAACCCTAACTACCTCAATGTCTCTAGAAACATCTATGGGAAATCTAGATATGTCGATGGCTTTGGGTATTATATTGATATCGGTTGCCCTAATAGTAAATATGGTGGGTAACGGCCTGAAGGGCAGGTAGATGGATGATTGAACTAAATAACCTTAGCAAAGAGTTTCAAGATATATATATCCTAGAAGATATAAACTGGCAATTCAAAAGTGGGGCAATATCAGTGATAGTTGGACCGAGTGGTTCTGGTAAGACAACTTTGATCAGGATGATGGGTTTATTGGAAGAGCCCAGCAGAGGTTCGATATACTTTAATGGTGTTGAGATCGGATTGTCTGATTCAGAAAATCTCAAAAGCAGGAGGAGAATGTCACTTGTTTCTCAAAGACCAGTGTTATTCAACGATACAGTTTATAATAATGTCGCCTATCCGCTTAAGGTTAGGGGAGAGCCCTATAGCACCGTTTCTCATAAGTCGTTATCGGTATTAGAGTTGGTTGGATTGAAAGATTACAAACTTAGAAGAGCAGTTACTTTGTCTGGAGGGGAAATACAGAGGGTAGCTATTGCTAGGGCACTTATAACAGAGCCGGATGTATTGTTCCTGGACGAGCCCACAACAAACCTCGACATAAATGCAAAAGTTAAGATAGAGGATTTGATTCGAGATATACCTAGAAGTATGGGGTCTACAGTGATAATGGCTACTCATGACATAGCACAGTGCCAAAAGTTAGCTGATGAGATCATAGCCATAACGTCCAACACGTTGGTTTCCGTGGATACTCCAGATCAGATATTATCTATATTTGGTCTGGAGCGCTAATCCTTAAGAATACAAAACTAAATCATCTTGTGAAGACTGACTATCCTATAGGGCAGGGTACTACTCGGAGGCGATTAGGTTATATTTTGCAAGAGTTTTTGCGGTAATTTCCTCTGGTATCAATCACGGTATTCTATGTAGGGTTTTACATTATAGAGTGCAGATCCCATTATAAGGCTCTCAGCAGCAGCCCTAGCGGTGTCTAGAGATGTGAAACAGGGTATTCGCTTCTCTACGGCTGCTCTTCTTATTGCAAATCCATCTTGAAGGGGGCCTCTGTCCCCTGAGTCAGTGTTGATAACCGCCTTTACTATTCCGTCATTAATAACATCTAGTGCATTTGGGTTACCTTGCCCCAATTTCTTGGTTATCATCGTCACAGGTATTCCAAGTCCTTTGATCAT
Organism: Chloroflexota bacterium; assembly: GCA_002717805.1. Classification (GTDB taxonomy): domain Bacteria; phylum Chloroflexota; class Dehalococcoidia; order Lucifugimonadales; family UBA2985; genus UBA2985. The sequence goes on along the minus strand of PBBS01000013.1, from coordinate 36,397 downwards.
AGTAGCAGTGCCTTCAGTAGCATATAGTTTACATCCACTATCTACTAGAGCTCGTATCAAAGGGATTGACTCAGCCTTATCTTCATCAGATATGCTTACCAATACAGAACCTGCAGTATTCAACGTTGTGTTACTAGCAATAAGACTTTTGGCTACAGCACCTCTAAAATCTACGTCTATACCCATGACCTCGCCGGTAGATTTCATCTCAGGGCCAAGGTATGTATCTACTCCTGCAAGTTTTGACATAGAAAAAACTGGAGCCTTAATGCCCACAAGCTTTTGTTTTTCCCATAGACCTCCATCGTATCCAAGGTCATTCAGGCTTCGTCCCAGCATAATTTTAGTGGCTAGTTTTACCATCGGTACCCCAGTTATCTTCGATAAGAATGGCACAGTTCTGCTAGCTCTTGGATTAACTTCTAGTACATATACCGCAGAGTCTCCGGTTTTTGTTACGTTTTGATACGGATTTCTATATATATTTTCACCGGTTGTTATTACGTATTGGATGTTCATAAGCCCCTTGACCTTTAAGGCAAGTCCTATCCGAGTTGTGTATTTGACTATTTCATCTACTTCTTCGTCTGAGAGAGTTAAGGCTGGATATATTGCCATGGAGTCACCACTATGCACGCCTGCTCTTTCTATGTGTTCCATTATGCCTGGTATCAGCACTGATTGCCCGTCGCATATGGCGTCTACCTCAACTTCTCTTCCTCGTAAATATTTGTCTATTAGAATTGGCCTACCAGTGCCTATCTCTACTGCAGTAGTCACATAATGGACCAATTCTGTAGGGTTTTGCACTATCTCCATTGCTCGTCCACCGAGTACATAACTAGGCCTGACGAGTACAGGGTATCCAATATCTTGAGCTGTTATAAGGGCTTCTTCTAGAGATGTAACTCCTGAACCAGGGGGCTGAGGTATCCCAAGGTTACTCAAGAAGTCTTCAAATCTCCTGCGATCTGAGGCGATATCAATGGATTCGGCTGTAGATCCTAGTATTGGCATACCAGTATTGTCCAGGGATTGCGATATATTGATGGCTGTTTGTCCACCGAACTGGACTACAGAAGGGGTGTATGTATAACCATTAGTACCCGTATAAGATTCGTTTTCAATAATATCTAGAATACTTTCGTCGTCCAGCGGTTCGAAGTAGAGTCTAGTACTTGTGTCGAAATCAGTGGATACAGTTTCTGGGTTAGAGTTAACCATGATACTTTTCACACCCTCTTCTTCCAAAGCCCAGGCAGCGTGTACAGAACAGTAGTCGAATTCTATCCCCTGGCCTATTCGAATTGGTCCACTACCAACTACGAGCGCTTTATTGCCCTCCAATGGCAATGCTTCATTTTCTTGTTCATACGTACTGTAGAAGTACGTGGTAGCCGCCTCGAACTCTGCAGCGCATGTATCGACCATCTTATATACGGGCTTAATATTCCAATCTTTTCTCAGCGCGCGAACTTGCTTTTCTTCAAGGTAATTGAGCCGACCTATATGGTAATCGGAAAAGCCAAGTCTTTTTGCCTGTCTCATAAGGCTCGGTGTTAGTTGATTTTGTATTAATGCTTTTTCCATAGAAAGTATGTTATCTAATCTATAGAAAAACCAAGGGTCTATCCCGGTCCGTTTAGTTAATTCTTCTGGAGTGTGTCCTTTACGTAATCCTGACATTATGGCCCACAACCTGATGTCAGTAGGTCCTAATGGTAGGTCGTCAAGATTAGGGTCGCCGACATTGGCCCAATCTGGGTCTTCCCATAGCAAATTTTGATTCCCTAATTCGAGTGATCTTACCGCTTTTTGAAACGCTGCTTCGAATGACCTTTCTATTGCCATAACCTCTCCGGTAGCTTTCATCTGGGTATTTATAGTTCGGTCCCCAGTAGAAAACTTGTCAAATGGCCAGCGAGGTATTTTAACAACACAGTAATCTAGGGCAGGTTCGAAAGCAGCCATCGTTTTGGAAGTGACGGCATTCGGGATCTCATGTAATAATTTACCAATTGCTATTTTCGATGCTACCCGGGCAATAGGGTAACCGGTAGCTTTACTAGCAAGAGCAGAACTACGACTTACCCTAGGGTTTACCTCTATTACATAATATGGTTTCTCTTCTGCAGAATGATCGGGTAGATCCTTAGATACTGAATCATGGGGTTTAAGGGCGAACTGGACATTACAGCCACCCTCTATTCCCAATGCTCGGATTATTTTTAAACTAGCAGATCTAAGCATCTGGTATTCTTTGTCTGTCAGTGTTTGACTTGGTGCTACCACTATACTGTCTCCCGTATGCACTCCCATAGGGTCCATATTCTCCATATTGCATACGGTTATACAGTTGTCGCCGGCATCTCTCATAACCTCATATTCAATTTCTTTCCATCCAACCAGAGATCTTTCAAGCAATATTTGGTTTATCGGGCTAGCTGATATTCCACCCATACCTATTTCTTCAAGCTCTTCCAATGTGTTTGCTATCCCGCCACCTGTGCCTCCCAATGTATAGGCGGGCCTTATAACTAAAGGCAATCCAAACTCTTGGTATACCTTGGTTATATCTTGCATGGATTCTGCTATTCGACTAGGGGGCACAGACTCGCCGATTTCATCAAGTAGCTCCCTGAAAAGTTCTCGGTCTTCAGCTTTGCGGATTGTATCTAATGGAGTTCCAAGAAGTTTCACTCCATATTTGTCCAATATTCCTCCGTCTGCTAATTCAACGGCTAAGTTCAATCCTGTTTGGCCACCTAGTGTTGGTAGAAGTCCTTCAGGACGCTCGCGTGCAATGATACGTTCCAATACATCTATAGTCAGCGGTTCTATATAGACGACATCGGCTATTTCTTGATCAGTCATGATGGTGGCTGGATTTGAGTTCACCAGGATTGTAAAGAATCCCTCTTCTCTTAGAGATTTACAGGCCTGTGTTCCAGCATAGTCGAATTCTGCAGCTTGACCGATTATTATTGGCCCGGAGCCTATGACTAGGACTTTGGGTTTCGTAGTCATAATGCCACCACATATGCAAGCTTGTGTCTGACTATTTCTAAATTGTATCTCTCTTTGTTCATTCTTGGCATCTTTTCCCTATTATCTATTGTTCACCATGTCTAAGAATCTATCGAATACATATACATTATCCAGTGGCCCAGGCGATGCCTCTGAGTGATACTGTATTGTCATGATAGGAAATTCTCTGTGTACAAGACCTTCTACAGTGTCGTCATGAAGGCTAATATGGCTAACCTCTAATCCTGAGGGTAAATTAGTCTGCTTGACTGCGTATCCATGGTTTTGGGCTGTAATATGCACCCTATTGGTCTGCAAATCTTTTACCGGATGATTACCACCTCTATGGCCGAATTTGAGTTTGAAGGTTTCTGCACCTAGTGCTCTAGCTATAACCTGATGACCTAGGCATATACCTAGGATTGGGACTTTACCTATTAGGCCACGGGTTGTGTCTGTTACATAGTCTAGCGTAGAAGGATCCCCAGGTCCTGGGGATAGGATTATACCATCAGGTTTTAGAGATATTATGCTCTCTGCAGATGCAGCAGCTGGCACTGAGATGACTCTGCAACCCATGCCATTAATTATTCTCATGATGTTATATTTCACACCGTAGTCACTTATTACTATCGTGGGTTTATCAGATTCATGATCAGCTTGGTTCCATTGGTATATATCCTTCGTACTTATGCCATGGACATGGTCTATTTCTGAATAGTTAGGCATATCAGACAGGTGTTTTAGCGCTGCTGTCGGGCTCTGTTCTCGCGTTATAACACTCATCATTACTCCCTTATCTCTAAGTTTACGAGTAATAGCCCTAGTGTCTACGCCAGCTATGCCAGGTATTGCACTATCGCTTAGGTATTCATTTAGTGTCATTTGTGAAAGACTATTGCTGGGTCTTATACAATGTTCTCTTACAACGAACCCAGACACTTTTATACTGTTGGATTCTATATCACGTAGGTTTATGCCATAGTTACCAATAATAGGATATGTAGGCATAACGATTTGACCTGTATATGAGGGGTCGGTAAGCATTTCCTGATAGCCAGTCATACTCGTGTTAAATACTAGTTCGCCGAAGGATGTAGCATCAGAGCCAAAGCCTTCTCCTTCGAATACAGTTCCATCTTCGAGTACTAAATATGCCCTAGTCGACAATTATGGGATCCTCACTTTCATAAACTATTCTGCCGTCTACAATGGTTGTTTTGATATATCCCTGCAGGAATTCTTCAGCGATTGGTGTGTTTTTACCTTTAGATATGAACAAATCTGACTTGACCTGCCATCTTAAGTCTGGATCGAATATGGTTACGTCCGCCCTAGAACCTACATCTAACGTTCCGGTACAAATATCAGGCTTGTTTATGATTCTTGCAGGCGCATACGTAAGACTTTTTATAAGGGTGCTCAAATCTATCCTGTTCTTGTGCACTAGAGACATAAGTGCTCCAAAAGCTGTTTCTAGACCACTTATTCCGAAAGAGGCATCTTCGAAAGAATAACTCTTGTCTTCTGTTGAATGGGGGGCATGATCGGTACCTATGCAATCTATAGTCCCATCGGATAGTGCCAATACTATTGCATCCACATCTTCCTTGGTTCGAAGCGGTGGATTCACCTTAGCATTGGTATTGTATTTCAACATAGAATCATTAATTGGCCTTACCCACTCTTCGGTTATCGTTAAATGGTGAGGGGTAGCTTCGGCGGTGATATTTATACCCATATTCTTTGCTTGTCGAATAAATTCAACACTGCCTCGGGTACTTATGTGAGCAAGATGAATCCTTGAATTTGTTTGCATCGCTAACTCTATATCTCTCTTAACCATATTTTCTTCAGCTAAAGACGGCCAGCCTGGCAGGCCTAAAGCAGATGCTACGATACCTTCGTTCATTACACCATTCTTCGACAATGATGGGTCCTCGCAGTGGTTGATTATTGGTAGACCTAATGCTTTTGCCTGCAGCAATGCTTTGTGCATTATATGGTAGTCAGCAATAGGATTGCCATCATCACTAAATCCTATTGCTCCTGCATCGGCCATACCTCGCATGTCAGTTAGTATCTTGCCATATCGGCCCAGAGTAACAGATCCTATCGGTATAACTTTTACTATCCCAAACTTCTCCGCTCTCGCCTTTATATCCAAAAGCATTTCTGGATTATCCATAGCAGGTATAGTATTTGGCATAGCACACAAAGTAGTAAATCCGCCTTTTGCGCCAGCCGCGGTCCCTGTTGCTATGGTTTCTTTGTGTTCTTCACCTGGTTCTCTAAGGTGACAATGTATATCTATAAAGCCTGGACTAACTATCAGATTACTGGCATCGATTAATATGCTGGCATCTGGAACAGCTATTCCTGTGCCAATGCCTATTATTTTATCGTTTTCGATCAGCAAGTCACTGATCATATCCAACCCCCTTGAAGGGTCTATTAACCGTCCACCTCTTATAAGAGTTTTCAAGTTGCCATATCCTTTACTATTTCTATCCAAGTTTCAGGTGATTTATTATTGTCAGGGTGATATTTGTTCCAGCTATTTGCTAATGGTCTGTATCCTGATGCATTCGCGTCTTTTTCGGAGTTGAAAAATCTTACATTAGTAGGCAACACCACAGGAAGGATGCGGTCTAGTAATGTAGATTCATAATATATTTTCGACTGTATGTTTCCTACGTATGTGGCAGGAGTTTCAATATCACAATAGAGGCACCTGAGTTTATAATCCTCATTCTTCACGACTTCGAATTCAGATGAGGTGAAGGATGGTTCAAGATTTCCTATGCATGATTCATTTGAGCATTTGAAATCAGATTGTGCTAATACTAAGCCATCAGAATGCCTTCTATATGGTTTTACATGTGTAGGTTTATCACTTTGAGTTAAGCCCAGGACCTCGCATATTAGAGCCATCCTTACAGGGATGCTTAATGCTGCCTGTTTGAAATACAGACTTCTGGGGTCCGCATCTACCTCAGGGCTAAGTTCATTCACCCTGGGTAATGGGTGGAGGATCGATATATCCTTGAAATTGTTGTCTTGAAGTACTTTGGCATTTAGTACTGGATATGAGCCTTCTTGAGATTGAGCATTTGAGCGTTCTGTTTGTCTCCGGGTCACATATATTGATAGTGCATCCTGACTAGATCGTTGGAATTTAACAGAGGTTCCTTCTATGGAAGACATAGAGAGTTGATGAGGTTCCTTTGGGGTCACATATATTGCATCCACACTTGTAGGTTCCAAATTGGATCCATCTGAACTGAATAAGGCACTTAATATACCCAATTCCTCTCTCTGTATATGGGCGTCATATTCCCTTTCTAATCTTCTAAGTACATATTGTGGTATTTCGTTACCATCTCCGGGTACGAATATTATATTTGCCCCGAATCTTGCCAGAGCGAAGGCTAATGAGTGTATAGTCCTTCCGTTGAGCAGATCTCCACACAAGGCGACCCTTATTCCCCTAAGGCCACCGTGGTGTTCCCTCAAGGTATATAGATCACACAAGGTTTGTGTAGGATGCTCGTGTTTTCCGTCTCCTCCATTTATTACCGGGACTGGGGAGTACTCAGCAACTAGCTTTGCTGAGCCGTCTGATGGGTGCCTTATAACTATTATGTCTGAGTACGCTCCAACCACTCTCGATGTGTCTGCGAGTGATTCTCCCTTTACGCTGGATGAGGAACTTGCTTCTGCAGTAGATATCACGTTGCCACCTAGTCGCTGCATAGAAGATTCGAAAGACAACCTAGTTCTTGTACTCGGTTCGTGGAATATAGTGGCCAGGATTTTTCCAGAGGCCATACTCTGATATGAATGCCAGTTATTCCTTATATCGTCTGCAGTAGTGAAAATGGTCTCTATATCATTGACAGATAAATCATCTACCGATATGACACTTCGTCCATTTAATCCATTCAATATAGTGACGTCCTTATATCCTTGTTAAGTATCCTTGATATGATTTATTGAATTACATCTACTTGCCTGATATTCGCAGATTATCTTCCCGCTCGACTACTGTAGCTAACCTTTCTCCGTTGGGTTAGAGATTACGTAGTACGTGAACAATCCGAGTATTTGTAGTCCAAGCTTTTCCGCGCGAGCCTTTTATAAGGGCTGTATTGGGTTGCAACCTGCTTCCTGCCCACCGAATTATAAGCCGGAAGTTCCAGCTAGGATGTACCAGTGACTCAATGCAAGTAGAAAGTCTCAAATCAGTATTAAATTGTAATACTAAATAGACTGTTTTTCAAGTTGAGCTGTATATACATCAATCACTTATTTAAACTCTTGGGTCAGATATGAGAAATGTAAAACCGGCTACTGATATCATAGTTACTATCAAGCCAGCGATAACTAATCCTATAGATATCAATATGAATGCTTTTCTATTAGGGATTCCGAATAGCCAAGCTGCGAATGATCCGGTCCACGCCCCTGTCATAGGCAAAGGTATAGCGACCAAAATTATGAGTGCAAATGGGCCATATTTTTTGAATTTGTTGCTATGAACATCCAAGTTTCTCCGTTTGTACCAGAGGATCAGTGATCCCAGCGGATTTTCAAATCCCGTGAAGAAATTAGCTATGCGATCCAAGGATACTATTATAATAAGCACTGGTAATAGGTTGCCAACGAACGCAACAGGCAATGCTATATACCAAGCCATGTTTAGGCTGAATATGGCGAGAGGTATAGCAAGCCTGAGCTCCCCTATGGGGATCATTGCAGCTAATAGTATGACTATGATGTCAGATGGGTTCATATCTAATTATAATTTGACGCATAAATAATTGAGTCTTTTATGCGGTTAAGAGAATGTTCACACTCATTTCGTATATATGTCAAATCTGTTATCCTGAAGCCCGTTGATCTGTCGATGCGGTCAACAATTACAGAGAGGTGTTTTCAAATGTACCAGATCGACCTTAGGGGTAAGAATGCGTTAGTTTTTGGCGTTGCTAATGAGCACAGTATTGCTTGGTCTATTGCCAGGTTACTGAAAGAAGCTGGTGCGAATTTAATTCTTGCCTATCAAAACGAACGTTTCGGTAGGAGGGTATCGAATTTGGTTTCTTCAATGGACAATGTGTCATTAGTCGAATGTGATGTGTCTAAGGACGAATCCATCCAAGGAACATTTGAGACCATCAAAGATAGTTTTGGCAAACTGGACATTGTAGTTCATAGCGTTGCATATGCTGGTAGAGAAGACCTACAGGGGAACTTCTCAGAGACTGACAGGGAGAATTTTGCTATGTCTCTGGATATTAGCGCTTATTCGTTGATATCTATATTGCGGTATGCGGGACCAATGATGGAGGATGGTGGTAGTGTAATAGCAATGACATTTCATGCATCAGAGAAGGTTTATCCTGGATATAATGTCATGGGTACTGCAAAGGCGGCGCTAGAGAATATTGTTAGACAATTGTCTTCCGAATTTGGTAAAGACGATATTAGGGTAAATGCTATATCAGCTGGTCCACTGGAGACATTGGCTGCAAGAGGTATATCTGGTTTCCCTGATATGAAACATGTTCATGCTGAACGAGCACCACTTAAGCGGAATATAACGCACGACGAGGTTGGCAAAGTAGGATTGTTCTTATGTAGTGATCTGTCTAGTGGTGTAACGGGTAGCGTTATATACGTGGATGCTGGCTTCAACATAATGGCGATCTGAGATATTAGGGCTTAAGAATTCTCATCATACGCCCGAATGTATAAAGGGAAATGATCCTGTGTTAAATTGTTTGATTATGAGAGATTTTCCTAAACTGGGATTTATGTTCTGGTGAATTCTTGAAGTAATAGCCGTGTATAGTCGAAAACATATAAATTTTTATTGATGATGTCATTTGATTTAAGGATTGTTAAACTTCCCTTGGGTCTTATAGTAGGTATAATACTTTTCCTTTGTTATATGCCGGATATAGCAGAAGCACACAGGCCAGTTTTTCCAAACGGTTTCAATAAATCATTTGATACATCTTTCCAGCTTGATGATATTGATATTTCTCAAGCTGTTTATCAGGTTTTAAATAGTAAAGAGCAGGTTTGGCTTAGTTTCTACCCGGAACAATCAAATACTGAAGTGGCAATCATACAATTAGGTGTTCCTGTATTAGAAGAAACAAAGTTATTTAGACCTAAAGTGGCATTACTTTCTTCGAGCCTTGAAAAAATCGATTTACCATTCGCAACACCAGAAGGATTTGGGGCGATTATCTATGAACCTAGGGGCGGCAATTTAATTAGAGAGTTTCACGAGCCTTTTACTAATACAAAATCATGGATATTAATAGAAGATCAATTTGAGATTATGGAAAACGGAATTCATTATGTTGTCATATTTTCTGACATGAACCAGTCAGGCAAATTTTGGTTTGCTACTGGCACAAAAGAGTCATTTGATTTTTCAGATCGGAGTGAACTGAATCAAAACATATCTAGAGTAAAGAGTTTTCATTTACCATCGGTAGTTTTACCTACTTCAACTAAAGTTCCGCCAACAGAGATCTTAAAGCAGACCGTCAATCCCATTGATATAGATGAAGAAAAATTTGACTTAAATGAGCGTAACTATTTCAAATCTACCACGGGATACGTAACAGTCGGATTAGTTGTATTGCTTCTTGGTTTGATTTTTATAAACAGGCGATTTATTTAGCAATTATGGCTTACAGAGCAGCTCGGGAACGGTTGGATTTTTATATGCCAGGTATACGCAGGTTGTCTATTATGCCTGTGACGATTTTCTCGCCGGTTAAACCTGAGGCTCTAGACTGGGGTGAAACAATTATCCTGTGTGAAAGAACTGGTAGGGCAAGAGATTTTACGTCGTCAGGTAACACAAATTCTCTGCCCTTTATTAGAGCGAGAGATTGAGAGGTCCTAAATAGATCTATAGATCCCCTGTGTGAGGCGCCAAGAGATACATCTTGGTGTTGTCTGGATGCTTGTGTGATGTCTACTATGTATCGTTTTATTGTGTCGTCTACGTATATGGATCTTATTGTTTCTTGACACATTATTATTTCTTCGGATGTAGTTACGTTGGTTATATCTTCTATTGGGGTCCCATTTTCTTTTAGATTGAGTATCTCAAGTTCTTCATTGTAACTTGCGTATGTGAGGCTTATCCTCATCATAAATCTATCGAGCTGAGCCTCCGGTAATGGGAATATTCCATGGTATTCAACTGGATTCAATGTTGCTATAACGAAAAATGGTTTCGGCATACTATGAGTCATACCATCTATAGTAGACTGACCTTCCTCCATTGCTTCTAGTAATGCGGATTGTGATTTCGATGGAGATCTGTTGATTTCATCGGCCAGTACCACTTGTGACATTATCGGTCCTGGATGAAAGTTAAATTCGCCAGTTTTTTGGTTATATATACTAGTGCCAGTGATGTCGCTTGGGAGTAAATCTGGGACGAATTGTATTCGTTTAAAAGTGCATCCTGTTGAAAAAGCGATAGTCTTTGCAAGAGTGGTTTTACCTAGTCCGGGGACTCCCTCTATCAGAAGATGTCCATTAGACAAGAGGGTAATTAATCCTAGTTCCATCATAGCATCTTTGCCCACAACGAAAGTCTTGAGGTTGTCCATTAGGCGAGACACTATATTCCGAGCATCGGTAATTTGTTCTTTATTAACTTCGTCCATGCTACCCCTTCTGTGTGATTATTATATATATCTCAGGTATATATTTCTATGTGGTGTTTTTCAGTGTTTTTAAAAGAGATTGTTTCAAAGATTTCCAAGTTCTTCTTATCTGTATTAGGTCAGTAGAATCTTGACTCTTGGCTCCATATGTTTCGAGAACAAACTTGTCAGATATTTCCTCGATTTCTGATCCAATATCCGGAATGTAATTGGAAAAATTATTCGCGAATTCGTAGGGAGTTTGATTAATATTGCTTGATAGGCCTAGGAATTTTGCTAAGCTTCTCATGCTACTGAATGCATCAGCAACCCTATTTGGGGGGCCGTATATTCTTATCCACACAAGCCTGGATAAGAATAGTATTCCTAGAGTAGATAATATAAATGCTAATCCACCTTTGCCCAATGGGGAGCCAAAGTGGCGGAATGGAGGTTCTTTAGCCCCTTGGCCACCAGATAATGGTCCACCAAGGTCGTCTCTTTCTCGTTTATCTTCAGAAGACGTATCTAATTTACTAGGGCCAGCCAACATTCTTTTTTGCATCCCCCCAATGCCACTATTGGTTGCCATTGCCAAACGTTGGGCAGTTGTTGCTCTTACCCGGGTTGGATATATTGGCGTTGGCTCGAAAGGTACCCATCCGATGTTAGTGAAAAAGACTTCTGGCCAAACGTGATTGTCTTTGTCTCGGACGGTGAATCCACTTTGGTCAGGATTCTCTTCTCCGGGACCAAAGCCTAATATGACCCTTGTAGGTATATCTATAGCTCTTAACATTACAGCCATTGCCGATGCAAAGTAATCACTATATCCAGATTGATCCTCAAAAAGAAAATGGTCAACAACATCGACTTTATGAGGTAATGGGCTGGATTTTGGGACGTATGTTAATTCGCGCAGGTAAGATTCTATATTTAGCGCCTTCTCATATGTATTTGTTGCATCTTTCGTTAATGCTTTGGATAAGAAAGTTACTCTTTCGGGTAGCGTTTTTGGAAGGTTTGTATACCTATCAATTATGTCGTGAGGAATATCTTCAGATGCCCTCAACAGGTCTTGCTCTGTCGGAGAGGTTAATTCGGATACGACGTCATAACTCTTATTGACTTGTAACGTCTTAAGAGGTTTATAGGAAATTGGGGACGATGTGGCTATAGCTCTCTGAAATGATATAGCCTTTATCGTACCTGGTTGCTCTAGCGCCGCTCTTAAATCTTTGTAATAGTCTGGAGAATTTGTATCTATACTTATTTTGGTGTCTCTACTGGACCCATTTAGTGTTTTGTTGATTTGTTTAATTATGAAACTAGATGGGATTTGTGCAAGCTCTATATTGCCAGTTTCCGCTACGCTACCATTTATGGAATGCAACCAACTCTTCACGTCTTGGGGTAAATTATCAGATGGGGTGGCTGTATCTGAGAAGACCATTTCATAGGTAGTTGAGTTAGGTATTTGCTGTTCGGCTTTCGGGTCGAGATATATGGGTGCTCCTGCGACCATCATATAAGGTGAATCTACAAACATCTGAATCGTGTAGGAGACAGCATTAGGACCCAAAGTGGTAATTTCTTCAACTTGCTCTTCACCAGCTAGTGGGCTGCTTTCAAATAACGTGACCGGTTTTGTTTCTATATCATCTACCCTCCAGGCGGTAGACGTGTATTCGTCATATGCTATGGCTGGCCAATATAAAGGTAATCTAGCATTAGCTAAGAATACGGTTTCATTGCCCTTAGGGACTGACCTTATAAGGGGTAATACTCTATCAAAGAACCTTATGGAATCTGACCTGTAGGTTGGTACTGCAGCAAAAATACGTTGGAATTCTACTCGTATTTGATTTACGTATCGATTAATAGGTCTAAAAGTTTGTTTTAATGGAGTTGGGCTATCCTCCGGGATAGTTATAGATAAAGCAGTGATCAATGCAAGGCCGGACATCAATATACCTATGCCGAAATTTGTTAATGTATTGAATCTTGGGTGAGGAATATTCTCTGATTTAATATATTGTTCGTATCTGTGCGTGTTTATGTAGACTATTAATAGTAATACGACCGATATGAATGAGAATAGATATATGCTATATGATTCTGGGACATAGGTGAGATTTATTATAAGCACGGATCCAAGAGTTAGTATAGTTGTCCAAACCCATTTATGATGGATAAGAAACCAGGATGTGAAATATGAAATCAGCCATGTAAGTACTACTATGAGTATAGATAATGGTAAGGTGTCGGTAGTTACATCGTTACCGAATATTACCAATATCCATGAATAAAGACGATAGTTAAGTTCACTGAATCTATCGATTAATGCTAATGATGGTATTAGGCTCAGTCCATAGGCATACCCTATACAGATTCCTGCGAGTGCAGACACTATGTGCAGTCTATGTGGATTTATGAGCCTATAAGAAGCTGCTAACGTCGTTAATGCTCCTACACTAGCTATTAGGATTAATGCAGGGGTCTGTACCCAGTTTGCAGATTGTATAGAGGATAATGTTAAGGATAGGAGCATGATATTAACTCCTAATAACACCCATATTTCATTTATTCTTGGCATATTGTTTTTGGTAATTAATCTATATTTCGGCTTTCTATTAACAGTAGTGCTGGTTATAAAGATTCAATTTGGTATCTGATATGGATGTGAGAGTGAGGACTTTATGTCATCATCTTTACTTATTGAATATATTGGGAGATTACCCTGCGCTGTATGACGAACTGTGTTTTGTTTATCCCACGATTCATTGAAAGAATCCGACTCTACAATAACCAAGGCGAGTGGAGTTGCATTATTGCTTGGTGATTCTAATAAATTAATAAAATATGGGCCCCTATTTGGAGTAATTACTACCAGATTATCGGATTTAACAGATAAGGACCCTTCCCAATAAGCGAATAAATCGCTTATGGTGGTTTTTCCTTCAGACCCTATAGTTGCTAGGGCTATCATGATTTGATCTAGAACTTGTTTATCTTGCTGAGGGTGGATTATATATGATTGATTCCCATGGCATATTAAGCCTACAGCCCAACCTATTTTGAAATATGCGTGTGCAATAGAAGCTGCAGCAATTATAGAAAACTCCTCAGTATTGTATGGGGCAGTGCCAGAATGGACCGATGAGTCCATATCTAACATGATCCATAGAATATTTTCCTTACCACTATCAAATTGCTTTAGCATTATTTTTCCGGTACGAGCAGTAGACGGCCAGTGTATATTTCTTGTGCTGTCGCCAGGTTGATATTCTCTTATCGTAGATATAGACGTAGACCCTAGTGGGTCAGTCCGCTCAGAAGATCCTTCACCAGTTATCTCCCCGTAAGGCATAGAGAATGGGGGTATGTCTAGAACCTTTGGGAAGACTATTAGTTCTCTGGGTAGACGGGACCCACGTGATATGTGACTAAGATCAAGGGGATCTATGCTTTTAACCATTGCGCCTCGAACTGAGAATACGCCTCTCTGCTCCAATAGAACTGTTAAGGTTATATCCTCCTTTTTGTGAGCAGGGATGTTTAATAATATTTCGGCAGGATTGTAAGACAGCTCATATAAATCCGTGACAGAGAGGTTCAATTTCGGGAAGATAGTTTTGTTGTGCAGGCTTATCTGGGTTCTTATGGAGTTACCTACACGAAGCTCGCTATATTCTCTGTGGTATTCAATGTTTAGGCCCCAAGTGTTGAAATATGCCCAGATTATGCTCAGTATACAAATAGCGCTGGATATAAGGAACAGACTGTAGAAAACGTGAAAACCAGTAGCCAATCCTAATATCAAGGATAGGCTTATTATTGCTATTACCAAACTTCGGTTTTTCATTCTCATATAGAACCCACCTTTTTACTGGTCACCTTTTTATATAGGTCTGCCATCCTAGTATTAAACCTGACAGGGATAGCAATATTCCAGGTATAGTTCCAGATAGGAATGCTATTACAGGAAAGCCTGGGTATGGTACCGATTTAGCTGATTCCAGAAAATGAGGTCCGTCGTAAGACCAGATGGATACGTACTCTATTGTCAAGCCGATAAATATCGCTAGTATTATCGCCTGATATGTGAATCCTTTTCTTGCCATAATAGTTATACATATTATTAGGAAACTTATTAATAGTGGCATAGAGGAGTTAATGAATAAGACTTTGGGTAAGAGTATCAGTTCGCTATCATTAGCGATATTACCTATAAGTGTCGACGCGAAGAATATTAACGTGATAGCTGATGAGAATGATAGTAATATAAAGGCGATTGAAGTCCTTGTTTCTCGTTTCCCTTCTAAAGACGTTTCCAGTACTATAAATACCAATATCGGGAAGGATATTGAATATGGCCACAAAGGTGGAGATAGGTTCTTGATATAAAGTAGAACCTCAGTGTCATATTTAATAGGTAGGAGTTGTAGTAGTGGCAATATGGATATGCATAGTAGGCATACGATCCAAATACAGCGAGCGATATATTCTTGGCCATATATATACTTGTGTCCGGCATAGTAGGTCAGCATTGCACATAGCAACGTAATTAGCACAGAAGGTAGCAGGAATACTGGATACGAATGACCAGGGATTTCAATTAGTATTGATGCTGAAGCAGATATTAGGGATACAGAGGCAATTGACACGAATAGCCTGATTAAGCTATTTCTCCTGAACCGATTTTGTGCTTTTACATCAGGTAATATAACCATATTTGCATTCGTTGTTTTCTTGGGTTCTGACCTGAGAGTATTCTAGCATCTTGATATCATGTAATCCATTGGATTAATGCGGATGTTACACTTGACCCAGTACATGTTGTTGCAGAGTCAGACTTATTTATGTGAAAATGTCTATATGAGAGTTGGTGCTTTCGACATAAACGAGAAATTCTTGGGCAATAAAGAAGTTGATGCCGTTGCGTTGCTTTACCCCTGGGTAGACGCCGGTAGTGTGGCTACTTTGGCCCTAGAAACACTCGAAGAATACCTGGGGGCCGATGAAATCGGTGAGCTTAGAAGGCCGGGATCATTCTTCGATTTCACGAGATATAGGCCAGAGGCTACATTCCTAGATGGAGAGAGAAAGATATATTTACCTAATTCTAAAGTGTATTACGCGACCCGCGATGATGGTCCAGATATATTATTCCTTCACCTAAAAGAGCCTCATGCTGAACATGAAAAGTACATAAGTTCAGTTATGGAGTTACTTAGGGTTTTTAATGTTAAGAGGTATTGCAGGATAAGTGGTATGTACAACGCGGTTCCGCACACGAGGCCCCTTAGGGTAACAGGATCTCCAGGACTGGAGAACCTCCCAGGCCTGGAATCACTTGTCTCTCCTAGAGTTGGATCTAGCTACCAAGGGCCCACTAGTATAATGAGTTTCATAACCGAAGAATTGGACAAATATGGCATTGAAAGTGTGAGTTTTATGGTGCATCTCCCTCATTATTTGGGTTTGGGTGAAGATTACTCAGGTGCGGCTAGGCTTGTAGAGATATTATGTAAGCTTTATAAAATTCCATCTGATATTGCCGATTTCGAAGAAGGAAAGAAGCAATACGAGAGCATGGAAACTGAGTTGTATAGCAGCCCTCAAGCTAGATCTCTGGTCGAAGGATTGGAAGAATACTACGATTCCCAGTCAGAAGGAGATACTGAAGATGCGGCAGAAGCCACTCAGCTTTCGCCTGATGTTGAAAGTTTCCTGGAAGAAATTGGGAAGCAATTGGATGAAGATCGTTCATGACAGTGAAGTTATATGATACTACGCTAAGAGACGGCGCCCAACAAGAAGGAATATCGCTTTCAGTCGACGATAAGCTCAAAATAACCCGCAGGCTAGATGATTTGGGTATACATTACATTGAAGGAGGTATACCTGGATCAAACCCCAAGGATGTTGAGTATTTCAAGCGAGTTAGTAAACTGTCGTTGGCGAACTCCTTGGTATCTGCATTTGGTTTAACTAGGCGGGCTAATGGAGGTGCTGCGACCGACGAGGGTATAAGTTTGCTATTAGCTGCGGATACACCGGTTGTAACCCTTGTAGGCAAGAGCCATTCGGCTCAAGTTATCAATGTATTAGAGACCACATTACAAGAGAATCTTGCTATGCTGTCAGATTCTATATCCTACCTCAAAAGCAAAGGCAGAGTTGTGTTCTTTGATGCTGAGCATTTTTTCGATGGGTTTAAGAGCGACAAAGAATATGCCATGCAATCGCTTAGAGTGGCTATAGAAGCAGGGGCAG
The DNA here is from genome assembly GCA_002717805.1 of Chloroflexota bacterium. Classification (GTDB taxonomy): domain Bacteria; phylum Chloroflexota; class Dehalococcoidia; order Lucifugimonadales; family UBA2985; genus UBA2985. The sequence continues at coordinate 19,406 of PBBS01000013.1, read as the reverse complement.
ATTCTGTAGCCTTGTGTGATACCAATGGAGGCATGCTGCCAGCGGATATTGATAGCATAGTCAAGGCTGTAAGACAAGAGACCTCTGCGGATATAGGTATACACTGTCACAACGATGCCGATATGGCAGTCGCTAACACTATTGCTGCAGTGCAGGCAGGAGTTAGTCACGTTCAAGGGACTATTAATGGTTATGGTGAGAGATGTGGTAATGCCAACCTAATATCTATCGTTGCAAATTTAAAACTCAAGATGGGCATAGATTGCATGTCTAGTAGTCAGTTATCCTCTCTTACACAAACTTCATATTATATTGGCGAGATAGTCAATGTTCATCCTAATAATTCGCAACCTTACGTTGGTACCCGGGCTTTCACTCATAAAGGTGGTATTCATGTTGCTGCAATAAACAAGATGGAAGAAAGCTATCAACATGTCGACCCTAGTGTGATTGGGAATACCAAGAGCGTGGTAATATCGGAGGTTTCTGGTAGAGGGAACATACAATATACCCTGAAAGAAATGGGATTAGAAAATCTGATAGATAGGGATCAGGTTGGGGAGTTATTAGAGAAAATAAAGGTTCAAGAAAGTAAAGGGTTTCAATATGATGGAGCTGAGGCCTCATTTGAATTGATGGTTAGGCGGCATATAGAGGGATATGTGCCACCCTTTACGTTGGTAGATTTCTTGGTACTGGTTGAGAATCAGCGACGCAGTCCGCAGGATCAAGGTGAGGGGGATATGTTAGCTGAGGCTATGGTGAAAGTCGAGGTTGGCAATAGTCTTATGCATACAGTTGCAGAAGGCAATGGTCCAGTGAATGCTTTAAGTAATGCTCTAAATAAGTCTTTACTTGAATACTATCCATCTCTAGTAGAGATGAGACTAGTAGATTATAAAGTTAGAGTTGTGGATAGCGGTCAAGATACGAGCGCTACCGTTAGGGTCCTGATAGAATCAACAGATGGATTGCATAGATGGAATACAGTTGGAGCTTCGGGTAATATCATAGAAGCTAGCTGGCAGGCTTTATCTGATAGTGTAGAGTATTTCTTGGTAATGAAAAACGATTAGTTTCCCGTGAACTTACCACCAGGCTACTTCGTCTGGATCTGACAATGCAGATGCGGCAGCCTCTCTCCATGGACTAGACATGAGATACTTCCACCCACCGTCGGCGAATATTGCTACTATATTGCCACTAGACATTCTATCCGCCAGACGTTGCGCACAATATAGAGTTGCCCCCGCCGATATGCCAGCTGATATACCAGTTTTTTCTAGTATATCCCTGGAACACTCGAAGGCATTCTTGCTATCCACGAGAAATCTGCCATCCAAGAAATCCAAATCTAGCAACGGAGGTATGTATCCCTCATCTAAATTTCTCAGTCCTTGTAAGGCCTCACCCATTTTAGGTTCAACCCCAATAATTTTGACTGCTGGGTTGTGTGCTCTGAGGAATCCTCCAACACCCATCAATGTTCCTCCTGTACCTATACCTGCAATAAGTGTGTCAACATTTGGGAGAGTTTCCAGTATTTCTGGTCCGGTGCTTTCATAATGAGCTCTAATATTTGACCTATTCTCGAATTGACAAGGGGTAAACCAATCGTTTTCCTTTGCAAGCTGCTTAGCAAGGTCTATAGCACTCTTCATACCAGTTCTAGGTTCGCACCAGATTACATCTACGCCATGAGATAGGAGTAATTCTCCCATTCCTGGTGTTGTCCGTGTGGAAACCACTGACTTCAATTTATAGCCTCGTTGCTTAGCAACTAAGGCCAGAGCTAAAGCTGTGTTACCAGTACTGGCTTCTATTATTGTGTCTCCACTAGATAACAGTCCTTCACTTTCTGCATCTAATATCATACGCTTTGCAATTCTGTCTTTTATGCTACCGCTTGGGTTTTGTCCTTCAAGTTTTGCAAATATGCGTACTCGGGGATTTGGGCTTAGCACAGATATTTCAATTAATGGAGTATTACCGATATGGTTTAGTATATTTGTTTGGTTCATACTTTTATCCTAGGTCTCTTATTTAGTTCATATAATCAAGTAATCCCTAGTCATAATTATAATATATTTCATGTATTTAGAGACTACTAGTTCTCTATTGGGTGGATGATATTTAGTAGCTCGTAGAGACTGGTTCAACGTCAACTTTAGTATCTATAGAGTTGACATTAGAATCCACCATGTCTACAATTGCTACATCCTAAGAATCATACAGAATCGCGGGGCTAGTTGCTGCTATGTTAAGAATTCGTTTGAAAAGAGTCGGTGCCAAAAAGAAACCAGTCTATCGTATAGTCGTAGCTGACTCGAGGGCACCTAGGGATGGAGCGTTCGTGGATCAGGTGGGACTCTATAACCCGCTTACAGATCCACCTACTATAGATATTGATGAGGAAAAGGTTATAAAGTGGATTGGCAATGGAGCTAAACCCTCCGAGCCTGTCGAGCATATGCTGAAGAATATGGGTACACTGGACAAGCTGAAGGCATAATGAAAGAACTTATCGAATACATAGCCAAATCGCTGGCTTCTAAACCTGAGGACGTATTTGTTTCTGAAGAAATCAACGATGAAGGTCAAGTTGTTATAAAGTTACAGGTGGCTGATGAGGATAAGGGTAAGATAATAGGTAGACAGGGCCGCGTTGCGCAGGCAATGCGAGTAATACTTAGGGTAAGAGCCGTAAAGGATGAAACTAGGGCTAACCTAGAGATACTCTGATAAGTCCCCTGTCGGTTACATTCTAGTTTGATGGTCCCTTTTGGGGTCCCCTCGTTAAATAAATGTCACACGGTGCCGATGAAAAACATCAAGCGAACCCTAAAGTCCTTGTAGGTATTATTCTAGGTACTAAAGGTGTCTACGGCGAGCTCAAGATTCAACCCCATACCGACAATTTAGATAGATTCCTCCCCGGCAGCAAACTTTTACTCCTAGACGAACTCGTTGAAATTGAACATTCTAGGTTTGAAAGAGGTAACTATATCGTAAAAATCAATAATATAGATACCTTAGAACAAGCCCGGGACCTTCAAGGTGATATTCTGGAGATACATTCAGAATATTTAAGTTCTACATCGACGGATGTTTATTATTATTACCACATACTTGACATGGATGTTTGGACTAGAGACGGTGAGTATCTGGGGAAAATTTCCGAAATTATTTCGACTGGTAGTAATGACGTATATGTAGTGTCAGGAGAAGGTAGAGATATACTTATCCCTGCTTTGTCTGAGGTAGTGTTAGATGTGGACGTTGATGTTCGAAAGATGGTCGTTAATTTACAGGAGTTTCTTTAGGGTTGAATTAAGTGGTGAATGAATAGAGTTAATAATGGTGGAGTCATTAGTTTTGCTACAGTCGAATGGCAGTGGTAGAATGTAGAGCCAATACATAAGAATACATTCTGGAGTGGTTAATATGTCTGGACATTCACATTGGTCAACAATCAAGCGTGCAAAAGGAGCATCTGATGCAAAGAGAGGCCAACTATTCACTAAATTAGCTCGTGAGATCACTGTGGCTGCGAGACAAGGTGGTGGTGATCAGGATATGAACGTGCGTTTGAGGTTGGCAGTCCAGAAGGCACGAGAAAATAATATGCCTAATGATAATGTGGATAGGGCTGTAAAACGTGGAACCGGAGGAGGAGATGGAGCCGGCGATATATTAGAAGAAACTACATATGAAGGTTATGGCCCAGGAGGAGTAGCAATAATGTTGCATGCTCTTACGGATAATAGAAATCGCACAGGCCCTGAGATTCGTTCAGCCTTCTCCAAACTAGGAGGAAGTTTAGGAGAGATGGGTTGTGTTTCTTGGAATTTTGAGTCAAGGGGTGTTGTAACGGCGGAGATTAGCCCAGACCAAGGTGAGGATATAGCCATGTTGGCGATCGATGCGGGCGCAGATGATTTCAGTTTGGAGAGTTCTTATTTAGAGATATATGCTAGTCCCGAAAATTTCGATAGTCTCAGAGGTGCGCTCGAAGGTATAGGAGTAAAGGTTACTTCGGCTGAGATGTCAATGGTACCTAAGAATACCGTGACACTGGATTCTAAAACTGCGCACCAGACCCTTAGATTATTGGATCAACTAGAGGACTTGGACGATGTTCAGAAAGTCTATACAAATGCTGATTTTCCATCGGAAGTATTCCTAGAGTACGAATCGAGATAAAGTCAATCATCACTGAGTGGTGATTTCCGAGGGGAGCTCTCCTAAAAGTTTATTGTATGCTTTGTTCACTTAACTAATAGGAGTATGAATTGAATACTTTCGATGACTGGGCTGATATATATGACGCCGTATATTTATGGAAGACAGATGATATAGCATTCTACTTACAAGAAGCTAAGAATTCTGGTGGGCCAGTGCTGGAATTAGGCTGTGGTACTGGTAGGATTAGTATACCAATCGGAGATAGTGGTCTAGATATATATGGCATAGATAGCTCTGAGGCCATGATTGAGATGGCCAGATCGAAAACAGCCAGACTTGGCAGAACGTTGAATAACATTCATTGGATTCGGTCAGATATGACTGATTTTGCGATAGACGTCAAGTTCGCCCTCGTAATAATTCCATTTAGAGGGTTTATGTCTCTTTTGACTATAGCCGATCAGAGGAATTGTCTAGCTAGGATAAGGGAGCACTTGCTCCCAGGCGGTAAATTGATCTTTGATATGTTTTTTCCTGATGTAGATTTGCTTAATGATAGTGAGGACACATTATTCCATTATGGAGACATATATGATAGTGAAGGAAATAGTAAATTAGTAATCTGGCACCAAAATAGGTTTGATAATTTTAACCAGATAAACAATGAGCGAAGCGTTATAGAAAACGTCGATGCATCTGGGTTTGTGAATTGGCGTAGGTATATGGATTTTCAGGTTAGATATTCGCATAGATTTGAGATTCAATACTTGTTGGAGCTGACTGGTTTTAAGATATGTGATTTATACGGTGACTTCGACTGGACATATTTTGATGAGACAAGTGAAGAGATGATTTGGATAGTAGAGCCTTTGGAATCATATAGCAGGCATACTTGAACGATAGAATTTTAATTACAATATATCGGTTGTATCTATTAACATGAGCAGTTTTAATATTTCGTCAGATTACAAACTTACTGGAGATCAGCCTTCAGCTATCAACCAAATAGTTGAAGGTTTAGAATCTGGATACCAGAAGCAGACATTGGTTGGGGTTACTGGTAGTGGAAAGACATTCACAATGGCAAATGTGATTGCGAACTTACAACGGCCGACTTTAGTAATCGCTCACAATAAGACACTTGCCGCTCAACTGACGAGCGAATTTAAGGAATTCTTTCCAGATAATGCCGTAGAATATTTCGTTTCTTATTACGACTATTATCAACCGGAGGCGTATATTCCTAGGACTGATACATATATAGAGAAAGATGCCGAGATCAATGATGAAATTGACAAATTAAGACATTCGGCTACTAGGTCACTGAGGACTAGAAGAGACGTTTTGATAGTTGCATCTGTTTCGTGTATCTACGGTTTGGGTTCGCCTGAGGAATATCAAAACTTCGTTGTCAGTATTGAGAGATCCAAGGAATATAAACGATCTAAGCTTATTAGAGATTTAGTTGGGCAACAATATGAACGTACTAATATGGATCTTGCCAGAGGTAAATTCAGAGTAAGGGGTGACTCACTGGAGATACTTCCTGCATATGAAGAAATCGCCCTAAGGTTCGAGTTCTGGGGGGATAATGTTGAGAGAATTGTTGAAGTAGATCCGATCACCGGAGAGATACTGAAGGAAAGAATTGATACCGAAATATATCCTGCCAAACATTTCGTAACATCTAAAGAGAAGCTGCAATTGGCTATAAATGACATACAGTTAGAACTAGAGGAACGACTTGATTGGTTCAAAAGAGAAGGGAAATTGCTGGAAGCTCAGAGACTTGAAAGTAGAACGCTTTATGATATTGAAATGCTTAGGGAAGCTGGATATTGCAGTGGAGTGGAGAATTACTCTAGGCATTTAGGTAGGCGGTCGGCTGGCAGTACTCCGTGGTGCCTCTTAGATTATTTTCCTGAAGATTCTATTTTCTTCATAGATGAGAGTCATATGACGGTTCCTCAGTTAAATGGCATGTATCACGGAGATCTATCTAGGAAAAAGACACTTGTAGAACATGGATTTAGGCTACCTTCCGCTATAGATAATAGGCCATTGCATTTCCAAGAATTTGAAGAACATGTTAAGCAAGTAGTTTACGTATCAGCTACTCCCGGAAAATATGAATATGAGAATAGTCAGAAATTTGTAGAGCAAATTATTCGACCTACTGGTTTGCTTGATCCTACCGTTGAGATTAAATCTACAGACGGTCAAGTAGATGACTTGCTTCATCAAATTCGTATAAGAATATCAAAAGGGGAACGTTGTTTGGTTACAACACTAACCAAAAAAATGTCTGAGGAGCTAGCCGATTATCTTAAAGAGGTAGGTGTAAAGACACATTATTTGCATTCTGAAATAGATACTCTTGAGAGAATTGAAATACTTAGGGATCTACGCTTAGGAATATACGATGTTGTAGTTGGGATCAATTTGCTTAGAGAGGGTTTAGATTTACCTGAGGTTAGTTTAGTTGCAATCTTGGATGCCGATAAAGAAGGATATCTCAGATCTGAATCAGCATTAGTACAAACTATGGGTAGGGCAGCTAGGCACATAGATGGTCATGTAATAATGTATGCTGATAAGGTTACTAGATCTATGAATAAGGCTATAGAAGAAACGTCTAGAAGAAGGGTTATACAAGAGAGGCATAATCAAGATCACGGCGTTACACCTCAAGGTATTCGCAAGGCTATAAGGGATATAAACGATAGATTAAAGGCATCTAAAGACGAGCATGTCGTGAATAATGATGGGAAAAGTGGCATTCCCAAAGACGAGATAGTTAGGATAATAAAGGATTTGGAATCGCAAATGAAAGTAGCATCCAGGAACCTTGAATTTGAGAAAGCGGCATTGATCAGGGATGAGATAATTGATCTCAGGAAAATTGCACTTGATAGCGATAAACCTGAGTTTTCTAGGTACTAGATTTAAATTAGTGATTGAATATATATAAAATATCGATGTAGTATTAGTGTGATTCCTGCGTTTGTGCTTGACTCGGTTAGATATGTTTACATCTGGTTTTAATAATATTAGTGGAGATTAAGATGCAAGAAATAACTGAACCAAAGGATCGTTTACTTTTAGGACCCGGTCCTAGCAATGTAAATCCTCGAGTGATCAGGGCTATGACAATGCCTTTGATGGGATATTTGGATCCAACATTTTTGGGGGTTATGGGTGACGTAGTTGAGTTACTTAGGACAGCTTTTAGGACAAAGAATGACTTCACTTTGGCCCTATCTGGCACAGGCACGTCTGGTATGGAGGCTTCATTAATCAATATACTAGAGTCAGGAGATACAGTAGTTGTAGCAATAAACGGTGTATTTGGTCTAAGGATAGCTGATATAGCTGGTAGGTGTGGAGCTAACGTTGTAACTGTTGATGCAGGCTGGGGGTCTCCAATAGATATTGGTCTGGTAAAACAGGCTTTGGAGAATTTAGACAAAGTAAAGCTGGTTGCCGCTGTTCACGTTGAAACATCTACGGGAGTAGTGCAGCCTATGCAGCCTTTAGCTGAATTAGCACATGCTAAGGGCGCACTTTTCTTGGCCGATGCAGTCACTTCGCTTGGCGGTGTAGATGTTAGGATAGATGATTGGGGTATAGACATATGCTACAGTGCAACCCAGAAATGTGTGGGTTCACCTCCTGGTATGTCACCAATAACATTAAGCCCTAATGCCGTAGAAGCAATGCGAAGTCGTCAGAATAAGGTTCAGAGTTTCTATTTGGACTTACAGCTTCTAGAGAAATATTGGCTTACTGATCATGTGTATCATCACACTGCCTCTATGTCTATGATATATGGATTGAGAGAGGCTTTATTAATGCTTGTTGAAGAAGGTCTAGAGGATCGATTTGCACGGCATTCTTTAAACGCACAAGCTCTCAAGGCTGGACTGAGAGAATTAGGAATGGGAGTATTGGCTGAGGAAGAATTTCAGGCACCTCAATTAACTGCTGCTTTGATTCCCGAAGGGTTGGATGAAGCTAAAGTTAGGAGAGCACTTCTGAATGAATATGGTATAGAGATTGGTGGAGGACTTGGGTCTTTGGCTGGGAAGGTATGGAGGATTGGATTAATGGGGGAATCATCTAAGAGTAGCCATGTTTTAAATTTATTACAGGCTCTGGAGTCTTTGCTGGCTCGGGAGAATTATAAATTCGATGTTGGATCGAGTCTTTCAGCTGCACAGAAAGTATTTGCATCCTGAGGTTCCGATATCAGCATTAATTTCTAATGACATCTGGTCAAGCTTAGACATACATTTGTAGCCGTTGTATTGACACTACAAAATGTCGATGTTAAACTCTGCCGCACAAACAGTTTTGGGTCTGGAAAGTAGGCGTATTACTCGGAACTTCCCTAAGGTGGGGTTATTCTGGGGGTTAGTGTCTGGTTGTAGGGGCCCTGCAAATACCTGAGGAGGTAATCCGAGTGAGTGATAAGACTTTAGTATGTAGAGAGTGTAGTAATGAGTTTCTGTTCACAGAAGGCGAACAGGAATTCTACCAGAAGCGTGGTTTATTAAATGAACCAGGACGTTGCCCTGATTGCAGAGCAGCACGTCGCAGATCAAGGGGTGGTAATGATGGCGAGCCTCGCCAGATGTTCACAGTTACTTGTGACTCTTGCGGCAACGACGCAGAGGTTCCATTTCAACCTAGACTTGGAAAGCCAGTTTACTGCAGCGAGTGTTTTTCAGCTCAGAGAAGCGCTCTTTAATTAACCATAATTGATATCCAGGCAGAGTTTGGTGGTCAATCACCTTATAAAACTTAGCTCACTCCGTGTGGTCTACGCGTTATTTACGCCATATTCTGCCTATGATATAATTCAGCAATAGAGAGAAAGAAAGGTCAAGACTAAATGCCGGGGACTGATAGGAAGCAAGCCCTAATAGAGGAATACAAGCTTAACGAAGGTGATACTGGCTCAACAGGAGTCCAGATAGCTCTGCTAACTGAGCGACTCAATCACCTTAGGGATCATCTCAGAGTACACAGAAAAGACTACCACTGCCTTCGAGGACTTATGAAAATCGTTGGGCAAAGGCGTAGGCTTCTTAGATACCTGAGGCGAGAAGATCCAGCCAGATACCTAGAGATAACTACAAAGCTTCTGATTCGAAGGTAGCACCCATATCTGGGTGCTCTTTCATTGTGTCTGCCTAAATTGTTCGTCTACCTATATTCTTAATTCCACATGAGAGGATACTTTTAACCCAATGGCACATAGCGTGATTAAGGAGATAGCTGGTAGGAAACTTAGTATAGAAACTGGAAGACTAGCCAATCAGGCTGGCGGATCAGTACTACTTACGTACGGAGAAACTACCATATTAGTTGCTGCTACTGCAGCAGGTACACCTAGGGAGGGCGTTGATTTCCTTCCACTTACAGTAGACTATGAAGAACGATCCTACGCCGCAGGCAAAATACCAGGGAGCTTCTTTAGAAGAGAGGGTAGGCCATCTCAAGAAGCTACACTTACGGCTAGGCTAACAGATAGATGTTTGAGGCCGCTATTTCCGAAGAATTTCCACAACGAAATTCAAGTTATAGTAACGGTCTTGTCTGCTGATCAGGAGAACGACCCTGATTTGCTATCCATAATAGGTTCTTCCTGTGCATTAGGACTTTCAAATATCCCATTTGATGGGCCGGTGTCAGCAACCCGTATTGGCTACATAGGGGATAGCATTGTTGTTAACCCAACATTTGAAGATCTTAAAGAAAGCAAATTAGATTTAGTAGTTGCTGGTACAGAGGAGTCTGTTGTAATGGTTGAATCTGGTTCAGATGAGATCAGTGAAGAAATAATCTTAGATGCTGTACGAGTTGGACAAGAAAATAATCGAGAAATTATTAGCCTGCAAAAAGAAATCATTCAAATGGCCGCTAAAGAAAAAATGTATATTGCTGGACAGGGAGCTATAAACACAGACTTAATGGATAGTATGAAAGCATATCTGGGGGGTAGAATATCAGACACCGTTTTCACCGGAACCGAAAAAGGTGAAAGAGATGGTGATCTGGATAACTTGAAGGATGAGGTCAGGGTCAACTTTGCTGAAGAATATGACTCTGAGGAAATATCTAGTATTTTTGAATCTCTGGTGAAAAAGGAAGTCCGCAGTCGGATATTGGATAAAGGTGAGCGAACTGATGGCAGAGGGCTCACAGAAATTAGATCCATAACTTGCGATACGTCGCTTATTCCTAGAGTACATGGTAGTGGCCTCTTTAATAGGGGGCAAACACAGATAATGACTGTCCTAACTCTTGGATCAATGGCAGATCAGCAAAAGCTTGACACAATTAGCCCAGCTGAGAGCAAGAGATTCATGCATCATTACAATTTTCCTCCCTATTCAGTAGGAGAAGTAAGGAGAGTTGGTAACCCAGGAAGGAGAGAAATAGGACATGGAGCTTTGGCAGAAAGAGCAATTGCTCCAGTGATACCAGACGCTGAAGAATTCCCGTATACGATACGACTAGTTTCTGAGGCATTTGGATCCAATGGAAGTACTTCTATGGGCAGTGTATGCGGAAGTACCCTTGCACTGATGGACGCCGGCGTTCCTATAAAGGCTCCTGTTGCAGGTGTAGCAATGGGATTAGTAATGGATGAAGATGGTAAATATGCTATTTTGACTGATATACAAGGAGTTGAAGATTTCTTGGGAGATATGGATTTCAAGGTAGCAGGAACTGCTAACGGGGTAAACGCTTTGCAAATGGATATCAAAATTAAAGGNATAACACCGAAAGTTATGGAAGAGGCATTAAATCAAGCTAAGCAAGCTCGTTTCGTGGTGCTAGAAAAGATTCAAAATACTCTTGATGGGCCNAGAGCTGACTTAAGCCCTCATGCTCCACGAATGATAAGATTGACGATTCCTGTTGACAAGATTGGGACCGTTATNGGTCCTGGAGGTAAGACAATAAGGTCCATCATTGAAGATACGAAAGCTTCCATAGATGTAGAGAATGATGGAACAGTNATTGTGGGATCTACTGATGCGGACGCCGCTAATAAGGCTATNGCTAGGATTGAAGANCTTACTAGAGAAGTGGAAATAGGTGGCATATACACCGGTAAAGTCACTAGGATAATGACTTTTGGAGCNTTCGTNGAAGTNTTGCCNGGTAAAGATGCATTGGTGCATATAAGCGAGTTGTCAGAGGAACGTGTTCAATCTGTAGAAGATGTTCTAGAAGTCGGCGAAGAAGTCACCGTACTGGTAACCGAAAAAGACCCTATGGGCAGATTGAATGCTTCTAGGAAGGCACTTTTGCGTACTGATGGGGAAGCAGGTTCTAATGAAAACCCTAGACCCCCTAGTGGTGATAGTGGGAATAGATCTAGGTTCGATAGAAGACCAGGCGGCTCAAGTGGTTCCAACAGACGGGGCAGATTTCCTGGGCGAGGCAGGGGTTAACACTCTTGAGTTCTGTATAAGTAATATACTTATCGCAGATTGTTTATAAAACAATGAGGTGGTTAATATGGCGGATTTGAGAGTAGTTATCCACGGAATCGTCGGCAAAATGGGATCCACGGTGCTAGAGGCAGTGTCTATAGAATCTGGTATGCAGGTTGTCGGTGGTGTTGATATTAACACATCGAACGGTTTTATATCTCTTCCTGATGGGCAGGGTGAGATACCAGTATCTGCCGATATTGAGAAAATTATATCCGAAACAACTCCAGATGTGGTGGTTGATTTTACTAATGCGGATGCGTCTAGACCCGCTTGTGCTAAGGTCACGTCAATGGGGGTAAATTTGGTGATAGGNACAACAGGTTTGACAGACAGCTATCTAGACAAGCTTAACACTCAGAGTATAGCTAATGGAACCGGCATTCTTGTAGCTCCAAATTTTGCCCTGGGCGCAGTATTACTTATGCATATATCGAAAGGCCTTGGTAAGTACTTTGATTATGCCGANATAATAGAAATGCATCATGAAGCTAAGATAGACTCCCCCTCAGGGACTGCTATAGCCTTGGCTAATAGCTTGAAAGAAACTAGGACATCTTCATTCACTAAACCTATTCCTTCTAAAGAGACGGTTGATGGCACGAGAGGTGGCGATATCTCAGGGATTTCCATACACAGTGTACGTATGCCGGGTCGAATTGCACATCACGAGATAATACTGGGAGCTCAAGGTCAGACTTTGAGCCTTAAACATGACACTGTAGGTAGAGACTCCTTTATGCCTGGTGTTATTTTGGCTATTAGAGAAGTATCTAAAATAAAAGGTGTACTCGTAGGTCTGGAAAAGGTAATGGGTTTATAGACATATAATGATCATTTTGTGATAATCTAGGCTATTAATTTTCTGAATATACAATATTGATTGGGGGATTTGGATGGGTTACAAAGTAGCTATAGTGGGTGCTACCGGTTTGGTTGGTGCACAGTTCTTGAATATACTTGAGGAAAGAAACTTTCCTGTAGATGAACTCAGTTTGCTTGCCTCTGATAGGTCTGCCGGNAAAAAAATGATTTTCAGAGGGGATTCATTAGAGGTTCGTGAGACTACGGAAAGTTCTTTTGCAGGGATAGATATAGCATTATTCTCAGCTGGTGGTGATATATCTAAGTATTACTCCCCACTNGCTGCTAAGGCCGGAGCAGTTGTAATAGATAACAGTTCTGCCTTTCGTATGGATCCTAATGTGCCACTAGTTGTGCCAGAAGTTAATCCCGAAGATATTCAGCAACACAAAGGTATAATAGCGAACCCAAACTGTTCGACTATCCAGATGGTTGTGGCCCTTAATCCCATACATCTGGTTAATCCAATAAAAAGGATTATTGTCTCAACTTATCAGGCAGTCTCAGGGACTGGTGCTGAAGCCATATCAGAACTAGATCGACAGATTGAGCAAACAGTAAATGGCAAGGCGGATGAGATAAAAACTAAAATATATCCTCATCAGATCGCATTTAATGCTTTACCATTTGTTGAGAGTTTTGCCGAAGGTCAGTATACCACTGAGGAGTGGAAGATGGTTTATGAGACTAGAAAGATACTTCATGAACCGAACCTACCCGTGTCTGCTACATGNGTAAGAGTACCTGTTTATAATTCACATGGCGAATCTGTTAACGTGGAACTTACAGAACCAATGAATCCCATTAGAGCACGGGATATACTTTCGTCATCTCCAGGTATTGTTGTACAGGATGATCCTGAGATTGATTTGTACCCTCTACCTATAAACAGCTCTGGAACAGATGACGTTTTCGTTGGTAGAATAAGAGAAGATATAAGCCATCCGAATGGTCTTGTATTATGGGTAGTCGCAGATAACTTGAGAAAAGGTGCAGCGCTGAATACTATTCAAATAGCTGAAGTTATTGCTGGCTGAATAATAAAGTAGCATTAGATAGGAGGTCGGATATGGTAGCAGTGGGCAGGTTGATTACTGCAATGGTGACTCCGTTTGATGATGACGGAGAGGTAAGCTATTCTCAGGCCCGCCGCTTGGCCAGATCCCTTCTGGATTCTGGTAGTGATGGATTAGTAGTGTCAGGCACAACCGGAGAATCTCCNAACCTTTCAACTGATGAAAAACTAAGATTGTTCAGTGAGTTAAAAGATGAGCTTGGTAACGANGGTTCTATTGTAGCTGGTACTGGTAACTATAGTACTGCAGAGAGTATAGAGNTAACTCAGGAAGCTGAAAAGCAAGGAGTGGACGCTGCTTTACTAGTTGTCCCATATTNCAATAAACCCACGCAGGATGGTTTGTATAAACATTTTAGGGCTATAGCTGAAAGTACCAGTTTGCCATGCATTCTCTATAACGTTCCCAGCAGGACGGTCACGAACCTNTCCCATGAGACAGTTGTCTCACTATCTGCGATAGATAATATCATTGGTGTGAAAGAAGCTAGTGGAGATTTTGATCAGATANCTAGGATAATCTCTGGAGCGTCTAATGGTTTTAACGTATGGAGTGGCAATGACAACGACACTTTTGGCATTATGTGTCTGGGCGGATACGGAGTTATAAGCGTAGCATCTCATTTGATTGGTGTTCAGATTAAAGATATGATCAAGTTGATTCTTGATGGCAAAACAACAGATGCTGCCTCCGAACACATACGNNTGCTTGAGATGTTTAAGGGCTTGTTTACAATATCAAATCCTATGCCGGTTAGGTANGGATTGCAACACATAGGCTTTGATATTGGATCCCCTAGGCTTCCACTCACAGACCCTGATCCGGAAACTGCTAAACAGATTACGGAGTTGCTTAGATCGTATAAGATAGATTTCCCAGTAGAATAATAGGTCTTCTCAAGAAAATCCAAAATGATATCCATACTTATAAGATTGTATTCACGTTAGTTCTACAGCATATGATTGGATATAAAATATANTTATGAACTATGCTCAGAAATCCGTGATCGTGCGTGTNCATGAAATAGCTCTTAAGGGNGGCAATAGATCATTTTTCTTTAATAGACTGATTNCCAATATCAGAACCTCTCTGAAAGGCCTCAATGTTGAAAGAATAAGAAAGCTTCACATGGGTGTTGAAGTTGCTTTTGAGGATGAATCTGATTGGTATGAGATAAANGATAAGCTAANAGATATATTTGGAATAGTNAAATTCTATCGCTGNTATAAGATACGACCTGATATGGACTTGATTAGGGGTTTTCTGGCCAATGAGATTCCAAGGTTGGAGTTCAAGACTTTTCGGATTAGTGCTCGTAGAGGCAATAAGAACTTTCCACTAACTTCTGTTCAGATCAACAATGAACTTGGTAAATTTGTAGAAGAATTATCTGGAGCAGAAGTTAGTTTGGCAAACCCTGATCTTAATATACATGTTGAANTACAACACGGGGAAGCACTTGTATATTACCAGGAAGAGAGTGGTCTCGGAGGGTTGCCTGTTGGTACTGGNGGAAATGTATTGGCTCTGTTGTCTGGTGGAATAGATTCCCCAGTCGCTGCATGGCGTATGATGAAACGAGGATGCAGAGTTTCTTTCATACATTTTCATAGTTTCCCTTTGGTTGAGGGGACTTCTAGGGAAAAAGCCCGTGAATTAGCTTCCATACTCAATTTNTATCAGTATGGATCCACCCTTTATTTGGTTCCTTTTGGAGAAGCACAGAAAGCGATATTGTTGGCGGTACCACCTGNGTATAGGGTTGTAATGTATAGGCGGTTTATGGCACGAATAGCTGAAGGACTAGCAATTAAATTAAACGCAAGAGCTCTTGTGACCGGAGAGAGTCTTGGGCAAGTTGGCTCTCAAACCTTGGAAAACATGGTAACTGTAAGAGAAGCTATAGATATCCCAGTGCTGAGCCCCCTTATTGGTATGGATAAGCAAGAGATAATTGAAGAGTCTAGGCGTATCAATACATTTGATATTTCCATAATCCCAGATGAAGACTGTTGCAGCCTTTTTGTTCCCAAGCATCCCGCAACCCGTAGTACACCAGAGGAGATGGTTTATCTCGAGAGCAAACTATCTGTTGANGATATAGTTGAAGCAGCCCTAGNAGCTATAGAGGTCATAGAAGTAGCTTATAATTAGGTTGTGTAGCAAATTCACGATGGAAATAATAATTGAGCACTAAGAATGTGATACTGGATGTAGATGGAATGTATTGTGCAGCGTGTGTCGTACATGTTGAAGGAGCAATACGATCTCTTGATAATATCCATAGCGTATCTGTAAACCTTGCGAATGAGACAGCAAAGGTAGAGGTNGACAATGACTATACAAATTATNCCGTGATCATATCNGCTNTCAGAAATTCNGGNTATAAGGTTCCNCTTGATACTGTAANGATTTCAATNTATGCACAGGATGAACAGGTAGATATTTCTAAATTGGAGNATGGGTTATCTGCATTAGATGGGGTAATTTCAGTAGAAGCAGAAGANAATCCTAGCACATTTCTTATAAAATTCCTTTCCAATCTAATTGGGCATGTGGAAATTAGGAAGGATATAGAAAACCTTGGATATGTTGTGTCCAATGTCATTCCATTAGGANACGAATACGGGGAGCGTATAGGTAAAGGCAGAGAGTTGGCTTCACTAAAAAGGCGATTACAAATTACTGCGCTGCTATCAATTTTCATACTACTNGGAAGTATGAAGGANCTACTTAATTTNGTGCCAGACATTTTGGGCAATTGGTATGTTCTTTGTTCCTTGGCTACTCCAGTGCAGTTTTGGTGTGGTCGCCAATTCTACTCAGGTGCATTAATTGCTGCTATCCACGGGACGACTAATATGAATACACTAATAGCATTAGGTACAACTATAGCTTATATGTATAGCCTTTTTGTAACATTTGCTCCGGACTATCTGATTGCACCTGGTATTGAGACTAAGTTATATTTTCACACNTCCGCAATAATCATACTGCTTGTATTGCTTGGTAGGTATATGGAATTGCGAGCCAGAGTTAATACNTCTCAGTCTATAAGAGAGCTAATGGGATTGGAGCCAAAGACAGCTAGGGTTAGTCGGGGTCAAGTNGATATGGAGATACCGGTTATCGATGTNGTTGAAGGNGATATTNTATTGGTTAGGCCTGGGGAGAAGATACCAGTCGACGGGATTGTATTAGAGGGTNGTTCAGATGTTGATGAGAGTATGTTAACAGGAGAGAGCATGCCAGTTGATAAACAAATTGGCAGTAATGTTTTTGCGGCTACACTCAATGGTACTGGCATTTTGCNGTTTGAGGCTAAGAAAGTTGGTAGGGATACTGTGCTTTCGCAGATAATAAAACTTGTACAGGAGGCACAGGGTTCTAAGGTTCCAATTCAACAAACTGTGGACAAGATTTCTAGTTATTTCGTTCCTATAGTTATTATTGTTGCTNTGGGNACTCTAATAATATGGATNACATGGGGCCCCTCNCCTAAGTACAATTATGCGATTTTGAACATGGTTGCTGTATTAGTAATAGCCTGTCCATGTGCTTTGGGTTTAGCAACACCGACTGCAATAATAGTTGGGATTGGTAAGGCAGCTGCCAAAGGAGTATTNATTCGAAATGCTGACGTAATGCAGAGGATGCAGTCATTGGATGTNGTAGTTTTCGATAAGACCGGAACATTAACTAATGGAGCTCCTATAGTAACAGACGTTGTATGTCTCAATCCGGCATATGAATCTAAAGTGCTACAGCTAGCTGCTAGTGTCGAAATATATTCCGAACATCCGCTGGCCAAAGNAATTATAGAGGCGAGTATTCAGTCTGGTATAGAAATAGGGNCNCCAGTAGGTTTCCAAGCTATACCCGGAGGAGGTGTTCAGGGCGTGGTGGATAGTCTGAATGTAATGGTTGGTAATGAATCTTTTGTGGTCCAACATAGTATAGATAGTANTGCACGAGATATAGCTT
The DNA here is from genome assembly GCA_002717805.1 of Chloroflexota bacterium. Lineage (GTDB taxonomy): Bacteria > Chloroflexota > Dehalococcoidia > Lucifugimonadales > UBA2985 > UBA2985. Next base: position 1,786 of record PBBS01000013.1, on the reverse strand, counting down.
TTGATCTTTCATCTGCGGGTAAGACCACAAGTTTCGTATGNGTNGATAAAGAGATCATAGGAATAATAGGGATATCTGATAGCATAAAGATTGATGCTGAGGCGGTAATAAAATCCTTGAGAAATATAGGCTGTTCCGTTGTGATGTTTACTGGAGATAATGCCAATGTTGCTTCATATGTAAGCCAACGATTGGGAATCCATAGTTTTGAACATGGATTGTTGCCTGAAGATAAGCTGCGAAAAATCAAAGAATTACAAGAACAAGGAAGCATAGTTGCTATGGTAGGAGATGGCATTAATGACTCACCAGCTCTGACTCAGGCAGACGTTGGTATTGCTATCGGGACTGGCACGGATGTTGCTATTGAATCTTCGGATATTACACTAACCGGAGGCAGTTTGGCNCCTGTTCTAGACTCCATTCAGATCAGTAGACAAACGTTGAAGACTATAAAGCAGAATTTGTTTTGGGCATTTTTCTACAATATATCTTTAATACCACTTGCAGCTGGGATTATGTACCCAATATTTATCAATACTGGAGTGCCTAGTGTCTTGCAGCCACTTATTGGTGACTATGGATTCTTAAATCCATTATTGGCAGCAATGGCTATGGCAGCTAGTTCTATAAGTGTGGTAACAAATTCCCTAAGGCTTAAGCATATACGGTAGGGTTAGTGAAGGTGTATGAATTGAATCTTTATCTCAAAATTGTAATTTGCACTTTTATGTTAGTGTCTCTCACAATATATTCGAGCAACTTTATTCTAGTTGCAGAAGCAAATGGTCGCACAGTTCCTATACTAGAATTGGATGAAGATCCATATTCAGTAGAAGTAAGAATATTTCCTGCTACTCCTCGTGTCGGTAATTTCCATCTTAATCTAATTGTGACTGATATCTTAAGCTCTGATCCTATTTCGGATTTAACAGTAAAAGTAATGGCTTATCCAATGGAATCCTCTAGCTTGATTGCTGCTGTTGGCCCTGTACCAGCCTATGCGACTTTGCTTGATCCCAATGCATATGAATCTACATTAAATATCCCTGAAGAAGGAATGTGGAGCTTTCAGGTATCTATCACAAAAGCAGCTAAAGCAGAAACAATAGACTTCATATTAGAATTTAAGGCTATTACCGTTGACATATCTGTAATATTTTTTATAATCTCTGTTGTTCCTATAATAGTTACCATAAGCTGGTATCTTAGAAGGAGATACTATGGCATATAATATATCTAGAAGAGGAGACATCCAAATTTGCGCTATATTCGTATTAATTTAACTCACCTACTTTTGTATGGTTTGATAATACTTAGTCTTGGTGCATGTTCTGGTTCTGGAACAACAGAATCGGTATCTATAGACTTATCTATAGATGGGGAAACCATGAATCCTAGAGATGTAGTAGTAAGTCATAATGACTTATTGGTTATGAATATAACAAGTGATAGATCTGGATCGATTCATGTTCATGGTTATGATTTAGAGCATCCAGTTGAACCGGGCATTAGGAGCTCATTTGAGATGGAGGCCTATGCCACTGGGAAATTTAACATAGCCTTCCATAATGCGGACCAAGGGCACGATCATGCTGCAGGTCATGACCATGAAGACTGTAAGGTGAGTGCTGGAGATATTAAACCTGCACTGGGTATGAAGGTTAAGTTCGAGCATTCAGGTAGATCTGGATACAATACAGATATAAAGGTTCACACGGATAATATAGATTTATCCCCCACTGGCGACCATTGGCATTTGTATGTAGATGGAGTGTTGATGGGT
>PBBS01000012.1 GCA_002717805.1 Chloroflexota bacterium | reverse complement strand
TCCAAGAGTTGAAGAGCTGTTTGAGGTGAGATCACCTAAAGGACAAGCATTCATATCAGAAATCGATGGACTTGTAGAAATTACAGAGGATGGTGAGGAGCGGAGCGTAATTGTTAGGAATACTAATGAATATACAGAGAGTTTCGAAGTACCGAAAGGACTCGACTTAGAAGTCTCTGAGGGACAGTGGATAGAGGCTGGTATGTTGCTAGCACGTAAAGCTGCTGAAGGAACTGAGGCGGTTGTAGACTTGGCAGATAATGAAGATGTGCTTATATCTGGTGTATCTGGGCGTATATCGGTAGGTAAAGGTTCCATATCAGTCTCCTGGGAGGAGAATGATGTGAGAGAGTACTTTGTACCCCCTGCAGCTAGATTGATCTTAAGAACTGGTGATGTAATCAAGGCTGGGGATCCAATTACGGATGGTCCACTTAATCCCCAAGATATTTTGCGTATCCTTGGTAGAGAAGCAGTTCAGCAGTACTTACAAGTGGAAGTACAGAAAGTATACCGTTCTCAGGGAGTAAATATTAACGATAAGCATATTGAGGTTATAGTTCGGCAGATGCTTAGGAAAGTTAGGGTTGAATCATCTGGAGATACAGATATGCTTCCCGGAGAACTTGTAGAGCGTGTAACCTACGAAGAAGCAAATACTGGAATAGTTGCTGACGGTGGAGAACCAGGCATGGCTATACCAGCTCTTTTAGGTGTTACTAAAGCATCGCTAAATACTGAAAGCTTCTTGGCGGCAGCTTCTTTCCAGGAGACCGCTAGAGTATTGACTGAGGCTAGCGTAAGTGGATCTGTAGATACATTACAGGGACTTAAAGAAAACGTTATAATCGGGAGACTGATACCGGCTAATCTAGAAAGTTCCCCTGAAGGGCGTGAGCGGTTGGGATTGGTTAGTCATGAAGAGGATCAGGATAGTACTTCTACAACGCAGTTGACTCTTGATACAGACTCTATAAACGATTTCTTAGAAGAGACGACACCGGGAGATAATAGCGTCTTTTGATGGCGCTGTTATCCCATCGTAGTATCATTGAGATTGAGGACCTAGATCTTCACATGGGGCGGTTAGCTCAGTTGGTTAGAGTGCTGCCTTGACATGGCAGAGGTCAGTGGTTCGAGTCCACTACCGCCCACCACTATATCTGTATGGGCATTTGAAAACTTTCTAGATATGCACCACAAAACATTTTTTAGTCTTAACCTTTATGATTGGGCCAGTCCTAATAAACGGTTCTTATTCGCACTCACTCATATTCTACAACTATAGATGTACGGTCTATATCCAACTTTGCAACATTAGAATAGAATTGTTCTTGTCAGTTTGTTGTTTACTAATCCCAGTTGATTCGAGGTTAGATAGAAAAAGAGCAAAATAGGAATAAAATGCAGGCGTATGTCAGAGATCAGTGGTTCGAGTCCACTAAAGCCCACAATATAATCAATATCTTATTCAGGTTAAGGGTGTAATACTCAAAGAGGTATATAGCATATGAGTCTTTTGTTTGAGCCTATACAAATTCGAGGACAGATAATTAGGAACAGACTTTTCGTGTCCCCTATGTGCCAATACTCGGCAACAGGGGGAGACGGAATACCTACTAATTGGCATATGGTACATCTAGGTAGTCGAGCAGTAGGAGGGGCTGGGTTGGTTATGTTCGAAGCAACAGCCGTTTCTCCAGAAGGTAGAATAACACCACAGGACTTGGGACTATGGGCAGATGAACATGTTCAGGGATTTGCCAAGATTGCAGAATTTATCACAGAGCAGGGATCTACTCCAGCAATACAATTAGCACATGCTGGGCGCAAGAGTTCACATGATGTTCCTTGGGCAGGTAACGCTAATCTAGACAATAAGACTGGCGGATGGAGGCCTGTTGCCCCTAGTCAGATTCCCTACGATGAGAGGTCCTCTATACCTCACGAGCTGGGAATACATGAAATAGAAAAACTTAAGAGATCTTTTGGTGAAGCTGCTAGACGGGCAGTAGATGCAGGTATCAAGGTCATCGAATTGCATTTTGCACATGGTTATCTTATCTGTGAATTTATGTCTCCATTATCCAACACTAGAACGGATGAATACGGAGGAAATTTTATAAATAGAATTCGACTCCCTCGAGAGATAGTTGATACAGTCAGGAAAACTATACCTGATAATATGCCACTTTTTGTACGCTTATCATGTACAGAGTATGTAGAAGGTGGATGGGGCATAGAGGATTCGGTTCTCCTTGCCAATGAATTGAAGCAGAATGGTGTAGATTTGATAGATTGTTCTTCAGGTGGCAATTCTCCGGATCAGAGGATGGAAATATATCCTGGGTACCAAGTAGGATTTGCGGAACAAATTAGATCAGCCACTGGTGTATTAACTGGAGCAGTTGGCTTAATAACAGATCCGCATCAGGCGGAGAGTATACTGGTTTCTGGTCAGTCTGACGTAATTCTCATGGGGAGGGAAATGCTTAGGAATCCTTATTGGCCATTATATGCAGAACATACGTTGGACGCGAGCAACAGAGGCTGGAGTAATCAATATCTCAGAGCGGCACCCAATTAATCCAGATTGTATATTAGCTATCCTATCCTTTATACCAGTTAATATCACATTAATTTGTTAGCGAATTAGTTAGGAATGCTAGTCTTGTTTTTGAAGATCGACTATGAATATTAAGCATCCAATCGTCCATATAATACCTACTAGCAAATCGATAATTTCCATTGAATAGGCAGATTGTAATATCCACATGGCGCCACATATGGTAAATAATACCCAGCCTAGCAATTGGAGTCTCTTGTCCATAGTACTATTAATTCCTAGTGAATCTTGTCTCCGCTATTTTAACATTTTTCTGGTTCATAATTCTCATGTACTAAGTGTGTATAATGTTGATTGGAGGTAATCATGGTGTTGGTTCACGAAATGAAATTATCAGCGATAACTAAATGTTAGCTTCTCTCTATTATTCTGATTTCAGATTACTGTGGTTATCCTCTCTCTTTGCTGGTGCTGCCAACTGGGCACTGATAGTATCAAGAGGATGGCTAGTATATAGCATCTCAGGTTCGTCAATGTGGGTCGGGGTTGTTACTTTTGCTGCCATGTCACCCAACTTTTTGGCTCCTCCCATTGCCGGCTTTCTAGCGGACAGATTTGATAGAAAGAAACTATTATCCATAGTATTTCTTGTCCAATTTGCTCACAATATTGTGTTAGCTGGTTTGGCGATAATGGACGTAATAGAGGTGTCTCATTTGGTGATACTATCCTTCTTGAATGGTTGTGCAAGAGCTAGTCAAATGCCGGCCGCTCAAGCGCTACTGCCTAATCTAATACCTCCCCAACATTTGCTCAATGCCATATCTCTAAACGCTGCGACGGTGCAAGGTTCACGATTAGTCGGCCCTGCAGCAATAGTTCCACTTATGGCAATATTTGGACCAGAAGGAGCATTCGTTATATGTACTATATTCTATTTGTTTAGTCTGACTTTTAGTATGAACATAAAGACAGTTTCATTCGGACAATTGGATAATCGAGTTAACTTTGTTGAGAATTTCCTTGCAGGATTAAAATTCGTTTATGGTCATAGACTCATATTGCCATTGGTAGTAACTGTGTTCTTACATTGCTGCCTAACAATGTCGTTCGAATCTATATTACCTGTATTGGCTGAGGAATTTTTCGAGGATGGGGGATTAGGAGCGACATATTTGATGATGGCAGTTGGTACAGGTGCTCTGATATTTGTGCTTTGCGTAGCTGTTATCAGAGACATGAAGAAACGGGGAAATTTCTTATTTACAGCTGCCGCCCTTAGCGGTCTGGGGCCGATTATCTTAGGAATAGCAGACAATAGTGTTATAGCGCTTGTTGGTTGCTTCCTTATGGGTGCTGCGCANGCTTCTTTTATGGCCATAGCCGGTGCAGTAGTCCAGACATCTTCTCCAGATGCTATTAGAGGTAGAGTAATGAGCGTCTACCTGTGGCATATAGGTGGNATGATGGCTACTTTTAACTGGATTAATGCTGCAATTACAGATAGCTTCGGCCCTTCTCCAGTACTGATAATTTCTGGTACTGCCTTCATGGGCATAGTAATCATTAGCTTGTTTTCAGTACCACTGAGGTCCCTTTATTTCAGGGGAAGAGTAGAATAAGTCATCATATCTANTGAGNCATNGTTACATGATATAATGNNCCTAGGAGAATTGCTTAGNATACAAAAGTTAACATACGGTATTGACTGCTGAAAGGCACGGTGGTATGTTCCTAGTAGATNCTCATATACGCATGCATACGACTAGGAATCCGCACGTAGTGAAGCTTTCTAAGTAAGGGTATTTCTACCAATCCAAAATAGGAGATGAAAAGTGCTTGATTATAAGCCAAATATAGTTCTGTCCAATCAGGAGTTTAATGTTATAGGTACTAGGCCAATACGACACGACGGCTGGGACAAGGTTACAGGACGTGCTCGGTATGCCGCAGACGCTAATTTCGCAGGAATGCTCTACGGGAAGTTTCTGAGAAGCCCGCACGCACATGCTCGAATTAAGAGCATAGACTACAGCGAAGCCTTGAAGTTGCCAGGTGTTAAAGCTGTTGTTACATGTGAAGATTTACCAGATGTATCTGCTAAATTAGTTGACCAAGAAGAAGGATCCGCATTTAATTACGGTTTCTTCACAAGGAATACATTGGCAAGGGAGAAGGCTCTGTTCAAAGGACATCCCATAGTTGCAGTTGCTGCTGTAAGCCAACACGTAGCAGAAGAGGCAATCGCGCTAATAAAAGTCGACTACGATGTTTTGACACCTGTTCTAAATGCTGTGGATGCAATGAAGCCCGATGCTCCACTTATACATGAAAATTTAATACCTAGGGCCAGCGCTGCACCAGGCCCCATAGGATGGGGGGATGATCCTACAGAAAATGGTAGTAATGTAGCAAATCACTTTGTACATCAACTTGGCGATATTGACAAAGGATTTCAGGAATCCGACATAGTTGTTGAGAGAGACTTTGATACTAAGAGGGTTCATCAAGGCTACATAGAACCACATTCTACAACTGTCTCTTGGGGTAAAGATGGATATGTAACTGTATGGACAAGCACACAACAACTGTTTGGAGTTAGAGACCACATGTCTGCTATCTTAGATCTGCCCACATCTAGGATCAAAGTTGTTCCTATGGAAATCGGTGGTGGATTTGGAGGTAAAGGGGTAGGTGGTGTTTATCTTGAGCCTGTGGCTGCGATTCTATCTAAGAAAGCAGGTAAACCTGTAAAATTGAGTATGACTAGGACGGAAGTTTTCGTCGCAACAGGTCCTACATCAAGTGCTAACCTAAGAGTTAAGATGGGCGCTACAAAAGATGGCAAATTAACTGCTGTTGAGGCTCATCTTATATACGAGGCAGGCGCATTCCCGGGTTCCCCTGTTGCTGGTGGAGCACGTTGTATGTTTGGTCCATACAATATACCTAATGGACATATAGAAGCATTTGACGTACTTGTCAATACGCCTAAGACCGCAGCTTATAGGGCACCAGGAGCTCCAATAGGTGCGTATGCTGTAGAACAGCTCGTGGATGAATTAGCTGAAAAACTAGGAATGGATCCTATAGAGTTCAGACTTCTAAATGCTGCTCAGGAAGGTACAAGGCAGATAACTGGACCTACATTTGGCAGGATAGGTTGTGTTGAAACTCTGGAAGCTGTTAAGAATCATCCTCATTACACTTCCGACTTGGGTGGACCGAATAGGGGTCGTGGTGTAGCTCTTGGATTTTGGGGTAATGGTTCTGGTCCAGCTAGTGCAATTGCTAGTGTAAATCCAGATGGTACTGTAAGTTTGGTGGAAGGAGCTCCTGACATTGGCGGTAGTAGAGCTGCAATGGCAATGCACGTTGCTGAGGTGTTAGGAATCAAGGCGGAGGATGTTAGGCCTTCTATAGGTGATACAGATTCTATAGGCTACAGTACAGGTGCTGGTGGTAGTAGTGTTACTCAGAAAGTAGGTACAGCTTGCTACTTGGCTGCTCAGGATGTTAAATCGCAACTGATAGAAAGAGCAGCTAAGATATGGGAAGTACCTGCAGAGGAAGTAGAATATGAAGGAGGCACTTTGCAGAGTAAGTCTGATCCAGAGTTGCAGATGACTTTTAAACAACTGGCGGCAAGACTTAATGCAACCGGTGGACCAATATCTGGAAGAGCCAACTTGACTGCCGGAGGTGCAGGCGCTGCATTTGCAGCTCACATAGTAGATGTTGAGATAGACCCTGAGACTGGCAAGACCGACGTAGTGAGAGTTACGGCTATACAGGATGCTGGTAAAGCGATACATCCGAGTTATGTTGAAGGTCAAGTGCANGGAGGGACTGTTCAGGGGTTAGGTTGGGCACTTAATGAAGAATATTTNTATAACGANGAGGGTCAGATGGCTAATGCTAGTTTCTTGGACTACAGAATGCCGACNTCGCTAGACTTACCCATGATAGACACAGTTTTGGTTGAAATAGCAAATCCCGGCCATCCTTTTGGTTTAAGAGGTGTGGGAGAAGTAACATTGGTACCACCAATGGCTGCCGTGGCTAATGCTATAAAGGATGCGATTGGGGTTCGTATCACTAGTATGCCAATGACGCCTGGTAGAATAATTGAAGCATTAGAGGGTAAAGAGTAAATATAGATCTCACAATTTTTGATTGATATATTATGATACTGCCTGCCGACTTGTAGGATTAATCTACTATGAAAGTCAGCAGGCAGTGTCTATTGAGGGACATCTATGTCATCACAAGAAGAAATATTAAGTCTGAGAGAGAGGATTAGGCATTCTGCTGCACATCTTATGGCAGATGCAGTTACCCAGCTTTTCCCGGATGCAAAGATAGGTATAGGCCCACCTACAGAGGACGGGTTCTATTATGATTTTGAGGTTTCTAGAGCTTTTACTCCAGAAGATTTGCAAGCTATAGAGCAAATCATGGTTAGTACAATAGAGTCAGGTAAGTTATTTGAGCGCGTAGAATTATCNATAGATGAGGCTAGGCATATGTTTGCTGACCAGCCATATAAATTAGAGATAATCGAAGATATTGATAGCAATGAAACTATAAGTATATACAGGCATGGCACATTTGTTGATTTGTGNAGAGGTCCTCATGTAGAAGNTACTGGAAACATAATAGCCTTTAAATTGCTAACCATTGCAGGAGCATATTGGCGTGGAGANGAGAATAGGACTATGCTNCAGCGCATATATGGGNCTGCTTTCGAAAATAAAGAGGAATTAGATTTGCATCTGGAGAGGTTGGAGCAAGCACAGATGAGAGATCATAGGCGCTTGGGTAGAGAATTGGATCTCTATATGTTTGATCCTATTGCTCCTGCTAGTCCTTTCTTTCTTCCGAAAGGCGCGACCGTATACAATAAATTGGTTGAATATGTTAGAGATCTATATGAGAAATATGGATACCAGGAAGTTATAACTCCTCAGATATATTCCACAGAATTATGGAAGAAATCTGGGCACTATGATAATTATGTAGACAACATGTTTATGATAGATATAGATGACCGGGAGTATGGNGTAAAACCTATGAATTGCCCAGCCCATACGCTTATGTATTCTTCGAAATTACATTCGTATAGGGATCTACCAATAAGATATGCAGACTTTGGACGACTTCACAGATATGAGAGATCTGGTGTAACTCATGGTCTAACAAGGGTACGTACGTTTGCCCAGGATGATGCACATATATTTTGTACGCCTGAACAAATACAGCAAGAAATTCAACAATTCATAAACATGCTATTGGAAAGTTATAGCCATTTTGGTTTTAAGGATATACGTATAACTTTGTCATTGAGACCCGATAAGAGAGTAGGATCCGATGATATGTGGGACAAAGCAGAAGAAGCATTGGAGAACGTGTTGTCTCTGATAGGCCTGCATTATGAGAAAGCTGTTGGAGAAGGAGCTTTNTATGGGCCCAAGATAGACTTTTTTATACCGGATGCATTAGGGAGAGAATGGCAATTAGGAACTGTCCAATTGGATTTTGCGTTACCAGAAAGATTTGATTTAGAATATATTGCAGAAGATGGTGCTCCCCGTAGACCAGTTATGATTCATCGGGCNATGCTTGGTGCTGTGGAAAGATTTATGGGAGTACTNATAGAACACTATNCTGGAGCCTNCCCATTNTGGCTATCACCAATACAAGCTAGGATAATACCTATAGCTGATAGGCATTCTGAGTATGCGGGCCATGTTTCTGAGCGTCTTAAAGAAGTCGGCATAAGAGTTGAAGTTGATGTTCGCTCGGAACGTATGAACGCCAAAATAAGAGATGCTCAGATGAATAAGGTGCCATTTATGATTATTATAGGAGATAGAGAAATAGAATCTAACGCAGTTTCCCTTAGACTACGTACAGGAGACGACTTAGGTNAACAATCTATTGACTCACTTATAAGTCTGGCTGAAGAATATCTTGTCTCTGGCGACTAGATACAACTATACAATTTAGCCATATTGAAGGCCCCTTATAGTCTANTATGCTAAGGAATAGCACAAATCTTTCAGATAATGTCTATTGAGACAGGTTGGATTCTGGCATGCGGAAGAAAAAGCTTGTAAGAAGGATTCCTGATTTTCATTTGTCACTATGCCTAATGTGTTTAAGTTGTTGATATAGAAAGACAAATATATTTTCTAATATTCGTATGCTATAATCTANTGGTTATCGAAACTGATACTAGCATTTAGGGTCTAAATATGCCATCAATATATATAACCTCTGATAAACCTAGATCTGGCAAAACGGCTTTNGCGGTGACTCTTCAGCGGAAAATTGAAGAGCATGGCAAAGCTGCGACTCTCATAACACCGTTTTCTNGCGTTAAAGAAGATGCAACACTGGAGAGTGTGTTAGAGACGGTTAAGAATGAGGGAAAAGATTCTGATATAAATATAATAGAAGGATTAGGAGATCTAGAGAATAACAGCGGAGATCTGTCTCGACAATTAGTAGAGTCTATAGATGCGAAAGTCATTCTTGTATTGGGATACTCGCCTAGCCTGTACTCCGGCATTGCGCTTAGGGCTCAGATGTTGTTTGGGGAGAGATTAGCTGGCGTAGTTATAAATGGAGTTACGGTCTACAAGCAGANGAACGCAATAGTAAGTCTAATCGATGAATTAGAAGGACAAGGAGTTAAGATCCTTGCAACTATACCCGAAGACCGCAAGCTTCTGGGATTCACAGTCGGTGAATTGGCTCAACATATTGGTGGGACATTCCTCTATGGGGAACATAAGAAAGACTTGTTTATAGATAACCTTATGATAGGTGGATTGGTACTAGATTGGGGATATCTTTACTTTGAGAGACATGAGAACAAGGCGGTTATAGTACGGGGTAATAGACCAGACTTACAAATGGCGGCATTGAGTACNCCAACGAGTTGTCTTGTACTAACAGGTACTGGTAGTGAAGGTGCTATAGAGTACGTTCAGATAGAGGCTGAGGAAGAAGAGATTCCTCTAATATGCGTAGAAACAAACACCTTGGATACGGTGGGTGTTTTGGAGAAGTTACAGGATCGGGCNGAATTTAATCACACAGTTAAAGAGGAACGATTCTCGGAACTGATAGATAATAACGGGGATTGGACATCTATATTAGCGGTAGCTAAGGTATAAAGCNATAGTTCAGGGTTTNGCCTGAGTCTCGCTTCCCACCCATTCTTCACCATTATCAAAAAATTCTTTCTTCCAGATTGGGACTATCTCTTTTATACGGTCTATAGAATATTGTCCTGCCTCAAAAGCTTGTTTACGGTGAGGNGACGATATAGCGACCACCATACTTATTTCGCCAATTTCTACCTTCCCTAATCTGTGGCTTATGGCCAAGTCTTCTATTTCCCATCGTTCTTTGACTTCGTCGAATATTTGTTGAATCATGTTNTGAGCCATCGGCTGATAAGCTTCATATTCCAAGTAGTTTACATTTTTGCCGTCTGTAGAATCTCGGGTTGTTCCTAGGAAAGTTATTACAGCACCGTTACTGTTTTTACGTACTATTTCGGTAACACTATTTGGTTCTAAAGGATCACTAGTTATATGTATCATATTATCCTCCGCTTACAGGTGGTATTATAGCGATTTCGTCTCCATCATGTAATATTGTGTCTGATTCAACATATTGGTAATTCACGGCAATAAGGGTTGTGATATTTCGTGGTAATGATGGATATATTTCATGCATTTTGTTTATAAGATCATCTACGCTTGAGCCTGATGGCATATCAATAGTAGTATTTGCAGTTCCAGATTTTTCTTTGTATAGAGCAAAGAAACGTAGATATATTATCAATATAGGTACTCCTGCCTTATTGGCTTCAATTATACATATGATAGATTCTATTAGAAATACCAGAAGGGAATATATATATCANTTTAGGCATATTGCTATAATGGTCCATTCTCTATGAATATATTCTAGACTTTGCAAGTTACATNTTTGTTATAATACCAATAAATAGGCATAATATTACAGATGCCGCATACGTATAATTGAAAGGGCTTTCTGAGATATGAATGAATTAAGATCCAGGATTGNTGCTNTTGCTAGTAGAGTCGGTACGATAAGGGAGAGTCTTTGACTTACCCAATAAGAAGCAAGAGATATCGAGCATAGAGGCGAAAGCGGGAGAAGCTGGATTTTGGGACAACTATCAATCTGCTCAAAATTATATGGTACGCCTGTCTGAGCTGAAAGATATCGTTGAATCATGGCAAAACATCGAAGATAAAGTATCTTCTACAATAGACTTGATAGATTTGATCATACAAGAAGCTGACTTTTCTTTGGCATCTTCCATAGAAGAAGATATTAAAGAGATAGAAGATGACTTGGATCATAGAGAGTTCCTGCTTACTTTATCGGGTGAGCATGACCAAAGAGGGGCTATACTNGCGATACATTCTGGTGCTGGAGGTACAGAGTCACAGGACTGGGCACAGATGCTGCTTAGAATGTACCTTAGGTGGTCTGATAACAATGGCTTTCAAACGACCATATTGGATATGTCTAGTGGGGATGAAGCTGGTATAAAAAGCGTAACGGTAAATGTAACAGGTACGTTTGCCTACGGAAATCTTAAATCAGAGATAGGGGTTCATAGATTAGTCAGGTTATCTCCTTTTGATTCAGATCACGCAAGGCATACATCCTTCGCATTGGTCGAAGTGTTACCAGAATCCGAGGGCAACGCTGAAATAGTAATAAACAATGATGATATAAGGGTAGACGTATTTAAAGCCAGCGGTCACGGGGGGCAGTCTGTCCAGAAGAATTCTACTGCCATAAGAATAACTCATTTACCAACAAGTATAGTAGTGACCTGTCAAAATGAGAGGTCACAATTTCAGAATAAAGAACACGCTATGAAAGTTCTTAGGGCTAGGTTGATGGATTTGCAATTAAAAAATAGAGCTGAGGAGCAGGCTAAGCTTAAAGGCGAACATGTATCTGCAGAATGGGGTAATCAAATTCGCAGTTATGTGCTACATCCATATCGAATGGTTAAAGATCACAGAACAGGCTACGAAACCTCTAATACAGATGAAGTGTTAGATGGCAACATAGATCAATTTCTGAAATCCTATCTCATCGCCAATATAAAGTGATTAATCTTTAGTTTAGGAATATATGCAATCAATATTAAACTCCAATTTTAGGATTCTTGTGCTTGTAGTTATACAGGTTATGTTTGTGGCATATGGCTGCTGTAGTCCAGCAGAATCTGAGATCGGCGTAGCGAGCTTAGATAGCAATCGATCATCTAACCCTACTGTTACAGCAGAGAATTCATCTGGCAGCACCAAGAATCCTGATTTTAATGATGAAGAAATTACCATAGCATTTGTGGATTGTATGAGGGGTGAAGGTTTTGACGTGTCAGATCCGGTTTTGAATGCAGATGGAAGCGTAGATCTAAGTGAGATCAGGAAATCTATAGCCCAAAACCCTGAATTCGATATTAGAGATTCTAAGACATTGGATAGCTTAGATAGATGCCTTCCAATTCTTCAGGATGCCACTTTTGCCCAGATTCCGTCACAAGAAGACGAGATAGAATTTCAGGATAGCCTATTGGGATTTGCTGAATGTGTTCGTTCAAGGGGCATAGAAATTCCAGATCCAGATTTTTCTGATGGACCGAGAGTTGCTATAACCAAAATGCTATCGAGTATTGATGTGAGTGATAGTGTCGTCCAAGAAAATATCGAAATATGTAGTCAGAAATACTTTGGAGGTAGGTAGGACTGATAGTTTTGGTCAATTAGGGTTGCAATTTTGGGGTTCATATATTTTACATATGAATAAGTGGAGGGTTATATCAAATATTTCGGGTTTATGGTCATTTGCGGAATAGTGTTAGCCAGTTGTTCAAGTGGCGAAGATGTGGACGCTGGTGTTGCAAGTTTTGGATTAATTGAGCCAACTACTCTAGATAGTAACGTTAATATTACAGAGGAACAGATGGCGACACGATATGTAAGCTGTCTTAGGGGAAGAGGATTTATATTGGCTGACCCTACAATGAATTACGATGGTACGATTGATTGGGCTGCAATCAAGACTAATATGGATGGGAATACAGTGTACAATAACAAAAATAAGAGGAACACTTCTCTAGAGGAATGCTCTATATATTTGGAAGACGGTTCCATCAGCAAACAGGATGATAGGGAAGATGTTGTAAAGCTCCAGGACGATCTATTACTTTTGGCTGAGTGTATGAGATCCAATGGCATTTATATCTCAGACCCCGATTTCTCTGGAGATGATAAAGCTGATTGGAAGGGGGGATTTGATGTATCAAAGCATTCTAATGCCACAAAGGCTAAGAGTATTATGGACGAATGTACAGATTTGGTATTTAGAGGCTATGATGAAGTTAAGGGTGCTGTAAAATAAGCTAGTGTATCAGACTTGGTTTAGCAATTCGCTTTGAGGGATTATTTATAACGAAATGATAAGATCTAGAAAAATTTTGATTCTTGGTATATTGCTTCTGGTTTCTATTGTAGTAGCTGGGTATTTACTCTTATGGGGGCCTGGTTCCAGGTCTGAGAATGATGAATTAGATAAATCTGATAACTCTGTATCGACGGCAGTCTTAGAGACAAGAGATCTGAGAGTTTACAAAGAATTAGACGGTATATTGAAATATGGTGATAGTTTCTCTGTATCACCAGGTAATAGTGGTGTTTTGACATATATTGCGCCTCAAGGATCTGAATTGACTAGGGGTATGGTTATCTACAGATTCTATAGGAGTATAAGCGAGACAGAATACTTGGCAGCAGATCAACAAGTGGCATCTGCAGAAGCATCACTTATACAAGCACAAAATAACCTTGAGAATCTCAAAGAAGCTCCAAGTAAATCTCAAATTGCATCAGCTAATGCTTCCGTATCTCAAGCTGAACTGAATTTAAAAAACCTTATGAGCGATCCTGAAGCATATGAGATATCTTCTGCTAATGCCTCTGTGGCTCAAGCGAAAATAAACTTGGATAATGTATTAACGACACCTTCTGATGCATCACTTGCGGCTGCTGAATTGTCTGTACAACAGAGGAAGTCCACTTTGGCTTCTTCAGAAAGTGCTATGGATACTTCATGGATATCTTTCAGGATGGCTAGGAGGGCTTATTGTGAAGCGGCTGATAATTTAGATGTAGGGTCGTGGATCAACAACTATGAAATATGTCCAGATCTATCTCAAACGGGATTAACACCTGAGGCGGTTGATGAATTAATTGATCGCATATTTATAGAGGAAGCACTAATTGATTTAGCTAATAGCCTTATCAATACGCATGTAAATTTCGAGTCTGCTAACACCTCTTATGAGACCGCTATTTTGTCTCTTCAGGTCGCTGAAATGGATTTACAGGCACTGAATCAATCTCCAAGCGATGACGAGCTGACGCAGCCGTCCGAAAATCTTCAGGCTGTTGAGGAGCAAAGGAATTATCTTCAATCTGACCCAGAGCAGCTGGCTATAGATCAGGCGACTCAATCTCTTAACGCCGCCAGAGAACAGAGGACTGAATTAAATCAAGGAGTCGATGATAACGAATTGAGGCAGGCAGAGTATTCTTTGCAGAGTGCCAGTCTGAATTTACAGATAGCATTATCCAATAGAGATGGATTAGTTAATGGTCCGTCTGCCGTCATGCTGATGTTTGGAGAGACTCCAGCTTGGAGAGATTTTGCACCTAACATGAGTCCTGGTATAGACATAGAACAACTCAAGATCAATTTAATAGCTCTTGGATATGGAGATGGCTTGGGTGATCAATTTACTCTAGACCAGAACTATGATGCAAGTGCCATTTCTATGGTCAAGGAATTGCAGGAAGATTTAGGGTTGACACAGACAGGGAGGCTGGATTTTGGTGACATAGTATTTCTTCCTGGTATATCGTTAGTTGAATATTCAAGTACTTTTCCAAGCTTGGGTTCTAATATAGGTGCCAATGTTCCACTTATGTCCCTAGTTCCAATAGTGAATGTAAACACTTCAGTAGATACTGAAAGACAGGTTTCTGAAACTACTAAGTCACTACAGAATATTGAAACATCCATAGATGTTGCAGACAAAGATCTTATAGATATTGGCACACCAGTTAAAATTGAGCTTCCTGACGAGTCAATTATATCTGGAAAAGTTACCGAAATAGGAAGAACTGCTGTAATACCATCAAATAATCAGAATACTGATCCATACTTAGAAGTCTCAATACAAGTGGATAATAATGTGAACCTTCCAGAGTGGACTGGAGCGAATGTAATTGTATCTATTACTAGAGAACTTGCAGACGATGTATTGGCAGCTCCCGTAACGAGCCTAATGGCTCTACTAGGAGGGGGATATGCACTGGAAATATACAAAGATATAGGCACTGAGCTAGTACCCGTTACTGTTGGGGTATATTCAGATGGATGGATAGAAATAAAGGATACAGAATTATTAGACGGGACTAGAGTTGTTGTCCCCAAATAGGATTTATTAGATAGATTATGGCTCACGATGAACTAGATCCTAGCTTTGCATTGGAACTAATAGATGTAACTAAGATATACCCAGGGACACCCCCTGTGGCAGCACTGTCTAGTGTCTCTCTCACTGTCCCAAAATACGAATTCCTAGCAATAGTAGGAGCCTCTGGTAGTGGTAAATCTACATTACTTCATGTTATTGGAACACTGACTAGGCCTTCGAGTGGGAAGGTTTTGATTAATGGGGTTGATACTAGTGGTATGTCTGATAATTCATTGTCTGGTATAAGGTCATCGATGGTAGGTTTTATATTCCAAGATTTTCATTTATTACCCGGGTTTTCAGCACTAGAAAATGTTGAAAACGGACTATTATATTCAGGTGCGCCCCAGGCAGAGAGGAGAGACAAGGCCTTAGACATGTTGGGGAGAGTTGGATTATCAGAGCGTATTAAACACCTACCTAATGAGATGTCTGGTGGAGAGCAACAGAGGGTAGCAATAGCAAGGGCTCTTGTGAATAGCCCGTCCTTTATTCTGGCGGATGAACCTACAGGGAATTTGGATTCTCAAAATACACAGTCACTGATGAATTTATTCAATGAGTTAAATATGGATGGAACAACAATAATCTTGATAACTCACGATATGGAAGTTGCTAAAACATGTTCCAGGAATGTCATATTGAAAGACGGTAGAATCTTGGGTGATAGTTCCCCGTCAATATTGGAAGGTTCTACCTAATGGTGCAGAAGAGCAGAATGAATCTGGCAGACGTTCTTAATGTTGGTATATCCGGTTTGCGTACCAGGAAATTACGTGCTGTTTTATCCGCTTTGGGTATAACCATTGGTATAGCAGCTTTAGTAAGCATATTGGGTTTATCTGAATCAAGTAGAGCAGATCTTATGAGAGATTTAGATGCTTTGGGGACTAACTTGTTAACTGTTAGGGCTGGTGACGGATTTGGTCAGAACCAGCCAGAAATACCCGATACTGCTCCTAGTATGATAGAACGTATATCTCCAGTCTATGAGGTTGCGACCGTTAGCAGATTGCCAGGATCGGTTTATCGGAATGATCTTATAGATGATGGTAGGACTAGGGGTATTACAATAGTAGCAGCTGACTTGAATCTGCTTGCTGCTCAGAGAGGTAGCCTGCAATATGGCAAATATCTTGATAACCTTTCTTCGGACTTTCCAATGGTAGTTTTAGGTTCTGTTGCAGCTGAGAGACTAGGAATACATGGAAGTTCTCTAAATCAGAAGATATGGTTAGGCGAAAACTGGTTTACAGTGATAGGTGTTCTCAATCCAATGACTCTTGCTGCTGATCTTGATAGATCAGCAATAATTGGGTATGGCTCAGCACACAAATTCCTCGAAGATGATCCAGATATAGAGGTTATATATATTAGGGCATACCCTGAGCATATTGAGGATGTGAGATCCGTTTTGCCAGCCACTGTTAATCCTGATAGTCCCGAGGAGGTAATGGTTAGTAGGGCATCCGATGTTTTGGAGGCTCGAGCTGCGGCTAGCAATAGCTTTACTAATCTATTCTTGGGTCTTGGATTGGTAGCGCTATTGGTCGGCGGCATAGGAATAGCAAATGTGATGGTAATAGCCGTTATAGAGAGGCGCAATGAAATAGGTCTCAGGCGAGCTTTGGGTGCTACTCGATTCCATATTGGATTACAATTCCTGACCGAATCTTTGTCTTTGGCTGCTATTGGAGGGATCGTGGGGATTTTGGCAGGGATAGTGATTACGGCGGTATATTCGTATATGCAAGACTGGGCTATAGTTCTACCTGGATATGCGATATTCGGAGGGATGGTTTCATCGATCTTGATAGGTGGTTTCGCAGGATCTTATCCTGCTCTTAAGGCGTCACATATGTCTCCTACAGAAGCATTAAGAACCAAGTAACAGCAAATTGACTATCGATAACGAGGCGGGGATAGAGATGCAAATAAGGCAGCAGATATAGAAAGCAATACTGCAAACGTAAGAAATGCGAATCTGTAGTCCCCAGTTGTGTCAAATACATATGCAGCAAATACTGGCCCTAGCATAGAACCTGCCATTTGTACCATGCCAGATAATCCGACTATAGAACCATAGTTTAACCTGCCGAAATAGTCGCCTTTTATCGCTGGCATAGTCGCAGCTGAACATCCGTAAGAAGGAGCGTATACAGCGACAAATATCCATATATGCCATATGTTTTGTGAATATGCCAGTATCACACAGGATATGGCTAAGGCACACACACTGCCAACGGCTACTCTCTTGGTTCCAATGTAGTCATTTAGTAAACCTCCGCCTAGTCTTCCTATGATGCTAACCATACCCATAGATCCTAGCACTGCAGCTGCCATAGTTTGAGAGTAACCTATATCTTCTACTAAAGGGATAGCATGTAAAGTCGCTGCACTTGTAACCATTATCCTTATACCAAATCCTGAGGAAAGGGTCCAAAAAGGTTTGGATTTTAGTGCTTTCATAACAGACATTCCAATATCTGAGCCTTCCTCTTTGGGTGCATTCTCGTCGTCATTATTATTGGACTGTTCCACTTCGTGTAATTCACTATCACCATCTGGTAATAGTCCGTAATGTTCAGGTCTGTGCCTTATTACTAACGCTGTTGGTATGCCTAGAATGAATGTTGCTATACCTATAGCAACGAATGTTGTTCTCCATCCATATTGATCTATAAACCAAGCTACTATTATTACACCAGCAGCTCCGACAGCTACAGCAGTGCGAAGTAGTCCAAATGCAGTGCCCCTTCTTCTTATGAACCAGTTTGCAATAGTGGTATCTATTGCCACCATTGAGCTCAGGCTTCTTCCAAATGTTATGAGTATTACAAATACTAAGTAAAATGCTAATAGTGACTGTATAAGAGACAATAGTATCATTCCTATAGAACTGAGTACTATTCCAATTAGGACCATTCTCCTGGCACCGAACTTATCTACCAAGAAGCCCTCAACTCCAGCTAGAAACCCGGTTTCAAGTCTCGAAAGTGATATAGCTCCTGCAAGGGCGGTCCTACTCCACCCGAAGTAGTCTATTAATCTCTTATAGAATAGGCTTAGTCCATAAGATCCAGTCATGCTGGTGAATGAGAGTATGAGGAATGATGCTAATACTATCCACCATCCATAAAAAATCTTTTTTGCGGGTTGTTTCATAGTATGGTGTCTAGATTGATTTGTGTAGAGATACTCAAGCCTTGTGAGCCCTTGTGAATTGTGGTCTCATCTTGCGATTATAGACCCACAATAGTCCTTATATGTTGCCATGTCAACGAAACTATAGGCCAATTTATTAATGATAAACCATCATATTCTACGGGTGATATAAAGAAATCTTTGGATAATTGTTAGTGCTGACAATGTGGCCATTATCCACAATATGATACTCAGTTGATCGAATAGCAATCCAATGGATATTAAAAGGATTCTTTCAGGTCGTGTCATGATGCCAATCTTACAATCTATGTTCAAACTTTCTCCTCTGGCTCTCAGATAGCTTACTAGCATTGACCCGGCAAGTGTCAGGAATAGTAGTTTTATCTCTCCTGAGTATGTGTTGTATTGATTTAAGTAAAAGAGTAATATCCCGAATAGAAGAGCTGCCTCAGATATACGATCTGTTACAGAATCTAGGAATGCACCCATTTGAGAAGCAGTGGCATATCTTCTAGCAAGGGCACCGTCCATCATATCCATAAAGCCTGAGATTAATATAAGTAGCCCAGACACGAGGAAATATCCTTGGTAAATTAGGTATGAAGCAACTATGCTTAGGATAAGCCCTAATATTGTTATCATATTTGGACTGAGGCCGAGTGCATGGAGTACTTTCGCAATTGGCGATTCGATGTAGTTCGCTGTAAATAACCGCACTGATATTCTGATGTTATTCCATGACATGGTTCTAATCTGTAGCTCCGTTACGTTTTCTTTCTAAATGATATTCATAATATTCTATTATATCTTTTGTCACATTAGCCCAGTCATATCTAGCTGCCGTCTTCAATCCATTCTTCGCGAAGTCTTCTCTCAATTTGCTGTCGCCAATCATTTCCTGTAAGGCCATTTTTATTGATGTGGGATTCTCTGGTTCTACAAGTATACCTTCTTTACGATTCGTCATTACCGACGAATAGCCATCTATATTAGTTGCTATAACGGGTTTTCCTGATGCCATAGCCTCTAGTAATACTATGCCAAAGCTTTCCCCGCCAGTGGCAGGTGAGCAGTATATATCTGCGGAATGGTAATAACGAGGAATATCACTATATGATGATGCTCCAACCATTATCACATCTTCTATATGTCTCTCAGCTATAATACGATGTGCTGTTTTGTCTTCATTACCTATGCCAACAACAATAAGCCTTGTATTCGGGTACTCCCATTTTATGTCGCTGAATGATTCTAACAGATATTTTAAGCCCTTACGCTTTTCAAGTCTTCCGAGAAACAATATATTTAACTTCCCGTCTTGGAACTCTGGTATAGGGATCTGACTTTTGTTAAATCTCTGAAAATCTATTCCATTGGGTATGATTTTGTACTCGCCAGGAAAATCTCTACTCGCGTATCTCATGGCCGGTTCAGATACGGCTATCCTTCCATCAAGCATTTGAGCTGTATTCTCAAGTAGATACTTGCTAGCCCAATGTAGTTTGCTGCTTCCATGGAATGCATGAAAAGTTCCTATGTTTACTGAGTCTGATAATCTGAGTATTACTAGGGGTAGGAATGGGGCCAGAGGTTCATGTATATGTAGTATGTCAAATTGTTCCTCTGATAAGAGACGTCTGATATGTGGTTTTAGCCATACGGATAAAGATACGCGGGCTATAGATCCGCCACTAGGAATTGGGAATGACCTTCCAAGCCTTATGAAGGTCTCTTCAATATCTGGGTTTGGATCAGACATTGGAGCGATAATCTTAACCTGGTGACCAGCTTTTACGAGCCCGTGTGATAGGTCTGATATGTGAGCTATTACCCCGCCTGGGTAGCCATAGTCGTAAGGGGAGACCAAGCCAATTTTCATTTATGCGTAAACCTGGGTGAGTTTAGTAGCCTATTCACCTTTTATGAAGTTTTCCACTAAGTCATAAGCTTCGTCGTCAGAGTATTGTACAGGAGGGGATTTCATAAAATACGAAGACGGACCCTCAAGGCTTCCGCTTATTCCTCTGTCAAGTGCTAGTTTGCAGCATCTTATCGCGTCTACAACGACTCCTGCGGAATTAGGGCTGTCCCATACCTCCAATTTCAACTCTAAATTTAGTGGTACGTCCCCAAATGTCCGTCCTTCCATTCGTATATGGCACCATTTCCTATCTCCTAACCAAGGAACATAGTCACTAGGGCCAACGTGAACGTTTTCTTCACCAAGATCGTAGTCTAATTGTGAGGTTACTGAGTTGGTCTTAGATATTTTCTTAGATTCTAGTCTATCTCTTTCTAACATGTTGTAGAAATCCATGTTTCCGCCAAAATTCAGTTGGTACGTCTTCTCAAGTTTTACGCCTCGCTCCCTGAATAGTCTGGTCAGGACCCTGTGTGTGATTGTAGCTCCAACTTGGGATTTTATATCATCTCCAATAATGGGTAGATTCTTATCTTTGAATCTCTTTTGCCAGTACTCCTCTCTAGAGATAAATACTGGTATGCAGTTTACGAATCCACACCCAGCAGCGAGTACTTGTTCAACATACCATTTGGTTGCTTCTTCACTACCTACAGGGAGGTAGTTTATTACAACGTCCACTTCTCTGTCTTGCAGGATTTTAACTATATCAGCGGTTGAACCAGGAGCTTTGGTGATTTTTTGTGATAGGTATTTACCAAGTCCATCATGGGTCATTCCTCTTTCAACCTTTAGGTCCATGAAAGGTACTTCTGCAAACTGTACTGTGTTGTTGGGTTCGGTGAATATTGCTTCTGATAGATCTTTGCCTACCTTGTTTTCATCTATATCAAATGCGGCCACGAAGTTTATATCTGATATATGGTACCCGCTAAGCGAGGGATGCATTAGTCCGGGAATAAATGCATCTTCTTCTACTTCGTTATATCTATACACACCTTGTACTAGAGATGATGCGCAATTGCCTACGCCAATAATAGCTACGTTGATCTTTGGCATTGAGCACTCCTTTGTCTTGATTAATCTAGTTGTTATTTGCTTATTGCGTTACTATTCAACCGGGAAATTGTAGCAATAATAGCTCCTTACTACAAGTGACAGATAAATCTAATGCGCTAGATCTGCTGTACGGTTGAATAGTTCGCATATGACGAACCAGATTCTACTCTACCTTACTTAATTTTTTTCGCTGCAAGATCTCTATAACCAAACCCATTGCTATTGGGAGTGCACCTAGTATTAGGCCAGATAATAAATATCCTACACCCATACCAATTACAACTCCATTCCAGAGACCTGACCACCTATGGTTTTTTATAACTTGTTGAAGTTCGTTTATCTCCATAATTTATCCTCCAAGATCCATTCTTAACTATAACTATACTATCGAATAGGGATTATTCAATAGTGTGCTTTGTTGATACAGTGCTTTAGCTTTGATAGTATTGGGAATTGTTATGTATAGGACTAGGCATCCGTTACATTATCTCTAGATCACTGTTATGTACCCTATGCATTTGGTTAATGAAGACTTAGGGGGTTATTGAAACTGATAT
Source organism: Chloroflexota bacterium (assembly GCA_002717805.1). Classification (GTDB taxonomy): domain Bacteria; phylum Chloroflexota; class Dehalococcoidia; order Lucifugimonadales; family UBA2985; genus UBA2985. The sequence continues at coordinate 37,511 of PBBS01000012.1, read as the reverse complement.
GTTTCGAATCCAGAAAATATTCTATGGTTACTGGGTTCTTTTCGCTGGGACTATGGTTATGATGCTACTTGGCATAGCAGGTCTGCATGGATTGGGTGTTTTTTTCTCGGCATTACAACGTGACTATAACTGGAGCAGCGGACTCTTGTCTGGGGCTTTCGCCTTGTCTAGGGCAGAATCCAGTTTTCTCGGACCTATTGAGGGTTTCCTCGTAGACAAGTTTGGTACCAGAAAAATGGTTATTTTGGGCATGTCCATTATGGTTTTTGGCTTCTTATTGCTTAGTACAGTCGACGGAATAACTGATTTTTATATAGCTTTGGTAGTTATAGCATTAGGGACTGGGCTGGGAGGGTTTCTTCCAATTATGGCTGCGTTGACTAATTGGTTTAATAGGTTTAGGGCTAGGGCTATGGCGTTGGCTACATTGGGTGTAAATGTGGGGGGGTTGCTGGTAGTAGTCTTGACCTGGTCTGTAGATAATTATGGATGGAGAACTAGTGCTATAGGATTTGGTGTATTGGTCTTGGTACTTATATTACCCATTGGAAAGATATTACGTAATCAACCGGAGGATATGGGGCTAAAACCAGATGGAGACATAGAGAACGGAGTTTCTAGTGGTGATGATATAAATTCTTCAGTTCAAAATGTTCCAGACACACAGCCTGGGGATATGACCGTAAATGAAGCCCTGAGAAGCCAAGCTTTTTGGCTATTGTCGTTGGTTCATGGGATAGCCGTAATGGGTCTATCGGCCCTTGCTGTTCATCAGATAGAAAGGATGGTAGTAGCTGGGGTTTCTCTGCAAATGGCGGGATTGGTAGTTTCAATATACACAGGGCTTGGAATATTCTTCAGACTACTTAGTGGGTATGTGGCGGACAAATTTGATAAGAGGTATGTTATAGCAATATTTCTCTTATTTCAGACCGCGGCATTGTTTGTTTTTGCACAAGGTGAAACAATAACTATGTTTGTTGTTTTTGGATTACTATTTGCACCTGGCTGGAGCGGTAGAGGAGCTGCATTAACCGCTTTACGAGGTGAGCTTTTCGGCAGAAAAAGGTTCGCAAGCATAACTGGTATGTCAATGGTTATAACTAACTCATTGGCTTTGATAGGCCCCATATTTACTGGCGTCATGTATGACGCTACAGACAGTTACGGTCCACCATTTCTAGTTTTATCTGGACTTAGTCTGGTCGCTGCGGTAATGGTACTTTTTGTTCGTAATGCCAGACTAAGAACCAGAAACTAAGATCCCTATGCTATGAAGATTTAATGCTTATGTTGTTTATTCAGATAAAGTATTAGCCTTGGCCATGAGCCTGGACTTTCGTCGGGCAGCATTATTCCTGTGGATTACGCCTTTATGTGCGGCTCTGTCTAGGGCGCTCAGGGCTTTCTTTACTTCTTCTAATGTAGATGCAGACTCTCCGGAAGTGATACTTTCTTGGGCCCGTCGGATCTGAGTTCTGGTGGCGTTCCTGACCAATCTGTTCCTTATACGCTTTCTTTCTTGTACACGCGCTGTTTTTTCGCTAGGCAAATCAATTCCCCCTTAAATTCGAAATCTTTTTTTCTGACTGTTTTTGCATGTTTTCTTCTATGGCTCCACGGAATACTCTAAATATTCCATCTATTCCTTCTAGTCTAGAGAATAACATGCTTAGCTGACCTACTCCAGTAGTAAATACTGTTAAAGCAATAGTACAGGTATTATCTTCTGATTCTGTGCTCACTATAGAAGCTATGTTAATCTTGTCCTGAGACACGAGAGTGGTTATATCTCTTAGAAGACCAACTCTATCCCACGCTTCTATTATAAGCCTTATAGGGTATAGTGTTCTAGTTTTCCCCCAATCTACTTGTATTAGCCTTTCTTTTTCGTCTTCGTTGATTATATTCACGCAGTCGGTTCTATGTACTGATACACCACGACTTCTGGTTATGTATCCTATAATATCGTCACCAGGGATAGGAGTGCAACATTGACCTACCCTAGTCAGTAGATCCCCGACTCCCAATACCTCTATGCCTGATGATGGCCAAGTGATATTAGTTACTGTTTGCACATCATTTGATGTTTGGCTATGTTGGGATAGAAGCCTGCCTGTTAATTGTGAGATGTTTATATTGCCATTTCCAATAGATGACAATAAATCTTGTCTACTATCCATTTTAAACAGTTTGGCTATCTCATCTTCTTCTATTCTCAAATTGAGATGTCGTAGTTCTTTGTTCAGTATCTCTTGACCTCTTTGGATATTTACGCTTTTGGCTTGTCTCTTGAACCACTGCTTTATTTTTTGCCTACTATTAGCTGTGTTGGCATATCCTAGATCTGCATTTAACCAATCTAAGCTTGGGCCGCGTTCTATTTTTGATATGACAATATCTACGGTGTCACCATTTTGTATATGAGTATAGAGAGGGACAAGTTTGGCATTGATTTTGGCACCTATGCATCGATGCCCCAAGTCTGTATGAATACGATAAGCGAAATCTATAGGTGTTGATTCTATGGGTAGTTCTACAACATCTCCTTTCGGAGTATATGCGAATACCTGGTCTTGGAAAATGTCTGTTTTTACAGACTCTAGGAATTCCTCTGCGCCTGCTACATCTCTCTGCCAATCTAATAGCTGGCGCATCCAGGTCATTTTTTCTTCGAAATGTGAATCACTTTCTGTACCTTCTTTGTATCTCCAGTGTGCGGCGACTCCATATTCTGCCAATTGATGCATAGAATAGGTTCTTATTTGTACTTCCAGAGGAACTTTTCCGTTATACATAACCGCAGTATGTAGAGATTTATATCGGTTCTCTTTTGGATTAGCAATGTAGTCGTCAAACTCACCCCTTATTGGATGCCATAAACTGTGGACTACTCCTATAGCGCTGTAGCAATCCTGTATGCCTTCCACAAGTATCCTTAGGGCAAAGAGATCGTAAATTTCGCCAAATTGTTTTCCTTGTCTACCATATGCCTCCATTTTCTTATGGATACTGTATATATGCTTCGGCCTTCCATTAACATCGCTTTTAATGCCTACGTTTTTGAGTTCATTTCTAACGACATCGCATACGGAAGTAATATAACTCTCTCTTTCAGACCTGTTGTCAGATAGTAGCTCAGATATATTCTTATATTTCTCTGGTTCTATATAGCTGAATGCGAGATCTTCTAATCTCCATTTGATATCCCATATCCCTAACCTATGGGCCAGTGGAGCATATATGTCCAGAGTTTCTCTTGCGATGGTTTCTCTCTTGTCCCGAGGATGGACGTTCAAGGTTTTAAGGTTATGTAGTCTGTCAGCGAGCTTAATTAGCACTACGCGAATATCTTGAGCCATGGCAACAAGCATCTTCCTGAGGCTTTCTGCCTGGCTATGTCCATGGGTGTGTTCTAACCCGGATGCATTTAGGGCGTCGATTTTGTTTAGTTTTGTCACACCGTCTACTAGTTTAGTCACTTCTGGGCCAAATTTCTGGCTCAGGTCATCTAATTTGACGTCACAGTCTTCGACTACATCGTGTAATAGAGCAGCAGCTAGGGTTGTAGAGTCCATATGCAGCTCAGCTAAGAACAATGATGTGTTTAATGGGTGTTCAATATAGGGTTCTCCAGAAAGCCTATTTTGTCCTGTATGAGCTCTGTTAGCGAAGTCGTAGGCGTCCCTTATGATTTGTATTTCTTCATCAGGGATATACTTGCTAGCCGCGTCTATCAATTCTATCATTTCGTTATTTTGCCGTACTTTGGATCTTAGTCGAAGTATTTGAAGTATAAACAGTTGTGTAGATTATCGCAATTGCCGCACTTGGCAAAGTATTTTAGTTAGGATATGCTTCTATGTGCAGTTCAGATATATTCAGATATAGATGGAGGAATCGCGTGTACAGGGCACCTAGGGGTACTACAGATATATTACCGAATGACCAGAGATATTGGACATATGTTCACTCTGTTGCTAGGGATGTTGTTAGTAGATATGGATATAAGAGATTAGACACACCTATTTTTGAACAGACGGACCTTTTTACAAGAGGGGTAGGGGAGGTCACTGACATAGTAGAGAAAGAGATGTACAGCTTTCTGGATCGAGGAGGTGATTCTATAACTCTTAGACCTGAGGGGACTGCCTCAGTTTGCCGGGCATATCTTGAGAATGGCATGCATAATCTGCCTCAACCTGTAAGATTATTCTATACGTCTCCGACATTTAGGTACGAAAGGCCACAAGCAGGGAGGTTTAGGCAACATCATCAGTTCGGAGTTGAGGCTCTAGGTGAGCCAGATTCGTACATAGATACTGAGATAATAGATATGGCATGGAAGTTCATGAGAGACTTAGGACTTCAGAATTTGAGGCTACTAATAAATAACATAGGAGATACTGAATGCAGGCCGCATTACCTAGATTCATTAAGAGCTTACTACGATAATCAATTAACTGTCTTGTGCAAAGATTGTAATCAACGGTTTTATAGAAATCCTCTTAGACTTCTGGATTGCAAGCAGGAGATTTGTAGTGAAATATCGTTAAACGCTCCACGTTCTGTTGATTATTTGTGTTCTGGGTGCAAATATCATTGGGACACCCTTATAGGGTATCTCGATAGGATTGAGTTGCCTTATTCAATTGAACATAAATTGGTACGTGGGTTGGACTATTACACTCGCACAGTCTTTGAGATCCAACCAGAGAATGCAGGGTCGCAGGGGACAATACTAGCTGGCGGGCGATACGATGGGCTTATTGAGGAGTTGCAAGGTAAGGCTACCCCAGGTATAGGATTTGCTACCGGTATAGAAAGGATAATACTTGCACTTAAAGATCAAGGAGTTTCGATTCCTGAAGAAGATCCTATTAAATTCGTATTAACCTATATGGGAGATCAAGCCAAGCTGGAGGCTGTTCATGTTCTATCTATACTCCATGAAGCAGGAATTAATTCCATAATGGCACCATCTGGGAAAAGTCTGCGTGCCCAAATGAGATATGCAAACAATATTGGCGTATCATATGTACTGGTTTTAGGAGACGAAGAGCTTGAAAACGGTAGCTTAGTATTGAAAGATATGGCCGGTGGTTCTCAGCGGACAATCGACTTAAGGGCTGTTGTCCAAGAATTATCCAGTATTTGATGTAGTCCTATAATTTCTTTATATAATTCGACAAGTCTTGTCCGATATCCTCTCTAGATATGCCGATTTCTATAGCTGCTTTAAGCATACCTAAAGGAGTTCCTACATCGTGTCTCTTGCCATCAATATCCAGCGCATATACAGACTCGTACTTAGTTAAGTCTGCTATTGCGTCAGTTAACTGTATTTCTCCTATTGCGCCGGGTTTAGCCTCTGAGAGCCGTTCCAGAATACCCGGTGTGAAAATATATCGGCCGATGATTCCATAGCTAGATGGGGCTTCTTCTGGGGCTGGTTTTTCTATTGCATTGCCTACCCGTAGTACATTGCCATCGACCTGTGTGGGATCTATTACACCATATTTACTGATATTTTCTGAACCTACATTTTGTACTGCCAATATACTGGATTCATGAGTGTGAAATATATCTAGGAGTTGTTGGAGTGCCGGTTTCGGTCCAAAAATTAAGTCATCTGGTAGTACCACTGCGAATGGTTCATCTCTAATTTCTTCTGAAGCACAAGCAATTGCATGGCCAAGACCTAATTGCTCGGTTTGTAATACAGACTTAATTCTGACTGTTTTGGCGATTTGATCCAATTGGGCTATTTGGGCAAATTTTCCTTCACTTGAAATACTGTTGCCTTTAGGTTGCCTTTGTTCGAAGTATTCCAATATTGATTCTTTGCCAGATGCAGTCACGATTATGATGTTTTCTATCCCGACAGACATGATCTCTTCCACGGCATATTGTATCCCTGGTTTGTCTATGATCGGGATGAGTTCTTTTGGCACAACCTTGGTTGCAGGTAGAAATCTGGTGCCCATACCTGCAGCAGGTATTATCGCCGTTCTTATTTTCAATTTACCACTCGTATATTCATATATATTAGGTCATGATTGTAGAATAGGGCCTGAGAATGCTATCTATAGGTATTGTAGTGTTCATTATAGTTTAGAGCTAGCATTAGTGGGGATTTACGATTTTCTTGACAAGGATAATACCCTATGCTAATGTTCAGCCGCGTATCGGTATTTGGATTTATATTTAGCTTCCATCATAGGACTTAATTCGTTTTAAACTGACAAAGTGATATTAGCTGGGTGTCTTATGATTTTTCTACGGAGCATTCTAACATGTAACCAGCATTGTGTGCATTTTATGTGTAGGTAGATATGATAGACGGTTTTTCTGGTATGGATAGAAAGATAAAACTGATTGAGAACGCTAGAGAGGTTCTTAAAGATCATCATATAATAATAGCTAGTAATCGTGGGCCGATCGAGCACCAAATCCTGCAAGAGGGTAGGTTTAATGCTAGACGGGGTAGCGGAGGAGTTGTTACAGCCTTAAGCACTCTTACTGATAACTTGGAATTAACTTGGATCTCGAGTGCAATGGGTGAGGGTGATCGAAAGATATCACAACAGCATGAAGGTGAGTCCATTAAGTCAGCGATACACGGCCAAACTATATCACTAAGATATGTAATGACTCCACGCCGAGTGTATCATAAATTCTACAATGTATTCTGTAACCCACTTCTTTGGTTCTTACAGCACTCTATGTGGAGTTCTACACATACACCTAATATAGATGAAATTGTATATGATGCTTGGACTAATGGTTACGTTTCAGTTAATCAGTCTTTCGCTGATGTAATAATAGAAGAAGCTAATAAAACAGATAAAAAGAAATTGATAATTGTTCATGACTATCATCTATACCTAGCACCAGGAATGATCCGCGAGCGAATGACAGATGCTCTTATACAGTATTTCTTGCACGTTCCATGGCCAGACATGAATGCGTGGCACATGTTGCCTCAATCTATGCGAAAACCTATATGTGAAAGCCTATTATCTGCAGACATACTCGGATTCCAAACCACAAAGGATGCCCGAAGCTTTCTGCAGTGCTGTGAGATGTTTGTTGATGGGGCTAGGGTAGATTACATTAATAACACGGTGACATTCGGCGAGAATATTACTAGAGTTAAGGTATATCCATTATCTATAGATACGGATGAGCTTAGATCTATTGCAAATACTCCCAGGGCCAAGATTTCTGAAGACGTACTAAAGCAGCTACTTGTTGAAAAAAATATAGTTCGGATAGATAGAATAGAGCCAAGTAAGAACATAGTTAGAGGTTTTAGGGCATACAGTTTGATGTTGACGCGTCATCCAGAACTTATAGGAAAGGTGAAATTCCTAGCATTCTTAGTACCATCTAGGACCCATATAAGGCAATATCAGAGGTACATACAGGAAGTAGAACAATCTATACACGATGTGAATAATAAATTTGGTAATGATTCATGGAAACCGATCGAAGTGTTTTATGAGAATAATTATACTCAGGCTATCGCTGCGATGAAACTATACGATGTTTTGTTAGTTAATTCTATAGTTGATGGCATGAATCTTGTCGCTAAGGAAGGCCCAATTGTTAACGAAAAAGATGGTGTTCTAATTATATCTGAGACTGCTGGTGCTTATGAACAATTGAAGGCCGCATCTTTTTCTGTGTCTCCAACTGATATAGAAGGAACTGCTATGGCATTCTATAATGCTGTTACCGCTACCGAAGCTGATCGATCATCCTGGGGCGCATCGTTGAGAGATACTATATCTAATGAAGACATATTCGATTGTCTGAATCGCCAGATAGAAGATATAGGCCAGATAATCTGATACTAAATGTTTGCTTGTTTACTCAACGGGTTTCTTGCTAGGAAAACAAATACCATACCGACTATTAATGTCCCAATGAAGCTCATGAATGCGAAGCTATAGTCACCGGAGACATCGAATACTATTCCTGCATATATCGGCCCGAATACAACTGCTGGGATCGTAAAGAATTGTTGGAATCCCCTTATAGTAGCGTAGTTTGTTCTGCCGAAATAGTCTCCCACTATAGCAAAATATAGAGGTATCGCACCGCCATATGCTATGCCATATATGACCACGAACGTCCAAACCTGATTCATATTTTGTACTGAATCAAGGACAAAGATACCAACTGACTGGAGCATGTAAGTGGCTATAAGGAGATATCTTTTATCTATATAGTCTCCTAGTATACCGAAACCAAACCTTCCTATAAGGCTAGCAAATACCATGCCGCCTAACGCTGCACTAGCTTGGGATATTGGCATACCTATATCTGTAAGATATGCAACTTGATGCACCACTACCGATGTCATCGTTAATGAACGAGCTGCTGAGCCGAGTAATAGCATCCAGAATGCAGAAGTGACTAGAGCTTCTTTTACAGAGTAGTCATAATTAGTGGTATCGGTGGATATTGAATTAGCATTGTTAACATCTTCTAGTTGTATGTCATTGCTATCTACTATCCTATTTGGATCTTCTCCATCAGGCAGGTATCCATACTCTTCTGGTTTATGTCTTAGCAGCAATGACATTGGGATTACGAAAATAAAGATTCCTATGCCAGCCATAATGGCAGCCGAACGCCAACCGAAATTTTGCATTGCTAACCCTAGTACGAATACAGTTATACCACTAGCACCAGCACCCAGGGAGAATATAGCGAAGGCCCTTGATCTTTTCTTTATAAACCATCCGTTTACTGCAGCCATGCTCGCATGGCTAAATCCTGTGTTATAGCCTATAGACATAATACCCGCATATAGTAAGATGAATACGACTAACGCTGAAATTTGGATTGGACCAACCGAAAAATCTGATACTAGACTCATTAATAGATAGCCTATACCGAATATTATTGCACCTATAACAGCCATTGCCCTAGGTCCAAATTTATCTACAAACCATCCAACTATAGGTGCCTCTAGGCCTCCCTCAACTCTCGATAGTGATACAACCAAAGCACCGGTGGCCCTAGCCCAACCGAATTCATCTATCAGGACTTTGTAGAATATGGGGAATCCGTAGAACCAAACTCCAGCGCCATATACATTTATGGCTGCCGCTGCTAATACTATATACCAGCCATAGAATATTTTGGGTTTTTTGCGATCAACGACTCTTGATGAGGGTGATGAGGGGTGCTCATTGTCTTGTGACATCTTGGTTATCCTTTCCGAGACTGCGTTTCACAATACAATAAGGTGGTAGGTTAATTACAGGATGATTTGATCCTCAGTTTTAATCCAGGTCATCATCATCAAAGTCAGGGTCTGACTCAGTAGGGATTGATTGGCTTCTCGGCAATGTTGCGGAGATGGATTCTCTGAGATTTTTCTTGGATGGCATAGAGGCTATAGATGCAAGCATATTTTTAACCTCTTTGTCTTTCACTTTGGCTAGGTCAAGTATTATGCCCTGTAACCCTGCTTCTCTGATTACACTTAGTTCTTGGTCGCTAAGCATTCTATTAGACGTAAGAAGTATTGGCTTTGTTGTTACGTCCCTTATGGATCTCATCCACATAATATCCCTTATAGATAGGGGCGACGCTTTTGTAATCCCAGAAACGACAATCCCATCAAGCGGGAGTTCCTCAACAGATCTGTAAATTTCTTCAGGAGTTGAGTCCGTTATTACGATCAATTTTCCTATATCTTCAGATGCTATGATCTCTGAGCTTACTTCTATGTCAGGTATTATTATAAAGTCTACTAGTTTTGAACTGAGCGAGTCTAGGTCTAGTGAGTCAGTAGCTTTTGGCCATATACCTATAACAGTTTTACCGTCTGCTATTGGGTCTGCCTCTATGGGATTGGATGCTATTGCTATATAGTTTATATCGGACTTCGAAAGTTTCTTTGGTTGATATGAGTTAACAACCCCTACTAGTAGTAGGTTGGGAGACTTGCTTTCAGCCCTGCCAGCGCCGAAACCTAGTNTTTGGGGAGTGGTTACCCCCACTTTTTCTAAATCTTCTATGAATTTGCTCATGTGCCTCCGAGCTAACAACGTAAAGACCAAGCAAGATCGATCACCAAGTATAGTANTGGCAAATGTCTCGCTTGGTCTGTGTAGTACTAATATCTAGTCAGACGATGGGAGTTTACGCGGATCTTGCATTCCCATATCTTCGCCGCAGCAGAGAACTCCGCCTTCTCCGGCCTTTGTGCATAGAACCATGGTTCCACATTTTTCNCACTGATATCTCTTGCCAAGTTGGTTAGGCATGATCACCTCTTTATAACAGTATATATATTCTATTTCTTTTGGAGTGCTTCGCCGCATGAGCAGCTAAGCGAACCGTCTCCACCCTTGGTAACAATAAACTCAGCATTGCAGCTTGAGCAGAAGTATCTCTTTCCTGTTTCGTTAGCCAAATTAACGCCCCCTAAATATGCTCTAGTCAGACATTATAATTACTACTTATACAAAGGTCAACATACTATGGTTGAAGGGCATATATACATAACTAATTATGATATAAAGACATAATTTACGTCCTCTGTTACTATTGTAAGTATGGCAGAATATTCGATATCAGATCCCAATCAGAAAACAAGGCTGCCGCACTGGTTCAAGGTTAAGAAGCCTGGTGGCATAAACTACTTGCGGCTGCAAAACTTGCTTAAAGATAGTGAATTGAACACCGTATGTGTTGAAGCAAAGTGTCCAAATATCGGGGATTGTTGGGACAGACTAAGTGCTACATTCATGATATTAGGGGATATATGTACTAGAAGCTGCAGGTATTGTGCAGTTACCACTGGGAGACCATATCCTGTAGATATGGAAGAACCTTCAAGACTGGCTCGTACAGTTAAGAAACTTGGACTCAATTATTGCGTTATAACCTCTGTTGATAGGGATGACTTAATTGATGGGGGAGCATCCATTTTTTCTGCTTGTATAGACAAGGTCAGAACAGAAACGAAAGATTGCAAGATTGAAGTGCTTATACCAGATTTCCAAGGAGTTGAGAAAAGCCTTAGGATAGTTTTGGGTGCTAAGCCTGATGTGTTAAATCACAATATTGAGACTGTAGAGCGAGTATTTCACTCAGTAAGGCCTAGAGGAAAATACTCTCAATCACTTGAATTGCTTAAGATAACTAAAAATATAGCTCCAGACGTTATAACCAAGTCTGGCATGATGTTAGGACTAGGGGAAGAATGGGAAGAGATAATGCAAACTATGGTTGATTTGAGGGATGTGGATTGTGATCTGTTGACCATTGGCCAGTACCTCAGACCTTCTAAGAAACATTTCCCTCTTAAGAAATTTTATACCCCTCAGGAATTTGACGTATTACGGCAAGAAGGGCTTAGACTTGGCTTTAAATATGTTGCCTCTGGACCACTGGTGCGCAGTTCTTACCATGCTGATGAGCAAGCTGCTCTGGCGATTCATTAATATTTCTCTGTTTGATTTGTAACCGTTGCTGGAAAATTATGTCNATAGTAGAAAAAAGCATATTCCTGTATAACGCGACTGTTATAACTATGGAAATTTCTATGCCTAGAGCTTCTTGGGTCTACGTTGAAGGGNCTATTATAAGGNCTGTTGGTTCTGGAGCNTTACCTAAACATCTTATAGGTTCCAATACGCAATTAATTGACTGTCAGGGTATGACAATTATTCCAGGGTTTAATGATGCTCATATACACATATTTGCTACGGCGAGCAATAGCATTGGGGTTGATTGTGGTTACAATTTGGTGAGTTCTATAACTGATATAGGTCAAAGACTTAAGGAAAAGGCTGACAAAGTGACATCTGACGTATGGGTTAAGGGGTTTGGGTATCATGAATTTAACCTGATAGAGAAGGCACATCCAACACGATGGGATTTAGATAACTGGGTACCACACCATCCAGTTAGGCTAAGACATTCATCCGGTCACGCAATAGTACTCAATAGCAAAGCCTTGGCATTAGTCGGCATAGATAAGACTACTGCTGATCCCGTATATGGGGTAATAGACAGATTTGAGGATACTGGTGAGCCAACAGGTTTGTTATTAGAAATGAACGAGTATTTGGAGGGTAAAATACCGCCACCACATGAACATGAAATAAACAGAGGGCTGNCTGATTTCAATAGAAATTGTATTCAGATNGGTATAACTTCATTACAAGATGCTAATCCGATGAATTCTCTTGAGGATTGGAACGCCTTTCTATCCAAGGTTAATGAGAAAATTATAGAACCTGATGTGAGGATGATGGTAAGCATAAATGCGGTAGAAGAATTCATTTCGGAAGGACTTTTATTTGGTAGTTCCGCAGGTTCACTGACATTGTCTTCAGTTAAGATAATGTCAGGCCTGACTACTGGAGCCTTATATCCTCCAACGGAGGAACTAGAGAATAAGATTAGATATGCTGGGGAGAATGGATTTCAGGTTGCTATACATGGTGTTGAAGCCGAAGTCAATTCAGAGATAGTTAGATTAATGTATAAGTCAAGGGCCTCATTTGGGATTCTAAGTAACAGGATTGAACATTTGTCTGAATGCCCCCCAGAATTAATTGCAGATATATATAAGCAAAAGATTACAGTAGTAACTCAACCTGGATTTATATATTANAGGGGAGATAAATATAAGGAAGAAATTCCAGTAAACAGNCAGGAATGGCTATATAGGATTGGTTCCTTGCATAATGCTGGTGTGAAAATTGGTATAGGATCAGATTCNCCAGTCATTCCCATTAATCCAATGTATTCTATATATAGCGCTATAACCAGAAAGACTGCGAGCGGGAATGTTCTGAATGTAAAAGANGCCGTATCTGTAGAAGATATTATANAGATGTACACTCTAGGCAGTGCTTATGCGGGTAATGAGGATAAAATCAAAGGTAGCATAAAGCCTGGGCATAAGGCCGATTTAATAGTTTTAGATAGTGATCCGACGGTAGTAGACTATGAGCTAATAAAGAGTATCAAGAATGTCATGACCATTGTATCAGGTGAGGTTTTGTGGCAGGGGTGATGTTTGGTTAACTTACGNGGCTTAAGTACGTCTTTCCATTAGATAACTCGCTAGGTTAATCAGAGATTCCNTATATGGGGAATCTGGAAAGTGGCTTACGCTCTTGATAGCGTTATCACAAAATTCTTGGGCAACTGAGTATGAGTCTTGTATTATAGAAGAATTGTTGATCATTTCAATTGATCTTTCCAAATATTTAGCACCACCTTTATCGAATAAGTCAGCGATAGGATTTTCATCTTTNTACTTTTCTATAAGCATAATCGAAGGCAGTGTCAATGTGCCCTGAAGCAAGTCATTACCAACAGGTTTCCCAAATTCTTCGGCTGTTCCTGAAAAATCTAATATGTCATCTATTACCTGGAATGCCATGCCTACATTGTATCCATATTGTTTCAAGGACTGAACGTCNGATTCTGTTGCGCCGCTCAGTACTGCTCCAGATTCGGCAGATGTACAGAANAGGGAAGCGGTTTTGTTATATATACGTTTCCAGTAGGGTATACGTCCTAGATCCCACTTATAGGCATCAAGAATTTCTGCTAATTCTCCNCTCGAGAGCTCCATTATAGTTTCAGAGAATCGCTTGATCACTCTTACATTATTAGTGTCACATACAAATGTAGCAGAAGTAGCGAATACATAGTCTCCAAGCAGTATAGCTATATCTTTTCCCCATGTGCTGCTTATGGTAGCTCGTCCTCGCCTGGTGTCTGAATTATCTACAGTATCATCATGAATTAGAGTAGCTATGTGAAGAAGTTCCACTGCGGTCGCCATTATGTGTGGATATTCATTATCATGAGGGTGAAACTTNGATGCTAGAAGAGTTATAGCTGGCCTAGTTCGTTTCCCTGGAGCCTCGAGTACATTGCCGAGAAGTTCTCCCAATGTCTGAAATGCATCTGAGGACACTTTGTCTCCGAGGTCAGATAGTTTCTTTTCTACAATTAATAGTTCTTCTTGTACTGGCTCGTAAAATTGTGTACTAGTCACGTCACTCCAATTATTTAGTCGTTATTCTTGAGTTTATCTAATTCGTTATCTACAATATCCTCTTCCAGCTTTTGATAAAGAGGAGTTGGGTCTTGAAGGAGCTGTCCTGGCTTTAAACCCTTGGTAGATTGATCCCAGTCCCAACCTAAATCATCNATATTTTCGCTAAAACCTAACATTCTGTGTAGTTTAACNGAGCTAAATGGTAGGAATGGATACATCGCTATCTTTAGTCCATTTAATATAGTCAAACCAACCCATAGNATTGTGCCNGTTCTTTCAATATCTGTTTTTATTGTTTTCCATGGTTGTTCATGCTCAAGATATCTGTTAGTTTCTCTGGCAATTTCCATTNCTGANTGGAGAGCCATCCTAAAATGGCACGCTGACAGATTAGATGATACGGATTCGAATAACTTCATGGCTTTCAACAACAAATCGTTATCATTTTGTGAAACATTAGATGGGCTAGGGATGATTCCATCGAAATTACGATAAGTTAATGTCAATATACGGTTGGCAAGGTTTCCATAGGTTGCAACTAGTTCGTCATTGTTTCGTTTTACGAAATCTGCCCAAGAGAAATCTGAGTCACTCGTCTCTGGCATAGTGGAAGATAGGTAGTATCGGAGTGCATCTGGATCAAAAGATGCTAAATAGTCTGGTAGCCATACTGCCCAGTTGCGGCTTGTAGACAGTTGTTGGAGTTCTAGAGTTAAGAATTCATTGGCAGGCACATCGTAGGGTAGTTGTTTGTTTTTATATCCTAACAACATTGCAGGCCAAATGATGGTATGGAAAGGTATGTTATCTTTTCCTATGAAATAGTAGCTCTTTGCGTTACCGTCCCAAAACTTTTCCCATGCCCCTTCATCGGATTGATATGTAGCCCATTCTTTAGAGGCAGATAGGTATCCTGTAACAGCATCAAACCAAACATATATNCGCTTATCTTCGTAACCATCAACCGGTACAGGGATTCCCCAATCCAAATCTCTAGTTATCGCTCGATCATGTAATCCATCTTCCAGGTANCGCCTAGTGAAATTCAACACATTGGGTCTCCAATGCGATTGAGGTTTAACCCATTCCAACAGATCATTACCGAAATTGCTTAACTTCAAAAAGAAATGTTCGGTCTCTCTTATCTCGGGTTTATCACCAGATATCTTGCATCTTATGTCTAACAGTTCCTCNGGGTTAAGTGGCTTACCACAGTTATCGCATTGGTCTCCTCGGGCATCTGGGTTATTACANTGGGGGCATCGACCGTTCACATATCTGTCTGGTAAGAACCTTTTGCATGTGTGGCAGTATGGTAGGGCAGATGTGTCAGTGTAAATGTGACCATTCTGCCTAAGGAATTCGAATATCTCCTGAACTGTATCTCTGTGGATGTCTGTGCAAGTATTAGTGAAAAGGTCGAAAGAGATGCCTAGGCGATCCCAACAGTCCAGGAATTCATTATGGTATTTTTCNACAACTTTTGCNGGTGTAGTATTTTCCTCTTCAGCTCTTAAGGTTATTGGAGTGCCATGTTGATCGCTCCCAGAAACCATAAGTACTTCATTGCCGATCATTCTGTTATAGCGAGCGAATATATCCGCAGGTAGGTAGCAACCGGCTATATGTCCTAGGTGCAAAGATCCATTCGCGTATGGCCAAGCGACGCCTATAAATATATTTTGGGACATAAGGATCAGTAAGTTCCAAGAAAAATTTGTTTAATTCTATCATATAGGATTAGGGTACAGGTAGGTGCAACTAAGATATTGTTTTTCATAGGCTCTATCCTGTTTTAGTACTCTCCAGCCATATTCTGTATAGAGCCTTTTTTGATATACCGTGTTCTACTGATATATATTCCCTAGATTCCTTTACAGAGACGCCTGATTGTATCATATTCAACATGAGAGCCCTAGCCTGTTCTTCAGAGATCNTTTNTTGTGATGTATTCCCTTCTAGCACTATGGTAAATTCACCTATAGGATTTATGAAATAGTTAATAGCGTCAGTGATATCACCATAGAAGCCTTCCTCAAAAAATTTCGTCATTTCNCGGAGGACAGTCACTTTTCGATTNCCTAATTTATCTCTAAGATATTCTAGACTATCTATTAACCGATGGGGGGACTCAAAGAATACTAATGCATGGCGAAGATGTTCTATTTCCATTAGTATTTCGTCCCTTTGCCTTTTCTTTCTAGGTAGAAAGCCGAGGAAACTGAATCTGTCACCAGACATACCTGACAGCGCTATTGCACTTGTAACNGCAGATGGTCCCGGGATACTTATTATAGGAATGTCATTTTTAGAAGCGAAGTTTACTAGTTCACTGCCTGGATCGCTTATTATGGGAGTTCCCGCATCGGATACTATTGCAATGTCGTTCTCAGAGAGAGCATTGATTAGACTCGGTATCTTAGATGCCATATTGTTCTTATGAAAGCTGGTTACTGGGGTATGTATATTATAGTAGGTAAGAAGTTTTCGTGTGTTTCTAGTGTCTTCTGCTGCGATTAATGTTACTTCATTCAACTTTCTGATTGCACGCAGTGTAATATCTTCTAGATTCCCAATTGGGGTGGACACTACATATAGAGAAGGCATTCTTTTTTTATCTCTCAATATTTCTTCGATAAATGCTGGTATTAGAAAAATTTCTAGTTTTATTGATCCATCTTGAGCAATGCTAGAAATGCTTCTTGCGGGATCTCAACATTGCCCACACGTTTCATTCTCTTTTTCCCTTCAGCTTGCTTTTCTAGCAGTTTTCGTTTTCGAGTTATGTCTCCNCCATAGCATTTTGCGAGTACGTTTTTTCTTAGTGCCTTTATAGTTTCTCTTGCTATAATCCGATTGCCAACGGCCGCCTGTAGAGGCACTTCAAACAGCTGTCTGGGTATAAGAGTCCTGAGTTTTTCTACTAGTGACCTTCCCCAATAGAATGCTTTGTCTTTGTGTATTATTACAGACAAAGCGTCTACGGGTTGGCTATTAACAAGCAACTCAATTCTTACCAATGGAGCTGGCCTGTATCCTTCTAGTGAGTAGTCCATTGACGCATATCCCTGGGTTCGAGACTTTATTTGGTCGTAGAAGTCAATAAGTATCTCTGATAGGGGTGCTTTGTACTCTAATATTACTCTAGGCTCGGATGCGACTCCTAGGTCTTCTTCTGTAGTGAAACTAGATTGCAGATATTCCATCCTTTTGAACTCTCCACGTTTAGCAGTCGTGAGTTCCATGATTGCTCCTATATATCTTGCCGGAGTCAGTATACTCAGTTCCAACCATGGTTCTCTCATCTCTGCGATAGCATTTATATTTGGTAGTTTCGTGGGACTATCTATTATTAGAGAGTTACCGTCTTGCGTTATTACCTCATATGCAACTCCCGGAGCGGTAAATAGTAGGTTTAGACCGTATTCTCTTTCTAATCTCTCCTGAACAATNTCCATGTGNAATAAACCTAAGAAACCACATCTAAAGCCGAAACCTAGAGCATTGCTGGTCTCCTGTTCAAAGGTCAGAGCGGAGTCATTTAATTGGAGTTTTTCTAGTGCTATTCTTAATGCTCCGTAATCTTCTCCATCCGATGGATATAATCCGGCAAATACCATTGGCTTTAAGGGTTGNTAACCTGGTAGTGGTTCTGTGGCAGGGTTGGATGATATGGTTATGGTATCTCCAACTCGACATTCGCTAACATCTTTAAGGCCAGTAGCAATGTAGCCAACTTCGCCTTCATACAGTCTNTTGACCTGTTGAAGTCTTGGTTTAAAGACTCCGACTTCTAGAACATCGCCTCTCGAACGCGTTGACATCATCAACACTTGGTCACTCTTTGATATAGAACCTTCAAATAATCTTACATAGGCAACGACACCCTTGTAAGGGTCATATGACGAATCGAATACTAATGCACGTAGGATATCTGACGAAGATGCAGGGCAGGGTACATCTTTTACTATCCTTTCCAATAGAGATGGAATACCAGTACCATCTTTCGCCGATACATATATAATCTCATCTTCCGAGAATCCGAGTGTCTGGACTAGTTCTTGAGCAACCCTTTGAGGTTGAGCGAGAGGTAGATCGATTTTGTTTATTAGCGGTATTATGGTTATGTCGTGTTCCATTGCCAAGTATATATTCGCAAGAGTTTGTGCTTGTATACCCTGAGTAGCATCTACTACTAGAAGAGCCCCTTCGCATGCTGCTAAAGCTCTGGATACTTCATAGCTGAAGTCGACATGTCCTGGAGTATCTATCAAATTCAATTGATATTCTCCATCGTTATTTGAGTAGCTCATCCGTACTGCTTTTCCCTTGATGGTTATCCCACGTTCCCGTTCTAGATCCATTTGATCCATAACCTGTTCGGTCATTTCTCGGGATGACAGAGTGCTAGTGGCTTCTAGGAGGCGATCGGCCAAAGTAGATTTACCGTGATCTATGTGAGCTATTATGCAGAAGTTTCTTATTCGGCTAGTGTCCATACTACGTCAATGGTAACATAGGCTATATATGCCTACAACCTTGCAGTTAGTGTATAAGCGGACAAAATANAGAGGGTGTGCNAGNCTGGCACACCCTCTNTATTATTTACTCTAAGCGTAAGTTATCAGACTTTGATGCATGATACGAAGTGTCCTGGCGATACCTCCCTTAGGTCAGGCACCCCAACTTCGTTACTGAGACCAGGTGAGTGGTTTCCGCTACAATCCCCATCTACTGCGACCGGGCAGCGTGGGTGGAACACACACCCAGATGGTGGGTTGAGAGGGCTCGGTACATCACCTTGAAGAACTGTTCGNTCTCGTGTGGCTTCCACTATAGGATCTGGTATAGGGACGGCTGACAGAAGTGCTTGAGTATAAGGATGTAGGGGGTTCTCGTAAAGCTCGTTTCTGTCTGCTATTTCGGCTATTTTGCCCAAGTACATAACCACGATTCTGTCACTTATGTGCCTTACAACTGATAGGTCATGAGCTACGAACAGGTAAGTCAAGTCGAATTGTTCCTGCAGTTCTTCTAGCAAGTTGATTAACTGAGCCTGTATGGATACATCTAGTGCTGATACAGGTTCGTCGCAAACGATGAAGCTTGGACGTACCGCAAGGGCNCTAGCNACACCGATTCTTTGCCTTTGTCCACCACTAAACTCATGAGGGAATCTGGCACCCATATATGGGCTAAGACCAACTACGGTAAGGAGTTCATCAACTTGATCCTTAAATTCGGCTCTGCTTCTGGTCATTTTGTGAACGACCAGTGGCTCGCCAACTATATTCCCTGCACTCATGCGTGGATTTAGTGANCCATATGGATCTTGGAAGATCATTTGCATTCTTCTGCGCATGGCTCTCAGGTCTCTGGCAGCCATAGTTGTTAGGTCGTTGCCTTCGAATATCACATTTCCAGATGTTGGTTTATATAATTGAAGCATAGTTCGGCCAACAGTTGTTTTGCCACAGCCGCTTTCCCCAACCATACCTAGNGTTTCCCCTTTATGTATCTTGAAGCTGACATCGTCTACTGCTTTNACGTCTGCTACCTTCTTCTGGAACAATATTCCAGCGGTAACAGGGAAGTACTTCACTAGGTTTTGAACGTCTACCAAAACTTCATTGCTTTTTGTAGTCATATTTAATCTCCTATGTTCCTATCACGGATGCCCCTAGTGTGTCTGAAACGAAGCAGGCTGCTGTATGACCGTCTGCTACTTCTACCAACTCTGGTATTTCTGTAGCACACTTATCTATTGCGAACCTGCACCTTGCCCTGAAAGCACACCCTTGCGGCAAGGCGATCAGATCTGGAGGCTGGCCTTCGATTGGAATCAGTTTCTCTTTCATAGGCTCGTCTAACCTAGGAACTGAGTTAAGTAATCCTACCGTGTACGGATGCCTGGGATTCTTGTATATCTCCTGGGCAGATCCTCGTTCTATTATTTTACCTGCGTACATAACATTAACCCTGTCAGCGTATCTCGCAACTACTCCGAGGTTATGTGTGATTATCAGGTTTGCTGTGCCATATTCTTTGCCTAGCCATTGCATGAGTTCCAGTATTTGAGCTTGGATAGTTACGTCAAGCGCCGTTGTAGGCTCGTCAGCTATGAGAAGCTTTGGATTGCANCTCATGGCCATTGCTATCATAACTCTTTGTCTCATTCCACCGCTGAACTGGTGAGGGTAATCTTTTAATCTCGTTCTNCCAGCCGGTATCCCTACTAGCTGGAGCAGTTCGGCTGCTCTGTCCTCTGCTTGCTTCTTATCGTATCCCATGTGTAACTCTATGGTTTCGGTAAGCTGTTTACCTANAGTTAGNACTGGGTTTAGTGACGTCATTGGCTCCTGAAATATCATAGCCATGTCTTTGCCACGTATGGTACGCATTTCAGCGTCCTNTATCGATAGTACGTCAGTACCGTTGAATATAGCTTCTCCGGCGACGGTTCTACCCGGCTTTTGTATAAGTCGCATCAGTGAAAGCGCACTTACACTCTTACCGCAACCACTCTCACCTACGAGACCTAGTATCTCACCTTCTTGTAAGTCATACGAGATACCGTCTACGGCCTTAACAACACCTTCTGGTGTGTAGAAGTAGGTGGCCAGATCCTTTATCTCTAATAATGTAGCCACTTGCCCCTCCTTCAAGGTGGTCTATCTTGACCAAGGACCGATTCAGATTATTGGTTGTCATGTTAACACAGGTTAGCCCTATGTTCTAGGTCTTTGCCTATCTCTTCCTGGGGAAGAGGAGACTCGAACTCCTACGCCTCTCGGCACATGATCCTAAGTCATGCTCGTCTACCAGTTCCGACACTTCCCCTCGAGGACTGTACATGACCCGCACAGGACTTGAACCTGTAACCCACTGATTAAGAGTCAGTTGCTCTACCAATTGAGCTAGCGGGCCGTATTCTAGTTCGCCCTATGCGCCAAATTAAGTCGCAATCTAGCATGTCAGGATACTGGTGTCAAGGGTTTTAATATCTCAAAACTAGATATGNACNTAGCATTTTGATAAAGNCGGAATGTCATTGCCTTGTATGCCTGATAACCTATATATATAATTCTTTTTGTGAAGATATCTGATGTAGGTGAAAATACACTAATTGAAATCATCCAAGATCTGATTTCAAGCTCTGAGAGTAGACCTGATTTTCGGCGNNAGGAAAACCTCATCTTGGGNATTGGAGACGATGCAGCTGTTTGGAAAACAGAGTCNGGGTTGGAAATAAGCACTACAGACACAATGGTTCAAGGGGTACATTTTTCCTTCGCTTATTCGTCNTGGTATGACATAGGATGGAGGGCAATGGCTAGCAATCTTAGTGATATAGCGGCTATGGGTGGAGCACCTCTGTACGCGTTGATCAATATTGGATTACCCATTGACACGGATGTAGATAATGTAAAAGATTTGTACAAAGGTATTTTGGCTGTTGGAGATAAGTATTCCGTCAGGATAGTAGGCGGGGACTTAGTAAAATCTCATATTATCTTTATTACTATAGTAATTATAGGAGCTAGTAGCCAAAATCTGATGCTTAGATCTGAAATGAAATCTGGAGATGTAATTGCTGTTACTGGTAGTTTGGGTTCATCAGCTGCGGGCTTAAGGGTATTGTCTGGAGCATTGACTAATAATTCAGAAATGCATAAATCTNTAATTGATACTCATTTGAGGCCAACTCCTAGAATAATTGAGGGGCAAATATTGGCAGAAAATGGNATCAGGGCNGCAATGGACATAAGTGATGGATTGGTAATAGATTTAAACAGGCTATGCAATAGTAGTGGTGTGGGGGCTATAATTCATACAGATAAGATACCAACAGATAGACGTCTAAAGAGTGATTTCTCGGGTGAAGAGATACTTGGATGGGCTTTAAGTGGTGGAGAGGATTATGAGTTATTGTTTAGTGGGCCAGAGAGCATAGTTCTATCTGTGATTCCAATGATGCCTGCAGGTGCCACAATTATTGGCGAGGTTTCAGGCTTTAATGTTGGAAGGGTAAGTGTATTGGATCCAGAAAATAAGCCTATCAAATTGAATGATAAGGGATGGGATCATTTCAAGTTATGAGTGATTTGCAATTTGTTAGTAAAAGTCCTGAGCATACTAGAAGTTTGGGATTTATAATAGGTAAGTATTCCCAACCGGGTGATGTCGTGCTTCTCAGTGGNGATTTGGGTACNGGTAAAACATGCCTGACTCANGGTATAGCAGACGGAATGGGTGTGGAAGGGTATGTCAGAAGCCCGACTTTTGTACTGGTTACAATCCATCAAGGNAGAATACCTCTATACCATATGGATTTGTATAGGATGGATAGTTCGGCAGAAGTGATAGATCTTGGTATAGACGAATATTTATATGGGGATGGATTGTCTGCCATAGAATGGGCAGACAAAGCGATAGAAGTATTTCCAGAGCCTTATCTTCTGATACAGCTTAGCCATTTGGATGAAAATGCTAGGGATGTTAAGGTTACGCCACTTGGTACGAGATACGACGATATTATTAGCCGTATAAAAGAGGATATGATAATTTGATATGCTCTATTGTCAAAAATAGTAGTGCGGGGTAACTATGGAATTAACTATTGATACATCAACAAAATTTGCGTCGGTTGGAATCTCTGATCAGGGAGACATAAGACGCGAGTACAGCTGGTTTTCTAATCAAAACCATACTATAGAATTATTACCGGCTGTCGAATATATACTTGAGGCTTCTAGTGTTACTCCATCGGATTTGGATGCGGTATTTGTGGCTAAAGGCCCCGGGGGCTTCAGTGCATTGAGAATCGGCATGAGTATAGCAAAGGGATTACATGTTTCTCATGGCTTGCCGGTTATAGGCATAAGCACTTTAGATATAGAGGCATATCCTTTTATAGATTCTGGTTTAGTAGTATGTCCACTAATAGATATAGGTCGTGGTGAGAAAGCTTTGGCCTTGTATCGTAAGAAGGATGAACATTTTGAAAAATTGTGTGAGGAGAAGGTTGTGCATACAGACAATCTTATGACAATTATAGATACTCCCACAATATTTTGCGGTGAGGGAGCAGTGAACTTGGAAATTTCCAGTGGTAGTATGACTGATACGAATTTTGTATATTGGAGGCAGTATTGTCCGACTAGAAGGCCAGGAACCCTTTCGGTTTTAGGCTATAGACAGTTACTGCTCGGCGGGCCAAAGGATGTTAGTACCTTGGAACCTACTTATATGAGGAGGCCTTCAATTACAACACCTAAGAATTAACATTTCGTTATCAATCAAGGGCAATAGAGGTCAGTAGTATTTAAATTGCCTTTAACCAGTGATAGGATACCTAGACTACATGAATCACAGTCGCAATTGTAATATATTGGATAATCAGTGCGACTCTCAGAATGAATAGGAGGAAACTTGAGTACGGAAAGAACTTTGGTATTAGTGAAGCCCGACGGAGTTCAACGGGGACTTGTGGGAACCGTGGTGGCAGTATTGGAGAGAAAAGGGCTTAAGATTGTCGGAATGAAAATGTTACATGTGAGCGAAGAATTGGCTTCTAGGCATTATGCTGCACACACTGAGAAGCCCTTTTACAAGGGACTAGTGAGTTTTATAACGTCGAGTCCATTAGTTGCTTTGGTATTAGAAGGGCCCAGAGCTGTAGAAGTAGTTAGGAATACTATGGGTGGCACCAATCCCTCAGACGCAGCCCCTGGGACTATTCGTGGCGATTTTGGTTTAGATATAGAACACAACATAATACATGGTTCGGATTCTACCGAATCAGCACAGACTGAAATTGGACTATTTTTCGCTGAAGATGAAGTAGTGGACTATTCTAGGAGCATCGATACGTGGATTATTGAATCTTGAATATTACCGGGGCATTTCTCCAATATCTCTCGATTTGGTAGTTATCGCGCTCCTCTGGGCTGAATACGTGGACGATGAAATCTACATAGTCTAATAGGATCCAACCGCCTTCTGTAGTTCCCTCAATATGATTTGGTTTGGTACCAAGCTTTCTGAGGGTATCGTCTATATCGTCTACCAGTGCTTGCATTTGCCTTCTGCTTTCTGCAGTAGCTACTACAAAATAGTCGGTGAATGAACACACGGACCGCATGTCCATTAGGATTATGTCAGTTGCGTTCTTCTCAGAAGCCACATCTAAAGTGAGTCTTGCCGCGTCAGATGCGCTATTGTTTGTCGTATTGTTGATATGTTCTAACATTATGTCGAATTCTACTGTCTTAATAATTTAGGGTCAATGTTATACTGGCATCGGACTTGACTGATATGAATGCTTATAGTAAAAACAATTAAATATGAATTAGATACAATAGTGTATTGAGGGAGCTGTAGATTTTGACTAAAGGTAAGGCTGTTGTAGCAATGAGTGGTGGCGTTGACTCGTCTGTAGCTGCCTATATTTTAAAAGATCAGGGTTATGATCTGGTGGGTATAACCATGAAGCTATGGGATCAGGACGGTTTGAATGCAACTGGTTCCAATAGAGGGTGCTGTACATTGGAAGACGTAGAAGATGCTAGGAGGGTTTGCCAAATAATAGACATTCCTCATTACGTTGTAAATTTCCAGAAAGAATTTCAAGAGCACGTAATAGACTATTTTTGCAGTGAATACCAGAAAGGTCGCACTCCTCATCCATGCCTAGCTTGTAATGATAAGATCAAATTCGACTTTCTAATGAACCAGAGCTCGCTATTGGGATTTGATTATATAGCCACTGGTCATTACGCGAGGATGGATAGAACGGGCAATTCCCCCAGGTTGTTTACTGGTGTTGATTCCGGTAAGGATCAGTCGTATGTCTTATTTAACCTGCGGCCTAATCAATCTGAGCATTTGTTGCTTCCATTAGGGGATTATACTAAGAATGATATAAGAGATATAGCGAGGACTGCAGGTTTACCAGTTGCTGAAAAACCAGATAGTCAGGAGATATGTTTCATACCTCAGAATGATTACAGGGCATTCATAACTGAAAGATTTGAGTCTAATCCGGGTGATATAGTGGATTCTAAAGGCATGGTTTTAGGCCAACATCAAGGTATTGAATTTTTCACAGTTGGACAGAGAAAAGGGTTGGGAATAAATCAAAGCAGACCACTGTTTGTTTTAGGTATAGATAGAGACAGTAGAAGAGTTATAGTTGGGCATGCTGAAGAGTTAATGCAGGATAGGGTCTGGGCTAGTTCTGTGAATTACATATCAGGGTTAGTTCCACAGGAGATAATGAAAGTAGATGCGAAAATAAGATATAAAGCTCAACCTGCTTCAGCAACTGTTATTCCGCATGGTTCGTGGTCGGAGATCAAGTTTGACGAGCCACAGAGAGCTATAACACCGGGCCAAGCCATAGTATTTTATGATGACGATGAGGTTATAGGAGGTGGGTTTATAGAAGGATTACTACTGGATTAGAATTCTATAGTGGCTTTATAATCAAATTTAGTAGTGATTTTGCATTTCCAATTTACGTTTACTCCCATCAGCATGTCATATACCTTATAGGTTTAATATACTAGTTTGCTGGAGGAATGATCAGATGACCCAAGCATTGGATGGGATACGAGTTGTCGATTTCGGCCAATATATAGCTGGGCCCCTACTTGGTATGATACTTGCAGATCAAGGGGCAGATGTAATACATATTGATCCTCCAACAGGCCCTTCTTGGGATACGCCTGCGAATCAGACTTGGCATCGGGGCAAAAAGACTATATCTCTCGACTTAAAAGACCCTGCAGACAATAAGGTCGCTAAGAGCATTATAGATTCTGCAGATATTCTAATAGAGAACTTTCGGCCTGGTGTCATGTCTAGATTGGGTATGGATTATTCGCAAGTCGTTGTCTCGAATCCTGGGTTGATATATTGTTCTATGCCTGGATTTGCACATGATGACCCTAGGTCAACAATGAGAGGTTGGGAGGGCATAATAGGAGCTGCCACCTGGACTTACAGGCCTTCAGGTTCTGGGAAAAATTCAAATAGACCTGTTTATACGCCTATACCTATAGCTTCTTCATATGCTGCATTTATATCATCAGTCAGTATATCTATGGCATTATTCCATCGCGAATCGTATGGATATGGTCAGAATATCGAGGTTCCTTTATTCGATGCAATGTTTCCTGCTATGGGGAGTAGAGTGATAACAATGCATGATAAACAAACTACTAATAATAGAGGCTCTAATGCGACCTGGACCAGAACATTTGAGTGTTCAGATGGGCAATGGGTACAGTACCATGCTGGTAACCTAAAATTTAGCGATTTCTTGAAATTCACAAAGGCTGTTAATTGGCCTTCCTCAGATTCACCTGCAGTTGAATCTGATAGGATGGAGAAGTTGTTTAGGACTCGCAGTGCTTCGGAATGGGAAGATCTGATTTCAGATATGGGGAGCGAATGTTCTATATGTAGAACCTCAGCTGAGTGGATAATTCACCCACATGCACGAGAATCGGGTATGGTTGCGGAAGTTAAGGGTACAGTCCTAGGTGATATGCTTCAGCCAGGGATAAACGCTAGATTATCAAAAACTCCAGGTAATATTAGAGGCCCAGTTACTAATATTGACATTGGTAGTATAGATATGACCCCAAAATTTTCCTTGGTTGATGTAGAAAGTAAGCAAGTATATGCGCAGCAGAAACATCCGATTTTAGAAGGTATTAAAGTATTAGATCTGTGTATTGTTTTGGCAGGTCCAACATGTGGGAGAACTTTGGCAGAATTTGGTGCTAATGTTATCAAAATCGATAGCCCAGATAGACTCAGGGTTTCGTTTCATAACGAAATTAATAGAGCAAAACGGAGTATTGTTTTGGACCTGAAAACACAATCNGGATTGGATATATTTTGGAAACTTGTTGAAGATGCGGACATTATAGTACAAAACTTTCGGAAAGGTGTCGCAGAGAAATTAGGAATAGGATATGATCAGGTTAAGACTAGAAAACCAGACATAATATACGCTTCTTTGAATACATACGGTCAAGAAGGAGAATTGTCATATCGCCCAGGCCATGAGCAAATCGCCCAGGCTGCCACGGGTATGCAGAAGAGATTTGGAGGAACAGGTCAGCCGTTAACGCAACCGTTTGCTATTAACGATTATGGAACAGGGTATATGGGTGCCTATGGGGTTGTCTTGGCCTTACTAAATCGCAATAGAACTGGAGAGGGTCAGCATGTAGATACAGCTTTGACTTATACAAGCTGTACCTTACAGTCCCCTTTCTTTATGGACTTTCCAGGCAAGAATTGGGATGAAACATCTGGTCAAGATGCATTAGGTAGTAGTGTATTTAATCGGGCTTATAAATGTAACGATGGATGGGTATTTGTATCGCTACCCTCCTCTCACGCAGAGAAGTTGGCAAATATTGGTATTCAGGGAGATATTGCAGGCTTTGGTATGAGAGATNTAGAGATTGATTTAGAGGAGAAAATAGCTGAGCAAAGCACGGAATATTGGATAGAGTTATTCGGCAAGATAGATATTGCGGCTCATCGTGTTGTAGAGAAGGCCAGTGAGTTGTTAGAGAATGAGTGGGTAATGTCGCATGGATTAAGTGTTACGCGTGAGCACCAAGAGTTGGGTAGAATAACTACTACTGGACCGGCTCCTCGTCTATCTGTAACACCAGTATTCATTGGTAGGCAGGCGCCTAAGCCAGGGTCAGATGCAAAAGAAATATTAGCAGAAATTGGNCTNGTGGAAGAATTTGATGGATTAGTTTCTGAAAATATAGTGCGAATAGACGGTATAGTACCCGGATAAACTGGATACAAATAATATTCAACTGCTATGGGATATCCAATACCGACATTCGAAGAAGAGTTTTTGGCAAGAAAATATGGATATAAAACTATAGCAGGTGTAGATGAGGTAGGTAGGGGTCCGATAGCTGGGCCTGTTGTGTCTGGTGCATTAGTATTCGATATTGGGCTTGATCTAAAATGGGTTTACGATATACGAGATAGTAAACAACTTTCAGATAAGCAAAGACGTAGAATTGTTGATGGAATGGATCAAGAAGGAGTAAATCGTGGGTTAGGAATAGTGTCTGCTTCTGAAATAGATAAGATAGGCATTGTGGCGGCAACAAAACTTTCTATGGTTCAAGCAGTTGGAAAATTGAAAGGAAGACCAGACTTCTTGCTGATAGANGCGGTTGACCTTGAAGATACAGGTATAGACTATAAATCAATAATCAAAGGTGACCAAACATGTTTGTCTATTGCAGCAGCCTCTATCGTGGCGAAAGTGCATAGGGATAACCTTATGTTAATTGCAGATCAGGATTATCCAGGATATGGATTTTCACAACACAAGGGATACCCTACTAAGTTTCATGTTCAAAAATTGATTGAGCTNGGCCCTAGCCCTATTCATAGAGTTTCCTTTGCACCAGTTCGGAGGTATATTGGTGACAAGTATATACAAGAATAAATGATAGTAATGTTCATATGTATCGAATTTGATCAGGGAGGAAAATATGAGTAGAACGAAAGATTTGAGAAAATTGCTGAGTGGAGATCAGGTTTTATTAGCACCTTTTACCTATGATGCGTTTGCAGCTCGCATTGGAGAGGAAGTGGGTTTCAATGCTATATATATGTCTGGGTTTGGAGTTTCAATGTCGAAAGGTGTTCCCGACATAGGACTAATGACCCAGACGGAGATGATAGAGAGCGCTACTTATATAGCACAATCTGTGCAAGTGCCTGTAATAGCAGATGCTGATACTGCTTATGGCAATCCTTTGAACGCGTGGAGNACGGTTAGAGATTATGAAAGATCAGGTGTGGCTGGTATACATATAGAAGATCAGGTAGCTCCGAAGAAGTGCGGTTTCTTCGAAGGTAAGGACGTGATACCAAAAGATGAGGCTGTTCAAAAAATTAGAGCAGCAGTTGATGCGAGNNCGGATCCCGATTTTGTGATAATAGCTAGNTCTGATGCTTTAGTGGTTAATGGATGGGAGGATACAGTTGATCGATGTAGGGCATATCACGAAGCAGGAGCCGATTTGGTTTTTGTTGACGGAATACAGAGTTTAAGAGATTTAGAAATATATGCCGACCTTCTTTCAGATGTGCCGAGAATGTACAACGGTGAATTGCCAGTATCTGAATCCCAGAGACTGGGTTTTAAGATACAGATTCATAGAGGCCCCATGTTTTCTTTGCATACAGCAATCAAAGGTTTCATGAGTGAATTACTAGATACCGGGTCCATGAAAGAGTATGCGGAGGGGAATGGTACTGTTTTGCGGAAGGCTATAACAAAGACACTAGATTTAGAAGGGTTTCAGGAGATGGAAAAACGGTATATAGCATAGATAATAAAGGAATTATTATCTATCAGAGTTGAAATACCCTTATGATTTCCGTGTGTTACAATCTGCTTTGATAAGAGATAGGAATTAGTTATGCCTATATATGAATATATTTGTGGAGACTGTGCAAAGAGATCCTCTATATTTTTCAGGAGTTTCTCCGAGGTGTCAGTTGCGGTTTGCCCTAATTGTTCAAGTGACAATATGGACAAGCTAGTGTCTAAGTTTACAATCGGACGACCTTATGGGGATTTCATGAAGAATCTACCTTCATGGGAAACTATGACAGATTTTGATGAAAATGATCCACAGAGTACAGCGAAAATGCTTCGTATATGGAAAGACGCTATGGGAGAGAATATTGGTCCTCAAGGAGAGGAACTGCAAGCCTATCAAGATATAGCGGATATTACTAGCGAATTTGAAAGTGGTTCTCTGGATTCTTTATAAAATATCCGTATCATATGATACTGGGATTTCCAGTAATCGTTAACTTGAGGAGAGTTATGAGCTATAAGGATGCAGGTGATCTTGTATCTAAGATTAAGGGTCTATATGTAATACTGGATGATCAGTTTCTCAAAGGTAGGAACATGGTAGATCTAGCATACTCCATTTTAAGTGGAGGAGCATCTGTCATACAGATAAGAGACAAGAAAAATGACAAGGGAGATATATTAGATAATAGCATCAGGATACGTGACATTTGTGAATCTCATGGGGCATTATTGATCATAAATGACCATGTTGATCTTGCAGTTGCTTCCGGTGCTCACGGTGTTCATTTGGGACAGCATGATTTGCCCATTGATATTTCTCGGCAGATTCTATTACCCAATCAACTGATTGGTACATCTAATGCATTATTGAATGAGGCATCAGAATCCATAAGGACTGGGGCAGATTATATAGCCGTAGGAGCTATATTTCCAACAAAAACCAAGAATAATACTCGACCTGCAGGACTAAATACTCTTAGCAACATATGTAGAATTTCCTCTGTACCTGTGGTTGCTATAGGCGGAATAGATAAATCAAACGCCCGGGAAGTTATAGAGGCTGGTGCAGATTCGGTATGTGTGGTCTCTGCTGTTTTGGGGTCTCATGATCCAGAATCTGCTGCGCGGGATATAGTGACAGTCATATCTGAGTAGAGCAGATCAAGGATGCAGTTTAGGGTCCGAGGCAAGGATCTAAATTGTTTGAAAACTAGAACGGCCTTACCTCGGAAACTTTTCCTGTCTATGATAAGTGATTTCTGAAGAATTCAATAGCCCTTGGCCACGAGTCATAGGAAGCTGTTAGGCTATATCCATTGCCACTGTCGTTAAAAAATCCGTGAGCTGCTCCCTCGTATATGTGGAGTTCTATATCTTTATTGTTTGCAGTCAGGATATCATTTAATTGATTAGCTCTTTCTCCCTCTCCGCTTCCATAGAAAGCCAGAACAGGAGCATTGATATCCTTTAGGTTTTCAGGAGGGTTAGGGAGGCCGCCATAATAGACTATTGCTGCACCGACATTATTGTTTCTTATGGATGTTGTAAGGACTAATCCACCACCCATGCAGTATCCAACACACCCAAAAGAGGAACCATTAGAGAATGATTGACTTAAGAGCCAAGTTGCAGCACCATCTATCTCCTTAGCCGCTCTGTCGTATTCCATCTCCATTGCCATTTTCCTTGCTTCGTCCGGCTCTGAAGTAACTTGCCCATGGTATAAGTCAGGAGCAATTGCAGCGAAACCCAGTCTTGCAAACCTCTCGGTGACATCTTTGATATGATCGTCTACGCCCCACCACTCTTGTATAACTACTACCGCTGGGTAGGAGCCTCCATCATCCGGATATGCAAGGTATCCATCTGCGGTATCACCGTTTGCCTTGAAACTCACAGTCGATGTAACTATATTTTTCGCCATCAGATCCCCCTTCTATTAAATTGATTATCAACTCGTTTTAGTTTGCCAGTACCAGATCATATTTACAAGAGTATAATGTAATTTATTCATAACTCTTGTATTGTTCTGCACAAGCTCGATTCTCTACACTAGGTCTTTGTTATGAGATTGGGCTGAACGATCTCTTTTTCACAGATAGATTTACAAATGTTTCACTTCTTTTTACTCCAGGAATTGTTCCGACAGTGTTAAGTAGGAAACCATGCAATGCTTCCTGAGATGGCAGTGCAACCCAAGTAAATATATCAAAAGCACCAGTATTAGCTGAAACGTATACAGTTTCGGTTACTCTTGCCAGGCTTTCAGCTACTTCTTCTAGCTGACCTGGATCCACTTGCAATGCCACTAAGGCTTCTGTTCCTAGTCCAAGCTTTGCAGGTTCTGGCAGTGCTAGAATTTGTATTGCTTTTTCTTTTATCAATCTTTTTAATCTGCGCCTAATAGTGCCTTCGCTAACATTTAATTTCCTTGCTATACTGGCATTAGATGCCCTGCCATCCTGCTGGAGGATGCTAGTTATTTTCCTGTCTAATTCGTCCATGTCTTCTCCAAATATTACTTTTATTTACACAACGCCGTTGACTATATACGAAATCAATCATCATTGTAAATGCTAAAACAGTGTGATTTGTTAACAAAATACTAAAATTTAGTTAATTAGCACCAGAGAAGCAGATCTATGCGATATGTATGTAAGTCTGTCTCAGGTATCATGCTTGTTTTATATGCTTGGGGTTATTAATCGTCGTCTACAAGAAAATGTTCTGCGTCTATTGCTGCCATACATCCTGTACCAGCTGCGGTTATAGCTTGTCTATATACCCAGTCCTGTACATCTCCGCATGCGAATACCCCAGGTATGTTCGTCTTTGTACCATTGTTTGTTACTATATACCCCTCGTCATTTATGTCTATTTGGCCTATAAAAGGGTCGGTATTTGGTTTATGCCCTATAGCCAAGAAGATGCCATCTATAGCCATAGTGCTTGTTTCTGAAGTATTTAAGTTCCTGAGCTTTGCACCCTTAACCTCTCCTTCATCTATCCCTAATATCTCTTCTAATGTGGTATCCCATATGAAATTTATTTTAGGATTAGAAAATGCTCGTTCTTGCATTATCCTTGAGGCCCTTAGTTCATTTCTTCTATGGACTATATGTACTTTGTTTGCATACCTTGTGAGGAATGCAGATTCCTCCATTGCAGTGTCTCCTCCTCCAACTACGATTACTTCTTTGTCTCTGAAGAAAAAACCATCGCAAGTTGCACATGCAGAAACTCCACGACCCATGAGCTCCAGTTCATTTGGTAGGCCTAATAGCTTAGCTTCTGCTCCTGAAGCGATGATGACAGTTTTAGCGAAGAAGGTCTTCTCTTCATCTACCTCTATTTTAAATGGACGCTTCGATAGGTCTACAGAAGTCACTGTCCCATTTTCATATCTTGCTCCGAATCTTTCTGCCTGTGACCTGAAATTCATCATTAAATCTGGACCCTGTATTCCATCTGGAAACCCAGGGTAGTTTTCTACTTCCGTAGTAATTGTCAGCTGTCCGCCTGGGGTTGCCCCATCTATGACGAGTGGACCTAGGTCTGCTCTTGCAGAGTAGAGTGCTGCGGTGTCTCCAGCAGGACCCGATCCGATTATTATTACATTTTCTGTTTCCATATTACTCATATACTCTCCATCAGATTCTCAGATTACCTGGAACCAAATACAATTTCTTGGTTCTATAGGATTAGTTGTGGCAGCCATTATATTTTATAGGTGAAGCTGCTATTTATTTGGTCTTTGTTGAGTTTTCTTCGCAGGTGCAATCCTTCGAGCAGGAACTCGACGTAGGAGGCTCTTGTTGCAGGCGTATTAGATTCTTCTAATTTGGATATAGCTTCTTCAAGTGGCTTTATTTTCTTCAATTCATCGGAATAAGAACTCAAGGGATGATTATGACTAGCTTCGAGAGTCAGGCCCTCTTCGAATTGAGATAGCAATTCATCTAACTCTTCATCATCCTTAAAGTGTTCGTTGAATATCTTTAGCACTGCCTTGTTGATTATATCTTCCATTACTCTAACATCTTGACCCTCTTCTAGAGCTTCCAGTTCTATTTTCCCTATAGTAGAGGGTATAAGTGATGAGAGATCAGTAATCCTGGGAGATGCTACATCTTCGTTCAATTTTATTGACCTTTTGTAGGCGCTACTTAGTACACTTTCATAGTTGGCTATGGATACCCTTACGCTTACGCCTGATCTTTGGTTTATTTCCCCATTTTTTCTAGCGAACATCGTCACTTCGGCAATAATATCCTTCATGAATTTAGGGACGACCAATTTCTCCTTCATGTCGGCGGCTAAGTGTATTTCTTGTTCCATTATTGCTACTTCTTGATCAGGATATATGGGATAGTGTGTTCTGATTTGAGATCCATACCTGTCTTTTAATGGAGTTATTATCCGACCTCGGTTTGTATAATCTTCAGGATTGGCGCTAGCTATTAGGTATACATCAATTGGTAGTCTTATCCTGTACCCTTTGATTTGTATATCTCTTTCTTCCATAAGATTGAAAAGGCTTACTTGTATCCTTTCTGACAGGTCAGGCAGTTCATTTATTGCGAATATACCCCGGTTGGTTCTCGGTATGAGTCCATAATGGATAGTTAATTCATCTGAAAGATATCTTCCCTCTGCTACTTTTATTGGGTCTATTTCACCAATTAGGTCGGCAACAGATATATCAGGTGTGGCTAACTTCTCCGAGTACCTTTCCTCTCTAGAGAGCCAGGATATTGGAAGATTGTCCCCTTGCTTTATAATTCTGTCCTTACATGAAGAGCATATGGGATTGAATGGATCGTCATGGATTTCACAACCTTCTATATATGGTATGGCTTCATCCAGTAGGCCAACCATGTACCGTATTAGCCTAGACTTGCCTTGGCCTCTCTCACCTAGGAAGATTATATCTTGGCCTGCTAGTATAGCATTCTCTACTTGGGGTATGACAGAGTTTTCATAACCAACCATACCTGGGAATAATTCTTCTTTATTTTTCATCCTGGCAATTAGGTTTTTTCTTATTTCATCTCTTACAGATACAGTAACGTATCCAGTTTTCATCAACTCTTTTAGGGTTTTTGCAAACTTTTTTGATTTCATAATTTGTATTCTCCACAAACAGATATATCTGTGGTCGGAGTTATAATCGACTACAGATCACATAGTACTAGATTAGAAATAAACATGGAAGATTATGTTCTGAGTTTAGCCTAGTCGGATAATCTTCGATAAGGGTTCATAGACATATTACTTAAGTCTTCCCCGGCATCCAATTTCTCCAAAGCAATTTCAGCAACCTCTGCTAGTTGCGAGTCTCCGGCATTCATGCTGTTAAGTAATACCCGCCTTGCCATATCGCCGCCTATGTTACCTACTGCTGATACCGCCGAAGCTTGGATCTCGATATCTTCGTCCTCAAATAACTCTAGCAGTTCTGGTATCAAGTCTTCTTCAGCCATTTCCCCACATGCGTTAGTCGCCTCATATCGCATTTCTGGATCTACGCTTTGTAACTCTCTAACTATATTTGGTATCCAATAAGGATTGTTACTTTTGCCCATTGCATATATTGCACTGTATTTCATTCTTCTATCTCGGTGCTGGTATGCAAGCTGAATAATTTCGTGTACTTCTTTAGTATCAAATGCCCCGATGGATTCTACTGCCCTTCGCTTAACCTCTATGTCTTCTTCGGTGAGGTCAATAGTAGACTTCAGGATTGACATAATTTGCTGGGCATCTTTGTTAATAAGCTTGCCCAGATGGGCTAATAGAGCAAATCTACTCAATGCTACTGCGGCTTTCGCTCTAACTTCGGTAGCGGGATCATCTCTTAGTATATAAGACAACAACGGAATTAATTTTCTGTCCTCGCATTCCCATAAGCCTTCTATTGAGGCTGCTCTTACCTGATTATCTTCATCTTCTATACAGCATAGAAACACATTATCAAAGTCAAGTTCTAGGTTGTCTTCAGCAAGTGAAACAAGTCTTTGAATTATTTCTCGACGTTTAGTCACAAGTAATTGAAACCAGGAAGATTGGAAATCTTTCAGAGTGTCGTCATTGAGAGACGACAGTCCAGTCAATTCCTGATGATTTGTTTGCTTTGCGTTGTTTAGTAATTCGTGTATATCTTGATTGGCATTCAACGGAAAGATACCTCTTCATTTACAAATTATAGTTTATTGATTAGTTATTCTAATGCAATATCATATGCAGTTGGTAGATGTAGGCTAGTAATATTTTCTATATTTGATTGTGTGACATAACTGATACTATGGTGTAGAATGTTTATCGCTGGTCTTGGAGAACTACTCTTCAGGCGTCATAGAGTAGTCCGAATAATAAGGAGGAGATATATAGTGAACTCCTGGCTTCCAGTCATACTACCATTGGTTTCATGTGCAGCTGTAGCAATTACGTTTATTGCTATAGGCTTGTTCTTTACTAAGATAGCGGAAATGGGTGGATCAGATATGGGGGTTTGGAATGTTGTTATTGCTGGATTGGTCATCATAGCGGTCGTACCTGCAATAGGCTATGTTCTGAGCCGACGTAACGTCACATAGATCAGCGTAAGTAATACCTTACAGATCACCCACTAACCCTGATTCTGCATTTTCTATAGATTATAAATATATGCTTAGTCTTCTATGCAACAATTCATAAATCAATATTCTTTCGTGTTTGTTGGCATATGCTTGGTACTTTTTACTGTATTCGTTGTTAGTAGAGTTACTAATAACAAGATCGCCCTCGTAACCTGCTTGCTGGTAATAATAATTTTCGTAGGTGTTCAGATACGAATGATGTCCACGACTAATGAGTACGACACTATACAAGATTTCGATAGGGCTATGGCATCGCAAGATCCTATTTTCCTATTCCTTTATTCTGATTACTGAATAGCTTGCATTAGAGCTAAACCTGCCGTGAGCCGGTTAACTAATGAACTAGACAAAGAATTTGTGGTTATCAGGGCCAATATAGGATCTGAACTTGGTCTGAATATTAGAGAATCACTTGATGTAAGGTTAGTGCCTACATTCATGGTATTAAACACAAGTGGCCAAGAGATATGGCGTAGTAGTGTTATGGTACCAGCTGTAGAGACTATATTGTCTTTGGAATATAATTGAATGAAGCTCTGATCGGTAAAACTATGGCACCCCAGACAGGACTCGAACCTGTAACCTACGGCTTAGAAGTGCGAACTACTTGGATTTACACTGACTCTAACCGTTCTCTACTGAACTATTTTAGGCATAAAACCGCCAGTTAACCGTTGCATTTGTATATTGCCGCGTTTGCATGATCGTGTGTGGTTGGCATATCGGTTGGCATATTTACCAACCGACTTCCCTTCTTCAGGGGTAAGGTATTAGTACATAGGTATGCTGAGAAAAATCGCTAAGGTAGGAAAGACGTATTGCAAATAAATTAACATCCAAAGAAGATAGATTCTGTACCCTGGTTGCAGTAGATGAGCTGTCTCAAAGACAAGCCTATCGGCAGGCTTACAATAGTCATGCGAGTGATAGAGCCGCAGACGTATCTGCTTCAAGGTTAGCTAATAAAGCTAAGATTAGGCTAAGGGTGGAAGAGCTTAGGGCTATTGTTATATCTCCTGCAATAGCTGATAGAGATGAGAGATTGAGAATATGGTCTGAGATGGCGAGGGATAACGATTTAAAGCCAATCGATAGGCTGAGAGCATCAGAACTCCTGGCAAAAGCAGAAGGAGACTTCATCCAACGTGTTGAGACAGCTGGTATAACTGCGACGGTGGCTTTAAGTGAATACAGTACAGACGATCTACGACTTATGCTGGCATATATGAGAGAGAACAGGAATAGCTAGATAAAACCGATTTCATACCAGATTCATACGTATTCTTTGGTTTCTCGCCAATATAAAATCAGTCACATTATTCTTGTATGATAGGTATTCATTAACGTTATTTGGTAATGGAGAATTGTCGAAATCGTTAAATGGCAAATAGAACTTGATTGATAAATAATTTTCTGTGACCAAATC
>PBBS01000011.1 GCA_002717805.1 Chloroflexota bacterium | reverse complement strand
AAGTAGAAGTAGAGAAGATAGTCGAAGTCGAGAAAGACGCAGGCAGTCTTACTATATACTCAGGCCGATCGGAAAGCCTTGTGGCACCCATAATAGAACAATTCAGTGATGCCACTGGAATTGATGTTGAGGTTAAGTATGCAAAAACCCCTCAACTAGCTAGCTTACTGCTAGAAGAGAGACAGAATACGCCAGCTGACATATTCTGGGCTCAGGATCCAGGTGGACTAGGTTCAGTAGAAGACTACATGTCTGACTTACCCGAATCCATTACATCATTAGTCCCAGAATGGGCAAGATCCCCTAAAAGCAAGTGGGTCGGCGTCTCTGGACGAGCTAGGACAGTTGTATACAACTCTGCCGAGTTGTCTGCTAGTGACCTACCTGATGATATGTGGGGATTCACCGATGCAAAATGGAAAGGAAGGATAGGTTGGGCTCCAACCAACGCTTCATTCCAGGCAATGATCACTGCTATGAGAAGTTCTTGGGGAGAAGAAAAGACTGAAGAATGGCTACTAGGAATAAAGGCCAATGAAGCAGGTATCTACCCAAAGAACACGCCTCAAGTTGCTGCTGCTGCTGCAGGCGAAATATCCGTAGGATTTGTAAATCATTACTACCTACATAGGTTCATAGCAAAAGAAGGTGAAGATTTCGCAGCTAGAAACTATCACCCACGAGCTGGTGGACCTGGTAGCGTGATAATGGTTGCTGGTGCTGGACAGCTTATGACAGCCGCAAATGCTGACAATGCTCAAAAGTTCCTCAACTACCTACTGTCACCAGTCGCTCAGCAATACTTCGCTAGCCAAACATACGAATACCCATTGGTAGAAGGTGTAAAGACTAGCTTAGTACTAACACCATTAGAAGAGATAAATGCACCTGATATAGCTCTTAAGGAGATGGCAGATATAGAAGGTACTGTAGCCCTCCTACAGAAAACCGGAATCCTGCCATAGGCGGTATCGAACGAGGGGAGTCATACAATATCGTAGTTTTTCAGTTTCCTGCGGTA
The DNA here is from genome assembly GCA_002717805.1 of Chloroflexota bacterium. Taxonomy (GTDB): domain Bacteria; phylum Chloroflexota; class Dehalococcoidia; order Lucifugimonadales; family UBA2985; genus UBA2985. The sequence goes on along the minus strand of PBBS01000011.1, from coordinate 37,951 downwards.
TGACTCCCCTACCCCCCCCAACACACACATCGAATAATATGAATCTAGGTAATCCCAAAAATCTATATACCGAGGCTAAGACATATGATTAAGGCGTACTGCTTTAAGTGCAAGGAAAAGGTAGATATTAAAGACTCAGAACGGGTAACTCTCAATAACGGTAGGCCTGCGACTAAGGGCCTCTGCAATAATTGTAGTACTAAAGTATTCCGCATAGGGAAGGCCTAATAGTGTCTCAAATATTATTAGTATTTAGGAGAATAAATCATGTCAGATAATAACTCAGAAAAACCTACTATAGTTAGGATACATAATACAACCTGCCCAATATGGCTCCTTAAAATCCCAGTCCTAAAGAACATAGAACCCGGTTGCAGGTTAGCTTCCAAGTATGAAGATTAGTTAAATATAGGTGTAAAAGTAGTTGTATAAGAAATGTAATGACTACACCTATAACCTTCTTCAATATATACATATTGAAGAACTATGCTAAAACCTGTTCTAGGTGCTGATTTTTCAGCATTGACTGTGTTAGTACTAATGTGATAATAATGTAGCACTTAGAACACACTAACATTTTCACAGTGTATAATATGTACACTTAAATATACCCTAGTATAATGTAAAGCAAATACCCACTCTAATTAATTCTTGTCCTATAGTCTAAAAAACATTAAGTAGTCCTCTACATATGACAATTTCATCAACTAGCAAACTAAAATCAAATCCAAAAAGTACCTTATTACCAACTTGGATCCAGTTTAGAAGACTTCCTACATTTGTAGTAATACCGAGTATTATTCTGGGTATATCTTTGTGCCTGCCGTCTGCATACCTTATAGGGAGCGCAATTACAAACGGGCGAGAATTATGGGATGTATTGGCAACCTCGAGAACAATGGAATTACTCGCTAATACTATTGTACTTGTGTTTGCAGTCTCTATTTGTAGTTTACTGGTTTCAGTACCCATAGCGTGGGTCACTACTAGGTCAAATATACCATTTAGGAGATTCTGGGTTGTAATAACAGTACTGCCTTTAGTAATACCAAGTTATGTTGGTGGATTCATAATGATCCTTACATTGGGACCAAAAGGAGCGCTCCAAAGTTTTCTCGGTGTCAATGAGTTACCTAGTATATATGGGTTCTCAGGTGCTTTAATAACACTGACGCTTCTAAGCTTCCCATATGCGCTCCTCCCAATAAGAGCTGCATTAATTCGTATGGATACTAGCCTAGAAGAAGCTTCGCTAATGTTGGGTAAAAGTAAACTATCTACTTTCGCGAATATAACCATCCCACATCTTCGAACTTCTATGGCCGCAGGAACTATGCTGGTGGCTCTATATACATTAAGTGATTTTGGCGCTGTCTCAATGCTTAGGTATGAAACTTTCACTTGGGCAATATACGTACAATATGAATCAATGTTCGATAGGACAATGGCATCCGGTCTATCAATGATCCTGGTAGCAATAGCCATTCTATTCCTTATAGGAGAATCGAGGACCAGGTCTGCAAATGAGAATTATCAAAGTCTCAAAGGCACATTGAGACCAGTCAAGATAATAGACATAGGTAAATGGAAATTAGCAGCTGTGTCATTCTGTACAGCCATAGCATCACTATCCTTATTCATGCCCTTAGCAATGTTGGCATATTGGGCTATAGGTATTTGGGGCAAAGAAGGTTTTATGATTGATTTGTGGAAAGTGTCTTACAATTCATTAGCTATATCTATTGCCGCAACGATCGTAACAGTACTCGCAGCAACCCCAATAGCGATAATGACTGTCAAATATCAAGGCAAATTCAGCTCGATCCTAGAAAAATTGACATATACGAGCTTTGCATTACCGGGTATAGTCGTAGCCATTTCTTTGGTATATTTTGCTGTTCACCATGCTAATCCAATATACCAAACCCATTTACTGCTTATATTCTCGTACCTAGTATTATTTATACCTATGGCAATGGGAGCGATAAGGACCTCCCTTATACAAATTAATAGCAATCTAGAGGAATCTGCCAGAAGTCTTGGCAGTTCTCCATTCAAGGCATTTTTCTCGATAACTCTCCCAATAATAAGACCAGGTATACTTTCTGGTGCAGCCTTAGTTTTTCTACTATGCATGAAGGAACTGCCGGCCACTCTGATATTATCCCCTATAGGATTTACTACACTGGCGACTTCTATATGGTCTACAGCTGAAGAGGCATTCTTCGGTCAGGCTGCGATTGCCAGTCTCATACTTATATCATTGTCTGCAATACCAATGCTCTTCTTAACATCAGAGCGAGAAAGAAATTCCTGATGCCCACACCTGTAATACAATGTGAGGAAATATCTAAGTCCTTTGATAATAACAACGCCGTTAATACACTATCAATGTCAGTCGAAAATGGTGAAATATTTGTACTACTAGGTTCAAGTGGATGTGGTAAGACTACCACCTTGAGATTAATTGCAGGCCTAGATAACTTAGATGATGGTCGAATATACATAGACAACAGGGAAGTATCAAGCTCAACCGAATTCCTACCACCTGAAAACAGAAAAATAGGAATGGTCTTCCAAGACTATGCTCTCTTCCCACATATGAATGTCGAAGATAATGTCGGATACGGTCTAGGGGGAGATGCCCAGCGGAGTGACAAGGTAAGAGATACGCTTTCAATAACCAATCTTACAGGATTAGAGAAACGCATGCCATACCAACTGTCTGGAGGAGAACAACAGAGAGTCGCTCTTGCTAGAGCTCTGGCAACTAATCCGAGAGTTCTATTGCTCGACGAGCCTTTCTCAAATCTTGATGCTCAACTAAGAGCTAGCGTTAGAACAGAAACAAAAGAAATAATCAAGAAAATCGGCATAGCCACCGTCCTCGTAACTCATTCCCAGGAAGAAGCTCTGATTATGGCAGACAAGATTGGTGTAATGAAAGAAGGCAAGATCGAGCAGATAGACACACCACATAATATATTTCATAAACCTATATCTGAATTTGTAGCCAATTTCATGGGAATGTGTGATTTTATACCGTCTCGAATAGCCGATGGCATGATACATACTGAAGTAGGCAGTGCACCTGTAAGTCTAAAAGATAAGTCTGTAGATAACGTTATGGCCATGGTAAGGCCAGACGACCTAAGTATTGAAGTTTGTGATACAGGAAATGCTAAAGTAGTCGAAAAGACATTCCAGGGCGCATTCTATATATATAAAGTTCTATTAAATTCGGGGCAACTAATGCATGTATTAGGATCTCATATAAACAACTTAGAGCTAGATCAAGAAGTAAACGTAACATTGTCACCGGGACACAGCGTATCTTATATGGATTCCAATAGACTTATACATTCATAGGTCTCGCTGGCATATATTTAATATGTCACCTATTGCGAATTATCAAATGCTTAAGTAATATGTAGACCTTATTTCAGAGGTATGTAACGGAAATTAATGACTAACGTAGTATTGATAGTGGATATGCTTAGAGGATTCTTGGAAGACGGCCACAATTTGTATTGTGGAGACTCAGCCCGTGAAATAATTCCTAATGTGAAGAGATTAATTAAAGATCAATTAGATATGGGTGCGGAAATAATATATATATGCGATAGCCATAAACCTGATGACCTTGAATTCGAAATGTTCCCGGTCCATTGTGTAGCCGGAACAAGCGAAGCTGAAATAATACCGGAATTGATAGAATACCCTGGATATTTTATACCAAAACAAAGATACAGTGGATTCTTCAATACGGACCTTGAAAAAAAATTAGAGCAAATAAAGCCTGAGAACATCATAATATGTGGTGTCTGTACTGACATATGTGTACTGCATACTGCAGCAGACGCCAGAAATCGAGATTATAATGTGTCCATACCTGTGGACTGTGTGGCATCTTTCGACTATGATGCACATAACTGGGCAATAAACCATATGAGGAGCATACTGGGCGTAAGATTGATATAACACAGGATAGCAGATCAACAGTAGAGAACCAGTGAATCAATAAATATATGGCAGAAAACACCCACGAAATTCGCCAGTCCGTAATGATAGGAGATGCCTCTGATGTTGGACTACACAGAGGGCTTAGAATACTCAGGAATGAAGGTATAAACCCAGTAGTATCCATGGAATTTACCTCGAGTGACTACGGAGTGTTATGCGGACTAGAAGAAGTAAAAGTATTACTTACTAAAGTTTTACCTGAATCCAATCGCGAAGTATGGGCACTAGATGAGGGTGACCATATTACCCCAGGAGAGGTAGCGCTAAGGATCACAGCTCCATATGGTACATTCGGCTTATATGAAAATTCCATCAATGGCATACTGTCGAGCTGTAGTGGATGGGCTTCTGCTGCCAGAGAATGTGTCACAGCTGCTGAGGGTATACCTATAATTGCAATACCTGCTCGGTACGTACATCCAAATGTTGCTAACATAGTAGATTATTCATCTATAATCGGCGGTTGTGTATCCTGCTCCACAATACTCGGGGCAAGACTATCTGGCACCAATCCTGCATCCACAATATCCCCCAATGTAGCATTAATCATAGGAGATACACTTAGAACTATGGTCGCCTTTGACAAGCATATCCCGCAAGAGACACCAAGAATAGCTCCAGCAAGTGTATTGAGAGACGAAATAGAAGAATCCCTGAACCTAGCGGAATCGCTTAAACAAAAACTCAGAGGGGTAGTTCTAAACGGATACCATAACGGAGGTAGCGTAAACCCACAACTCGTGAAAGAACTAAGAGCAAGATTGAATATAGCAGGTCATACTCATGTTGAAATCATAGTTAGTGGATTACTGGCACCGGAATCAATAACCGAATTTATTGAAGAAGGAGCCCCTGTAAACGCATTCGAGATAGGGGAATATATAGGCACGGCTTCGTCTTTGAGTTTCGTACCTTCTATACACGAAATAGATGGAGAACCTGCATCTATACGTGGCACGCTACCAGGTCTCACGGATAATCCCAGACTAGCCCAAATCATGTAGTATGATTACTCGAAAAGGTTAACCTTACAATCTCCTTAGTATGCACTGAAACAACAGACCAATTATCAGTTCTATGTCCGACTATCCATATAATGCCATTATCTGATATCAATATGGGCACCATATCTCTATCAGAAGATGGTATTTTAGAGTCAGAAAAAAACTTATCCACGGTTTTGGACCCGTTCATACCAAACGGGTGGAATTTATCCCCATACCTACGACTCCGAACTATAAGTTTATTACCCAGACGATCTCTATCAAAATGCGCTACATACTTATTAATTCCTGAGGAACTATCTATGCCATCAACAATATCACAATTCACATCCCATCCTGGGACAACTATACTTCCAGGTATTGCCAATAAGTGTTCACCAAACAATATTCGTCTGTCCGACATAGACTTGCCTTTATTGTCCAAGGCCAGATAATCATAGTCTGTCCAGAATACTAATCCATTGGGCAAGTGGATTTGTAATCCAGCTCCACCATAGGCTATCTTGATCATATCTTGTATATGTTGATACTCAAGCCCAGCAGGAGATCCAGCTAAGTTGGCATACATCAGTCTCAGCATATGATTTTGTAAAGATATATGCATATTGCAAAACCCATGTTTATCAATACGTATGCCACCTTCGTAATTCAACAAAAGAGATTCATACTGCCTAAATGCTTCATCACTTATAAAATCTAAATCGTGCCGTGCCGAGTCACTAAGTTTCAACAGATTCTTACCAACCTTAGGGTTGAATTTTAGTAGATGTGGAATCAACTCTAACCTAATTCTATTTCTTGTGTGATCAAGAGAAGAATTACTAGGATCTTGAAGATACTGAATTCCTATACTATTACAATACTCCTCAGTATCGGATTTGCTAACGCCTAGGAGTGGACGGATTATATCTATATCAGATTCTATACCCATGGCTATACTATTCCTTACATCTGACATTCCCAACAAACCGGTTATCCCGCCTCCCCTAATTATATTCATAAGTATTGTTTCAATTTGATCATCAGACGTGTGCCCGACAACTACTGCAGAAGCTCCAACATTCCCAGCAACGCTTACAAGGAATCGGTACCTTAGTTGTCTTGCTGCTTCCTCTAGCGTCAGCCCGTTAGCCCGTCTATGTGTTTCCACATCTTCTTTGCCAACCGTACATGGTATACCCAAAGAATCGCTGAATTTAGTCACGAACTTGGCATCCTCTGATGAATCCTGCCTCAGCCCATGATCTAAATGAGCCATATATATATCAAATCCTAGAGAATCCTTCAGCTTATTCAAAATTGAAACCAAGGCCATCGAATCTGACCCACCAGAAACTCCAATAAGGAATGTAAGGCCGTTCAGGTCTAGACCTATGTTATTTAATCTATTGCCGACGTTTTTCAGCAGGCTAGCTTCTATTGATGATTGCACAGATCACAAAAATACACACCTAAAAGTAATGTGTTTCCTATCATAAAGATCCAAGTTTGGCTCTGGTTATAATTACTCGCTCTATCTTAACCCCTCTCATCTCATCCACGTTTATCCGTAAATCCTTATACCAAAAATATTCCCCTTCGACCGGTATATTGCCCATTGTGTCTAATATAAACCCTGCAACAGTTTCGTATTCGCCTTGAGGGATATCTATGCCAAGCTCATCATTTATCTCGTCTATCTGCATCCCGCCATCTATATGAAAGGTGTTTTCATCTATAACTTCATATTCGGCCTCTGGTTGACTGCCTTCCTCTCCAACAGGTCCAACTATCTCTTCCATCAATTGTTTAAGTGTAACTAATCCAGCTATTCCACCAAACTCGTCTACTGCCATAGCAATTTGCATACCTTGCTGTTGCATATCTCTAAATAGAACCCCTATGGGTTTGGTATCTGGTACAAAATATGCTTGTCGTAGTTGCGTAGTTATTACAGCATCTGCAGAGAAATCACCACGAGCCATAGCCGCAAATATATCCTTAATCGACAAGATGCCTGTTACATTGTCTATTTGCTCTTGAAAAACAGGAAATCTAGTATTCGTGTGCTCTTGATATGTATCAAGAAATGCATCCAGCACTGTCCCATGCTCAACCCATACGATTCCGGAACGTGGAGTCATTACCTCTTTCAGCTCTCTGTCTCCAAATTGAAAAACCTTGTTCAATAGCTCAGCTTCTTCATCCTCAACGGCACCAGCTTCTTGTCCCATAAGAATAGCTGTCTTGATCTCTTCTTCAGTAAATAGCGCCATAGGGTCGACTCCGTCTCGCCTAGAGATTTTTCTACTCAGCCATTGTAAAGATATAGCTACAGGCATTAGTAATATATCTACCCATTCCAATATCCTCGATGAGAATAAAAACATCGTCTCTGCGTGCTTTATCGCCAAAGTTTTTGGCAGCGTTTCACCCAAAATCAGAAGAACCAAAGTGCTACCTATAGTTGCTATTAGAACACCACTGCCCTCCCCGATAGCAGCAACCATTATTACAGTAGCAACTGCTGCAAATGCCGTATTAACCAAATTGTTACCAAGTAGTATAGTGGGAAGTATCTTCTCGGGTTGTTCTACCATTCTCTGAACTCTATCAGCTCCTGGTATATTGTCACTAACCATTCTTCTAATCCTGACTTTCCTAAGCGAGAGAAATGCTGCTTCGGTGCTAGAAAAGAAAGCAGACAGGATCAGTGAAACAACTAGTAGAGCTACGTACAATACAGATTTATCCATAAATTGGTGCCTTATATCCTATTCCTTGCATATCTACTATAAATATTTAACTAGTCCAATTAATACTACAATTTCATCAGTGTAAGAACTGCTACTGCGGCAGTTCGAAGGGATATCAAGCCTGCTTGGGAGAATATGTTATCCTTGCTCTATAACATATATCTGGCCTGCTTTGCATGTCCCTATAGAAGGACTTACGATTAACAATCATATCACATTACGCTATATACGTGTCAAAACAGCCTGTGTCATAGTGCTAACGGCCAAATTGGATATATAACTCAAAGCCATTATAATATCTGCACTATGTATAACGCTCTACCAGAACCCGATACTCTATCTGAACTAGAATCATATGCAGTCTCTATCGTAAAGGAAGCAGGCAAGATACTAGCAGAGCACCAAAACAAACCAACTAAATTGGATTTTAAGGGTGAACATCGCACGGATCCCGTAACCTCTGCAGACTTGGCACTGGAGGCATTCATAACGAATAGTATAAAAGCCAAATACCCTAATCATTCAATAGTAGGAGAAGAAACCGAGTCGGACAACCAGGCATACGAAGATTATATATGGATCATAGATCCTTTAGACGGCACAGCGAACTTTGCTAGTGGATTGCTACTACACGGGATATCTATAGGCATATCTTACAAAGGTATACCTATAGTCGGCTGCATATACATACCAAATAATCACAATGATGGCGACATATTCCATGCAAGACTTGGAGGAGGAGCATTGGTAAATGGCATTAGTCTCGACATATCTAATATAAAAGAGATAAATCCTGTTGGATTGACTGGTCTACCGCATATGGCCAATAGGAGATTTGACTTTAGTAGGACTAAAGACACCGGTTTAGGGGAAATTAGGGTTACAGGCAGCATAGTATATGAAATGGTACTTGTCTCTAGGGGCATAATGCAGTTAGCACTATTCGGCAACCCACATATTTGGGACATAGCCGCAGGAATAGTGATTGTAAGAGAATCTGGCGGAGAAGTACTGCAATGGTCAGGTAGCACGTGGATGCCATTGACCACTATCCTAGAAAGCAACAAAGCTGACACTATACGAAAAAGCAGAATGCCAATTATGGCAGGAAGCCTGAAATTAACTGAAGCTATCTCTAGTAAGATACGAGTTAAAAGGAACTTGCTCGCCAGGCTACGTGACTATATTTCTAGTATAGCTGGCAATAGACACCGACGCTAACGATCATCTATTTTTTTCTCGTTTCCAAACAAATGTTTCCGTACCTTGGGCTTTCGCAACCAGTTTCCCATCTTGCTTTATGCTAACTTCTGAAACAGCAAATCTGCTACCTTTATAGAGAATTAACCCTTCCGCCTCGAGAACACCTTCACGCCCAGGTCTAATAAAATTTATCTTGACGTCTACGGTAGCATGGAGTTCATTATCTTCCAGTAAACTCTGTATAGCAAAATGGGCAGTGGAGTCAGAAAGTGCCATTATAACCCCACCTCCTACACGCGGATCCTCTTTAGAATGTAAATGCCAATTCTGAACCTCTAATCTTAGCCTAGACTTACCATCTTTAGATTCCATAACCTGTATGCCTAATGGTCCTTGTTTAGGTGGATTAGGTTCTGAGTTTATATCTGAATTCTCCAACTGTACTCCTCCAAACTGAATTTCAATTACCTTTCAAATCCTTAGATCACAAATCCTGAACAATATTAGACAATAGTCGATCTAAGTGCAAGCCGTAACGAATTTTCCCACACATGGTATTGCCATATATGCCCACTTGCAGGCATAATATTAGAATTGTTTTTCGACCATAATAACTCTCAGTCAACGAGGCAAGAATTTGTATATAGATATGCATGTCCACTCAAAAAGCTCTGACGATGCAGGGGGAACCGTAGAAGGATATCTCAAGTGGGTAAATGTACTCAGGAAAAAGGGATTCGCATTGGATGGCATAGTTTTCACGGAACATCGAGGTTTCGACTTCGATGAAGACTACTCCAGTCTAGCCACACAATATGATGTCCTCGTAATAAAAGGATCAGAAATAGAAACAGATCTAGGGCACATGCTAATATACGGGGTAACCAAGAAATTAACTGATCAATTAGATTTTACAAATATAACCCTACCTGCTCATGATGTATTAAAAGCAGTGGAAGAATGTGGGGCATATGCTATAGCAGCACATCCTGGAAGGCCTAGAATAGGCCTATGGCAACATATACAATCAGGAGCAAATATTGACGATGTTAAAACGGTGGAAGTATTAAACGGCGGTAGCAACGAAGAAGAAAATGGTCTAGCTGCCTCCGTAGCACAAGAATACAATTTATACCGCAGCGGTGGTAGTGACTCTCATTATGTAAGTACGGTTGGCAGATGTGCAACTCGATTTGACAATAGCATCTCTAACGTAGAGGAATTAATTGAGGAATTACATCTAGGAAACTTTGGACCAGTAAGGTTAGACGATACAAAAAGCCAGTAAAACCTGTGATATACAAAAAAAGCTAGGAGGAACATTAAGATGCCAGACGAAGAAATAACTGATGACACATTAGAATACAATCGGAGCCTTATAGGAGTGGATTTCGAGATTGGCAATCACGAAGTTACTAAGGAAAAAATTGCTAATTTCGCGAAGGCAATTGGAGAGACTAACCCACTCTACATAGATGAAGAGGCTGCAAAAGCAGGTCCTCATGGTGTGATAATAGCGCCACCCGCGTATTACACTTCAATTCACTTAGAAGAAGGTCCAGATCCAGAGGTAAAATTCGGCAATATTAGTTTCAATGCATCTCAGCATTGCGAATTCTTCGAACCCATGCGAGATGGGGATAATATCAGTGCAAAAACGCAAGTTGCTAGAGTGTACGCAAAGACAGGCAGAACCGGTGCAATGGTGTTTGCTGTCAGGAAAACCACATTTACAAACCAACACGGTAGAACAGTGCTTACTGTAGAAAGTTCTAATGTACGGAGGAATGTTTCAAAATGAGCCAAGTATATTTTGAAGACTTAGAACCTGGAGATGAGGTAGGTCCACTTCCTAAAACGCCAACCAGAGAGCAGATAAGAGAATATGCTTCCTTATCAACCTTAAGTCAGGGTCGCTTCTCAAGTGACGAAGATGCCAAAGGAGAAGGTCTCCAAGGTATGATAGTTCCTGGCAACATGAGCATGTCTTTCCTGTCTCAGCTACTCACTGACTGGGCTGGACCAGAGGGCCACGTAGCCAAACTAGAGGTCAATTTCCGAAGAATGGTAAACCCGGGGGACAGCTTAGAATGTAAGGCTATGGTAACAGACCTAGGAGAAGTGGACGGAACTAACCGGGTAACTTTGGACGCATATATCGAAAACCAGGATGGGGAGAGACCAGTACAAGGGATTGCTGAAGTTATATTACCTAATAGATAATAAGCAAGATATCCTATACGTTATAGTGGATATTTAAATATTGTCGCGCTTCAGGATCGGAGACTATGTCGCATTCAGAGAGTGACGCTGGTATTAAATTCGACCGAAGAATAATAGGGCAAGAGGTAGACCTAGGATCCCACTACGTCTCTGAAGATGAACTTGTTGAATATGCCAAGTCCCTTGGTGAAACTAATCCGATCTACACAGATAGATCTGCTGCACTGAAAGGTCCTCACAAACGTATAATAGCAACGCCTGGCTACTATACGGCAATACCACTAAGATCATCTCCCGACCCGAAGATACAATTCGTGTCAGATTCATTTAGCTATATGGCCGGACAAAATATTCAATACCTAAAACATATAGGAGCAGGGGATACTATCAGCGCCCGAGCTCAGGTTACGAATGTATATAAAAAGACTGGTCGTACTGGATCACTTGTATTCGTGGAAAGAAGGACTACTTATTTCAACCAAGAAAATGATATCGTACTTATCGTTGATTCTTCGAACGTACGCTCAGACAATCAGGATGAAACAAATGGAATACAGGGCTAATGAAATTGGCGAAGAAATAGGACCTCTGGTAAAAATCCCGACTATAGCGGAGACTGCATATTTCGCTAAGTTATCCAGACTAGATGGTCGTTTTACAGATATAAATACTGACACGACAGAACTTAATGAAAACAAAGAAGAGTTCATGATCGTATCTAGTTGGCAAAGTATGGGATACCTCACTCAGCTAATAACAAATTGGATGCTTCCACAAGGATTCTTGACCAATCTCAATATCAGATTCAGACGGGTTATAAGGCCAAATGACACTCTAAAATGTTTGGGCATCATAACAGATATACAAATTGGTCACGATAAAGAAATTGCAATACTAGATTTATTCATAGAGAATCAAAACGGTGATAAACCCTTACAAGGTACGGCTGAAGTAAGCTTCCCCAATATGCCCAAAAACTAAGGGACACCCTCGTAGAAGGCATCCCTTTAGTTTTACGTTATCCAGTATATGTTTAGTTGCTAACACTCATTAGCTTGGCCATTCTGGCCCTATGATATATAGCATCACCAAGGTAATGTTGGAATGTCCTGGACCTAACAGTATAGTGAGTCAAACCAAAGTCCAAGTCTACTCCTATTCCAGCGTGAACGTTGTGTGAAGCATCACAAGCTTTAGGGAATCCTTCGCTTGCCACTGCCTTCGCCATTGATATTCCAGTGGATGCATCATCCCTACCACTGTCGAGTCTCCAGAGCGCCTCGTAGGCAGTCCACTTACTTGCTTCAGCCTCAGTTAAGGCCACAATTATATGATCCTGAACTCTCTGGAATGTACCAATTGGCACACCGAATGCTATCCTCTCGGTACTGTAATCTCTGCACATCTCATATGCCTTTTGAGCACCGCCGGCCATGTAAGTATTGAGTACAGATACAGTCTTATCTCTGGCTGCCTCAATTGATCCCCATGCTCCGTCTATAGCTCCAATAGCACTTGACGCAGGTACTTCAACGTTATCAAGAGTAACTTCGCATACCTTATCACCAAGCCAACCGCTTTGTAGTCTGGTGGTTACTCCTTTGGCTCCTTTATCAACCACGAACACTGATATTCCCTCTTCGGCTTGGGATGTTCGTGCAACAACCAATATCTGATCGGCTACATGTGCCCAAGGAACAAATAATTTGGTTCCATTAAGTACGTAGTTGTCCCCACTCTTGGTTGCTTCTAGTTTTACAGACTTTGCACTCCAGCCATATTCTGGCTCAGTGAATGCTAATGTGAATATCTGCTGTCCTCTTGCTATCCCTGGAAGGTAGGACTGTTTCTGTTCTTCACTACCACCTTCGAGGATTATATGAGCGCTTAAGACGCAGGAATCCCAAAGAGGAATTGAGCATGCATGGTAACCCATTATCTCAGTTACGCAGCCCAAATCGGTGAAGTTGTTGCCAGCTCCGCCATACTGCTCTGGTATAACCATACCAGTCCAGCCCAGGTCACTTATTTTCTGCCAGATCTCGCTTGAGAAGCCTGTATCGCTATCGTCTATTTCTCTCACTCTAGCTTTTGGCAACTCAGTTTCGAAGAAACGAGTGGCAGTGTCCCTCATCATAGTCTGAGTTTCCGTAAATGATAGATCCATATCGACCTCCTTGAATGACTTTCTTAGATATCTATCGGTGCCAACCCAGGGTCAGTCCACCGTCATAGAGGCGTAAACCTGCCTTCATACATCTGCTATTATATCATAGCTACAGGTTTATACCAGCATTTTTGTCATCAGTATTATGATAATCTTCGTTTTTTGCTCTGCTCCCAAGACCTAATTGAGTAGCTATAACCTCTGATTGTACCTCTGGACCGGCAGTGCTGTTCTGCACTAAAACGCTTCTCCTCTGTTGCATATGAAACTTGCCCTTAAACGACGAATTCTTGTCATTACCATCTAATAGAGCATACATACCCATTATATCTCTGACTACCTGAGATAATCTCAAAGCAGCTTTCTTTTCAAGAAGTGCTACCTGAGCCGTTTCGTAAGTTATCTCTTTACCAGTTTCAGCCATCCAATTGTTCCTAGTCTTCAATATCCTGATTAATTCACTATTTGTATATACTTCCATCAACAATTGTTGGAAAAATGTCTGCTTAATTAAGGCATCGCCATATCTATTAGTTTCTGATGCGTACTTTATGAGATCTGACACATCCCGATCTTTAGCATTCGGATAACTGAATGAAGGATATGAGAAAAGTGTAGATTGCATAATCTCCCATCCATCACCCTCATCTCCTATGAGACAAGATGAAGGAACCCACACGTCTTCAAAATGAACTATGTTCCCTTCATTTTCAACCAAGGAATCGCTGGCCTCAAACTCTATGCCATCATAATTTGAAGGCACCAAAAAACATGCTGTTTGATCTTTCGATCCGTCTGGATCTGTGGTTGCCAAAACCCATATGTAATCCGGATTCGCCCTGGAACCCGTAAAAGTATCTGATCCTGTCAATACGTAATCGTCCCCATCCAGATATGCTCGAACTACAGAATCGCTGCGCTCTATGGATACTCCATACTCCAGATTGGGGTGCCATATAGTTATTTCCCCCATAGCCATAGACTTCAGGAAGGTATCCTTCTGACTTTGATCTCCATAAAAATGTATGGCGTTTCTCAAAGAAGCTGTTGATCCTTGTAGCAACCAATGAAGACCTCTTTCACCCAATTCCTCGACAAGGACAAGGATTTTGTCTGGGTGCATATCCGACCCCCCATACTCTGGCCTTTCAGAAGGTGCTAGCCAACCCATATCTCCGAGCTTTTTCTTGATGATCTGTATTTGGTCCGACAGACCTTCATCCATAGAACTATATTCTTCCAAACCATCTATTTCAGAAGGAATATTAGACTCAAGCCAGTCCCGCACGTCGGATCTGAATTTGTTTTGTTCGTCACTATACTTGTATTCGAAATCCAATTCTTTACCTCTAAAGTATCAGGGCTTCCATTTATGGAAGCCCTGATCTATTAACCCATGTTTAGTATTGAGATTTCTAAGCTTTGCCAGTATTTGAAGGTGTAGGAGCAGCCCTCTCTTGAGTCCTACTTATACCTATTCGCCTTGACAAGATTACCTTCGCAATGTTTGTACTACCTCCAGCATGCCTTTGTCCAGCTTTTTCTCTCTGTTCCACCTCTTGAGCACCACCATGAGGAGCTCTAGGTTCCTGAGTTCCAAGCAAGGAATTTGGTCCATAGACATCCCTTATTCTAGCCACGTTGCGAAGTTGAGACTCTCGGTTATGGACATTCGCCATGTTTCCTTCATACTGTATTCCCATCTTATTCTGATACATCCAGTAAGTTCTTCTAGCCATTAAACCATCCACATGTGAATCCAAAATCGCCGTCATGGCAACTTGCTGAAGTACTGGATCATCTCCGATGAAACCCTCATCGTTCTTGTTTTCCTTAGAGTAATCAATCAGATTTTCTATGACTTCGTCGGCTGGGAACGCTTTGCCTCCTCCACCATGCTCAACCTCAAGGCTTGAATTGGCAACTTGCCAACCCTGATGGTCTCCGCCAATTAAGTGATCGTTGCTTACGCGAACGTTATCAAGGAATATAGCGTGCTGATCGTGTCCGTTAAGTAGTTCCTGCTCTTGTATGTCCAATCCCTCGGTTGGATTTGGAATCATAAAGAAGCCCAGGTTCCTGTGCCTAGGCGCATCTGGATCCGTCAACATAGGACCGAATAGGTAGTCGGGTCCCGGGACGTTCCACTCTGGCCTTGGTCTTCCACTTACATAAACACTAGACCCGTTAAGTATCCAGTCATCTCCGTCTTGTACAGCCTTGCTTTGATAGTCTGCCAAGTCTGCCCCAGAATGTGGCTCGGTGAATTTCTGCCATGCAATTTTCTCACCTGTTACTAGTGGAACAAGGAATTTCTGCTTTTGCTCTTCAGTAGCCCATACGAAAAGGGCCGGGTATACAACTCCGTTTGTAAGTCCCCTCAACGCACCTGCCCTATGAAATTCTTCTTCGATTATAGTTTCGTGATCGCCAGTTAAGCCACCTCCACCATATTCCTTGGGAAACGTAGGATAGAGCCAACCCTTTTGAGCCAGTTCCCTATGTTTCTCTCTCCAGAACAAGTATTGTTCCTTAGAGAAGTCTCGCATATCAACTGGGTTTCTCATCTCCGCAGGTATATTCCCTTCCAACCATTCCCGTACCTCAGTACGAAATTTTTCCTGCTCCGCCGTATATGGTAATGAAAAGTCCATAACCTTCCTCCTTAATCGACTCTCTTTTAGGCTAGGGTGATAAAGTTCGTATAATTGTATCTTCACGAGCATTTTTTTGCAACAAGAATAGCCTAGAAATTTACGCTTACGCTCTATTTATTTGTGATATGTTTGCAAATCTCACTCACCAGCAGGTCAAATAATACCATTTACGATTTCCCAATATATGCCAAATTTCTCGACGCCTTCCGTACATATTTACAGCGTATATATACTATGTTTACATTTTGTTATTATCCTTAACTGTATATTTAGTATATTCTTCTCGCTAAGCTTGGTTATTTACTACTTGACTGAAACCCCGAAACAAAGTTATATATACACGGCGTTTATAACGCAAATATCTTAAGCTGAGTTAAAGACAAATTGACATCTCTATTCGACCTACATGTTCATACTAACCAAGGGAGTCCGGACAGCGCCCTAACCCCAGATGAATTAGTCTCAGAAATACGTCGATTGGGCCTTACAGGAGTTATGGTCACAGAGCACAACGGTTGGCCAAAACAAGATTTCGACAGATTTGCAAAACAACATGACGACATAGTTCTGGTAAGAGCACTGGAGGTCTACAGCCCACTTGGGCATATAATTACTCTCGGCATAGAAAGTCATGTTACTGGACCAGCCGGTGGCATAGATACGGTTAGAAAACTAAGGATGGAAGTACTGCAACGAGGTGGCTATATGATACTAGCACATCCATTCAGATTCCTTTTTGATCCTGCTGGCGTTCACACACAGAATATACTTTTCGAAGATCCTGCAACCGTCCCTAAGACAGCAGAGGACGGTGCAAAACATCCTATATTTGACCTTGTAGACGAAGTTGAAGTAGTCAATGGCGGAAATATAGAAATAGAAAACCGGTTCACTCAAGATGTTGTGAAAGTGCTTGGCAGATGGGGCACAGGAGGTAGCGATGCACACTCCACACAAGGCCTGGCAAAAGGGATAACTCTTTTCAAAGGAGATATAAGGAATGAAGCGGATCTTCTGGAGGCACTAAAGGCAGGTGAGTTCAGACCTGTCGAGGGGTTCCATGTTGGAAGACCAAGTTCATACGGCAGGATAGATATCGACGATCTGCCAAACTTAACTCCACCAATATAGACAATAACCAAACTTAAAGATTTCATTCGTTAACGTATAAAAGAGGAGGAGAGGTAAAAATACCTCTCCTCCTCTTTTATATTATCTAGATTACTCTAATTTGCTCGTAACAATTAAGCTGACGCAGTTGAAGGCGTTGGGGCTGGCCTCTCAATAGTCCTGCTTATACCTATTCTTCTAGCCAAAACAACCTTACCAATATTAGTGCTGCCACCAGCATGATTTTGACCTGCCCTGTTTCGAGCGTTCACTTCATGCTGACCTCCATGTGGAGCATCGGGGTCATGGGAGTTAAGTAGAGCATGCGGTCCATACACTTCTCTAACTCTACTCTCTATCCTAAGGCTAGATTCGCGACCATGTACGTTAGCTACTCCACTATGCCAACTAATTTCATGCTTGTTTTGATACATCCAAAATACTCTTCTAAGTAAGACATTCTGAACGTGGGATTCCATAACAGCTGTCATAGCAGACTGCTGAAGTACTGGATCCGACCCAACTGTTGTTCCATCTGAATTTTCATCTCCGAGATGTTCTACTAGGTTCTCTACAGGGGTATCTATAGGAAATGCTTTTCCTCTACCACCATGCTCAGATTCCATTGTAGTGCCTGCTACTTGCCATCCCTGAGTTTCTCCGCCGAATAGGTTGTCTCCAGGAATGCGAACATCGTTCAGTACTATGTTGTGCTGATCGTGGCCATTGATAAGGTTCATCTCGTATATAGACAGTCCATCTAAACCTGTGGAACCCGTATCTGGATTCCAATCTGGTACTGGGATTATGAAATAACCAAGATTTCTATGCCTAGGAGCATCAGGGTCTGTCTTCATGGGGCCCAACAAGAATCCTGGCTTTCCCCTACCGCTGACGTACACATGCTCTCCATTCAAAACCCATTCATCTCCGTCCTTAACTGCAGTCCCTTGAACATTAGCCAAGTCTGCTCCACCATTAGGCTCTGTGAGCTTATTCCATACCGTCTTTTCTCCAGTAACAATGGGTTTCAAGAACTTCTGTTTCTGTTCATCACTTCCCCAAACTTGCATTGGAGGCAAAGTGTTACCCGATGTGAAGTTCTCAGGAACCCCGGCCCTATTCATCTCTTCAGTTATTATCGTCTCGTGATCACCAGTCAGTCCGCCGCCACCATATTCCTTAGGGAACGTTGGATAAAGCCAACCTTTCTTCCCAAGCTCTTTATGAACCTCTCTCCATCTCTCGTTAAGCTCTATCGTAAAGTCCCTAGGATCCACTGGGTCCTTGAGATCTGATGGAACGTTCTCGGCAAGCCAAGATCTAACTTCTTTTCTAAATGTCTCTTGTTCGTTGGTATATGGTAATGAGAAATCCATAACTTTCCTCCTTAATCACTTAGTGACTACTAAAATATCCTGTAAGAATGTGGGGAATGTGCAGGAATTATATGTTTAACGCAATTAAAGTGTCAAGAAAAAATGCGAGTGATTTGAATACCTTATACCATCAGGTTCCAATACAACGAAATCACGGTAATCCTGTGTGCAATAGCCAACTTACTCGATCCAAATAAAACTATCAATCTTGACATCAATTATAACTCTGGATAGACTCGAATTCAGCATATGCTGTCCTTATGTATTAGGTATTAGCGTTGCCGTAAACTGTATTACGCACAGGAGGCGCGCCCCTTATTTGATTAAGATCATGTCCGCTCAGGATCTATAAATCAAGGAGGCCAAAATAAATTGAGCCATATATCGCATGAGTCTCCTCAAGAAGCCAAGAAAGCAAAGTTGTTTTATGGTTGGTATATGGTCATGGCAGGAATGGGTATACATCTATGGATATCTATTGGGTGGGTGTACGCTAAACAGATATTCTTCACGCCTATTGCTCTAAGTTTCGGATGGAGCAGAGCCCTGATGTCTGGTGCATTTGCACTCGAGCGCCTAGAGGGAAGTATAGCTTCACCCGTAGAGGGATTACTCGTGGATCGATACGGCCCAAGAAAGATAATGTTGCTAGGCACATTCTTATGTGGGTTTGGCATAATATCCTTGGCCTTCCTCCAAAATATATATATGTTCTACTTATCTGTGCTGCTCGTTGCACTAGGCCAAAGTGCAATGATGGGGATACCAAGAACCTGGGCCTTAGTTCAATGGTTCAGGAGGCTCAGAGGAAGAGCACTCGGAATAGGCGGAAGTGGAGCAATTCTAAGTGGGCCAATGGTCATCATTACAGTATTTCTAGTGGATTCACTGGGATGGAGACCAGCCTTCTTGGTTCTTGGTATAGCAACTTGGTGTATTAATGGACCTCTATGCCTAGTATTCAGAAACAAGCCTCAAGAATATGGATATCTTCCTGACGGAGATGATCCAGACGAAGATCCGAAATCTGAAACTAATCCTAATGCTAAACCAGGTGATAAGAAAGTAACTTCAACCTCAGATGAGATAAGCCTAAGTGTAAAGCAAAGCTTAAGAACTCCTGCTTTCTGGCTTCTAAGCCTAGTTTTCGGTGCTCAGACGATGGGTGCCAATGCAATGAACATACATCTAATACCCTACTTTGAAAGCATACACTTCTCCACCACTCAAGCCGTATCCGTATTGGGAATGTTTACATTGTTAAGTGCAATAGGTAGATTAGGTGGTGGATGGGCATTTGATTTCTTTAATAAGAAAATGGTTTTGGCATTCATACTAGCTTGTGAGGGTATAGCCTTCGTTATAATGGTAAACGTATCAGTCTACTGGCATGTAATACCATTCGCATTGTTCTGGGGCATAGCATTTGGAGGGATGATCCCAGCGAGAGGTGTCATCTTAAGTGCATATTTCGGCACAGAGAATATTGGGTCGATAATGGGATTAGCACAGGCAGCTTCAGTTATTACTGGAATGCTTGGCCCGATACTCCTTGGAGCGATTTTTGACATTACAGATTCATATGTATTGGGAATCTGGATACTGGCTGCGGCTGCTTTCGCTGCTATACCTCTAATATTTATGGCAAAGCAACCAAACCTAAGACCTTCTGATGGGACACAAAGCTGAAGTAACAACGAGTATAATTATTCTAATTGAACTATAGAAGTGGTTATATTACCTTCATCAATTGTAAGAAACCCAATTGTTCCTAAACCCCTTACCTGATTAGGCAGAGTAGGACTACCAGGATTAATTACAGTTAGATTTGGATATGTATCCACTCTAGCCTCATGAGTATCTCCACACACTATAATATCTGGTCTGGTCTCGAAATGCATATCGATCAATTCATTCTGGGTTCTGTAAGGAAGTTCATGAGGTAATGGGAATCCATGTATGAGTCCTATAAATACTCCCTGCACTTCTATAATCTGCGAATGCTTAACTCTAGGATCATCCGGCAAACCTGGCCTTCTTGGGTTGTTATGATGGGTATAATCCCCATTACCACGAGCACACAATACTGGAGCTATTTCTTCTAGCCAATCCAGAACTTCTATCACATGCGTGTCGCCACCATGCAATATCATATCTACTCCCTTAAACTGTTCATAAACCTGCTCAGGTATATTATCTCCAGCCTCTGGGATGTGGGTGTCCGCTATTAGGCCAATCCTGATCATGTATAGATTCTAATAGCTGAGATGATACGTATCAAGATTAATAGCATATGATTCCCCACCAAAATCAGGTTATGTCTTGAACTCATATAGTTGTTGTTAACAATCTAACAATTGAAGTAGATTGTTAGCCCTGATAAAATCCATTTGGTCATTCATGTAATGGGGATATAGCTCAACTGGGAGAGCGCGGCGTTCGCAATGCCNAGGTTGGGGGTTCGACCCCCCCTATCTCCACAATCATTATATCTGTACCTAACCTATAGGATTATTGAGTATTTTCTTGTAGCCATAAGAACCGTATGATATTATCGATTGACGGTCCCAAATAGCATTCTTAGGAGTCAACGTGGCTTTAAATCCCCATACTGCGTGTATAGATATACAAGTGTCTCCCATGTTCAGCAAAAGTATCGCTAAGTCATGGATTGATAAGGTAATGAAACAAGTCATAGAAAAAGAATACGGCTCCAAGAATATAGAGCTAGGTATAGTAATAACAGATGACGAAGTTATGAAGAGCCTAAACATGAAATTCATGGGATATGACGAGACCACAGACGTATTAGCTTTTCCGATGGAAGACACACTCAATTCGGAACAACAAGGAGATATTCAGTTCCCAGCAATATCTGGCCAGAATTTTCAAATGGGAGAAATTCTCATATCATACCCCCAGGCAAAAAAGCAGGCGTTTTATGCCAAGAAAACCATAAAGGGAGAGATCTTGCTTCTTTTAGTCCATGGCTTTCTTCATCTGATCGGATATGATCATGCATATCCAATTGATAAAGAAAATATGTGGAAGAAACAAGATGAAATAATAGCTACTATAGGTAACTATTAGGAGTAACTTATATGTCAGAAGTCTTGTATAGAAAATGGCGACCTAAAAAATTGTCTGACGTAGTAGGTCAGGATCATATAACCAGAACTTTGAGGCAGGCTGTTGTGTCGCAAAGAATAGCTCATGCTTACCTTTTCTGTGGACCTAGGGGTACCGGAAAAACAAGCACGGCAAGAATTATGGCTAAATCTGTGAACTGCGAACAAAACACAGATGGAGAACCGTGTGATCAATGCAATTCATGCAAGTCCATAAGTGAATCCAGAGCTCTCGACTTGATAGAAATAGATGCTGCTAGCCATAGAGGTATAGATGACGTCAGAAATCTAAAAGACAAAGTCAATTTTCAACCCAATGAGTCTAAGTACAAAGTGTACATCGTTGACGAAGTTCATATGATGACCGACCCCGCGTTCAATGCCCTACTAAAAACAATTGAAGAACCCCCTCCACATGCTATATTTATACTAGCTACTACAGAATTCCACAGAGTGCCCAGCACCATTGTATCTAGGTGCCAAAGATTCGAATTCCAGCGAATCTCTAACGAAAACATAGAAACATGCATCTCTCAGATATGTGAACAAGAGGGAATAGAATACGAAAACCAAGCAATAAACCTAATAGCATTAAACTCTTATGGAAGTCTTAGAGATGCTGAGAATCTGCTAGAGCAAGTTTCCATATCACATAATGGCACAGTATNTCTGGAAAACGTACAAACGCTTCTTGGCATAGGTAAAGATGAATTGGCATTAGAATTTGTAAATNCTGCAATAAACAAGGACATTTCTAGTGGNTTATCCCTGATAAGTGATGTGGCCCAGAAAGGGCTAGATATCAAAAGGTTTCAACAACAGGTTGTTGACTATCTAAGATACACTCTTCTTGTAAAATCAGGAGTAACCAAGAATATTAACCTTGATTCAATAACCTTTGGTCACATAGAGAAACTCGCGAATGACACTAGCATCGAAACAATTCTAAGTGCAACCAAGATATTTGAAGAAGCGTCTCCGAAATTACTTAGCAACCATACTCTTCATATGGAATTAGCACTAATAGAATCTTCTCTTACAGGAGAACTCACTCAATCTGGAGTTCAAGGATTACCCCAGTTAGATACAAGCGAAAACCAATTAGGTACTGTCAAGATGGATACAGAGCCAGCCGCAGCCCCTGAGGTTGAAGAAGATAATAATACTGACCCCGCATCTCCATACAATGAAGAGATATCACCAATAGAAGATATAAAACCTATCGCAGAACCTATAGACGATAGTATACAAGACAATCAATCTAATGAAGAAAAAATATCTCCAGTCGCAGAAATAAACGCTCAGGATGCACCGAGTCATACCAGTTTAGCTGAGGAATCTGATGACATAGAATCAAAGGATACCGTTAAAGATTACAACTTAGATAACTCAGAGCAATTGTTACCTNAACTNCAACAAAAATTGAAGCGGTACAAGGGATTAAGGTTTGTTCTGGGATCNCTGTTACTTGATTGCGAGAGTATCTACACAGATGGAGACACCCTTGTTTTGAATCATAAGACTGTAGGTAACAGGGACAGACTGGAAAGTGAGCTCGAAGACCCAGGTGTAAGAGAACACGTACAAAAGGTAGTTTATGATATAACCGGAACCAATTACTCTTTCAAGCTCATACTAACTGACAAGAATGTCGACTCATCTACAAAAATGAGCGGACACCTTGTACGTGTAGCTAGGGCTATGGGTGCACAAATACTAGAAGAAGAGGATAAGGCAAATGAATAAGAATTTCATGAGGCAAGCTCAACAACTCCAGAAGCAAGTTACAAAGATGCAAGAGGACCTAGCAAATGCCCAAAAGGAACTCGAAACCGAAGAGGTTGAAGCCAGTTCTGGAGGTGGCGTAGTTACAGTCGTGATAACTGGTAAGCTCAAAATCAAATCAATTAATATAGAGCCAGAGGCTACAGAGGAAATAGAAATGCTACAGGATCTTGTTACAGCAGCTGTTAACGAGGCCATAGAAACGGCACAAAAAATGGCTGAGAGTCGTCTGTCATCGATAACGGGAGGAATGAACATACCCGGGCTGCCAGGCCTAATGTAGGTTCAGAATGCAAAAAACACACGATTATGAATTATGAGAGACTACCATCTGCAGCAGCTCCTCTTGTTAGACTAATAGAGGAACTAGGCAAATTGCCTGGTATAGGCGCTAAGAGCGCCCAAAGGCTAGCCTATCATCTTATAAAGTCTCCGATAGAAGATTCTAATTCGCTAGCGTCTGCAATCATGGCAATAAAGGACAAAATTGTACTATGTGAAATTTGCCAGAACATAACCGAANTGAACCCTTGCAGTATATGTGANTCTTCCCAGAGGGATAACAACAAGATATGCGTCGTCGAAGAACCATTAGATGTTATATCAATAGAAAAAACCGGGGCTTACAAAGGTCTATACCACGTTTTGCATGGGGCTATATCCCCTGCTAGTGGTATAGGTCCAACGGATATAAAAATACAAGAATTAATGTCACGAATTGAAAACAAAAATATATCTGAAGTTATACTCGCAACCAATCCAAGTCTAGAAGGCGAAAATACNGCGATGTACCTGCAGCGTATAGTATCTCCATTAGTAGCTAAAATAACAAGATTGGCTAGAGGTTTACCTGTCGGAGGGAACCTAGAATACGCAGACGAAATAACAATTAGCAGAGCTCTTGAGGGTCGGCAGGAAGTTTAGTATAAGTTACTGAGCCTAGCAAATGACTACTTTNGGCAAAGTATACAAAACAGAAGCGATAGTTCTGAAACATTTTCCTCTTGGAGAGGCTGATTATATATTGACTCTATTCAGCCCGAATAGGGGTAAGATAAGAGCGGTTGCCCGTGGCTCAAGAAGAATAAAAAGTAAGCTCGGAGGCCATATAGAGCCTCTTATGCGGACCTCTTTCGTAATAAATGCCGGGAAAAACCTAGACATCATAAGTCAAGCCGAACTCATAGATGGATTCAGGCCACTTCGCGAAAATATACACACTTCCTAAACTTAGGTATATACATGGCAGAGCTNGTAGACTACATGACCCAGGAAAATCAATCNAACCAAGAAACATACAGATTATTGCTTGAGTCTATAACAGCCATATGTAACGATCACAGCCCTACTTTACTACCATATTTTCAATTGAGAATGATAATCCACAACGGATTTGGGCCAGAGCTATACGACTGCATAGAATGCGGCACACTGATAGAACCAAACAAACACAGATTCTGCACAGATGGCGGTGGAGTGATATGCTTACATTGCANACCTGAAAACGTAAACATTTTACCTCTAAGGCTCGATACATTAAAATTACTGAGATTCCTATCTAGGTCAGATTGGAAAAGCATCCAAAGGTTGCGACTTAACCGAGGTAACCTGATAGAATTGAATAGAATAACTAAAGAGTTAATAAGCTATACAATAAACAGGGATATAATATCTTCAACATTCTTAGACTATCTGTATGAATCGTTTGAAAGTGAAGAAAGTGTATAATCTAGGAGCATATAATAAAATTGGTGGCAAATGCTATCTGAAGAATTACTAGATAATTTATTAGAAGGCCTGTATCTCGCTGGAGTAGGCATGGGCCTTGTTTTCGCATCTCTAACTGCATTTTTCTTGGTGTTAATCGTAATACGAAGATTATATCCTGAGTTTGAGACAGACTCTGTCCAAGAGAGTAATCTGGAAGAATCAGAAGATATCCCAAGTAGCACAGATCCTGCTACAAATGAGAATCAGCAAGATTCCACTCTAGTATATCCAAATGGCGAAAAGATAGCCGCCATGGCAGTAGCAGTATATATGCAGATGGAAGAAGAGCAAGCAATGCAGCAATTGATCTATAGCGGAGGTGACAACCCTAGTCATCAAAGCAATTGGCGATTAGACGGCAGAAATGCCATGATGAGTACTCAGGGGCATAGGCCAACTAGTTACGGTGAGAGATCCTTATCAGATCCCAAAAACAGGAGAGGTAANTAAATTATCAAATGTCTATAGAACTTCTTGGAGCTATTCCAGATCTAACCATCCCTCATGTTGTAATGATAATAATATCACTTGGCATGATTTACCTTGGAATAGTAAAAGGTTATGAGCCGCTGCTACTCCTACCCATAGGTGTAGGAGTATTGATGGCAAATTTGCCGTCTACCGGCATCATAGAAGATGACGGATTACTTGGTATGCTGAGAAGAATAGGCTTAGACACTGAATTATTCCCCTTACTAATGTTCTTGGGGGTAGGCGCACTGACAGATTTCACCCCTATGCTACAGAACCCTATTACTGTGTTATTAGGTGCAGCTGCCCAATTCGGCATATTCGCNGCCCTTGTCGCAGCACTAATTTTGGGGTGGGACCTGGAAACTGCTGGAGCTATAGGTATAATAGGTTCAGCGGACGGTCCAACAACCATATTTGTGGCTACACAACTAGCGGATATAGATCTATGGGGCCCAATAGCTGTTGCAGCGTATTCTTATATGGCAATGGTTCCAATAATCCAACCNCCAATCATGAGATTACTGACGACAAAAAAAGAACGTCAAATAAGAATGCCATATCCTAATACTACTGCATCCAAAAAGGCAAAGATAATATTCCCTATAGTAGTGATTATATTAGCAAGCCTTATAGCTCCTGAGTCTGCTCCTCTGGTAGGTATGTTGATGTTTGGTAATCTACTGAGAGAAGCAGGCGTAGTCGATAGATTATCTCAGTCTGCACAAAATGAAATTATNAATATCACAACCATATTTTTGGGATTGGCAGTCGGATCAACTATGACAGCATCCAGGTTCCTTGACCAACAAACAATCGGTATCTTCTTACTCGGATTATTTGCCTTCGCAGTAGCGACATCAACTGGAGTAATTTTCGGAAAAATAATGTGCTATTTTTCCGGAGGCAAAATCAATCCACTTATAGGGGCTGCTGGAGTGTCGGCAATACCAATGGCAGCCAGAGTAGTTCAACGAGTGGGTCAAGAGGAGGACCCAGAAAACTGGCTTCTAATGCATGCTATGGGACCAAATGTAGCAGGCGTTTTAGGTTCGGCAATAGCTGGGGGAGTTATACTTGGTATACTATCTTAGAAGCAAGAATATATAGACTCTAATATAGTTAGGTAGATACGCTCTTACTTATGACACCATCAACAGGGTGAAACATACCTCTCTAGTCTTTGAAAGACTTATATATAATAATGCTAGGAGGGCAATATGAGTGAAGAAATCGAAGGTCAGTTGGCATCTATGGACGCGACTCGAAGATCTATCATCCAACTAATCCAAGACCTAGATGAGTCTGCTTTAAACTGGAATCCATTGCCAGGAGAAACGAATTCTATATATGCGATGGTAGCTCATCTATGTACATCCGAGCAGGGCATGATACATGCAGGAATCGGGGGGTTAGAAGTCGAGCGGCTGGTGGAAAACGCNCTTCAAGAAGCTAAGGGAGATAATCCCCAAACCCTCATAGATATGATAGAGAAAGTTGGACTACAGACTAGAGAATTGCTCGGCACTATAAGTAACGAGAAGTTTGGCGAACTAATCGAACGTGGAACCAGAAGGCCACGTAGTGCAAGAGAGTGGGTGCATTTACATATAAGACATATGTCGGATCATCTTGGACACATGGAAATAACCAAACAGTTTTATGAAGCAGGTATTGTAAAATAGATAGGATACCCACTTCCAAAACACCTTTAGATTAATGAAGATATCTAATTACTACGACCTAGCCCAAACCACTATATCCTTTGAACTGTTCCCTCCAAGAACTGACAAAAGTGCTCGGGACCTTGAAGAAAGATTGCCTAGACTGATCTCTCTTGAACCCTCATTCATAACAGTAACTTACGGGGCGTTTGGATCCGACCAAAACAGGACNCTAGAAATAGCTTCTAAAATAAGAAATGAATACCAGATGGACGTAGCCCATCACATGACCTGTGTATCATCTAGTAAGGAAGACATAGACCAGTTACTTGCACAGATAAAGGAAAACAATATAGATAATATAGTAGCGTTGAGGGGGGATAAACCGGANACAAGTAATATATTTAGTCCACCTGAAAACGGATTCAGCCACGCAAATGAATTAGTTGCCTATATTAGGGAGTATGGAGATTTTGGATTAGCTGTAGCTGGTTACCCAGAAAAACATATAGAGGCTGAGGATTTTGAAACGGATTTGTTTTACCTCAAGAAAAAGGTTGATGCAGGTGCAGACGTCATAATAACCCAGCTGTATTATGACAATGATCATTTTTACGATTTCCTGACGAAATGCAGAGATATAGGAATAGATGTACCTATAATACCTGGGCTAATGCCGATCTTGAACCTAGAACAAATCAAACGAATAACTCGGATATGTGGAGCAACAATCCCAAGAGATTTGCTAGCCAAACTTGAGGATGCGAAAGATGACCCTGACAAATTGCATGAAGTCGGGATTGAGCACACTACAAACCAGGCCCTGAACCTCATACAAAATGGTGTAACCGGAATCCATTTCTACGTTCTTAACAGATATTTCCACATAGCAGAAATAATGGANAGAATAAAACCTGCCCTCCAGAATTAATTTTCCTGAGGCGTAAGAGTATTCTGTTATCTTAGATACCAATATCATGTATTATGTAAAATAACTTATAGATAAACTACAGAATATGCGGAGGTTATCAATATGCCCTCATTCGACGTTGTGTGTCGGACCGATCTTATGGAAGTAGACAACGTAATTAACGGCGTTAACAGAGAGATAAACCAGAGATATGACTTATCTGGCACAAAATGCGAAGTTCAACGTACNGACAACGCACTTACGGTAAATGCTGATGATTCTATGAAACTTCAACAATTAGAAGAATTGATAAGGAAATACATGGTCCGTAGAAATATTGAACAAAATGCATTTGACTTCGGGGCACCTGAAAGTGCCTCTGGCGACAGCCTCAGGCAACTTGTCAGCATCAAACAGGGAATAAAGGCAGATGTAGGTAAGAAGATAACTAAGGCAATCAAAGGAAGCAAAATCAAAGTGCAAGTCTCTATCAATGGAGATGAACTTAGAGTTTCTGGTAAGAATAGGGATGATCTCCAGAACACTATTGCTTTCATAAAAGATATGAATATAGAGGAACCTCTACAGTATATAAATTTTCGTGATTAACAATAGGAATACAATATTTTAATTTCCCCTTAAACCTATTTTTACTTGTATATCTGAAAATGAGGTTGAGGAACCCGTAATATGCCAAATGAAAAGATATTAATAGTCGAAGACGAGGAAAGCATACTTGAGGCTGTTCGTTATTCTCTACATAGGGACGGATATCAAGTAATCACTGCGCAGGATGGCCTAACCGGCCTTTCTCTATCTCGCGACGAATCGCCAGACCTAATGATACTAGACATAATGCTCCCTAATCTTGATGGAATAGAAGTCTGTAAAGAAATACGAAAAAACAGTTCTATACCTATAATAATGCTGACTGCCAAAGGAGAGGAAATAGATAAAATCATCGGGCTAGAGATCGGGGCAGATGACTATATGACAAAGCCATTTAGCATGAGAGAGCTAATTGCGAGAATAAAAGCCCTTTTGAGGCGCTCTGGTATCAANCCAAACACTTCATCTTCCCAAGTAAGTCATACGGCATACACCTCTTCTTCAGGCCTTAATCTANATATTGATACTCACATTGCAACCTTAAACGACGTCCCTTTGCAACTCAGACCAAAAGAATTCGAATTGCTATCATATTTCATGAAGCATCNAGGATTAGCNTTGACTAGAGATCAAATCCTACAAGATATATGGGGTTACGACTACATAGCTGATACTAGAACCNTAGATGTTCACGTAAGATGGTTAAGGGAGAAGATTGAAAACAATCCAGCTAACCCAGAGACTATTCTAACTATAAGAGGAACTGGCTACCGTTTTATAACATGAGGTCCTTAAACACACTTCAAGGTCGCATTGTATTATCCTACACATCCCTTATTGTCATTTCTGTAGCAGCGCTAAGCATATACATATTTGGTTTCGTATTAGAATTTCATACCTCAAGTCTACAAAATCGTTTGGAACAACAAACTGCCCTTCTAGGTAAATTCGCCACGCAATATTTCCAAGGAGATATCACTCTGGAAGAGCTAAAAAACATTAGTCAGGATGTTGGCGATATAGTAGAAGGTAGGACGACTGTGATTGCTNTAGACGGTAAGGTTATTGTAGATTCCTGGGAAGATCCTAATGTGATGGATAATCATTTGGATAGACCGGAGATACAAGATGCTATGTCGAATGGCACAGGGAAATCAACCAGATACAGTACTACCGTTAAACAAGACCTCATATATACAGCTATATTAATAAAACACGAAGAATCAANGCGGGGTATCACCCGTATAGCCATACCTAAGTCTGATTTATCTCTAACCTACAACACTATAATAGCGACTATAGCATTTTCATCCTTATTGGTTATAAGCTTTTCAATAGTACTTGGCTTTTACTTGGCTAGAAGAACCTCTAGGGCATTACGTGCTATAAGTGAATCAGCAAGGCGCCTTGCTAGAGGAGAATTTGAAGNTGTACTGGAATCCAATGGATCAGAAGAAANTCGGGACTTAGCTGAGGCACTAAATTCTATGGCTCGTGAGTTGTCAACTATAATAGACAATTTGTCTGCTGAGAGAGATAAACTATCCGCTGTGCTAAATACAATGGACGACGGTGTAATAGTTATAAGGCAATTGTTTTACCTCAGACAAGGCGAAGGAATAATAGAATTGNTCAACCCGGCAGCAGAAGAGCTATTACAACTGTCTCAAGATATAGCAATAGGCCAACGGTTCATGGAAACCTTACAGGACCACGAATTACAAGATCTTGTGTCTTCTGNGATGGACACCCAAGTACAGAAACATACGGACATAGAATTATTACAGCCAAGAATATATGTCAGTGCCACAGCAACTCCNCTAATACAAGATGACAACAATAATAGAGGTGTCCTCTTGGTTCTCCATGACTTAACTCGAATAAGGCGTGTAGACGTAACACGAAAACAATTTGTTAGTAACGTATCTCATGAGTTACGTAGCCCGCTGGCCGCGATAAATGCCATGGTGGAAACGCTCGAGGATGGAGCATTGGAAGACTCAAGTGTATCTAAAGAATTTATACGTCGAATACACCATGATGTTGATAGAATGAGAGACATAGTTGAGGAGCTGCTAGAACTATCTCGCCTAGAGAGCGGTCATTTTTCTCTAGAGCNGACANATNTAGACCCTATAGAATTAATACAAGAGATAAAGAGTGTCTTTCAGGAGCAGGCAAACAACAGACAGATATCCCTAAATCTGATTGCAGATGATAATCTGCAAAGCATCAGATGTGAACGCGGCAAGATATACCAGGTTTTATACAATTTAGTAGACAACTCCTTAAAGTTCACACCAGAGGGAGGAAACATACAAATATCCACCACAATTGGCAATGATGGTGTTGTTTTTGAAGTATCAGATACAGGTATTGGGATTCCTTTAGAGGATCAGCCTCATGTTTTCGAACGTTTTTATAGAGTTAATAGTTCTCGACAATACAGAGGTACGGGANTGGGATTGTCCATAGCAAGACACATTGTAGAAGCACATGGAGGCACAATAAGCCTTACCAGTTCCGATGGGAATGGAANNNTTTTCGGTTTNAATATACCTNTNCGTGNCTGAANCCGTTCAAAGTTTAACCAGATTTTAATATTGCTNGTAATATAAAGCCATATATTAGTGTTAGTATCCTATTGTACGTTCGAGAGATAATGGAGGCAAAATGAAATTCTCACTGTTACCCAAGCACGACAGTTTCTTTAAGTTATTCAAGGATAGTTCCGCAAATCTTAAAGTATCCGCTGAGAGATTGTTGGATCTTATGGAAAACTACGACAATGTCCCTGAAAAAGTAGCCGAGATCAAAAGATTAGAGGAGGTTGGNGACGACATTATTCACCAAATAATGATGGATCTGCATCAAGCCTTCATAACGCCTCTAGATAGAGATGACATAGCTGAGCTAGGAGAGCGTCTAGATGATGTACTGGATTGTATTGAAGAGGCAGCAAGATACATGATGGAATACGACATCGGNGCACCTACAGAAAGNTCAAGNGAACTTAGCCGCATAATCGTAAGGTGCACCGGAACTATTGATAACGCTATGGGTATTTTGGGTAGTGGAAGCAGGAAATTCAAAGAACTAATACCATTGAAGGATGAACTAAATACATTAGAAAACGACGCTGACCGAGTTACTAGCAGGGCAGTAGGTGAACTTTTCAGAGAGTATCAAGCAGTAGATATAATTAAGTGGAAGGAAGTATACGACCAACTAGAAGGTGCGGCGGATAAGTGTGAGGACATTGCAGGCATATTAGAAGGGATAGTAATAAAGCATGGCTGATCAAAGTGTAATTCTTCTTGGAGTGACTATAGCATTAGCGCTTGCCTACGCATACTCAAATGGCTTGAATGATGCCGCTAACGCAATTGCTACTGTGGTTTCCACTCGTGTTATGAGCCCAACCTCTGCAGTCCTTATGGGTGGTTTCATGAACCTAGCTGGAGCTCTCACTGGCACTGCTGTTGCTAAGACAATAGGAAAAGGTATTGTAGATCCTGATTTCATGACTCAGGCAGGTGTAATGGCAGCTATACTATCTGCCGTAATATGGGTATTAACAGCTACCAGGTTCGGATTACCTGTTAGCGTAAGTCACTCGCTAGTTGCTGGTGTCTTAGGATCTGGCATTGCAGTCGCTGGTATCGACAAGATTAATGGAGCTGTAATGACAAAAGTACTTATGGCTCTTGGCTTTTCCCCAATACTTGGATTTACCGGGGCATTCATAGCTATGGTTATATTCTACTGGATGCTACATCGCACCAGCGTGTCCAGCATAAACCGTGTATTTAGTAAATTACAAATATTGTCTGCTGCTTTATTGTCATATAGCCATGGTAAGAACGATGCACAAAATGCTGTGGGCATAATGGCTCTTGGATGGGCAATATATTTCTCGCAAGATGTAGAAGTCGAACGATGGATGCAAGCAAGTGCCGGTATAGCTATAGGTATAGGAACAGCTCTGGGTGGATGGCGAGTTATCAACACCTTAGGAAATAAGATAACCAGCCTGCATCCNGCAAGCGGTTTCACTGCCAACATGGCAGCGGCCGGCGTAATAGAAGCCGCATCTAACATAGGTCTGCCAGTAAGTACGACCCATACTGCCAGCAGTGCAATAATGGGAGTAGGAGCTACTAAAGGTTTATCAGCAGTAAGCTTCTCAGTTATACGATCAATATTCGCAGCATGGCTAGTAACGTATCCATTCTGCCTAATACTTGCCTGGATTTTGGCTAAGGTATTTACAATGATACTTTAAGCTAGACCTGGTATATGACTATAATGGTACTCAGAAATATCAGATTATCAGAAGCTAGCAGATACGAATTTATTCGTACTAGAGATTGCCAGTGAGAAATAGGATAAGAATATGCTAAAACGTTGTGTAACAGAAGCAATCGGGACAGCCTGCCTAGTATTTGCAGGAACTGGTGCAATCATCATAAATGAGGTTAGCGGAGGTGCTATAGGCCATATCGGCATTGCCCTAACTTTCGGAATGGTAGTGGCCGCAATGATATACTCTACCGGCCATATATCTGGAGCACATATAAATCCAGCGGTAACCTTAGGCTTTGCGATTACAAAGAATTTTCCCTGGAAGGAAGTCCCCTACTACTGGGTTTCCCAGATTATCGGCGCCGTACTAGCTAGTGGTGCATTAAGTCTGATGTTCGGAACCATAGGAAATATGGGGGCTACCGTACCATATGGTAGTGATATACNATCCCTAACCTTAGAGATAATATTAACGTTCATACTAATGTTTGTAATAATGGCAATGGCCACAGACAAAAGGTCTGTTGGAGGAGCCGCAGCCGTAGCTATAGGTATGACTGTAGCTCTAGAAGCAATGTTTGCTGGTCCAATATCTGGTGCATCTATGAACCCGGCAAGATCCTTTGGCCCCGCACTCTTAAGCTCTGACTGGTCGAGTCATTGGTTATACTGGATAGGACCTATGACTGGCGCTGGTATTGGTGCAACTGTATATCACTGGCTCAAGAAAGAGTGACGATTTTTCTGGTCTGCTAAATCTAATGTGCACAGCTCTCACTTTAGGTTTATACTTTAGTCTCGTCTCCTAGCTAGACAAATCAATTGCCCAAGGAACATATGAACTCTAACCCTCGTATCTCTAATCGTTCCTATAGATTTGTCATAGCTATCTTAATCGCAACAGTGAGTTTCTCTTCTGGTCTCAATATGTATGCAAGCACTCCTGTCTTCTCTCTGATAATGGATGATTACAATATTAGTAGAGGAACTGTGAGTCTGCTCTTAAGTTCTGTCTTGTTTACTCATGGTTTACTAGGTATTCCAATAGGAATATTAGTCGGCAGAATAGACTTAAAACTATCAGTCAAAATAGGATTAATATTAGCTTCTTCTATATCTCTAATATTTCTAACGACAAATTTCTATACTCTATTAGGATTGAGGACCTGTTGGGCACTTGGCATGGGATTCCTTTGGCCTGCAATGGGAAGACTAATAATGGAATGGTTCAAGGGAAGAGAACTACCTATAATTAATTCTATATTCCCAATTGCCTTCAGTCTAGGTATAGCCGTGTCAGCTTCCTCCATAGTACCTTTATCTCAAATGCTGGGAGGCTGGCAAAATGGCCTTAGTTTTATAGGCTTTACTACAATAATTGGCCTTGTACTTTGGGTTACCTTAGGTAAATCTAATCTTGACCACAAAAATATCGCAATAAAACCTTCTTTCAAAGACGCGATCAAAATAATAAAGTCGAAGAATACGTTCCTGATAGCATTGGCTGATGCCGGCCCGTACTGTTTGTTAACAATATCAATGGGATGGTTCCCAACCTATTATCATGAAGCCTTCGGTATGTCACTAGATAGAGCTGGTTTGCTAATGGGAATCCTATCTTTTGCTGGTACCTTATCACTAGTAGTTATGTCAGTACTTGTTATCTGGGTTAGTAGAAGAAGACCTTTATTGATTTGGCCAGGAATAGCTGCAGGTATAGCGGGGCTTGGAAGCATATTCTTAGCGGATACTCCTCTTATATTCGTCGTTATCGCCATCCTAGGATTTGCATGTTGGTGCTATCTACCTCCTCTTTTAACAATACCAATGGAATTACCTGAGTCAGACTCTAACAGCGTAGCAATAATCTTTGCCGTATTGCAGAGTCTGGGAAGTTTATTGACCTTCGTAGCACCCTTTATAGTTGGATATACAACAGATTTATTAGGTAGTTATATTCCAAGTCTAGTACTTTTCTCTGCTACAGGTTTTAGTTTGGTAATATCAGGATACCTACTTCCAGAGACAGGAAAACCATACACTGCAGAATGATACCGCCTCCCACGATGCAAGCTAAGCGGGAACCCTTCTAGTAGCTAAGGCAACTATCATAAACACGGAGACTGCTATTAAGGTCATAGCCGGACCAGATGGCAGATTTAAGAAATATGACGTGTAGACACCAGAGATACATATAATAACGCCGATTAATGAACCCACAAACATCATGGAAACGAAATTCTTGGCCAACAGTTTAGCTATTGCTGCTGGGGTTATCAGCATGGCAAGCATAAGAACAACTCCTACGGCTTGCACCGACGCTACAACCACTAGTGATATCAGCACAAGTAGCAAATAATCCAACCAACTAGATGGCAATCCTATAATAGACGCACCTTGTGGATCGAAACTGTTAAAGACCAATTCTTTATGAAACAAATAGAGTATCAAACATGTTCCAATACATATTCCAAAGATTATCCATAAATCTTGATTAGTAACGCCTAGTATTTGACCAAGTAGCACTCCCCTTAAATCCATTCCTACACCACCAGCCATCGATATCATTGCCAAGCCAAGCGCAAACAAACCAGCCAGTACTATACCTATAGATGTATCCTCACTGAGGCCAGTCCTAGTCCTTAAGAACCCTATTGCAAAAGCAGTGAGTATGCATGCAGGAATAGCAAGGATCAGAGGATTCAATCCTATCAAATATCCCAAGACTAACCCCGGTAATGCTGTATGTGATAATGCGTCTCCCATGAATGCGAGGCGGCGAACAACCACATAACTGCCAACCATAGGGCATAAGATACCAATACCAATAGAAACTATAAAAGCCCGGATCATAAAATCATATTGAAATGGTTCCAGTATAGTTTCTATCATAAGCTATAACTATCCAAAATAATTTCTCTAAATTGTATATGCATGTGTGCCATAGAGTTCCTCTAAAACTTCCGGAGTAAATGCCTCACTAGGTTTACCAAATGCGCAAACATGCTTATTTAAACAACAACACAGGTCAAATCTACCAGACATATTTGTCAAATCATGTGTTGCAAGGAGAACTGTTTTACCCTCTACAGTCAAAGAAGTCAGCATCTCCATAAGTCCTTCCTGGGAGGCCACATCCACACCAGAAAAAGCTTCATCCAATAACAAAGTGTGTGCCTCTTGCGCTAAAGCTCTAGCAACAAATAACCTCTGTCGTTGACCTCCAGATAACTCAGTAATCAAAGCACCCCTTCGATCTGCCAACCCTACTCTACGCAATGACTCATCTACTATTTCTCTGTCTAACTTGGATGGCTTCCTAAACCACCCTATTTTTCGTTGCCTGCCAAGCATTACAACATCAGCACAATTAAGAGGAAAAAGCCAATTTACTTGTTCACTCTGGGGAATATATGCCAACTCTCCTCTTATTTTTGAAAACGGCAAACCATGAATGTATATTTCGCCACTATCTGTGGGAATTAGGCCAAGAATAGCCTTAAACAAAGTGCTCTTCCCTGCTCCGTTAGGACCTACAAGAGCAACCATAACTCCATGTTCGATAGACAATGATACATTTTGTAGTACCGGTGTGTC
This sequence comes from Chloroflexota bacterium, assembly GCA_002717805.1. Lineage (GTDB taxonomy): Bacteria > Chloroflexota > Dehalococcoidia > Lucifugimonadales > UBA2985 > UBA2985. The sequence goes on along the minus strand of PBBS01000011.1, from coordinate 1,211 downwards.
ACCATAACTAACTGTTACATCCTTAACCTCTATCGCAAGAGGCTGTCCATTATCCTCGCTAATTGACATATAACTCCTAAAACAAATCATTCATACAAGGATAGTATCCGTCAAAGAGGTGACAAAGACGGATACCATCTTGCCGGAACCGTCTAATTAATCAAGCTATCCACAGCTATACTAACATTTAACTTAATCATATCAATACATGTACCCCTATCACTTACTTAAGTACCTAGCATTTTGAACCACGATACAACAACTGCGACTCCAATGGGACCAGCTTATTGCATTCGCAAAATCCTCTCCCATATACAACTACAGCATCCGTCTAAGAGGTGGGGTTTATGACAAAGACGGATGCCGTATATTGCCGGAACCGTCTAATTAGTCAAGCTATCCACGATTATTCCAACATTTACCTTAAGCATATCGACATATGTCTCCGCACCACTTCCTTCACCCCCTAACACTTCGGAATGTAATACAGCAACTGTAACTCCAGAGTCACTTGCTATTGAATTTGCTATCTTCTCTCTCATCTGAGGTTCGCCAAAGAGCACCTTGACATTATGCTCCTCTATAACATCCATGAGCTTTGCCAGGTCCTTAGCATTGGCTTCCGTACCTGATGAAAAACTAGGTATTACCGAACCTAGAACCTCAAAGTCATATCTGTCAGCAAAGTATCCCATAGTTTCGTGATTAGTTATAAGCACTCTTCGCTCATCTGGTATAACGCTTAGTTCAGAACTTATCCACTTATCTAGATCTACCAATTCCTGCTTATATCTAGAGGCATTGTCTATGTAGTATTCCGCACTGCCTGGGTCCATTTTGACCAATGCTTGAGATATAGCGTCAATTGCAGAAACAACTTTTGTTGGATCATGCCAAAAATGTAAGTCATATCCATGGTCACCATGATCATGGCCAGCGTGGTCATCGTGATCATCATGATCATCGTGATCCTTGTCGTGATCATCGTGATCCTTGTCGTGATCATCATCTTTGTGATCGCCATCTTTGTGATCATCATCTTTGTGATCGCCATCTTTGTGATCATCATCTTTGTGATCGCCATCTTTGTGATCGCCATCCTTGTCGTGATCATCATGGTCGTCGTGATCATCATGGTCGTCGTGATCATCATGGTCGTCCATGGTGTTAAGATAGCCCCATATCTCGGTCGATAACTCAACTGATACCTG